>CAVPOU010000031.1:0-38842 GCA_963707125.1 uncultured delta proteobacterium | reverse complement strand
CGCATAAACTCATCCGTCTCAGGCTGTGCGATTAAGAACCCTTGCCTTTAGGCAGGGAGCTCAGTTTGGTTTCTGGATCACTATACAGGCACAAAGAAGGAAAGGGACAAAGGCACAAAGGAACAGAGGGCCAGAGGGGTATAGTGGCATGGTTTTTCTGCTTTGTGCCTTTGTGGCTCTGTCCCTTTGCCCCTTGAATTGTCGGCTTCAGGCGACAGGAGCCTACTTCTTCCCGCGGCTCCTAATGGCATCGTAAAGATTCTGGAACGTGCCGATCAGCACAGCAGCCAGCACGCCAAAGATCGCAGCTCTGATAATCCAATCGGTTATGTCCATATCAGGCATCGACTCCTTTCGAAGCTCCTTCTTCTCCCCCTATCCAATCGTCACGATCGGCAGATCGCGCATGGTCACCAGACCCGGAGCGGCCGCCTTTACCCGCCGGATGGCGTTCACGGCAATCGAGCGGGTTGCCACGTCTCCATGGGTGCCCTTGAGAACTACTTCCAGACTGGGCTGGCCGACGATCTTGATGCGGTCCTCGTCGATCTTGGAATCGAGAGCGGCAATGAAGGTGAGCGTGAGGAACTTTCCTTTTTCATCATAGCCGTGCGCCACCTGCTTCAGCCCGCAGGGCTGGCCCGGTTTCACCTCGAAGAAGTCCGTCTTGATCCGCTTTTGGGCCAGCACAGGATCGATCTTCTCTTCGTACTTGACGAGCTTCTTACCCAGGGTGTTGAAAATCATTCCCACTGACTGCACCAGACCCACATGCGCCATGCGGCCTTGAGCCATGGCGGCCTTGAATTGCTCCTTCGTCAGGCCGGAGCCGATCTTCTTCTGGAACGGCCCCCGCCGAAGCGAGGCGTTCTGGATACGGGCAATCTCGATCCTGTCCACCCGCTCGCAAATCGCCGTCAGAAAGAGCGGCAGCGAATCCATTAGGAACCCGGGATTGACCCCGGTGCTGAGCACGGTTTTGCCGGCCTTTTTTGCAGCCCTGTCGATTTGAGCGGCCTCTTTGGGATGAGCCAGCCACGGGAAAGAGAGCTCTTCCGAAGTGGAGACCACGTCCAGCCCTGCCTTGAGGATTTCCAGCACCTGTCCTTTGAACAGGTCAAAATAGGAGTTGGTAGTATGCATCACCACGTCCGCCTTGGTCTTGGCCAGGACTTGGGCCACGGTCTTTACCACCTTCAGGCCCAGCTTTTTCCCGCCCAGCAGTTCGCCCAGGTCTTTCCCGACTTTGGCCGGATCAATGTCCACCGCGCCCACCAGTTTAAGGTTATCCCTGGAGAGGATGGTGCGGGCCGTCGAAATGCCGATCGGGCCAAGCCCGTACTGAATCACACGAATCTTTTTCATTTCTTGCCTCGACGAGATTATTAGCAGGGTGCTGAAAAAGACCCTGTTAGAATTTGCTTTGAGAGTAAGGGAGTATAAGGGCTTTCGCGCTTCTGTGTCAAGGGTGAAGCCGGCACACCCATCCCTCTGACGATTATTTCACTATCGGAGAGGCCTGGCGGTCAAAGGGATTGGTCCGCATGGCCAGAGAGAAGAGATAGGGATAATTCACCTTCAGGTATTCCATGTAATCCAGCCATTGGTGAACGAGCAGATGATAGGCGCGGCTGATGTCTCCCGCAATATGGGCCCGGTCGCTGGTGGGCGACTGGCTTAAATCCTCGCGGTACGCCAGCTCTTCCGCAAGATGAAACACGGCCCGCAGGAGGTCCGTGAAAGATTCGTGCTCCAAAAGGGTCGGGTTTTCCAGAAGCCTCACCAGGAAATCCCTCTCTTGCATGAGAAAGATCTTCAGCTTGTCCATGTCGATTTGAGAAATCTCGACCCTGTATTTCCCAGCCCTTAACTGCACACTGACCCTCAGAAAATCTTCCCGTGTCCACTTTTCGGTTACGATCAGGACCTTCTGGATTTCTTCGAAATGGGCGTCGGCCAGGGCGAAGATGCGGATCAGCCGGTTCCCCGCTTGACTGAAAAAAACTCCAATCACCATGTTCAGTTTTTTCATCCGGGCCTGCTTCTCCCGCCGGCTCAACATCATCTCGGTAGCGTTGGCAACCACGCCCAGGAAGGTACCTACCCCGGTGATGATCAACACGATAGCCATGATTTTCCCTGCAGGGGTGGTGGGCACGATGTCTCCGTAGCCAACCGTGGCCATGGTGACGATGATGTAGTAAAAGGCATCGACAAAGGACCGGTTCTCTATGAACATGAAGACGATCGTGCCGAAGATCAGAACCGCCAGGAAAATGATCAAATTGATGGTCAGGCGAAAACGGATGGGATCATGGGCCATAAGAGGATATCCTTTCGGAAATAGTTTTCACTTTCCATATGAAATCGGTCAAGCAAGTCCGGCATCAGTTTGCATCCCATTTCCCCTGGCGACGAAGGTCTTCAATGATGGACTTCGCAGTCTCCTTCAGCGCCAGCTTATCCACTTTGGTACTTCTTGTGATGGGAAAATCCTTTCCAGCCGGCCAGATCTCTACATGCTGGGGCCGTTTGTATGAAGCGATCTTCTTGCCATGTTCCATGACCATGTCCGCGGTGATCTCAGCCCCTTTTTTCGGTCGAACAAAGGCGAAAATGCCTTCATCGAACGTCCTGTGGGGCATGCCGACCACCTCCGCCACATCCACTCCCTCAAGCCCTGCAATGTGCGACTCCACCTCATCCGGGAACACGTTATACCCTTTCTGCTTGATCATGAACTTGCGCCGTCCTGCAAGGTAAAGGGCACGGTACGTTCCCATGTCTTTGAAATAGCCCAGATCCCCGGTGTACAGGATACCCTCCGTGGATAGGGTCTTCGCAGTCTCCTCCGGCATGTTGTAGTATCCCAGGAACACGATAGGGGGATGATAGCAGATTTCCCCGACCTCGTTGTCGGGAAGCTCTTCCCCTGCCCTGCCGTCTTTTTCCATAGGTTTTCGAACAGTGACCTGGGCGAGATCGGGAAAGGAACGCCCCACCTGGCCGGCCATCTCTTCGATCGAGATGCGCTCCGGCGTAAAGGTGGCAAACCCGGCGTTTTCGGTCATGCCTATACCGGTGCCGTAAGCAGGCGCCATGGTCGAGAGTTTCTTGAGAAATTCCACGTCCACTGCCGACCCGGCATAAGCCACGAACGTCAGGCTGCTCAGGTCATACCGGCCATAGTCCGGGTGGTTCCAGAGCATGCGGAACTGGGTAGGGATCTGACCCAGGATGTTCACTTTGTGTTTTTGCACCGCTTCCAGGGTCATCTTTACATCAAAGATCCTGAGCAGCACCGTGGTCTCCCCTAGAAACATGGTGGTCATGAAGCACTCGGTGACACACCCCACATGACTGGGGGGAAGGTTGATCAGAAGGCGGAAATCGCCTCCCCTCTCTGTACCCATGCCCCGAGCGAGGATTTCGTTCTGGACAATGATGTTCTCATGGCAGAGAAGCGCCGGCTTGGGCTCACCGGTCGTCCCGGTGGTATAGATGATCAGGGCCGGTGTGCGGGGCCCGACGGCCGCATAGGCCTTTTCAAGCTGCCGGGTGAAGAGATCCTTGAGCTTCAAGAAGACAAGTCTCTTTTTGTCCATCATCGCTGTGATGCTGGTGGCCCCCTCCAGGAGATCGCCGGGTTTGGGGTCAGGCGTAAACTGCACCAGGTGCTCGACAGAGGGGCACTTCTCCTTGACGGCTCTCCCCGCCTCACGAAAATCTCGTACCGGCGTCTTCCCCAGGAAGAAAAAAGCCTTGGGCTCAATTTTGTTAAGGTCCCTGACCACCTCGTCGTCCTTCAAGCGCAAATCCAGGGGAGACAGGATCGCCCCGATCTTGAAACAGGCGTACATGAGCATCATATGTTCCGGGATGAGCACGAGCATGGTGGCGACTCGATCCCCTTTCTTGATGCCCATATCCAGCAGCCGGAGCGCGAAGAAATCGATGAGTGAAAGGAATTTCTTGTAGGTGACGGTTTTCCCGTCTTCATGCTGGATCATGGCCGGCTTATCCGGAGTCTTTCCGGCCCAGTGTTTGATGTAATCATTGAGACGCGGCAACCTGATGTGCTGAGACGTTGTGTCCATAAGCCCTCCTGTTCTCAAGGTCTGCAGGTGAACGGATTATTCCTTTTTCAGAAACGCGTAGCCGCCGCTAATGGCTTTTTGCCCTTCCTGATTAAGCACAATGAAGTGCAGGTTCGTGCCGTTATCCTTCACGCTTTTGCCAACCAGTTGTACCCTTATCACGGTTCCCGGAAAGACCATGCCGGTGAAACGGCAGAAGACGGACTTGAGAATGAGCGGGTCCCCTCCGGCCTCCCTGTTGATGATCTCGCGCACAGCAAAGGCGAGGGTAGCCGTGCCTTGCAGGATATTGCCCGGCAAGCCCACCTGACGG
This sequence comes from uncultured delta proteobacterium, assembly GCA_963707125.1. Classification (GTDB taxonomy): domain Bacteria; phylum Desulfobacterota; class DSM-4660; order Desulfatiglandales; family HGW-15; genus CAVPDE01. Next base: position 34,432 of record CAVPOU010000031.1, on the reverse strand, counting down.
GCGAAGGCTCTCGACGTGTGAATCGGAAATACAATATCCGTGCAGCCGTCATAGAGATGGGGACGTAACAGGTCTATGGGAATCCGGCTTTCCCAGAGGGGTTGTGCGCTCTCTTTAAGAAGGGGCCCCTCGGGGAGCCGGTTCAAACACGAGCCGTCATCGGAACATTTCACGCCGCGCATCAGGGCACCGATATGCTCTGTGAAAACCGGCTTACCGGCTTGGTCCAGGGCGTCAAAACGCATGACGACCCTTGTGCCGGCCCTGTGCGGGAGAATGGCCGCTACCTGCCCCTTTACCGTCAACCGGTCGCCGGGTCTTAAGGGGCGATGAAATTCGAGGTTTTCCGTGTGGTGGACCTGCGTCATCAGGACTTCGATGGGAAAATCCTTCGCTTCAATATACTCCCATATCCGCTCAAGGATGCGCCAGGTCACGGCAACGCTGAACATGGGAGGCGCGATAATCCCTCCGTCCTGCTCATCATCCATATAATAGTCGTTGTGATCATCAACCGCCGCCGCAAAGTTCATGGTCTGGCGCCAGGTGATCTCCGTGTGGTAGTCCTTCAGCGGTGTGCCGACGAAACGCGAGCTCAGCTCCATAAGAATCCCCCGTGAAAACCGGATCTCGGGTTCTTCTCTTGGTCCGAACCCAGCCACAGTTCCGAAAGCGTGACCACGCGGAAGCCACGGCGTTTGAGCTCCGGAAGAATCGCACCAAGAACCGCAATCGTGCGTTCGCCCCGCGCACCGTGGTCGTGCAGCACGATAATCGAGCCGGGCTGCACCCCCCGCAGCACATGCCGTTTGATGAACCAAGAGGAAGGAATCTGGGGGTCAAAGGGATAGACGGAGCCAAGGGCGCAGCGGTACCCGTGCCTGTGGATAATGGAAAGCATTTTTTTCGAGTACCACCCTGACCCGGGCCGAAACCAACGAACGTCGGAGAACCTGGAAAGCACTTCGTGGGCTTTCAAGAAGCGCCTTTCAAACTCGGAGCTTTTCAGAAAGATGCTGGGCTCATCCGCTACGGAGTGATTAGCCAGCTCGTGCCCTTCCTTCACAGTGCGCAAGACAATCTCTTCGTTTCCGGGCACACGACCGGTGATGAAGAAGAAAGTGGCATGCGCCTCGTGCTGCCTGAGCAAATCCAGGATCTTGGGGGTGGCCCCGGGGTCCGGCCCGTCGTCGATCGTCAGCGCCACGGCCTGTTTCTCGGTCTCGACGAAATAGACCACGTCGGGGGACAGCTTTGCAAGGGTTGCCATGAGCCAGCGGGGCTGGAACACCACGACCCCTGCAGCAAAAAGCAGAATGGCGAGTCCGGCGGTGCCGATTTTCAACCTCCTTGGGGTGAGCATTCGGTTCCCACGTTCATTTCTCGACCAGCAAGCGCCGCAGCACCTTGCCCACGAACGACTTGGGCAGCTCCTCGCGGAACTCAATATCCCACGGCACGGCGTATTCCGCCAGCCGCTTTCGGCAAAGCTCCAACAACTCTTCCTTGGAAAGACGGCTGCCTGGACGGGGCACGACAAAGGCCTTGACTTTTTGTCCGCTCGTCCCGCTGGGAACACCGACAACGGCGACCTCCATCACCTTGCTGTTCTCATAGAGCACCTCTTCGATGTCGCGCGGATACACACTGTACTCGCCCGCCAGGATGGCATCCCGCTTTCTGCTGATGATTTGGGCGAAACCGTCCTCGTCCATGGAGGCCACGTCCCCGGTGTAGAGCCATCCATCTTTCAGAACAGACTCGGTGTCGTCCTCGCTGCTCGGATTCCAGTAACCCCGCATGACTTGAGGGCCTTTGACCGCCAGCTCGCCGATCTGTCCGGCAGGCAGATCCTCCCGTGTCACCAGGTCCACGATCTTGGCGTCGGTGCCCGGGACAGGAATGCCGATTGAGCCGACCCTCCGCGCTCCTTCGAGGGGATTGATGTGCGTGACCGGCGATGCTTCCGTAAGCCCATACCCTTCTACCAGACGGCCCCGCGTGAGTCTCTCAAAGGCCTCTTGCACCTCCACAGGAAGCGGCGCCGCACCGCTGACGCAGGCCTTGATCGATGACAATCCGAAGGAGGACACATGGGGCGCTTGATTGATCGCCATGTAGATGGAGGGGACACCGGGAAAGACCGTCGGTTTGTAGGTCTTGATCGTTTTCAGGACCTCCTTGAGTTCAAACACGGGGAGCAACAGGATCGTCGCTCCCATGGCAATCGGGATGTTCATCGCAGTGGTCATCCCGTAGCTGTGCGTCAAGGGGATGACCGACAGAAAGGTCTCCTTGCCGTAGTGCAATTGGGGTATCCAGTGGCGGGTCTGTATCGCATTGGCGACCAGGTTGGCATGACTCAGGCAAACGCCCTTAGGTTCGTCGGTCGTTCCGCTCGTGTAGAGGATGGCGGCTAGAGCGTCGCTCGAGACCTCGACGTTCGGCGGCGTCCGGGGCGCATCCATCATCAGCTGGTTCATGAGATGTCCCCCATAACTCCTGTCGGCCATTTCCTGCTCGCCGAGCCCCGCAGCCTTCCATCGCGCCAGAAGCCCCTGGTAGACACCGCCAGATACCGCGCTGCGAACATCGGCGAAAACGACGGTGAGAGGCACCTGTTCCCTAACCTCTCTCGCCAGCCCCCCGAACTCTCGCAGGGTCACCAAAACCTTGGCCCCGGTCTCTTTGATCTGCCGGATGATGGACCGCCCGCCGGCATCGGGGTTGGGCAGCACCACCACGCCGCCGACCTTGAGCGTTGCGTAGTAGGCGACGATCATCTGCGGCATGTTGGGCAGCACCACCATGACACGCTCTCCCGGCTGGACACCGAGTCCATGAAGAGCATGGGCGAACTGGTTCACCGTCGAGTCCAGTTGCTGGTACGTCAGCCCGGTGCCGTAGAACAGGGTCGCCGTTTGCTTCGGCACGTTGTCCGCCGCCGCCTCCAGGAATCGGTGCAGCGGCTGGCGAGGAATGGGAACCGTATGGGGCGTGTAAGTGCCGTAACTCTTGAGCCATGGGCGTTTTTCCGGCTGCTCGGATCGGGCGGTTTGGTCCCGCCAGGAGATGCGGTGCCCCTCTACGTCTTCACCGATGAATCGCTCTATGGCACGGTTGACCGCACTGTAGCGCTCGAGTTGGACCTTGTGTTTGGACACCCCAACGTCGATGACCTCCGCCCCGGGGATCGTCTTGCTCACCTCTTCAAAGACGTGTCGGGGGAAATAGCGATCCCTTTCGCCCGTGATGACGAGCGTGGGGGTTTGAATATTCCGAAGCGTTGACCAACCCTGCCACTTGCGCATGTTGTTCAGCATCATGCGCTTCATGACGTGTATTTCCGCGTTCCATCGGGGGCGGTACTTCCACCATGGCCGGAAAACGGCTGCCGGAACACGGGAAAGGAAGGAAGCCCCCCGGGGAAGAGGGTATTCCCCGGCGGTCGAAATGAGAATCAGTTTTTCCAAACGCTCCGGATAGGCCTTGGCGTACTCAATGCAAATCGATCCGCCGAAGGAATGGCCCGCCAGGATAAATCTCTCCGGCAGGTCAAGCGCTTCAGCGATCGTGCGGATGTCTTCGACCAGCTCCGGCATGGTGTACTGGGAGAAAGGAGCGTCGCTCTGACCGTGGCCGCGCAGGTCAGGAGCGATGACACGATACCTGCGCGAAAAGTGGTTGACCTGGTATTCCCACGTCTCCGCGCAACCGGCAAAGCCGTGCACGAACATGATCGCCTTCTCCGCCTGCTCCGGGCAGAGGTGCACCACGCTCAGCTTCATGTCGGGAAGCCCCCGGATCGGCACGTCTACCCGGTACAGGCTGAAATCCAGTTGGATATCCCTGCGCTTGAGCCCTCGCAATTTTCTTTTCACGAAACGCCCTCCTGCAGCCCTTGCCCGGCTGGTTCAAGGATCTAGTCCCCTTGTCCTATTGGGCACTCGCTTTTGCTTTACGTTTCTTTCCTGTTTCCAGGCTTTGCGTGAATTTGTCTATCCCAAACGGGTTTCCGTGTCCGGGGTAGAAGGATCTGCAACCTGTGTCGTGCAGCTTTTCCCAGCTCCTTAACAGTTCCTCCTGGTCATCGGCAAAAGGGGGAAAAAGACTCGTCCTGAAGATATTGAAGAGCGTATCACCCACAATAGCAAATCTACTATTAATAATGACACTGATTGACCCCGCAGTATGCCCCGGGGTCGGCAAAATGTAACCGTCCGTACCGTATTCATCCAGCCCGAAACGCTCGCGGATGGGGATATCCGGCGAAACGGGGTCATAAGCCCCCATGCGCTTCCCCATGGTTCTTCCAATCAAGGAAATCGCTTTTGTCAACCGGGTGGTGCCTTTAGGAAATCCACCGTAGCCCTCTCTGAGACACGTCGCTTCATTATGGTGCACAACGATTCCTGCCCCCGTCATGTCTTTCAGTGCTTTCAAACTCCCGCAGTGATCATAATGCGTGTGGGTAATAATGATCAGCCGGATATCAGATGGGGACAAACCCAGGTTTCCCAAGGCTTGGACAATCTTCTGCTCATTTCTTTTTGTACCCGTATCGATCAGGAGGGCCTGCCCCTCGCTTATCACAAAGTAGGCATTTGCCCTAGCCAGCGGAACCCGAACGATTTGGGATTGATTTTCGATTTCCATTTCTCCCTTTTCCTATTGCTGACCTGTGCAGTTCGCTGTGCCTCCCTCCGCAGTAGCACTGCTATGGAGGACGGGCGCGCGGGGCATGCGGGCGAAGGCGAGTCAACGTAGTGAAAGACGTCCCCTAAATCACACGGTCTCCCCTACCTTGATTTCCCCGACCTGGATTTCCCTTTCTTCACCGGCAACATGGCGAGTGCAAACGCGTACTCCTTGGAGAAGTCGATACCGGGATCCGTCCGGGGGGCCACCTTCTTCAGGCCCACAACCATGTATACGACGAGTTGAAGGGCAGAGAACTCCCCCGGCAGGCTCCGGAGACGGAAACGCGAGGTGCGATCTTTGATGTTGAGACCGCTGCTTCCGAGCGATGCGATCTCGAATGAGACTGGCCTGGGTTCTTTCACGTCCGACCTCTTTAAACGTTTCCAGGGCCGCCAGGCAAAACACGACAACATCCGTCCTCAGCCCGCGGGGAACTGCGGCTTTCAGGTTCCTGCGGGCGATTTTGATCCTGGCTTCCCGGCAGAGATCGGCAATCTCGGAGCCCTCGTTCAGGGCAATGGCCTTCTTCAGCACCGGGTCGGCATCCGCCAGGCTCCCTTTGTCCATCAGGCACTTGCCGTACGTGTACTGAGCAGGCTGATCAGAGGGCAAGAGCTTTGCAGCCCGCTTGAGATATCGCAGGGCCTCTTGCGGATCCTTCCTGCCCATCAAGGCGCCCAGGTTCCTCAGGGTGTAGCCGTTTTCAGGATCAAGGCCCAGGCTCTTCTGGAACGCACTTGAAGCGTCTTTCCGCTTCCCCTCCCTGGAAAGGGCAACTCCTAGCGCATTCCATCCATTGGCAAAATCAGGCGCTGTGCGGGTGAGCCTTATCAGCACCTCCCGGGCCTCTTGAAGCCTTCCCTGTTCGCACAGCATGATTCCCAGGTTGAAGAGGACCCGGCGATCATCCGGATATCTGGAGAAGAGGGTTCTCAATATCGTCTCTGCCTGGCCAAAGGCCCGCTGGTGGATCAGGCCAATCACCAGGTCCATCAAAGAATCCATGTCCTGGGAGGTCTCTGGAAGCCATATGACCGAGATATGGTTCTCATGATGGGTTATGCGCCATTCTCCCGGCACCCGTTCGAACAGCACACGCAGGTGCTCCTGAAGGGTGGACCTCATCATCGCCTCATTGCCCTTCAACATCTCCGGCTGCACCGGCAAAAGGCTTAGGTCGAATTCGGCCAGCCTGAAATCAAACGACAATGGATCCACGCTCATTCACCTCGCCACGGAACATCTATACATGAGAAAGGAAATCGAACCAGTCATTGCCTGTGACGCCGACAAAGCCCTTCATCCAGCCCCTCGTCTCTCGAGATTCTAGAGTCTTGTTTCCCGCATCTCGAATCCAGTAACTTGTGATCAGAATCTAGGATCTGCTTTCTGTATACTTTTTGGCGCTGCCTTTCGTTTTTTCGACAGGATATCTCTTTTCTGTTTCTTAGACAGCTTATCTTGAGGCTGGAACTGCGTTTCAAAGCTCTTTTTCAAAACTAGCTTTCATCATATATAACATAATTTCAAATCGTTGTCTTCGTCCGAACCAAGCCCCGTGTCTGTATCCTCTGAAAGAGATTGCCGATTATTTGCAGATTCATTATTCTATGGTCGGCAAGGTGGCAGTTCTCGCTCATGAGGTGAGCCCTTGCACCAGGATTTGAAGACAGGAAGAAACGCCATGTCACCCAAAGACCTCCACAGGAACGACGAGCACTTTCTCGCCAGGTTTTTCGAGCCGGAGAGCGTCGCCATTGTGGGCGCATCCAACAACCCGATGCGCGCCAGCTACCACCTCGTCGCCAATTTGCTCAAGCTCGGGTTCCAGGGAAGGATCTATCCGGTCCACCCCAGTGAAAAAGAGATCCAAGGACTCAAGGCCTATCCGGGCGTGAAGCACATCCCCGAAACCGTAGACCTTGCCGTCATAGGGGTCTCCTATGCGGTGGCGCCGGAGGTCCTGAAGGAGTGTGTGGAGAAGGGCATCAAGCGGGTCACCCTCATCGCAGGGGGGTTTTCCGAGGCCGGCGAGCAAGGGAAAAGGGTGCAGGCGGAGATGGCCCGCATGGCCCGACAAAACGGCATCCGGGTCATCGGCCCCAACGCTCTGAGTCCCATCAGCGTGAAGGCGGGCTTTTGCATCAGCTTCCATTCCATCGAATCCATCAAGGCGGGCGGCCTTTCCCTGATCTTTCAGTCAGGCCTCTATGAGCCGCGGTCCGGATGGCTCCTGAACGATTTTAATTATCACCTCAACAAGCTCATCGATCTTGGCAACAAGATGGATGTCAACGAGGTGGACGCCCTAAGCTATCTGGTTGAAGACCCGGAGACGCACGTGATCGGCATTCATATGGAAAGCATCGGGGGAGACGGGAGAGAGTTCCTGCGGCTCATCCGCAAGGCCTCGTCACAGGGAAAGCGCGTCGTGGTCCTCAAGTCGGGCAGGAGCGAGGCAGGCGCGAAGGCCGCTCTCTCGCATACCGGGGCCCTGGTGCAGGGAAATGACCGTGTCTTCGACGGCGCCATGAGGCAGTGCGGAGCGTTGCGCGCTCACAGCCTGGAAGATTTTTTTGATCTGACCCGTGCCCTGGAGCGTTTCGGCCCCCTCTCCTTGAAAGGCAACCGGGTGTTCATCGCCACGTTCCCCGGCGGGGAGGGCGTGATCGTCACGGACCTCCTCGAACAGGAAGGCCTGAGACTCGCAGAGACAGGCAGCGCCACGCTGGATAAGCTGAGAGCGATCTTTCCCGCCTGGGACATCCCGGCCAACCCCTGGGACCTTGGCCTCACGATTCAGTTTCACGATCCGGGGAGCATCTATCCGACCGTCCTCGACGCGATGGTTGCAGAGCCCAATGTCGATGCGCTGGCCATTCAGATTCACCCGGCGGCCCTTCAGTTCCCCAAGGAACTCATGGGAATCTTTCTCCAGGCCGCGGAGGCGGGCAAGCCCATCGCCCTGTGGCTCGCCGGGATGGAATCCGGAAGGCACGAAAATCTGATGTGGCTGGAAGAAAGAGGCGTTCTGGTTTTTCCGTCTCCCGAAAAAGCCGTGCACGCCCTTGCGGCCCTTCACCGTCTGAGCCGGTCATAGCATTTCCTATTGGATTCACTATTCAGACAACAACGCCATTGCAGCCGCTTTCCACAGACTCATCGCCACCGCATCCACAAGCGAGTGGGGTATCGTGATGGCCTGTTCGGTCTCTTCCATACCGCACTGGTCCACATAGATCACGTCTTCCTTCGCCTCATAGCCATAGCTGCCGAGCACGACCTTTGCCGGGGCGCCTTGCTTGAGCAGACACCGGGCGGCGGGAGGAATGACAATTGCTGGATGCGGGTTGAAGAAGCGATCAAAGAAACCGTTTATTCGTGCGACGATTTGCTGCCCTTTCGCTCCTTCGAGGCAATCGGAGAGTTCGGTTTCGAGCATCTTGTCGGCCATGGTGTGTGCTACGGCAAGGTTCATCTGAAGTTCGCGGGCCTTGAACTCGAGAAGCCAGTTCTGAGCCTCCGATCGGATGTCGTTCTGCTTCTCGTCGGGGTTGATCTCGCCTAGCCTGAGCGCGAAGTCGCTCACCGGGTGATGCACGACATAGAGCGCGTGCCGGTCGATCATAACGTGGTAAAGCATGTACCAATCTATTTCGTAGAAAACGCTCTTGATGTCCTCCCCGTTGCTGCAGACCACGCCACAGTCGGGGTACTTCCCAAAGAGCTCTTCCATTTTCGAAAACAGTTCGTTCGCTGTCATTGAACTCCCGGTGGTACTCTATCTTTTTCCTACGAGGGACGCTATCGGGCATGAGATACTGATCAGTTTGCCATCGCCTCATGCGATATCCTTTCCCGAGCTGAAGTCTAGAAGCTAACAGCGTTCCCCTGCCAACTTTTCTCATAGGACTTCAGATTTTCGCCTTGGCCCGATGACCCCGCTGCGTCCTTTCCCTCATGGCATCCATTGCGTCAATATTTCAAGAACGTCCCTGTGCCACTCAGTGATCCACAAGCCGCATCAATCGCGCTGCAACGCGAATCTTCCCCACAACGCCCTTCTTGTGCGCCATCACCACTTCATAGAGTTCTTCCCGGGTTTGAGGCGGCGCACATTCCTTTTCCTTCTTGACCAGGCTCACGGCACTTGACGGACAAGAGGCTATACAGTTGCCGCAGCCTATGCAACGCGCAAGATTGACCACTGAGACGCCACGCTTCTTGTCTATACTCACCGCATCCACCTGGCATCTTTCTACGCAGGTCTCACACCCTGTGCATGCTGCCGCATCCACCGAAGCATGGTAGTTCGAAGCCCAGAAATCCACCGGTCTCGGCAACATCTTTTGCAGGCGAAGCATTCCGCAGCAGCACCCACAGCAGGCACAGATGAATTCCGGCTTTTGCGCGTTGGAGGGCTGAAGGATCAACCCTTCCTCTTCATTTTGTCTGCTGATGTCGAGGGCCTCCTCCTTCGTCACTGGCCTTCCCCTGCCGGCTCTGATTAAATGGCTCGCCACCTCCACAAGGGCCATGCAGGTCTCGAGCCTCGAGGTCTTTCGACAGGGATTTCCTTTCAGATCAGCCGCCTTTCTGCATATGCACTCATTCACGACGAAGGGGCCGTTCGACTCTTGGATGAGGCTTATGAGTTGGTCATAGGTGGCGACAGGGTGTTGAACGTTGATGCTTTTCTCCACGGGAATCGTGCGCATCTGGGGGAGCTCCGGACTCAGGAATTCCAAACCGAATGCTTTGCTGGCTGTGTATTCGTCAAAGTCTTTCAAGAATTCCCGGGTGAGCCCATACAACTGTCCCTCGTACATCCCGACCACAAGAGGAATATTGAAGAAGCACGGTACACCGTTTCTTTCAACACGGCCGATGGATGCCTTTCTCGCCATTCCCTCCAGTGCATCGCTCAAGTCGTCAAAAGAAATATCCATCTCTCTGACGTTCTCGTAAAGATCTTTCACAGATCTGGGCTTGTAATTCAGCTTCATCGCCCATTGGGCTTCGGCCGGAGTAAAAAGCCATTTCAACAGACGGAGGTCACTGCCCGATCGGGTGGCGGGAAAGCCTACAGGCTGCCTGTTCAAATGCTTCTGAAGCTCTCTAAAGATTTTGTCCTCATGGCTCATCCTCACATCTCCTTTCGTGAACAATCCGGTCTACCGAACTCGCCCTGGCAGCGTCTCCCTGCCCTTTCCGTGTTCCTAAGACAGCTTGAACCCTTCTGATGATTCTACGCGGTCTCTACTGACCGATCCCTCTCGACTCAAAAAGCTTTACAATGTCACTCTTTCCCTCTTTTTGAGCTTTGGCAAAAGGGGTGAGACCGTCCTTTCCTTTGATGTTTGTTTTCGCCTTTCGATCCAGAAGAAGGATGACAGCCTCGATATGGTTGGCCCACACGGCGTCGTGAAGCGGAGTATACCCATTCTGGGGTCCCACGGCATTGATGTCGAAGTGGTGCTCCAGCAGAAGCTTCACGATCTCCATATTCTTTTGAAACATGGCGGCGTGAAGGGCCGTTCCGCCATAGGAGTCCCGTTCATCCGGATTCACTCCCTTGCGCAAAAGTTCCTGGACTTTTTTGATATCGCCGTTGTAGGCCGCCTTGTGGATTTCTGCATTCTGCCCATAGACCGACCCTGCCGAAAGAATCAGCAGAAAAAAGATCAGAAAAGCCTTTTTCAATAAATGCCTCCTTCGTCCTTTCCGTCTCGCTTTACATCCCGCCCGCAGCAGGAGCCAGCCCCAAGCGGTCGCCATTCCTTAGCACCGTGTCGAGCTCAGCTATTTTCCCATTGACGAAGATGATCTTGATTTCATCTGCGCGGAATCCCAGTCGCTTAATCAGACTCCTGACGGTCTCTCCTTCTGAAAACTCACGGTCATCCCCATCCCTGAAATCGCACACATTCGCCTCCGACAGCTTCGCAAAGCATTTCAGACTGATTTTCATGGCTTGCCTCCCCTCTTGTTAAGTGTGACGTGTTCTGCACTCGCCTTTCACCTTTTTCCTTCACGGCGCCCACTGAGTCAATAGTTTACGAACGAGATTTCCGCCTCAGCCGTTCTATTTGATCAGAAAACCTCTCCGGCAAAGAGCGCCTTCACAAACTCCGCAACGGGCAACACGGTGATGTTGTCGAACTCGTACCTCCGAGAACCGCAGTAAACGCCGATCATGCGTTCGACCTTCACTCCTGCCGTATCCGCAAGGCCACGAAGCGCTTTATCCCAAGCCCGATCCCAACGCTCGGCCCGCTTGATCTCAATGGCGACGACGCGGGCGGAGGCATTCGCCCTCCGGCGAGAGGTTTCAACGATAAAATCCACTTCCACTCCGGCAGGTGTTCTATAGTAGGACACGGGGCGGTGCTTCCCGCTGATCTCATTGTAAACACGCAGTTCGTGATAGACCAGGGTCTCCAGCGCCAATCCCTGCCACTGTCTGTCTGCCGGGTCGCGAAGCAGGCCGGCGGCTGCCCGGGCCACCCCCGGGTCGAACCAGTAGAACTTGGGTTGTGCCGCCTCCCGAACCTTCAGGCCCGGTCGCCACGCCGGGAGGATGTGCCCGACCAGGGTGTCTGTCAGGATGGCAAAATAGGTGTCCACAGTGCTGCGGGCAACAGAGGCCTCACGAGAGAGGTTCTGCGCGTTGACGATCTGTCCATTGATCTGTCCCGCTACGGCAAGAAAGCGCACGAAGGGCGGCACATTGCGGATCAGGCCTTCAGCCTGCAGTTCTTCCTTGAGATAGGTGTTGACATAAGCGGCAAGAATATCGGCGGCAGTGTCGGGATCGTTCAGGACGAACGGAAGCAACCCCCAATTCAGCGCGAAGTCCAGGTCGAACTCCATGCCCAGTTCTGCGGCAGAGAGGCTCTCCATAGAGAGCGTCAGGGCACGGCCCGCAAGAAGGTTGGCGCCGCCCCGGCGAAGCTTCCGAGCCGACGAGCCGCACAGAGCAAATCGCCACCGGCGCAATTCCATGAGGCGGTGGACTTCATCCAGCAAAGCAGGAACTTTCTGAATCTCATCGAGCACCACCCAGGCGCCGGCAGGTCTCTTGCCGACTAAAGCTTCAAGACGGTGAGGGTCGCGCGAAAGCTCGAGGAAAAGCGAGGCATCGAGCAGGTCGAGCCGGAAAGCGCCCGGAAGCTCCTGCTGGAGCCATGTGCTCTTGCCCGTCCCCCTCGGTCCGAACAGGAAAAAGGACCGGTCAGGTCTTCGGAGCAAACGGGGTATCGTCGCATCGCGCGTCATTTATCCCTCATCTAGTATGCTGGAAATTTACAATGTAAAATTACAATATAGTGGAAGATGGAGTCAATGGCTTTTCTCAGATTCGCTGGCCGAAACGCACCTGGCAGAAGGACCGGTTCTTATCCTTAGAAGTCTCCTTTTAAGGCTGACAATGCAGCTTTAAGTTTTTTCTTGGGGCTGCTTTTCTATTCTTCTCACGTGATGTCAAATCGCTGTCTTGGTCTGACGCCAGCAAAACCCGCATGATTTCCAAAGACACATAGCCACCCATGGATAATCCCGCCAGGGCAAACTTTTCGGGCGCCATGGTCAGGACTGCTTCAGCCATGCCGATCATGGTTTCAGAATGGGCCACATCCGCAATCTTGATGTCAGCCGCTTCGGACAAATATCTGCTTTGATGCTCCCACATAGCAGCATCGCAAAGCAGCCCGGGAACGAGTACAAGATTCTGTTTTTCCATCTCTTCCGGCAAGAGAAGATTCACAACATTCGAAACAAAAAATCTGAGCCCATTAGGCATTGACGACCTTGAACTCGGTATGGTCCAGTGATGAGCGTGCGTAAAGAATAGCTTCCTGAATGTCCTCTTTTTTCAGCTCAGGATAAGCACTGAGGATCGTCTGCCAAGACTCATGAACGGCCAATTGCTCCAGCACCACAGAAACCGGAATCCGTGTACCCCTGATGACAGGCTTTCCATTGCAGACCTTCGGATCAAGCTCTATTCGGTTAAGCGTCCCCCTCTGCTTAGTGCCTCCATCCCACGATAGTTCTTTTTGTCTATATTATCCGCTTCCAGCCCCCCGGTCAACTCATCAACCAGTCCGCATTTTTCCTGCGGGCCAGAACAAGTGCTTCCGCCTCACCTGCATGAAGACCTCCTGCGGCTTGCCACATCTCGGCTTCTTTTCTTTCATGAGGGTGAAGCTCTACCACTTGGAGCCACTCAGGCCATTGTTCCGCAATGGGCACTGAGGATTGGACTTCGATGGCGACACGATGCGGCAGGAACAGGTTTCCTGCCGGCCTGAGAAGATCTAGACAGTTGGCTTCGCTAAGGTGAATAAGTAGGCCCGCGTCACATATGATGACTTTCATTCAGGTGCCAACGCCTCTCTCTTGGCCCACTCAATATCCTCGCGGGCGAAACGTTCCATTAGGTCCATTCGATTCCTGCGAACAAACTCGGACATGGCAGCCAGGACCGCGTCGGGTTCGGAATGGAAAAAGCCCGCCTTCACATAGGCATCGATCTCCGCTGCCAGTTTGTCCGGCAAATCAATTGATAGTGTTTTCATAAGCATTGTTCCTTTCAGGGAGTCATTTAATTTCAGTTAATCATTTGTGGGCTTTATGCGCAACCCTTGACAATCAGGGTCATTCCTGAGGTTATCCTGTTCGGACTCGGACAAAGCTGAAACGACTTGCCTCACTCCACTCAGTTCATGGACATGCTGGTCGTTGATCCAGGCGGCATGATGCTGGCCCAATAGGTGTTGAACGTGTCGACGAGTTCATAGGTGGGTTCAATCAGATTTTCGGTTATCCGGCCTTGCGCGATCAGGTCTATGATGGAGAGGAGCAGAAAGGGTTTGGGCGGTGCGCGATGATAGGTAATCTCAGGGTACCGGTCCCGACCCTTGTCGGTCCGGAGTTTAGCGAACATCTGGAGGTCTGTTTCAAGCATCGTCCCCGCCCCCACTCGGTGTTTTCAAAAAAGCTTGAAAAGCTCTGATTATGCCGCGCGGCCTCTTCACGCAAATGAGTAGCCTGGCATCTACCTTTCGCCGGGCTTTGTTCATTGCTGACCCGGACAGCCATAGAATGTCAATAAATCAAGAACGTCCCCTTCTCCCCAGAAGGATTCAAATGGTAGCGACTCAGGCTGTGATAGCATGCAGCTCAGCCGGTATCTTGCTAATCGTTATCTCTTTCAGGTCGATCTTGCGACTGGCATTGTCGATGTCGATTCCAACAATATTCCCTTCCTCATCGTAGTCCACAACCACACCCTCTGATATGACCCGGCTGTCAACGCTCGGCTTTGATGACAGGTCGATGTAAAGAGAATCCGTGTCGGGGTAGTATTTAAGTTTCATGGCTTGAACCCCCTGTCTGGAAAAGCATTGTGGATAGTCTTTTTGTCCGACAAAGTGATTACCCGGAGGTAGCGACCCTCCAATTCGTCAATCGCGCCCCAGAAACGATAGCGGTTATGCTCCTGCGGTTCAACTCGGATCGGGTTTTCCAGGACCTGCACGCACCATTCTTTGCGCAAGTATGGGCGCTTTCTCAGCACTTCATTTTCAAAATAGGCAGTGTACCGGTACTTCGCCATAGCACTGATAATAGTCCAATCACCTCTTGAAATAAAGCAGTTTCTCACAGCATCGAGATACCCTGCTTGTACCTTCCGCTTCGACCAAGCCCCTTGACCTGCTCCGCAATAGAACCATTTCAAACCCACCCCTTTCATTACAGGAGCAGGAAGGGTTTGTGTGGTGCGCGGTGGTAGGTGATCTCCGGGTACCGGTCCCGGCCCCTGTCGGTCCGAAGCTTTCCGAACATCTGGAGATATTGCTCAACCATTCGCCACGCCTGCTAGATCGTTCAACTCCCGTCTTTGACGGGCAGCAAGCCTTTACAGTTAGGGAACTTCGAACAGCCCCAAAACTTCGTTTCCACTAGGTCGATAGGTTTATCGGTGGCGAAGCTCTTTGCCTCCTGGGTGAACATCCCGGAAGTAATGATGATGGCTCCATGGGCGCTCTTCGATGTCAGGAGGCCATACATCTCCCTCACGACCTTCACGCCGATCTTCATCGAACGCCATTGCTTGCACTGCACCAAAAGGGTGTTTCCATCTTTGTTCAGAATCAGATCGATTCCCCCATCAGGGCCAGCACCCCTATTTTCGGTTACTGTGTAACCCTGACGACGGTAGGCTTCGCCGACGAGTTCCTCAAATTCTCGCCAGCTAAGGGAACGGATACTGCCAAGATCCTCCTGGCTATCAAGCAGCCTTCTTTTCCGCCAAGAATGATAAGCCGAAATTGGTGCAGGAAGTAAGAAGATAAGCGTAGGGCCAACGACAGCTATGCAATATGCTCGACAACATGGCGACACCCTGTTCCGTGAAGACATATGGCAAATAGCGACGGCCGCCCCGACCTTCTTTTGAGGTCGCAATTTGCGACCTCAAAGCGGATGCCTCCTGGCCATCAAGCTGGAAATTGAAATCCGCGGGAAAGCGGGAGAAGTTACGTCGCACTTGCTCGTTCAGTCGCTTGGTTGTGACCCCATAAAGCTCGGCGAGGTGAGCGTCCAACATAACCTTGTGGCCGCGGATCAAGAAAATCGCCTTTTCAATGCGCTCAGCTGGGATTGGCAATTGCTTAGAAGTCATAGCCAACTCCGTCCGTAAGGGTCGTCGCCAGAAGTGGTCACAAATTGCGACCGGTCCAACTTGAGATCACAGTTTGTGATCTCAGAGCTTTCATCCAATGGCAGGTGCCCTTCCCTGCTGGAATCCCTTTAATCAATGCCCGTGAAAAGCCCGCAAAAGACAAAGCCCCACGTCCCTTGCAGGGGGAAATGGGGCCTTGCATTCCTTTTATATTGGGCCTTCGTGTCTCACGCCTCCTCGATCACAGAGCGGTTTCCGGGCCAAAAACTGTGAAGCCATGATAGTCAAAGGGGCAGGCAAAAGCAAGAAAACTCATCTCTCGCCCGCCTTCGCTAAAGCTTCCGTCTTCGCTGGAGCTACGCCGGACAGGATGGCGGGGCAAGCAGAGAGCGCGGGGAATGCAGAGATGGAAATCAGCAGGCAGTCGACCTGAAAAAAAGAGGCACTAGTGGTATTCCTCGTCCGGGGGGCGAATTCTTACTCTGCCCGGCTCGGCGGTGACGATTGATCCTAACAAAAGCTCTTCACCATAACGATAAATGATCTCGGCGCAGTACGGGCCTTGTTTCGTTGCCGAGATATCCACCAGCCTCAGAATTCCGGAATGATGGACTCCTTCAAAAATGGCGATTTCGCCGAAGTCTTTATCCAAAGTCACCAGTATTCGACGCTCGGCGTGCGCCCGTTTCAGAATCTCTCTGTCTCCAGGATCCTCAAGCCACTCGCCTGCCCACACGACGTCATGTCCACGACTTTCAAGGAACTTCTTGGCACCACCCCAGACACACGCATCCAAAAGAAGTTTCACTGCGGTGACTCCACCTGGAGTAACTCGACTCGCTCATGACCGATGACCTTACGGGCATAGAGAAGACATGCCTGTATATCTTCGAGCTCGAGCCAGGGATAACCTTCCAGTAACGTATCCGCGCTGTCCCCGGCAGCGAGCATCGCTAGGACATGCTCGACAGCCAGACGGCGTCCTCGAATGATTGGTTTACCCCCAAAAATATGGGGATTCACAGTTATCCTTTGTAAAATTTTCTTTTCATCCATTTGATATCCCTCCTTCGGCTCGTCTAGCCCCATCTGGGATCAAAGAGAAGGAAGCTTGCTGCCTATTGAATTTAGATTGAATTTTATAATAATTCCGACGCCAAATCAAACTTGATGGTCTCGTAAGAAGTCCCGTTCACCCTTCGATACCTCAGGGCGAACGGATGAGATAGACCGTAAGTATCTGATTTTCCGTTCGTGGTGAGAGCCTGTCCTGAGGTATCGAAGGATATCGAACCATGAACGGAATGCAGTTCTCCGACTTTTTGCGAACGCATCAAACTTACTCTTGTCTGCAAAAAGACTAGTCCCCGACCTTGGACCTTGGGGCCATGATTTCATGCGTTTCTCCCCCCGCCGCGGCTAATCCTGGATGCTGGCCAACCCGGAGGACAGGGAGGACGGATGACAGAAGACAGAGGGCAAGGACAGAGGCAACTCAGGGGGCGCCCACAACCGCCACTGACCGGGGATGAAAAAGTTCGTTGATCTGGGCAATCAAATCCTGATCGGATTGCATATTAAGATTAGAACCCGCCCTTCATTAAATGCATGGCACAAACCAACCAAGACTCCGGTTCCTGTTCTTTTCCTTAAGAGGGCTCATTCCCAAGCTGAAAATACCGTTTCGGACCCGCCTTCCCGGATACTCTCCAGCTCCTGCCAGCGCGCATAGCTCTCCTCCAAAGCCTGTCCCAACTCATCCAGCCTTGCCTTCGCCCGGCTGATCTTTTCTCCGCCTTCCTTGTAAAACTCCGGGTCCGCCATCCGCTCATAGAGAGACTTCTGCTCGGACTCAAGTTCTTCGATGTGCCGGGGCAGGGTCTCGATCTCCCTTGTCTCCTTGAAGGTAAGCTTCCGGGGCTTCTCTCTTCTCTCCCGTTGCTTCCGGGCCGCAGCTTTTCCGTTTGCCGCTTCGCGGCCGGACGGGTTTATTTCAGACGACTGCGGCCGCTGCGTCAGCCAGTCGTCATAGCCGCCGGCGTATTCGGTCACCACGCCGTTTTCCTCGAACACCAGGGTGCTGGTGACCACTCCGTTGAGAAACTCCCGGTCGTGGCTCACGAGCAGGATCGTGCCGGAATAGTCCAGCAGCCGCTCTTCGAGCAGTTCGAGAGTTTCCATATCCAGATCGTTGGTGGGCTCGTCCAGCACGAGCACATTGGAGGGCCGGGAGAAGAGACGCGCCAGAAGCAGCCGGTTTCTCTCCCCGCCCGAGAGGATGCGCACCGGGCTGCGGGCACGGTCCGGAGAAAAGAGGAAGTCTTCCAGATAGCCGATCACGTGGCGCTGGCTGCCGTTGAGATCGAGCAGCTCTTTGCCATTGGCGATGTTCTCCTGAACCGACCGGTCCTCGTCCAATTGCGCGCGGAGCTGGTCGAAATAGATCACTTCCAGATGGGTCCCCTGCCTGACACGTCCCTTTTGCGGCATTGTTTCGCCCAGCAGGATGCGCAGCAAAGTGGTTTTGCCGATTCCGTTGGGACCGATGATGCCGATCCGGTCGCCCCGCATAATCTTTACCGAAAAATTATTGATCAGCGGATTTCGGCCGTACGTGTGACTGATCCCTTCGGCCTCGATCACCATCTTGCCGGTGCGCTGCGCCTCTTCGATCTGGATTCTGACGTTACCCGTCTGGGTGCGCAGCGCCTGCTGTTCCGCCCGCAGTTTCATGAGCGCACGCACGCGGCCTTCATTTCTAGTGCGCCTGGCTTTGATGCCCTGCCTGATCCACGCCTCCTCTTTTGCCAGCTTGCGCATGAAGCGGATGCGCTGGGACTCTTCCACCTCCAGGGCCGCCTCCCTGCGCTCCAGAAAAGTCCTGTACCCGCAAACCCAGTTCACCAGCCTGCCGCGGTCCAACTCGACAATCCGCGTGGCCAGTTTCCGCAGGAAGACCCGGTCATGCGTAATGAGGATCAGAGTCCCCCGGTATTTCTGCAGGTACCCTTCCAGCCAGGTGATGGTGGGAATGTCCAGGTGGTTGGTGGGCTCATCGAGCAGAAGCAGCTCCGGTTCGGCCGCCAATGCCCGGGCCAGCAGGACCTTGCGCCTGAACCCGACCGACAAGTTCTCGAAGCGATCCTCGGGATCCAGGGACAACCGCGTCAGCACCGTCGCGACCTGGTGGCCCTGCGGGCCTTGCGCCTCTCCGGCGGCCGCCCACCGGGTCGGATCGCCGGTTCTGGGATCGTAATCTGTCAACGGCGATGCGGCCCCAAGCCCGCCGGCCACCAGGTCGCCCACGGACCCTGTCAGGCCGTGCGGCAAGTCCTGAGCAAGGCACGCCACGGAAGCCCCTTTCTCCAGGGTGATCCGACCGCTGTTCGGCGCGAGCTGGCCGTCTATCAGCCGCAGCAGCGTGGTTTTGCCCTCGCCGTTGCGGCCGATCAGGGCCACCCTTTCGCCTTTCTCCACCTGCAGATCCACATGTTCCAGGAGAAGCGGGCCGCCGAAACTCACACTCACATCTTGTAAAGTGACAAGCGCCATGTCATCCAATACCTTCTATCGACAAGCCGGCTCAGCATGGCCGACCATTAAATGACCCGTCAGGACACTGGGTTATTCTGTTGAACGGAGGCGCCGCGACCGGCAATCCAAATGGTATGCCGCCCTCCTCTGCCGGGCGCCCGCGCCCGCACCCGGATCTCGTCCACCGCAAAGCCGGTCCGGCGCAACCGTCCGGCAAAGGCCCGATCGGGACCGGCCGACCACACGCCCAGCACACCCGCAGGCCGCAAGGCCGCAAAGGCGGCCGCCAGTCCGGCCCGGGCATAGAGCCAGGCGTTGCCCTTGCTCGTCAGGCCCCAGGGACCATTGTCCACATCCAACAAGATGGCGTCGTAGGCGCTGCGCCCTTCCTTCAGAATGCGGACGACATCCATCTCGCGCACAGTGACCCGTTCATCCGCAAGCGGATGGCCGGCTAGATGCGCGAGAGGCCCCCGGTTCCACGCCACCACTTCCGGCACCAGCTCGGCCACCTCCACCCGGCTCGCGTCCCCGAGCCGGTGGAGTGCGGCGGCCAGGGTAAAACCCATGCCCAAGCCTCCGATCAGGACGCGGGCCCCGGGACGGTCGGCGATCCTGGCACACGCCAGTTCGGAGAGCGCCTCCTCCGAACCATGCAGCGTGCTGTTCATGAGCTCGCGGCCGTCCATCCGGATCGAAAACTCCCGGTCCCGCTTGAATAGGCTCAGCGCGACATCGTTTCCAGGCACCTGGGCACGGCCGAGAAGCTCCCACGCAATCATGGGCGCCTCCAGCGGTGGCGGATCACAGGGCCGAAAAGAAAAAGTTTCATCGGCCGCAGCTTCTTTTATGCTTTTGCCCGCTTCCGCACGGACAGAGCGCGTTTCGCCCAATTTTCTTTTCAGCGATCTTGGTTTTGGGCGTATTCAGCAATACTTCCAAGGCAGTGATCTCTTCGGGTTTATCCGGTTCCAGGTCGATTTGAGAGGTAGCATCAAAAGGAGGTGCCCCCGGCGTGACTCGAACACGCGGCACCCAGATTAGGAATCTGGTGCTCTATCCACCTGAGCTACGGGGGCACACGCTAACTTATTATTTTTGTGACATTTGAGCGAAGATGTCAAGCCTTTTGGGGACGGCCTCTCTACCTTCTCATTGACAGACCTCATGGTTCCGTCGTAAATTATCAGAAGATTTCAAGTTTTGGGTGACTTCATGCGCAAAGCGGCACCAGCGACACCAAAACCCATTCCTCCCTCGCCGGAACCAAGCTTCAACCCTTACTTTGTCATCGCCTCTGTCTTAACCTTCTTTGTGCCCATTCTTGTCCTTCCCGCCGTCCTGGACAATGCCTTTAACACTCCCAAGATTGTCCTGATGCAGTTGGGCGTTTGCGGGATGGCAGCGATCTATTGTTTTCAGCTTTTTCGAGGGAGAGAGATTTCCATCACGAGGAGCGCAGTTCCCAAGCTCATGCTGTTGGTCATCCTGCTCAACGTCTTCTCCTTTTTCTACACCAGGAACTATTACTACACCAACGTGGCTGTCACGATGCATCTGACATGCCTGCTTTTCATGTATTTCCTTTCCCTTCACCTTTCGGGGAAAAACGCGTTCTGGCTCCTGGTCCTCACGGCTCTGAGCGGGGTGCTTGTCTCCATTGAGACGTGGTTTGAGTTTTACAATAAGTCTGTCTTCTTCTCATGGCTCACGCCCGGCTCCACGGTGGTAGGGACGATCGGAAATTCAAACTACCTTGGAGCCTACCTGCTCTTTCCTATCCTTGCCTTCACGGCTCTGATCTTTCTTCTTAAAGGAAAGCTCAGATGGGTTGCCGGTGCCCTGTGGATCTTCGTGTTTGCAGCCCTGCTTTTTTCCAGGGCCAGGGCGGCATGGGTCGGGGTCGCTGCCGCTGTCCCGGGCTTTCTCTATTCCGTCATGAAAATCCGCGGTTTTTCCCTTAAGGCCTATTTTCTTTCCAGGGCGAGGCAGGCGGTTCTCTTCGGTGTTTCCGCACTGGTGCTCATGGGAATTCTCTGGACTCTTGCTCCTGAACGTTTTCACACCATGATGGACTTCAGCAGTGTGACCAACCCGACGTCTTTCATTCTACGAACCCAGAAATACTTCCAAGCCTCCTGGTGGCTTTTCAAGGAGAGCCCGCTTTTTGGAACAGGCCTTTGGTCCTACCGGAACCTGGTCTACGATGCTCAGGCGGAACTTCAGAGGGTTGAGGGAGATTTTTTCAAAGGCTACGCGGAGCCCAAGCCCAGAAGAGTTCACAACGAGTATCTCGAGAGCCTGAACGACGGAGGCCTATTGGCCGCGCTCGTGCTGGTCATTTTCTTCGGCGCGGTCATGAAGCACGGTTTTGCAGTCATGAGGAAAGAAGAGATCCCTTTGCAGGAAAGAATCATTGCCGCTACTGCTTTTTACTCCCTTGTCGGGATCCTCGTAGCAGCCCTTTTCTTCTTCCCCTTCCGGCTCAACAGTACCCTGTTCATGACCGTGCTCATGATGGGAATCACCGAGGGGCTCTACCTCCGGCACAACGGGCTCTTAGAAAAAGTTCGCCTCTCCGTCCCGAGCCCACGCTATGTGTTGATAACCGTGGTGATGCTCTTCCTGATCGGATGGCTTTACTACGCCGGGTACAAACCCCTCAAAGGTGAACTGGAACATCTGGGGTACAAGAAGGCCATGGCCACGGGCATTTTCAAGGACGCGGAGAAGCACATTCTGAAAGCCCTGGAGTATGATCCCGATAATACACTCTATTGTCTCTACGCAGCCCAGCTTTACATGGGGCCTGCCAAGGATCTTGCCAAAGCAAGGGATCAGCTTGAAAGGGCGGTCCATCTCTTCAACGGAGACGCCACCAAATGGTCACTTTACTATCTAAAAGGCTCGCTGGCCTTTCAAACAGGAGCGATTCTGGAAGCCAAGGCTGCTCTCGAAAGATCTCTTTATTACAATCCCACCTACCCGGAAGCAAAAGAAAAGCTGGATGAAGTGAACAAGGTGATCAAAGAGCATGACAAGGTGTTAATCAAGTTCAAATGACTCGACGAACCAAGACTCTTTTCTGGACCGGGTTGGGGATCTACGGGTTGCTGCTTTTCCTGCTGCTCACCCTTTACCGATTGCCGGCAGACAAGATACTCGGAAAAGCCCTCACCCTGTTCACTGAGATACAGACCCTGATCTCCGCAGAAACCGTTTCTTTCTCTTTGCCTCTGTCTTACGCCCTGGAGAGGATCACCTGTGCAGCTCACTGGCCACAGGGAGCGTCAAAAGACCGGATGGACTCTCTGATCGTTGCCCCGGAATGGTCAAGGATCTTTTCCGGCTCTATTCCCATAAAAAGCGAAGTGATCTTTCCCCGTGGCCGAGTGGAAGCAAGACTGGGTGTGCCGCTTCTTAGCCGGGGATACCTTGATGCAAAAGGCTCCGGCGTCCATCTCGAAGACCTCTCTTTCGTGGAAATCTTGCTCGACCGGCGCGTGTCCGGGAAGTGTGAAGGGGAGCTGCGCTTCCTCGGAGACATTCGCTTTCTCTCAGGCTTAAACGGCCGGGGTTACCTGCGGCTAACCGACGGGTCCCTGGAATCAAAGCTACCTCTTGCCGGGCTTCGCACTATTCCTTTTCAGTCCATCAGCGCCTTTTTGATCATTCAGAAAGGCCTGCTTTTCCTGAATGACGGTAAGATAGCCGGGCCTGCCGTGTCAGGAACCTTCTCAGGGGAGGTGAAGCTCGACGACAGAGTGAGCAGAAGCCTTTTGAAATTGACGGCCAATCTCACTCCAGGGCCTGTGCTGAACGAAAACGATTTTGCAAGACAATTCCTCGCATCGCTTGGGGCAGAGGGTGAGCCGATCGCCATCTATCTGGAAGGGACCCTTGGCAGCCCTTCCATCCGTTTTGGAAAGGACTGACCGGAAGAGATGATGGATAAAATGAAATACTTTTTTTTCTTCCTCCTGGTCACGGCCGCAGCTTATGCCCTGAGCAATTTCTTCCTCTCTTACCTGGACCGTGAACTTGTCAAGGATTTCTCGTTGCCTGCTCCGGGGAACTCGTTGATCGAAAAGAAACTCCCTCCACCGCTCTCTCCGGCTGAATACCCAAAGCTCACGGAGAAACGCGCCGCTTCCCTGGAGCGAAAAGAGGACATTTCAAAGAGGACTTCCGGGCCCCAGGACAAGCCCGGTTTGAGTTCCTTAAACCTCACGCTTTTGGGCACCGTGGTGAATGAGAGCGGCTTGTCCTGGGCTGTGATCAAGGATCTTGCGACCGATCGCCAGGACATGGTGAGTGTAGGGTCTGTCGTGGCCGGCGCCAGGGTGGTTTCAATCGGAAGAGACAGGGTCGTTCTCAACGTCAACGGGAGAGAAGAGATTCTCCTGCTAGGAGTGGAAGGGACCCGATCGGCAAGTAGCCGCGGGGACCAGGGAGCTAAGGAAAGCGCCACGACCACTTACGTGCTGAACAGGGAGGTGGTCAGAGAGAACCTTGAAAACCTGCCGGAACTCATGACCCAGGCCAGAGCGGAGCTTTACTATAAAGAGGGCAGAGCAGAAGGTTTCCAGTTAAGCCAGATCCAGGAAGGGAGCCTTCTCAGATCCGTCGGTTTTGAGAATGGAGATGTGATCCGAAGCGTCAACGGCCAGGAGATCCGTTCCCTGGAAGATGCGATCGTCCTCTATCAGAAGTTCGGGGACAGCGATTCCTTTACCATCGGAATCCTCCGGGGGGAGAGAGCCAGAACGCTGAATGTGAAATTGAAGTAAAGCACGGTGCACGGTACACGGGAAACCCGTAGGGTCGGCCACCGCGCCGACCATTCCTTGCTTTCGTGCCTCTTGGTTTCCCCTTTCTTCAACTACTTCCCCTCCCCTGGCGGGAGGGGACAAAGGGGAGGGGGAAACACCCCCACCTTACCCGCCTCTGGCGGGGCTGGAGGCAACGAAGACTTAAGAGCAGAACATTTTTGTTTTTCCCGCCGGTTGGCGGGAAAAACAAAAACTCTTCTTTGCGCCCTTTGCGCCTCTGCGGTGAATCCCTGGTGAAAATAACTGTTGAAATCTTCTGAAGATAGTTTAGAATTCCTTTGCGTGGGGATGTAGCTCAGATGGGAGAGCGGTGCGTTCGCAACGCACAGGCCGAGGGTTCGAATCCCTTCATCTCCACCACCTCTAACTAAATTCGAATTTTTTTGAAGGATAATGACCACGATTTACAGCGGTCTCAGCTAGATCTCTACATCAGGTTCGGAACACGCCCCAGAAAACCATCAGTTGCCCCCACGTAATTCTTTGGGAATTCGGGCCTAGCACGAATAGCTCAATCAGCTTTCCGTGAAACCTTTCCTTAGAGCTTTTTCCCAAAGCCGTTTGACTTTACGTGCGTCAGCCGGTTTGATTTTTCCCGTTTTCCTACAGGAGATGTAATATGCCACCCAATATGCGGCCTTGACTTCGGGTTCTTCAAAGTTCCCTAATTCCCTGGCCCACCTCATCACGCTCCCCTTGTGTTTTCTGCGGAGCCTATAAGCGTTTAATAAGGACTTCTATCGTTCAAAACTGAATTTCCCACAGGGAGTTTTGTCTGGTCACGAGAGGGAGCTTTGATGTATTATGCGAATATATGTAAACCCGATCCGGAGCAAACCCAAGAAAGAGAGTGTTTGGTGGGCCTTCGATTCGTGGACTAATGAAGAAAACCAGCAAATCTAAAAGGCGTCTTGATCTTAACGATGACCTGCGGCGGGAATACCGTTTCGACTACCGGAAGGCCAAACCGAACCGATTCGCCGACCGGGCGGCTGAAGCGCCTCTTGTGGTCATGCTCGATTCAGATGTTTCTGAGGTTTTCCGTACGCCAGACTCAGTCAACGCCGCTCTGAGGGCACTTATCAAAGCAATTCCTTTGGCCACGAAACCCAGGAAGGTGCATGCAGATTCCAAACGGGGATGAAAGGGAGCCTGAATTCGAAGACAGCCACAAAGCTCGTGAGAGAGTGGATAGACCTGCGTCTCAACGAACTTGAGGAGGATTGGGAACTGGCAAGGGCTGGTAAGGCCGTTAAGAAAATCGCTCCTTTGGAATGAGGTGAAGCATGTGGAATATGAACGAAGTCGTAAGAATTGAGTATAAAGGAGGCCGTGTCTATCGTGTCGTTTTTGACGACGGCAAGAGCGGCGACGTTGACTTCTCAGATTACGTCGGTAAGGGTCCTGTTTTTGAACCTCTCCGAGATGTGGCGTTCTTCAAAAAGGCAACGATAGAGGGCGGAACTATCTCCTGGCCAAATGGTGCTGACATAGCCCCGGAAACACTATACGAAAAAATAGGCTGTCAAGAAGTCGCTTCACCGGCTCGCCCATAAGTCCGGCTCCCGGTGAGCCTATCGATCATTATTTCTTTTGCTAAGTCTGCCCTTCCTGAATCCCGAAGAGTTGACCTTGTGACATGACGCGATTGAAAGCTGATAAGCCAGTTATCGTGTTGGATGTGGGCGGAGTCCTTGTGGACTTTGACCTCAAGCCTTTGTTTGCGGCTTTGTCAAAGAATCGCGGGGAAAAAGCCACTTTTCCTTCACTGGCTAACATTGATAAACTTTTTTTACCCGTTCAGACCGGTGAGTCATCTCTCGATGACATTATCCCTGAGCTCAATGCCTCTGTCGGAGTTTCAATGGCCCCTTCCGAGTGGCGTGAGCTCTCCTGCTCTGTTTTCACAGGCGAAGTGCCGGGCATGAAAGACGTGCTTCTTCAACTCAAAAGAGATTTTTTGCTTGTCGCCCTCACCAACACGGTAGAGGTGCACTGGACGTTTCTTCTAAAGACCTATGAAATTCTCAAGCTCATGGACAGCTACATTGTTTCCTACAAAGAGGGCGTAGCAAAGCCCGATCCTGCCATCTACCAAGTCGTTGTGGATCGTTACTGTGATGGTGGATTGCCTTATTTTCATACCGATGACCTCCCCGAGTATGTGGAAGCAGCCCGGCAAATGGGGTGGCGGTCTGAGGTGTTCAGGGGTCCATTGCAGTTCAAGAATGAAGTCCTAAGAATTCACAGTGCAACATGAAGTAATCAAAAAATCCCCCCATCCCCCCTTTAATAAAGGGGGGTGAAGGAGAGATTGGCCCGCCCTTCAGCCGTCCTACCGTTTAAAGTTCGGTCTAACCTTCTGCCTATCATCGAGAAAGACAATCGTTTCTGAAATTCATCTCTTTTGAAGAGATAAATTTCCTACTTTCTATCTCTTCAAAAGAGATAAAGGGATCTCCTTCGAGAAACACCGGGATTTCTCATTGATCCGCGCCGTGATCAGGGAAAAAGGATCTGTATTTTTGTGTTTGACTAACGATCGGGAGTGGTTACTATAAGTGGTGTTAAAAAAGGCTGCGTGGAGTGAGGCAAGCCTTTTAGATTCTAAGGCTTTTCAAAAAAATACCGGGTGATCCATGGAAAGAAAAGCGTCCATTCATCGGAAAACCAAGGAGACCGAGATCCGGCTGGAGCTTAACCTGGACGGCGCCGGGTTATCTGAGATCAGCACGGGCATCCCCTTCATGGACCACATGCTCACCCTCATGGCCGCTCACGGCTTCATGGAGCTCAAGGTTACGGCGACCGGCGATACCGAAATCG
Organism: uncultured delta proteobacterium; assembly: GCA_963707125.1. Taxonomy (GTDB): domain Bacteria; phylum Desulfobacterota; class DSM-4660; order Desulfatiglandales; family HGW-15; genus CAVPDE01. The sequence continues at coordinate 7,852 of CAVPOU010000031.1, read as the reverse complement.
ATGATCACCACACGGTTGAAGATCTTGGCATCTGTCTCGGGAAAGCGATCCATGATGCTCTCGGGAAAAGAGAAGGAATCCGAAGATACGGTCAAGCCATCGTTCCCATGGACGAGGCCTTGGCCAGGATTGCTTTGGACATTTCCAATCGACCCTTTCTCGCTTACCGGGTCGTGCTGAAAGAAAGCAAAACCGGGTCCTTTGACGTGAATCTGGTTCGGGAGTTTTTCCGGGCCCTCGTGCATCATTCAGGGATCACCATGCACGTGGACCTGGTCTCAGGAGATGATCCTCACCACGCGGCCGAATCGATCTTCAAGTCCTTTGCAAGAGCTCTGGATCAGGCTACAGGCTTTGAACCTCGTCTTGGCGGCACAGTGCCCTCCACAAAAGGTCTTCTCTAGCCTCGCCCGCAAAGGATGTGGCTGTTCAACGACAAGAGGTAAGAATGGCTTTCAAGGTTTGCTGCAAGCTTGTCATGCGCTCTATTCTTGTTTTGATTGTCCTGGCCGGATCGTCGTGTCAGCTCCAGCAGGTCCCTTCTGAGGATAAACCGGTTGTGCCCGCATTCAACACGATTGCTCTTGTGGGTTTTCGGCCGGCCCTGTCGCCCTCTCAAACTCCCGGCGTGGTGCGCAGTCCGATTTCCGGGGCGGTCTTTACAGCGGAACCCGTGTCCGAAGTAACTGCCGAAGGACTCTCCGCGCAGCTTTTCGAAAAGCTGACAAAGGACGGCCACTATCAGTGGGCCTCGCCCCGTGAAGCAGCCGAGGCTTTCTCGCAGCTTGCCTCCGCTCATCCCACCTGGACGGACAGGGACATTTACGTGCAAATCGGCAAGACCCTCTCCGCCGACGGTGTGCTGGGTGGTCATGTGTACCGGTGGCGTGAACGACAGGGGACAGACTACGCGGCCAGCCGGCCGGCCTCTGTGGCCTTTGACATCTACCTCATGAACGCAGGGGACGGGATGATCCTGTGGAAAGCGCGATTCGACAAGACCCAGATCTCTCTAAGCGAGAACCTCCTCGATCTCCAGACATTCCTCAAAGCAAAGGGCCGGTGGATGACGGCGGATGAACTGGCGGAGATCGGGCTCACCGACTTTGTCGAAACGCTTCCCAAGAGGGAAAAGGGAAAAGAATGATCGTCATTCCTGCTGTGGACATCAAAGACGGCCGGTGCGTGAGGCTCAAGCAGGGCAGGATGTCGGAGGAAACGGTTTACTCCGATGATCCCGTTCAGATGGCCGGGACTTGGTATGCCAAGGGAGCTGAAAGGATTCACCTGGTTGATCTTGACGGCGCTGTGGGAGGAAAACGTGTAAACGGAGAACTGATCAGGAACATCGCGCGTTCAGTGCCCGTGCCTGTTGAACTGGGCGGAGGAATCAGGAACCTGGCCTCCATCGAGTTCTATCTCGAAGCAGGAGTGGAGTGGGTGATTCTCGGAACCGTGGCCTGCAAAAACCCGGAGATGGTGGAAGAGGCGTGCCGGAGGTTTCCGGGACACGTGATGCTCGCCATCGATGCCCGGGCCGGTCGAGTGGCCGTGGAAGGCTGGACCGAGGATACGGAGCGTTCTGCGATCGAAGTGGCAAGACCGTTCGACGGCCGGGGGATCGCCGCCGTCATCTACACGGACATTCAGAGAGACGGCATGAGCGTCGGACCCAACCTCCGGGCGACCGGGGAGATGGCAAAGGCTCTGAAAACACCTGTGATTGCTTCAGGGGGGATCTCCGGACTGGAAGACATCCGGAAGGTCATGACCCTGTCCGGCCAGGGGGTTATGGGAGTGATCACGGGACGGGCGCTCTACGAGGGGACCCTGGACCTTGGGGAAGCGATCCGGATGAGTAAAGAAAGCGAAATTTCTTCTTGACTTTCTTATGGATTTTTTTATATTGGCAGTTTAATCTTCGGAGGATTGTCTTTGACCACACCCCTCGTTGAAAAAATCGCGCACGATCTTACAGACGCCATCAAAGCAAAGGATGAGCATCGCCTCTCTTGCCTGCGCGTGCTGAAAGCGGCCGTCACCAATGAACAGGGCCGGAGAACGCAACCCCTCGAGGAGGAGGACGTTCAGGCCGTGATCCAGTCCCTGATCCGTAGAGGTCAGGAGGCGGCGGTGGAATTCAGAAAAGGCCATCGCGAGGACATGGCCGCGAAGGAAGAGGGAGAGGTCAAGATGCTTAGCGGATATCTGCCCCAGCAGCTCGCTCCTGCGGAGATTGAAAAGGCGCTCAAGGAGATCATTGCCGAGGTATCCGCTTCAGGCCCCAAAGATCTGGGCCAAGTCATGAAGGCTGCCATGGGGCGGCTGTCGGGAAAGGTTCAGGGGAAAGAGGTCAACGAGATAGCCAAAAGACTTCTCAGTTGATTCAAGAATTCCGGCGACGTTTCCGTTTCTGATCTTTTCACCGGTCTTGAGGGCTATATTAAAAAGCGTATCTCAGCTGATCAAAAAGTGATGATCAAACAAAAACGCTCAGCGGAACAACTCCTTCATTTAATGAAGGGGTTTTTTCTTTTTCAGGGCGAGGGCTTTTCGAGGGCGATCCCATAAGGCCTATGGACCTTTACCAGTCTGCCAAAGAAGAGATCAAGAGGATCGTGGACATCGTTGAGCTGATCGGTCAGTTTGTTCAGCTCAAGCGGTCGGGCCAGAGCTATATGGGGCTGTGCCCCTTCCACTCTGAGAAGGCTCCCTCTTTCACGGTCAGCCCTTCCAAGCAGATGTTCCACTGTTTTGGGTGCAAGAAGGGCGGGGACCTCTTTGCCTTCTGGATGACCTATCATCAGGTTACTTTTCCCCAGGCCCTAAAGGACCTGGCCGAGAAATACCACGTGTCCTTGCCTGAAAGAGATCCTGGAACGCCGGGAATCAAAGAGTCGATCCTTCGCGTGAATGAAGCGGCGGCGGATTTCTTTCATCACATCCTGATGAAATCAGGAAAAGGAAAGGCAGGAAGGGATTACCTTCAGCGAAGATCGATTCCCGGGGAGATCATTTCCGAATTTAAACTCGGGTATGCACCGGATGAATGGGATGGTCTGGCCAGGGCCCTCCGGGAAAAGAAGATCGATCCTGAAACCGCACTGCAAGCGGGCCTCCTGATCCCCAGAAAAACAGAGGGCCACTACGATCGGTTCCGGGCCCGGGTGATGTTTCCCATCTTTGACATGCGAAGCCAGATCGTCGGTTTCGGCGGCAGAGTCCTGGACCAGTCTCTGCCCAAGTATCTGAACACGCCCGAAACGCCTGTGTTCCAAAAGGGCGAGTTGCTCTACGGTCTGCACACCGCTTACTCCCGTATCCGAGAAAGCGGCCGTGTGGTCATTGTGGAGGGGTATACCGACGCGCTGGCTCTCATCAAACACGGGTTTCGAGGGGCGGTGGCAACGCTCGGGACAGCGCTCACCAGGGACCATATCCGGAAACTCAAGGGGTATGCCCGGGAAGCGGTGGTGGTCTTCGACCCGGACGCAGCCGGAACTGCAGCGGCCATGAAAAGCCTCTCTTTTTTCCTGGATGAAGGCATGCCCTCCAGGGTCATGTCTCTCCCGGACGGAGAAGATCCGGACACCTTTGTGAACAAGAGCGGCCTTGAAGCCTTTGAGGCTCTCCTGGAGCGTAGCGTTCCCATGTTCGATTTTTTCATCGATCGGAAGATGGCCGACGGGGGAAAGGAAATCGAACACAGGGTGAAAGTTCTGGAGGACATCTTCCCTGTTCTGGCGGAGCTCAAGAGCCACGTGCAGCGGGCTCTCTACATCAATCGTCTTTCAGAAAAACTCCAGGTGACCGAAAAGACCCTCACAGCGGAATTCCAGAAGTGGGCCGCCAAAGGCGCCTTTGCACCGGATCGCTCTCGATCCCAGGAGAAGAAAGAGGCCAGGAGGATTGATGATGTCTATCTTCTCAATCTTGTCCTCCATCATCCCGAGACGATCGGCCGGATCAAAAACCTCGAGTGGAAAGGCCTTCTCTCAGACCCTATCGTCATCGAGATTGTAGGCTGCCTCCTCGAGAAGAACCCTGCGGGAGGGAAGATCGTTCAGGAAGACATCCTGGCCGGCCTCTCCAGGGAAGAAACCCAAGAGGTCTTCAGAGAAGCGATGCTCAGCCCTTCCATCTTCCTTGAAGAAGAGGTGGGAAGAGCGCTCCAGGATTTCGGAGAGAAACTTCTTAGGATCAAAATCCAGGACTCCGTGGCTCAGGCCAGAGCCTCAGGCGATTTTGAAACCTATAACCGGATACTGAAATTAAAGAAGGAACGAGACGTTCAACCGCGAATCAACGGGAACTCTCAGGAGGGAATGTAATGGCGAACAATTCAGACGTGGTGAATCTCAAGAGGCTCATCGATATAGGCAAAGACAAAGGATACATTACCTACGAAGAACTGAACGATCAACTGCCCGACGACGTGGTCTCCTCGGAAACCATCGATGACCTCATGATGATGTTTAAAGAACTGGATGTCATGGTCATCGACGAGGCGTCCAAGGAGGCGATTGAAAAATCCAGGCGGATTAAGAAGAGGCAGGAAAAAGTTGTTGAGAAAGAGAACTTCCGGGCCGAGGTTGCGGATGTGGCGACCCGGGTCTCTGATCCCGTGAAGATGTATCTGAAAGAGATGGGCTGCATCTCCCTTCTCACCCGGGAAGGCGAGGTGGAGATTGCCAAGAGAATTGAAGCCGGCGAAACAGAAGCCCTTGACGATCTTCTGAAGTGCCGGGTGGGAATCGAATACATCATCGAACTGGGAGGCCTCCTGACGAAGGGAGAAATCAAGCTCAAGGACGTCATTAACGATCTCGACGATGAGGACAGCCACACTCAAATCGGAGAAAGGAAAGAATCCATCATCCATCTCATCGGTGAAATTGAATCCCTGTATCAGGACGCTCTTGACCTGAAGGCTCAGGCTTCGAAGAAAGGGATTCCTGCGGCCAAGAAGAAGAGAATTCAAACGAAGATGGAGAACAATAGACGGAAGATCGTGGAGCTGATCAGCAGTTTTAAACTGGAAAAGACCCAGATCGACCGGATGGTGGAACGATTGAAGGAGACGGTTTGGAGAGTGGAAAGGGCGGAAAAGGATCTCAAGGAAGTCCTGTCGGCAGCCGGAGGCAAGCCGCTGGCCTTTGTGAAGAAGTGTTTCACCCAGATCCCCAAAACCGCGAAGGAAACCCAGCCGGTCACCCCTCTGAAACTCAAGAAATCGGATCTCCTTGCCCTGAAATCCAAGATGGACGGAGCAGAGAAGGTGATCAAGGAAATCAGGGATCGCACCAACATGGACAAGGCGGAACTCAAGGATACGCTTGAAATCGTCGAGGATCGGATTGACCGGTCCAAGCTGGCCAAGAGCGAACTCATTGAAGCCAACCTGAGATTGGTGGTGAGCATTGCCAAGAAATACACCAACCGGGGGCTTCAGTTCCTCGACCTGATCCAGGAAGGAAACATCGGCCTCATGAAGGCGGTGGACAAATTCGAGTATCAGAGAGGTTACAAATTCAGCACCTATGCCACCTGGTGGATCCGGCAAGCCATCACGAGAGCCATTGCGGACCAGGCAAGAACCATTCGAATCCCGGTTCACATGATCGAAACCATCAACAAGCTCATTCGCACATCGCGGTATCTGGTTCAGGAACACGGCCGCGAACCGACCCCTGAGGAAATCGCCGAAAAAATGGAATTCCCGCTGGAAAAGGTCCGAAAGGTCCTCAAGATTGCCAAAGAGCCCATCTCCCTGGAGACCCCGATCGGGGAAGAGGAAGATAGCCATCTGGGAGATTTCATTGAGGACAAGAAGATTATCTCCCCCGGGGATGCGGTCATGAACTTCAACCTGGGTGAGCAGACAAGAAAAATCCTCACCACCCTGACCCCGAGAGAGGAAAAGGTGTTGCGGATGAGATTCGGCATCGGTGAGAAATCCGATCACACCCTCGAAGAGGTGGGCCGTGATTTCAATGTCACCAGGGAGAGAATCAGACAAATAGAGGCCAAGGCCCTGAGGAAATTGAGACACCCCAGCCGAAGCAAGAAACTCAGAAGCTTTCTGGAGCAGTGAAACGCCCCGCGCTGAGGTGAGGGGTTGCGGGACCTCTTAATGGGAATTAGCTTGACAATCCTGCGATCGCTTTGCATGTTAATTCGTAACTACTCAGGTAGATAGACTGAAGGTAGATAGCCTGAAGGAAAAGACATGCGCGAACACATAAAGCCAAGATCGTTTGGATACGTTGGCAGGTGATTGTGTCATGGATGATTATTATTGCCCTTCAGTCTTCAGCCTTCAGCCTAAACACCTGAGCAGTTATGTTAATTCTTGATGAAAAGATTGGGCCCATAGCTCAGCTGGAAGAGCCACCGGCTCATAACCGGTCGGTCCCTGGTTCGAACCCAGGTGGGCCCACCAAAATATCAGGATGCAGAATGCACACAAAGGAGTTTCAAAAGGAACCCTGTTTTAGACGGGAAACCTGTTTCATAGGAAAGGGCGCACCAGAACGGTGCGCCCTTTCGATTCAGACTCTCAATAGGCAACTTGTTCGCAACGTGCGTAGAAGTATTTGAGCCCAGGCCGGCGCCGGAGCATTGGACATTGATCATTGATCATTGCACATTGAAGATTGATCATTGGGTCTTGAGTCAATGATCAATGGGAAATGTTAAATGATAAATGATTGGGTTGCGGCCAGAAGCCCGCATGAGGAATAGTCTGTTTAACCTTATAACCCATGACAAGGTCATGGCGAGGAACAGGAGTGGAAGAGAATCACATTGAAAGACAAACTTTTGGTGCTTATTCAACTTCAGGAGTGTGACAACAGGATCGAAAAAATCCTCCAAGCCAAAGAACAGGGCCCTCCGAGAATTCAAAAACTGGAGGATGAAGTCAGGGTCATGGAAAGCCAGTTCAAGGCCGACGAAGACCAGATCGAGGTGTTCAGAAAAGATAGACGGGTGCTCGAGCGGGAGATCCAGGAACTGGACGGCAAGATAGAGAAAAGCTCGACGAAGCTCACTCAGATCAAATCAAACAAGGAGTACACCGCCGCTTTGAAAGAGATCGATGACCTGAAAACCATCAAGTTTCAGACAGAGGAAAAAGCCATCCAGATCATGGAAACCGCGGAAGAGCGGGAACTGAAATGCAAAGATCACAAAGACACTCTCAAGACCCTGAAAGACAAATGCGAAAAAGACAAGGAAGAGATCAAGAAGGACCTCCTCGCCCTGGAAAGAGACCTTGAAGCTCTGGAAAAAGAGAGAAACCAGCTTTGCTCAGATTTCGACCAGAGCCTCCTGAAAAAGTACCTCTTCCTCAGGGAGCGCAAGGGAGGCCTGGCCATCAGCTCAGTCGTTACGGGAGTCTGCCAGACCTGCCACATGGGAATACCTCCGCAGAAGTTCAACGAACTCCTCCGGGGGATCGATCTCATGACCTGCCCCCACTGCAATCGAATCATCTACTGGGGCGATGACCAGGATTTCCAAAAGACCTCAAGTGAGTTATAATGAAGGGGTATGTCAGAGCAGGACAAATGACCGCTGCTCTGCCTGCAGGCAGAGGGGAGGAAAGTCCGGGCTCCGCAGGACAGGGTGCTGGGTAACTCCCAGTCCTGGCAACAGGAAGGAAAGTGCCACAGAAAGGAAACCGCCCCGGCGGCCCTTCCGCCGGGGTAAGGGTGAAACGGTGAGGTAAGAGCTCACCAGTCCTGCCGGTGACGGCAGGAGCTAGGAAAACCCCACCCGGAGCAAGACCAAATAGGGGAACGCCGGAGGGTGGTCCGCCCGAGTTCCCGGGTAGGTCGCCTGATCCCGA
>CAVPOU010000030.1:0-73518 GCA_963707125.1 uncultured delta proteobacterium | reverse complement strand
AGGGCATCCTTCCACCCCTCCTGCCTGTCCTGCTCATGCAGGTGTTTCACCTGCTCAAGCTGGGCCAGGAGTTCAGGCAGGATCGACCGGGGCAGGGGAACGGTCCGGTCCTTTTTCCCCTTGCCGTCATGTACGGTCAGCACGCCGGCGTCGAAATTGAAATTATGGACCCGCAACTTCAGGCACTCAAACAGCCGAAGTCCGCCACATCTTCTGAACTCAGCGACGAAGGTTCCCTGGCTTTCCTGAAATCATGTAACTTCCGCGCCCAGTGGCTGTAAGATTTGAGGGTCTTGGGCGAGTAATGCCGGGTTTTGATGACGGCGACGAGCTCGGAGAATGCCCGATCCCATGGCGTCTGCACCACAGGCCGGGTCTGAGATCGCTTTTCCGGACCCGCTGTTTGCCCCTTTGGAATCGACGCTGGCAGGCCGCACGGGATCGATGCTTCTGCGGCCCTGGACAAGGGCTCTGCTCCGGAAGCTGCCGCAGAGGGTTTCAACGCCCTCTCAACGTCCCAATAGAGCGACACGGCGTGAGCCGCCTGCTTAATCTGCCAATCGGTTTGTTTCTTCTCGCGTAGCTTGCCTAGAAACTGAGCCTAGCTCTTCGATGATGTGGCCTCCAAACGATACTTGTCACAGAAGTCCACGTAGTATCGGAGCCACTTCTTGTAATAACTGTGCTGAGCGAGAGGCACACCCCGCTCTTCCAGAACGGTGACGAAAGGACCCAATAGGTCCGGTGGTATATTCAACATAGGATATTAACCGGAATGGGTGTATTTATTCCAAATGCGATGTTAACCCGCAACCACCCGTAGCAATACCGCTTCCTTATGTCAGTAGTATTTTACAGGTGTCCAAATTCTATGGTACATTCCCGGAAACCACTTAATCACTTGTTCGGCGTATTACGAGCTGGCGCACAGGAGGCAAACATGGTGGACAGTTTACTGATGCGGATAAGCGACGAGATCGCCGGCGTTATTGAATCTGTCGCGCCGTCGATCGTGGAGATCAAGACGCTTAAGGTTCTGAACAAACGCTGGTTCGCAGCGAATGACCGAGGCTTCATGCCGGCTGGAGCCGGCGTGATCCTCAAGGCGGATGGCCTGATCGTCACCAACCATCACGTCGTCCAAGGCACCAAGCGCGTGCGCGTTTCCCTGAGCGACCGGCGCAGTTTTGAAGCCGAATTGAGCGGCCTCGATCCAGTCGCAGACGTTGCCGCGATTCGCATACCGCCCACTGGGCTTCGTCCGGCACGGCTGCGCAACGACGGTGGCGTCAGGCTCGGAGAGGTTGTGTTTGCTGTAGGTCACCCACTCGGGCTGACCGGCAGTGTGTCAACCGGAATCGTGAGTTCACCAGCTCGCTTCCAGCAAGGTCCCGGAGCCGCTCGACCCCGCGTTTACATTCAGACAGACGCTGCGATCAACCCTGGCAATTCCGGCGGCGCCCTTGTCGGCTGCGACGGCGCCGTGCTCGGGATTACGACATGGGGAATTACCGCTGAAGACGTTCACGGTCTCTCGTTCGCCATCCCCATCGCCACCGCCGCACGGATCGCCGAAAAGTTGCTCGCGAGCAAGGCTGTTCGTTACGGCACTCTAGGAGTTTTCGGGGGCGAGATGTATCTGCCCGCGGACGCAGTGAAAGCGCACGGTCTACAGCAGAACATGGCGTTTCAGATTGATCAGGTTGAGCCTGACAGCCCTGCTGCGGCCGTTGGCCTTGAACAGTACGATTGGATCGTCTCGATTGGTGAGCGTCGCATTGATTCCTTAGAGAAATTTCTGGACGCGGTCGACGATTTCATTGACGCAGAGGTGGAGATTAGAATCGTCCGCGTTACCGGCGAATTGGCCACCAAACGCGTAAAGATCGCGACCCTCCGACTGGATAACTGAACGGCACAGAATGTGAACCGTCTGGCGATCGCCGAACAGCACGTTGGACCGGACCGCTGGCTCGCGTTCACTCGCCGCGACCGGTCAACGTGACCGTTGGGCCGGCATGAGGAAAAGGATGCGCGACTACACGAAACAGATCCGGGAGAACTGGCCGACGATCATGCAGGCGTGGGAGGCACACGGGGAGAAGCGCCCCGTGATCGAATGCGACTTGGCGAACAAGAAGGTGCGGGCCTATGCGTCGGGCGAGTACATGGACAGCCTTTCAGAGCGGACGCGGGAGACAACGCGCCGGGAGTTCGCCCGCACGATGGATGAAGGGGGCATCATGGTCTTCGTTCTGGACTCCAAGAACCGCATTCTCCAGTCGTACAGCTTCCCCGGTGTCGGGAAGGCAATCAAGAGGAGGCCCAACAAGCCCTCGCACCGTATTGCCAACCCGCCGCGGGCAATACGGTGAACGGCAACGATGGCCTAATAGATGATTTATAGAGGTATCCGGCGGTTTATTCGCTATTGACATATCCCGCCTTTGTACGTATAGTACACGTATAGTGAGGTGCCAAATGCAGAAGAAATTGACCATAACAATTGATGAAGAAGTCTATGAAGGTCTTCACAAGATCATCGGTCCCCGCAAGATCAGCAGGTTCGTGCAAGAGATAGTCCGTCCTCACGTTGTACGTCCTAACCTTGAAGCAGCCTACGCTGAAATGGCAAAAGATAAGAGACGGGAACAGGAAGCCGAGGAATGGGCTGAGTCCACATTCAAGGATGTTGCCAATGAAACGGAGTGAGATCTGGTGGGTCAACTTTGATCCTTCCATTGGCGGAGAGATAAGAAAGAAGCGCCCTGCCGTCATAGTCAGCAACGACGCGTCCAACAAGTTTCTTAACAGAGTGCAGGTCGTCCCTCTCACCAGCAAGACGGATCGCCTCTATCCGAGCGAGGCTCTGGTGGTTTTTGAAGGGAAAAAGAGCAAGGCCATGGCGGACCAGTTGGCTACCGTCAGCAAGACACGGCTCTTCAGGCGCGCTGGTATTCTCTCTGTGGAGGACATGCGAAAGGTTGAGGAAGCCGTCAAGGTACAGTTGGGAATTCCCTAAAAGGGCCAACCCCTCACTCCAGCCGACGCAAAACCCGCGCGGCTGATTTCGTCGTTAACCCAAGGTGAGGAAGCAACAGTGTATTTCGCGGCACCAAAATCTGATCATAGGGGCGCGGTTTTGGTCCTTCATTCGTGGTGGGGCCTCAACGGCTTCTTCCGCCGTCTCTGCGACCGGTTCGCGGATCAAGGCTTCGTGGCGCTTGCGCCCGATCTTTACGACGGCAGGATGGCAGGCACCGTGGCGGAAGCCAAAAAGCTCCGCGCCAAGGCAACAGCTTCCCGCAAAGAGCCCGCTTACAAGTACCTGATTCGCATGATCGGTGAATTGCGGAGAGCAACGAGGGCGGAGGACATCGGTGTTGTAGGTTTCTCCATGGGAGGGCACTGGGCTTACTGGCTCGCCCAACGTTCAGATCTCCCGATTGTTGCGACGGTGACTTTCTACGCTGCGCGTAACGGGGACTACTCCCAGAGCCGATCCTCATTCCTCGCCCACTTTGCGGAGACCGACGAATGGGTTTCGCCGGCCAGCGTCAGGAAGCTGGAGAGGAGCCTTTTCAAAGCCGGGCGGTCGTTCGAGTGCCATACTTACTCTGACACAGGACACTGGTTCTTCGAGGATGATCGTGCCGACGCGTTCAAGCCCAAAGCCTCGGCGTTGGCGTGGACGCGAACGATTGATTTCCTGAAGCAAAAAATGGGCTAACACCCACTCCAGCCGACGCGAAACCCGCGCGGCTGATTTCGACATGAGCGGACCGCTCGCTACCGCTCGCTCTCGCTGCGCGCGGGCGCGCGGTGATAATTTTGCTGGCCGGAGGCGCCAAACGCACGCAGGCCGCCGACATCAAGATTGCATTGCGCCTTGCACGCAACCTATAGGAGCAAACAATGAAAAAGACAACGACCACTCGCTACGATGTCGCAGAGCATCTCCGAACCCCGGAGGAAATGGCCGCTTATCTTGAGGCTTGTTTTCAGGAGGCTAACGGCGATGCCGCGTTCATTGCAAAAGCATTAGGCGATATAGCCCGCGCCAAGGGTATGGCACAGGTTGCGCGTGATGCCGGTCTGTCTCGCGAAAGTCTTTATAAGGCGCTCTCGGGCGAGCGCAGTCCCGGTTTCGACACCATCCTCAAGGTCATGGAGCGCTAGGGTTGAAGCTGCATGCTGAAGCCTCTCATGGCTGATTCTGCGGCCCAACCGGTCATTCAGCACCGACTCGCCTTTGGCTCACGGGTTAACTTATCGTTGGGCTGAGTATCCTTGGGTCACTATTCAGCGATACCCAGTTTGTAATTGACGAAACAACAGATTGAAACAAGTGCTTCCATGTCAAGGAGGAAAATATGATCAACGGTCGATTCAATATTCTTCTAGGACTCTCAGCGATGATAGCGGCCGCAATCGCCGGGTTTGCTCTTGGACAATCACTTGAGCCATACTACGTGAACGGCTATGGCCAGATTCCCCTGTGGCGCTATCTCACGAAGGCAGGTCACACGCATGGTATGCCATTCGGTCTGATCAATATCGTATTCGGCCTTCTCATTGGCCGCGCAGAATGCTCAGCCCGACTCAAGCGTATCGGCGCCGTTCTCACCGCATTGGCTTTGTGCCTTCCAATGGGTGTTGCCTTGCGTGGTCTTACGGCGGGAGCCATATATGCTGAAGGCATCGCCATGATAGGGGGTTTGTCGTTCTTGGCGGCGTGTGCAGTCATGGTTTTCGTAGTCCGCTCAACGAGCAGCAGTAAGTAATCACGCCTTGAGGAATGGGAAGCGCCAGCGAATACGAGAATAGAGAAACCGCCCAGCCAAGAGCTGCACACGGACGCGGCAAGGCAGTGAATATAAAACGGTGTCGCTTTATCGTGTAAGCCGCGCCGGTGAGCGCCCCGATAGGCGCACCAGGGACCAGGGAGGCCCCATCGATGGAACACTATACCTTTCCTGACACCAGTATTCCCGCGGCTTACGGCCCTTACTCTCACGCTGTAGTCGCGGGTGACTATGTCTTTATCGCGGGCCAGACCGGCCGCGATCCGCAAACCGGTCGCGTGATTGAGGGGGACGTCAGCCAGCAGGCGCGGCGCTCTCTCGAAATTGTGCGCCAAATTTTAGGCCAGCTTGGTCTTTCCCTTAGCGACGTCGTCCGAACGACGGTCTACATCGAGAACATCAACGATTTCGCGGCAATGAACAGCGTCTACTCCGCTATGTTCCAGCCGCCCTATCCGGCCCGTAGCGTCGTGCAGGTCAAGATGCCGTTTGGCGCCCTCGTTGGTGTGGAAGCCATTGCCTACTGCAAAGGCATCGCAAATTCACAGCCCTCAGTTTATCGAGAGGAGAAATAAAATGAAAGTGGTCGGATTCAATGGCAGCCCCAGGAAAGATGGCAACACCGGTATTCTGATCCATAAAGTTTTTCTTGAGCTGGAGAAGGAAGGAATTGAAACGGAGCTTGTTCAGCTTTCTCACAAGAGAATCCATGGATGTATAGCGTGTTACAAATGCCTGGAGAATAAAGATCAGCGCTGCGCTGTGAACGATGACGATGCAAACGAGTATATTGAGAAGATGACTCAGGCACAGGGTGTTGTCCTGGGATCTCCTGTTTATTTCATGGATGTGACACCCGAAATGAAAGCATTGATTGACCGGGTGGGTTTTGTATCCAGATCGAACGGGGGGATGTTCAGGAACAAGATTGGCTCCCTGGTGGCTGCGGCCCGTCGGGCAGGCGCTGTGCACACGCTTGACACCATGAGTCATTTTTTCCTGAGTATGGAGATGATCATTGTCGGCCGTGCCATTGGAGTGGGCCGGGACAAGGGTGATGTGGAGAAGGATGAAGAAGGCCTGATGCTGGTGAATGCTCTTGGGCAAAGGATGGCCTGGCTGCTGAAGAAGCTCTACGGGAAAGGTTTTTGGTGAAATGATGAATCAGGAAAAATTGCTGTCCACTAAGGAGGCGATCAACCGGAGACGGAGCATCCGGAAGTTCAAGCCCGACCCGGTCCCTGACAAGTGCATCACCGCGTTGCTTGAATCTGCCAGGCTGGCTCCATCCGGATGCAACGCCCAGCCCTGGCGTTTCAAGAATTCGGATTTAACCTTTGGAGATTAATGTCTAGGGAGGAATCCATGAGAAAAATAAATCGCAGATCTTTCCTGAAAAAGTCCGGTCTTCTGGGAGCAGGAGCCCTCGTGGCTGGAAACATCTTTTCCAGACCTCTCAAGGCCATGGCGCAAGGATCGCCTGCTGAAACGGCGGTCCCTGATATCGTGTCCGTGAAGGGCAAGGACTATTTCTCCAGCACGCTCAAGGCGGTGGAAGAGCTCGGAGGCATGCAGGCCTTTGTGAAAAAGGGTGACCGGGTCGGCCTCTTGGTCAATTCTCCCTTCAAGAATCTCGGCGCTTATGTCAATCCCGATATCACCCTTGCTATGGTCAAAATGTGCAACGATGCGGGAGCCAGAGAGATTCGTTACCTGAAAGATCCGCACAAAGGTTACTGGGAGAAGTCGGCCCTGGCCGCAAAATACAGCGAAGCGCTCAAGGGTCTGAAATACGAGAGCGGGGATCATGTGAAAATGGATATACCAGGCGGGATTTCCCTGAAGGATGCAAAGGTGAGCAAGGATCTCCTGGACTGCGATGTCTTTATCAATGTGTCCATTGCCAAACATCACGACGGGGTTCATTACTCAGGAGCATTGAAGAACATGATGGGCCTCTGCCCTTTTTCCACGAACAGTTATTTCCACTGGGGAACTTTGAAGCTGGGATGGTACGGGGATCTTGACCATCTTTCGCAGTGTATTGCGGACCTCAATCTCGTCAGAAAGCCGGATCTCTGCATCTCCGATGCGACGGTATTCATCACAGAAAACGGCCCTTATGGCCCCGGCAAGCTGGCCAGACCTGAAAGGGTTGTGGCATCCAGAAACCGGGTCAGCCTGGACGGCTATTGCTGCCGCCTGCTGGGACGTCAGCCTGAAGAAGTTCTCATGATCCGGAAGGCTGCTCAGCACGGGATGGGAGAAATGAGTCTCGAAAAACTCCGGGTCAAAGAACTCTCGGTGTAAACCCCATTTCACGCTTCGCTTCCTTGAGAGAGGGAAGGACAATGACTCACCCGGACAAAAAAACTGCAGGCAGAGTCCAGGCCTTGAGGGATGAAATTCATCGGCACAACCATCTGTACTATGTCCTGGACCAGCCTGAACTGTCCGATGCCGAATATGACCGTCTCCTTGACGAGCTGGCCTCTCTGGAGAAGAAGTTCCCTGAACTCGTCACGCCGGATTCTCCGACTCAGAGAGTCGGAGCACCACCCCTTGAAGAGTTCAAGACTGTCCGACACAGTCTCCCCATGTTGAGCCTCCACAAGGCTACCTCAGAACCGGAGTTCATGGATTTTCACCGAAGGGTCGGGGAACTGTCGCGGGTCGACGAAATTCGATACGTCGTAGAACCGAAATTCGACGGCCTCGCTGTCGAGGTCATCTACAGAGAGGGTCTTTTCAGCCTTGGCTCAACCAGGGGTGACGGCGCCGTAGGAGAAGACGTCACCCTGAATCTCAAGACCGTCAAGTCCATCCCCCTGCGTCTGCGCGGGAAAGGTGTTCCGGAACGGATCGAGGTCCGCGGTGAAGTCATCATGAACAAAGGAGACTTTGCAAAGCTCAACAGAGAA
Organism: uncultured delta proteobacterium; assembly: GCA_963707125.1. GTDB lineage: Bacteria > Desulfobacterota > DSM-4660 > Desulfatiglandales > HGW-15 > CAVPDE01. Next base: position 65,792 of record CAVPOU010000030.1, on the reverse strand, counting down.
AGGGAAAACTCCGGCGACCCTCTGTTTGCCAATCCTCGAAACGCAGCCGCCGGTTCCGTGCGCCAGCTCGATTCTAAAGTGACCAACACGAGACCACTGACCATGTTCGCCCACGGCACGGGCTTGCTGCCTGGAAAGGAGCTGTCCAACCACTGGGATACTCTGGCTTACCTCAAGCAGCTCGGGTTCAAGGTCAGCGGGCACATAGCGCTCTGTACGAAGATCGACCAGGTGAAGGACTACTACGAGAAAATCCTGAACCTGAGGGGCGAACTACCCTACGAGATCGACGGCATCGTCATCAAGGTGAATGACTTTGATCTCCAGAGGCGGCTGGGAGAGATTTCCAGAAGCCCGCGATGGGCGATCGCATGGAAGTTCCCTGCCCAGCAGGAACACACCGTTGTCAAAGACATCATCGTGAGCGTGGGGAGGACAGGAGCCCTGACACCGGTTGCTCTCCTGGAGCCGGTTCGAGTGGCAGGGGTGGAAGTGAGCCGGGCCACGCTTCACAACGAGGATGAGGTGAGGAAAAAGGATGTGCGGATCGGCGATACGGTTGTCATCCAGAGAGCGGGCGATGTGATTCCTGAAGTCGTCAAAGTCATTGAGACGAAGAGAACAGGGCGGGAGAAGCCTTTCATCATGCCTGACCTCTGTCCTGTCTGCGGCTCCAAGGTGGAAAGGCCCGAAGGCGAAGCCGTTCACCGTTGCACAGGGTTAGCCTGTCCTGCCCAGATCAAGGAGCACCTGGCTCACTTTGCTTCCAAAGGGGCAATGGATATTGATGGGCTGGGGTACAAGTTCCTGGAGCAGATGGTGGACAAGAGAATCATCCATGATCAGGCAGACCTGTTCACACTCACTAAAGATAACCTGATGAACATGGACAGAATGGGCGACAAACTCGCCCAGAATCTTCTCGACGCCATTGACCAGAGCCGTAAACCCGGTCTTGCCAACCTCATCTATGCCCTGGGGATCCGAAACGTAGGGGAACATCTGGCGACTGTGCTGGCGAGGAACTTCAAGTCCATCGACAACCTGGCCAATCAGAGCATCGAAGACCTCACACAAGTCCATGAAGTCGGTCCCATCGTAGCCGAGAGCATTTACAACTTCTTTCACAACACCAAGAACCTCAAGGTCCTCGAAAAACTAAAAAAGGGAGGCGTCGTGTTCCCCGAAGAGAAAATGGAGAGCCGTGAATCCTCTCTTACAGGAAAAACCCTCGTCCTCACGGGCGGTCTTGATTCCATGACCCGGGATGAAGCACGGAAGATCATCGAAACTCTAGGGGGACGCGTCTCTTCATCGGTGAGCAAGAAAACCGATTTTGTCGTCGCAGGAAAAGATCCCGGATCAAAATACGCGGATGCTCAGCGCCTGGGGGTGAAGACGCTCAACGAGGATGAGTTCAAGAAGATGATTGAAAAGTGAACCGCTGTCGGCAGAAGCCGACAGCTTGAGGGACAAAGGGACAGAGTGGCAAAGGCACAAAGTCAAGTTCCTCTACGCGTTCCTCTCTGCTTTGTGCCTATGTGCCTCTGCAACTTTGTGCCTGCACCGCGCTGAAAAACCCAAATTGAAGGCATAGCCTAAAAGCGATAGTCTTCCCCTCATTAAGCCGGGGGGACAACCAGCGCCGGTGCCTGCGGATCATGCCTGCGGTAGTTCTCTTTCGCTTTCTCAAGGCTCTTGGTTGCGTAACAGTAGACGCACCCATAAAGACAGGTGTCATACATGCCAATGTCTTTGCTGACCACACAGCCGCAGGCTTGCCGCTGGGATGGGTCTTTCTTGGAACTCACTTCCAATCCAAAGACCTCCCTGATCAGACTCTCATCAATGCACTTGCCCGGTAAAATTCCATACGGCGTCAGGTTTCTCTCCTGACCGCAACTCAAAACGGTCATGCCGTTCTCCCGGCCGACGGATGCCAGGAACGTCATCAAATCAACGAAGGCTTCCCCCTCACACTCCATGAGTTCGATCCCCGCCTGCCTCAGAGCGGTCACCCTCTGTCTCGCCTTCCTGTAAATAGTCACAAGGCTTATAATCGAACGCCTCGTGTATCCCTGGAGTTGCCTTGCGACGTGTTCGTAGGTGTTCTTGTGGAAATCCCCATCCGTTACATCGCTGAAAATAATGGGATCATACCGCCAGATAACTCTCTCAGGGCCTAGGCTGTCGGAAAGGGCTTTGAAGGTTGCCAATCCTTCCTTCAGGAAGGGGCACCCGGGATCCATGGCCCTGGGGTTATCCATCAAAGTGCAGAGGAAATAGTATCGATAACCTTTGCCGTCCAGTTCCTTTAGATGGGGCAAAAGAGGTGAAGCGTTGCGGGTCCAGAAGACAATGACGTCCACATCTTCTGGTTCAAGAGAAATGTTCGTGACCTGGGTGGGATTGAAAGGGTTGGGAACATCGCAATGTCCCGCCTCAATGCGTTTCATGAACCAGCCGGAATAGAAAGCAGGGATATCGGTTCTGCGGCTTGCACTGATGATCATCTGATTTCACCGGAACTGGCATCCCTCTCTTGCCCCAGACCATCCAGGATCATGATCAGCGCATCATCCCCATGGTAGTACTCTCGAACCCTTCCAACGATCCTCATGCCGATGTTCTGATAAAACTCAATGGCTCCCGTGTTTTTGGACCTCACTTCGAGCCAGAGCTTTCCAAGGCTTTGCTCTGAGGCATGTATGAAAAGCATCCTCCCAAAACCTCTTCTCCGCAAAGAAGGCCGAACCGCTGCCGAGTAAACATGACCGGTCTGATCGAAGATCATGTACCCCACGATTTGCTCCCCCGTATCCACCACGATAAAACCGCCCGGGAGTCTTTTTGCATAATTCAGAATGACTTCCTTCGGATAACCGGTCTTGGGGAAAGCCTCTCGTTCGATCTCAAGAATCTGCTTGAGATCCTCTATCAGGAAAGCTCTGATGGTGCAGGGCACAGTTTCAGCCACCTTCTCTGGAGCTGTTCTTGTAGGTCTCATAGGCTTTGCAGCCATCCTGATATCCCAGGCTGCACGCTTTTTCAGCATCCCTCATGGCACCTGCCACGTCCCCTTTGCTGAAAAACAGCCCGCTTCTATTGTAGAAGGCCCACGCATTCTCCGGCTTGAACTCAATGGACTTCGTCAGATAAGCGATTCCCTCATCCACTTCGCCCCGCTTAGAAGCAAGCCAGCCCAGATGGTCATAAGCTTCCGCGTAATCCGGTTTGAATTTGACCGCGGTCTTGAAGTCGTCATTCCCTTGATCCAGCCTTTCCAGGTTGACCAGAGTTCGTCCTCTCCAGTAATAGGCTTCTGCATTTCGTGGATCCGCCTCGATGGCCTTGTTTAACTCGTTTAGAGCCTCCTTGTAGTTCTTCTGCCGCTGGAGCCTGTACCCTTTCGCCAGATAGCTCTTGGCGTCCCGGCCTTCTCTGCCCGGAATGTTGAGCCCTTTCGACGCCTCCCCGAGCAAACCCTTCACTTTCTCTTCGATATTCTTTGTCCACTCCTCCACATACGGCCCCGGGCTGAAACCAACGTCCGTGTCGACGTTCTTCAGGGCGAAATAGCCGGTCACGAAAAGAGCCATCACAAGACCGACAAAAACACAGAGGGCGGGATAGTCTCTTGAGATTTCACCTGCGTGCTCAGGAGCAGGAACCGGCGCCCCGCATTTCTTGCATGAAACAGTGTTGGACGGCCCTTGGGGCTCCTCCTCGAATAGGTTGTGGCAAACAGGACATTCGAATTTCATGACCTTCGCTCCTTATGCATTAGGATTGTCTCCCTCACTCTCTTTTCACATCTAGAATGATCCGCTCAGATACCGCTGATCCAGAGTGTTATAGATCACCGGCAAAGAATCCGTGGAGGGAGCCGTAAACCCAAAAACCATTTCCAGAAAAGACATGACAATGCGAAAGGTGGCCCCCCACAACACTTCTTGCTCTTTTTCATTCTGGTGGCGGAAGCAAGGAAAATCCTGAATGGTCCCGTCGCCCCCTCTTTTTCCGTCCACGTTGAAGTGAAGGCGGTAGCACGCGTAAGCATCAGGATTGAGGAGTTCCCTCACAGGAACATAAACAATTTTGTCCACTTCCCAGTTCGGCAGGAAATGCTTCTGTCGATGGATCCAGACCACCATAGGATACAGAATGCGTCGAAACATATAGAGGTCCTCAGAAGGCATGGGACCGAGAAAGGTCACTCCAAACGGGTTGAGGCGCATCTCCTCCACACTCTCTCGCAGGCCGGTTGCCAGAAGCAGGGAAAGACGATTCGCTTGCTCTCTGCGTTGATCGCGCCACTGGGGCCAGAACCGCCATCGAGCAAGAGGCGACAGAGGTGACTTGAGCACTTTTGACAGAAAGAAGTCCAGCCGCGGGGCTACTCTCCCTCCTGGAAAGCACAAATCTCCGGGCTGCCGCACCCTGAAGGAGCGTTTGTTGAACACAACGCAAGGCTCAGAAGAATCGTTACAGTGCCAGCCCAAAAGAAACAGCACCGAGGATGTCTCGGGCGAAAGAAATACATCTTCCGGAAATCCATCGCCCCCTTGACTTTTCTCATGAAGCACTTCTGAAATGTGCCCCATCAGAGTCCGGTGATTTCTGAGAAGGTCCCTCATCTCCTTCTACGATTGCCTCTCTTCGGTTTTAATTTTTCCTTTGCAGTATAAAGCAGCCCGATGTGTTCGTCAATTCAAGGGTGTTGCAAACCCATTTAAGCCTTGAAGCGGAAAACGAGATGCACTATGCTAATTCGCTAGACGTTGACTTCGCCGAAATCTGCGATCTGGTCATCCCAAGAAAAGGAGGACGCAAGCCGGCCATGTTCAAGAAAGTCTTCTTCCTCGTCTTTTTCCCCCTTTTTCTTGTCCCTTTTCCTCAGTCTTCTCACTGCGCTCAACCATCGACCCCCTTCTCCGCCACGTTGATCGATTTTGAGGGAGAGGTTCTCATCCAAAAAGGAGGTGAAAACCTCTGGCTTCCGGTCGAGAAGGATATACCCCTGGAGCAGGGGGATCACATCAAGACAGGAGCCAAAGCTTTCGCGGAGATCCTGGTCGATGACGGCTCACAGATCAGGCTGGAGGAGAACTCCGAGATCACGCTCAGCGAATTGTCCGCAGATTTTCAGACCAAGAGCATCACCGCTTCGGTTTACCTCTGGTTCGGCCGGATGCTGTCCAACATTACCCGATTCGCCCACGCCCGGTCCAAATTCGAAGTTCAGACGCCCACGGTCGTCGTAGGAGTTCGAGGAACGGATTTTGCCATAGAGGTTATGGATACGAGGGAATCCGATGTGGGCGTCTTCGATGGAGAAGTCTTTGTTGCCGGGCTGGATCGACAGAAAAGACCCATGAAAGAATCTGAGATCGTGATGGGAAAGGGATATCAGACCTCTGTGTTCAAGAACAAGCCTCCCGCCCCTCCCGTTCATTTAAGAGAGAGGATGCTCGCTTTTGCCCCAAAGTTCGAGCTTCTAAGAAACAAGGGAATCGACAGACGCCGGGACCTACCGAAAACCATGGAAAGGAGAAAAGCGGTTCACCAGGAGACTCTCAAGAAATGGAAGGCGATCAAGAATGAGAGAGGCAAGAAGATCGAGCCCATCGAGAAGAGAGACATCAAGAAGCCGACGACGACCCAACCCCCGGTCAAAACTAAAATCCCTGCGGAAAAACCCTGATCCACTTCAAGGAAATCGCAACCAGGGCTCTTCCGCCTGGTTGACCAAAATTACGGACCCCCATACGCATCCCACGGGATGCCGGAATTGCTTGACCGGTCTATAGCGCCTTGGACACCATACCCCTGGGCTCCAGATTTCGACTGCGACCTAGCAGTGGTTTCGCAAGCGGCTGCGTTTAGGCTCAATGCTAGAAGGAGCAACAACATCAAAGTCTTTATTGAGCTCATACTGAATCACCTCCTTCACTTCATCACATCACAGGATTCACTTCCTCTGGGAAGCATCTCCATGTTGATCTGCGACTAAACTAATTGCTTTTACCAGCAGTTCAAGTCCCTCTTTTGCTTCCTCCTTCCTGATGTTCAGAGCAGGAAATACCCTGATTACATTCCCCTGGGTGAGATTGACGAAAAGACCAAGACCCAGGCTTTTACCGAGGATCTCAGCGGCGACCTGCGGGTCGGCCATTTCCATGGCCAGGAGCAACCCTTTGCCCCTGACAGTCCTGATGATCGCAGGGTGGGCCTGCTGCAGGGTTTTCAGGTTTTCATAAATAAAGGAACCTACAGATTCCACGTTGCTCCTCACATCCGTCTCAAGGAGATGCTTGATGACCGCATAGGCAACTGCGCATCCCAGGGGATTCCCGCAATAGGTTCCGCCGTGATCTCCCTTCTGAAGCTTCAGAGACACTTCCTCTGTCATGGCAAATGCGCCGAACGGAAATCCGCCCGCAATCCCTTTGGCCAGGGTGAGGAAATCAGGATTCACGTTTAGGCCATCAATGGCAAACATGGGTCCGGTCCTGCAGAAGCCTGTCTGCACTTCATCGATGATCAGGTAAGAGCCGTTCTTTCTGCAGAGAGCGGAGACAGTCTCCAGATATCCTTCTGCCGGGAGATTGACCCCACCCTCTCCCTGAATCGGCTCAAGGATGACCGCGGCCACGTCGCCGTCCAGTACCCCTACCATAGCCTTCAGGTCATTGAAGGGGACAAACCTGAAGTTGGGCATGAGGGGTTTAAATTTGTCCCGATGTTTCACCTGCCCGGTGGCCGATGCCGTGCTGATAGTTCGGCCATGGAAACTCAAGTCTGTCGAAATCACGTCCAGCCTCCCTGTCGCTTTACGGGCAAGCTTGATGGAAGCATCATTCGCCTCAGCGCCACTGTTGGAGAAAAAGACGCGCGTGAGGCCTTCCGGTAAGATCTCCATGAGGAGAGAGATAAGCTTTGCCCTGGCAGGGGAATAAGTGATCCCGGAGTTGGGGTTTTGCATGATCTTTCGGCTCTGCGCAGCAAGGGCTTCGACGATCACCGGATGCGCGTGCCCTAAACAGGTCACTCCCCACCCCGCGGTAAAATCCACGTACTTGTTGCCGTCTTCATCCCAAACATAGATTCCCTCTCCTCGCTCTATGGAAACGGGCGTCTTGTTAAAGAACGGCGCAAAGTGCGCGTCTTCAATAGCTATCGTGTTATTCTGTTTATCCATCTGGCAGGATGATGTTGTCTTTTCCCTCTCCCCGCTCGGGGAGAGGGAAAAGACACAGAGTGATTAGTCGGACGTGATCGAATGGATTGTGCTGACCGTGAGTTCTTCAACGCCCGGCGCTTTTCGAGCCAGCTTTGTCACCTCGGCAATCACCTCTCTTTCCATGAGAAGCGAAGCTTCCACATCGCTCACAAAAACCTTCCCGCTTCTGGCGATGACCCTGGCGGATGGAAATCCTATCACCAGTGCAGCCTGGACCTGGGCAGCCAGGCTCAGATTTTCCAAGGTCTTCCGGGATTCCGGCGTTGTCCGGAAGGAAGGCCTGTTAACAGCCTGGAACAAGATGTCCACAGCATCCTCGACCCTAAGGGTCTTGATGTGCAGGACCATGTCGTAGAGCCTGCTGTCCGAAGTATCTGCTCCATAGAGGTAAAGGCCCCATTTGCGGCGTTCCTCATCATCCTTTTTCAATATATACCGGGCTTTTTCAGCGGTAATGTTTTCCCGTTTCATCTCTTCTTTAACCCGGTCTTCGAAGTCCGCAATGATCCGCGCCTTCATGACATGAGGAATTTCCTGAAGGAAGAAGTGTCCGGCCAAACCGTGGTAAACCACGTTGTCTTTCTGAACGCGTTTCAACACGGCTGCGCGGATGTAGGCGACATATTTTTCTTTCCCGTGAGTAAAGCGGTCGAGAACCGACGGAGAATCATGGATGGCGCGGACGAGCTTGATTTCCGGGATGTTGAACTCATCGGACGCCTCGATCAGGACGTCACGGGAAATGCACTCGTAACCCAGCCGTTGAGCGAGTTTTTCCGAAACTTCCTTCCCTCTGCTGTACGAACCCCTTGAAATCGTTATGATGGACATGTCTTTCTCCTTTCTTCCATCAGAGTCCCGAGGATCACCAGTACCAGTCAGACCCGATGCCGACTTCGTTTCTAACCTCTTTCACTCCCGGGACTTGGCCCGCGACCGCAGGAATCGCATCCACCACCTTCCCTGCGCCGGCTTTTCCTGTGATGGTAACCACGCCATTGTTGGCAACGACTTGCACAGAAGCGGCTCTTGTCCGCTCATCCTTGACAAGAGCGGCCCAGACGCCGCTGGTCACTCTCAAATCTTCAAAGGCTTTCTGTGACTGAGGCGTCACCTTGAAGTCGTCCAACTGAGCCATCGACACGATCGCCTGACTCGCTCCACCGATGCTCATCCGCTCCAAGTTCAAAACCACATCATACTGGGAAGGATCTCCCCACTCGATGCCATAGAGAAACCTGGTCCACTTGATCCGTTCTCTGTCCACCCTTTCAATATAGACAATGGCCTCGTCACGCTTTAAGTTCATCCTCTCCATGGCCGCTTTGATCCGATACTCCAGGTCGGCAATCACCCGTATCCGCAGGACATGAGAGATGCCTGACAGCAGGAAGTGGCCTGCGTGCCCGTGATAAACCAAATTTCCACCCTGGTCGTGCTTGAGCAGAGCAGCGGTCAGGCACATGAGATAGGCGACCCGCCTTCCCGGCACCTGTTGCCAGAAGGGTGGAGGTTGATTGACGGCTTCCGTGAGTTCTCTTTCCGAGATGCCATACTCTTTCCCTGCCTCAAGAAGAACCTCTTCCCTCCCCAGGCAAGGGTAACCAAGCCGGTCCGCCACCCGCTCCGCAAGGATTTTGCCGCCACTGAACGTTCCCCGGGAAATGCTGATAATCGCCATGATGCCCCTCCTTTTGAGATCAGGTTGCTCTTTTCTCGTAACGACTCAGGTCGATAGACTGAAGGCAGATAGACTGAAGGAAAAGACTTTCGGTATTGAAACAGGAAAAAGGGATTTGAGTCAAGAAATTTCAGCCCTGTTGAGAGCTTGATGAAAAGGCTGGAGAAGGGGCGGGTCAACAGGGAAAAGGATGGTGTCCCCTATCCTTCCTTTTCCCCGGACCCGGTGCGGAATTTTTCAGACCTCGGACAGAGCGATGACGCGACCTGCTTCCACTTCGAGGCAAGGCTCGATAAAGAGATTGGGGTTTGCTTCGGCAAGTTCTCGGGTCATGCGCCGCACCTCCTCGGCGTTCGAAAACTCCCTTTCAAGCGTTTCAACGTGCTCATAGATCCTGAGAATAACCTTCATGGTGTGACCTCCACTGGTTGTTTGACGCTGGATGCGTGAAAAAGCGAAATCATGCCCCTGTCTAAGCAAGATCCATTCCAAGAATCGGTCCCACAAAAAATTAGACATGAGTATCAACAGGTTACTTCGATTCTTGAATCTCAGGCACAGAAAATAATTTCAAGTTCTTCTCGTGGGATGACAAAAAACGTCGTGGATTTTGACAATCTGGGGAACGATGACTTAGCCGCAAGGTGCCGCAACTCAAAAGCAAAAACCGGATCCTTTGGACAAGCTTTTGTTGAGGGAAAAACAATTAATCTCTCTTTCGAAGAAGGTCAAAAATCTTGACAATAACCTATGGGAAAAGCTATAGAAATACTTGACGGTTCTGATAGGGTGTTAATTAGGATCACTGCAAACTGTAATTTTCCAACCCTTTCATCGGACCAGACCCAGCCTGTTCCGTGTTCCCTCTTCAGAGGAGAGGAGGAACGATATGGCTACCCGTCGGAAAGCCCCCTTTCTTGCATTCCTCTTATTTATCTTCCTTTTGCTCGCCAGCCTGACACTTAATGGCTTCACGTTTGCTGAAGTCGTCACAGACGGCAGCCTCGGCGGGCCTAAAGGTCCAGTGGGCCCCGGAACAGTTCCTGGCGTGGGGACGACCACCTATCAGATCACGGACTCGCTGGGCAAGCGGGCCGGTCAAAATCTTTTCCACAGCTTTGAAAAATTCAACGTCCTTACAAATCAAAGCGCTACCTTTACAGGCCCTGGCGATATTCGGAATGTCGTGAGCCGTGTAACGGGCGGAACCTCCTCGTGGATTGACGGCACCCTTCGCTCCACCATCCAGGGAGCAAATCTGTATTTTCTAAATCCCTGGGGAGTGGTTTTCGGCCCGAATGCTTCCCTGGACGTTAAAGGTTCCTTTCACGTAAGCACAGCAGACTATCTCCGCTTTGAGGACGGCTCGAGATTTTACTCGGCCCCAGGGCCGGCAGATCAGGTTCTCTCTGCAGCATCGCCTGCGGCCTTCGGGTTCTTGAGTCCGAATCCTCAAGGCATCGGTGTCTGGCAAAGCTTCCTGGAGGTGCCTGCTGGAGAAACCTTGTCCGTCGTGGGAGGCGACCTGGATATCATCAACTCCTACCTCATCGCTCCCAGCGGCCGTATTAATCTCGCAAGCGCAGCATCACCCGGCGAGGTGATCCCTGGCCTCGCAGGTCAGGCCCCGGCTCTTCTGATCCAAAATATGGAAAGGAAGGGAACGATCAGCATCGATCAAGAGTCAGTGATCGACGTCAGCGGATACCCTGGAGGGACCGTTTTGATCCGCGCTGGTCGCCTAGTTCTTGATAACAAGTCCTTGTTATCTGCTGACAACTATGGCGACTCTCCAGGATCAAATCCAGCCATTAGAATAGCTGCGGAAGAAGTGACTCTCGATAATCAAAGCTGGATGACCGCTGCGGTTTTTGGGGCCGGTACCGGGGGGAACATCGAAATAGATGCTCCAAAGCTCACGCTCTTGAACGGATCATTCATAGGAGCGCTACCATGGTGGGGGAGCACGGGTATAGGCGGAGACATCAACATCGCGACAGCAAATCTTGAAATCTCAGGAGAAAGCTCCATCTCTTCGGATAACCGGGGATCCAGCCACGGAGGCCGGTTGACAATCGAGGCGACGGATTCCGTGCTCTTGAGCAGCCTCTACAGCTCTATTTCCAGTGCGAGCTGGGCTTCTGGAGACGCAGGTTCTATTCATATTTCAGCTCCTGTCCTGATCATCAAGGATGAAGCTGCGGTCTATGGAGACACTTTCGGCGATGGAAGGGGCGGCGATATTTCCATCGTCGCCGGGAAACTGAGTCTCTTGAGTGGTGGATCGATTTCGAGCAGCGCCTCTGGCGGAACAGGTGATGGTGGGGACCTCTCAATCACCGCCACAGAGAGTCTCTCCATTAGCGGCAAAGGGCCGAACGGGTTGCAAAGTTCTTTGTTGAGCCGCACCATAGATGCTGGTAATGCCGGTCGAATCGAAATCATCACTCCCGTTCTCGACATCGGCGATGATGGGGTAATAGGTGCTGATACCGTGTTGACGGCTGGCTCTATGCCTCTGCTGGGAGGAACCGGACAGGCTGGTGATATAGATATCACAATAGGGATACTCAATCTCACCGGAGGGGGAAGGATATTGAACAACGCTTTCGGCACTACCGGAAATGGGGGCGACATCTCTGTTAGGGCAAGCGACTCTGTGATGATTGCGGACAAGGACGCTCAGGGTAATCCGAGCGGCATATTCACTTATGCGGCAGCGGCAGGAGATGCGGGCAGCATTCTCTTGTCAGCGCCGAACGTGGCCCTCAGCAACGGGGCATCTATCGGCGCCGATACGATTGGAGACGGACAGGCGGGAAAAATTGACTTAACGGTTCAACGATTGACCCTATCAGGAGGAGCGACGATCTCAAGCGGTTCTGTCGGCGGCTCAGGTAATGGAGGAAATATCCATGTAAGCGCCGCGGATGCGGTTACCCTCTCAGGCCTTTTTAGTGACATCTCCACAAGTACTGCAGGCGCGGGCAGAGGAGGAGATATCGCGGTCTCTTCATCAACCCTCACCCTGCAAAATCAAGCAGCCCTTTACGCGGACACCATCGGGAGCGGACAGGGCGGCAACATCCAGATGAAGGTCGGGACCTTGAGTGTGAATGACGGCTCCAGGATATCAAGCAGCGCCTTTGACAGCGCAGGAGACGGCGGGTCTGTGACGGTTCAAGCGGACAAGGACATCTCACTCACAGGCGCATTCAGCGGAGTCTACTCGGTCTCCTCAGGCGATGGAAAGGGAGGAGACATCAAACTCAGAGCAGCCGACATCCGCCTCACCGATGGAGCCCAGATCTCCGCAAGCAGCAAAGGAACAGGCGATGCAGGGAACATTGACATTGCCGCGACCGGGAGTTTTATCAGCAGGAACAGCAAAGTCAGCACCTCTTCGAAAAACGCAGACGGCGGAAATATCGAGATCACAGCACCCTACATGGTTTACCTGAAAGAAAGCGAAATCACGGCGAGTGTTGGCGGCGGGGCCAGCACAGTGGGAGGCAATATTTCGATCGACCCGCAGTTTGTGATTCTTGACCACAGTAAAATCATAGCGAACGCTTTCGAGGGCCGGGGAGGCAACATCCGGATCGTGGCCGGCGTGTATCTGTCTGACCCTTACAGCCTCGTGGATGCTTCTTCCGCTCTGGGCATTGACGGAAACGTGGACATCCGTGCTCCCCTTACGGAAATCAGCGGCACTCTTGTGCCCCTTGGGGAAGATTTCATCAGCGCCTTCGAGCTTCTCCGGGAACCCTGCATGGCGAGGATTCGGGGAGGGAAGTACAGCAGTTTCATTGTCAGCGGAAGGGATGGCCTGCCCATCGAGCCGGGCCGCCTGTTGCCGAGCCCAATGCCGTGAAATCCCCTCCACCTCCCCTTTACCCAAGGGGAGAGCCTTCACATGCCTCTCCCCTTGAGAGAGGCACATGACCGCCGGGGAGAAATGATCAGATCTTTACGTGTTAAAGCATGGATCTTTACTTCCATTCTCACGATTCTGCTGACAAGCGCTCCCGTCTTTGCTCAGCGGGTGATCCCGCGCATTGACCCCACGGGTCGCTCCGGAGACAGGCGACCGGATCTTCTTGGAGAGCAACTTCTGACCCCTTCCCTTGAGACCCTGCCTCTTGTTCCACCGTCTGTCCCGCCGGCCGCAGCCAACGAACTTCTGCTCAAGGGTGTATTTGTCAGGAAAATCGTTGTGACAGGAAACACGGTTTTCTCGCCAGAGGAGCTCTCCCAGGTGACCGCTCCTTACGAGAACCGGCCCCTGATCAGCGAAGACCTGGAAGCTCTTCGCAGGGCTTTGACGCTCTATTACATCAATCATGGTTTCATCAACTCAGGCGCCTTCATTCCCGATCAGACCGTGGTGGACGGCATCGTAACCATTCAAATCGTTGAAGGGAAACTGAGCTCCATAGAGATCGAGGGAAACAAGTGGTTCAGAGATTCCTATATTAAAGATCGGTTGGCCATTGGCGCCGGCCCACCGGTCAACCTGAACCCTCTCCAGCAACGGCTGCAATTTCTCCAGCAGGATCCACGGATCAGCGGTATTCACGCCGACATGAGACCCGGGACCCGGCCTGGGGAAAGCGTCCTGAAAGTCAATGTGGAGGAGAAAACCCCCTTATATGCCTGGCTCGCATTCAACAATTACCAGTCCCCGTCGGTGGGCGCCGAGCAGGGAGTCCTCACCCTGGCGCACCAGAATCTGACCGGCCATGGAGATATCCTGAATCTCACCTATGGCCGATCCAAGGGGATGAATCCTCTGATTGATGTGTGGTACAGTCTCCCTGTCACGGTCCACGACACGACGCTCTTTCTGAGGTACAGGAAAAACGACTTCAATGTGATTGATGAGGTCTTCGACCCCCTCGATACGGAGAGCCGGTGCAACATCTACGAAATCACCCTGAGACAACCGCTCTATCGAACCTTGAACCAAGAATTTGCCGTCGCTCTCACAGGAAATTATCTTGAGGACAAAACCTTTCTCCTTGGAGAACCTTTTTCCTTCTATCCGGGCGTGGAAAACGGTGAGTCTGCCGTGACCGCTCTGCGGTTCTCCCAGGAATGGATATACAGGACACAGCACGAAGTGCTTGCTGCCCGCTCCAGATTCAGTTTTGGAATCGATGCGCTGGACGCCACCGTTCATGGCTCTTCCCTAACACCCGATGGCCGGTTCCTCTCCTGGCTCGGTCAGTTTCAGTGGGCCAGGGTTCTGAAAACCTGGGACACGCAACTCCTGTTCAGGACAGACGTCCAGATCTCCAATCAACCCCTTTTGCCTCTTGAACAGATCGCGGTCGGCGGCAGGTACACGGTTCGGGGATACCGCGAAAACTTGCTGGTCAGAGATCAGGCCATGATTGCCTCTCTGGAGCTGCGGATCCCCATTGTTCAGAACGCAGCCTGGGCAGAGTATCTCCAGCTCGTTCCTTTTTCAGATTACGGCTACGCAAAAAACAAGGACCTCCCCACGTTTTATCCAAGAAGCATTTACAGCGTTGGCCTGGGTCTCCGCTGGGGGGTTCCGCTCATGAAATCCCCGGCAGAGCTCAAGCTGGACTTTGAGTTCTACTGGGGATACGCCTTGGTCGACGTCAATCCGCCTGATCATAATCTGCAGGATGATGGAATCCACTTTCAGATCGCTGTCACAGGATTTTGAATGAGATTAAGATTTTTTCATCTCCCTTTCTTGTTGAGCCTCTGCTTTGGAGGGCCGGCGGCGTGCTCCACCTCCCAAACCCAGGCAGAGGGAAGAGGTCCCGGCCCCGTGGACGCGCCGTCCCTTTCTGCCGAAAGCCTCATGGAACAAGGGACGGTTTCTTTCAAGAACGGCGCTTTTACAAGTGCCATCTCAAGCTGGTCAGAAGCGGCCCGGCTATTCGAGCAGAGTGGAAACAAAGGAAAATACGGTGAGGCCCTCACAAGACTCTCCCAAGCCTATCAGGGTTTGGGACAGCACCAGGATGCCCTAAAGGCCATAGAAAAGGCTCTCCTCCTTGCCAAGCAGAGCAAAGACGAAAGACAAACCGCTGAAGCCCTGGGCCTTCTGGGAAATATCCTTATCAGTTTGGGGGAAAATGAGAGAGCCTATCTTTATCTTCAGGAAGGCCTCAGGATGGCGAGACCCCTTGGCGATCCAGACCTCAGCGCAAGGATCCTCAATAACCTGGGAAACCTTCTGGCTGCTCAAAAAAGGTATGAGGAAGCGCTTCAGGCTTACCAAGAAAGCGCCTCCATCGTTCGAGAAAGAGGAGGCACGGCTGCGCTGGCTCTGGTCAACAGCGCTACCGTGTGCTTCAGCATGGGGCATTACGGGGAAGCAAAATCCCGGATCGACAAAGCCCTCCTTCTTCTCAGGGGACTGGAGGATTCTTACTACAAGGCCCACGCTCTTATCAATGCGGGCCTCCTGGCTAACGACCTGCAGACCCACATTCCAGGCCAGGAAACTGCCTTGGTGGTTCTGGCTTCAGAGGCGTTCACCGAGGCCGTTCGAGTCAGCCAAGCGATCGGTGATTTGCGGACACTCTCTTATGCTTATGGGTATCTCGGCAGCCTCTATGAAAGCGAAGCCCGGCTTGAGGAAACTCTGAAGCTCACCAGAGTAGCGATTTTTTACGCCCAGCGCTCTCATGCGCCGGAATCTCTCTACCGCTGGCAGTGGCAGAGCGGCCGAATCCTGAGAAGCATGGGAAAACCCGAGGAATCCATTGCAGCCTATCGCCATGCGATCGCCAATCTCCAGACCATTCAAAAAGAGATGACCGATTGCCATGCCGATTCCAACTCCTCTTTCCGAAGAACGGCCGGCTCCCTCTGTTCACAATATGTGGACCTCCTCCTGGAACATGCCTCATCCACGGAAAACCCTCAGATCTACCTCACGGAAGCAAGAGAGGCCATTGAACTCGTCAAGGTCTTTGAGTTGCGGGACTACTTCAAAGATGACTGTGTGGATGCAGCCCGTTATGTGGAAAGAAAGCTGGACCTTCTTTCTGAGACGGCGCTGATCGTGTACCCGATTCTCCTTAAAGACCGACTGGAACTCCTGGTCCGTTTCCCTGACTCCCTCAGGAGATACACCGTAAAGGTCTCTATGGAGAGGCTGACCCAAGAGGTTCGGGAGTTTCGTAACAAAGTCGAAAAACGGACCACGGAAGAGTTCCTGCCTCACGCACAAAAGCTCTATGACTGGCTGATCCGGCCCTTTGAGAAGGATCTCGCTGCCTACAAAATAGATACGTTGGTCTTTGTTCCCGATGGCCCGCTTCGAACGATCCCCATGGCTGCCCTTCATAACGGGCAGGAATTCCTGGCCCAGCAGGTCGCCACCGCCATCACCCCTGGTCTCAATCTGACCGACCCAAAGCCGCTGAGAAGAGACCAGGTAAGTGTGCTGACCCTCGGTCTCACCGAGTCTGTCCAGGATTTCCCCGGCCTCCCTTATGTGTCGGGCGAACTCAAGGCGATCAACCAGCTTCTCGGAGGCCGTTCTCTCCTGAACCAGGATTTTGTTGCAGCCCGCGTGGAAGAGGAATTGAGGAGAGAGCCCTACAGCATCGTCCACATTGCCTCTCATGGTCATTTCGGAAACGATGTGGAAGACAGCTTTCTCCTTACCTTTGACGCGCGATTGACCATGGATCGTCTTGGCGACTATGTGGGCCTCTTCCGGTTCCGGGAAGAGCCCCTGGATCTTCTGACCCTGAGCGCGTGCGAGACGGCAGCCGGGGACGATCGAGCGGCGCTGGGATTGGCCGGCATTGCGATCAGGGCCGGAGCCCGCAGCGCCCTGGCAACGCTTTGGCACGTCAGTGATCCCGCCTCCTACAGACTCGTGGTGGAGTTCTATCGCCGGCTTCAGAATCCCGGCGTGTCCAGAGCATTAGCCCTTCAGGCCGCCCAGCTTGCATTGCTCAAGGACCCGCGTTATGATCATCCGTGTTACTGGGCTCCTTTTCTTCTCATCAACAACTGGCTGTGAGGAAGGTCTGGGAATGCGCTTCTTGACCAAGATGATCCGGAATCCAATCTTCGCTGCTGCACTCAGTTGCCTCCTTGTCTTTCTCGCCGTCGTAGGCGTGAGGGGGGCCGGGAATCTCGAATTCCTGGAGCTCCCGGCTTACGACTGGTTTGTGCGCATGCAACCCGGTTCCTCCATCCATGATCCCCGCATCACGGTGGTGCGGGCATCGGAAAAAGACATTCTTTCCATCGGCCAGTGGCCCCTCACCGACGAAACTCTCACCCAGGCCCTAGGCATCCTCCTAGAGAGCAAACCGAGAGCCATCGGCCTCGACATCTTCCGGGATATCCCGGTGCCGCCTGGCACTGAAACCCTGAACACTGTGCTCTCGGAGAACCCCAACATCATCGTGACCATGAAGTTCGGCGAAGGCGGGGTTCGGCCCCCTCCTGTTCTCAAGGGAACGGATCGGGTGGGCTTCAATGATATTCTCGTCGACCCAGGAGGAGTCGTTCGAAGAGGCCTCCTGTTCCTGGATGACGGGGACGGCGCCGCTTACTCCTTTGCACTCAGGCTTGCCCTCCTCTATCTGCAGACCGAGGGGATCGTTCCACGGCAGGATGAGCAGAATCCACAGCACCTCCGTTTGGGAAATGTGACGTTCAGGCCCTTTGAAGAAAACGACGGCGGGTACGTTAAGGCGGATGCGAGAGGCTATCAGTTTTTGCTCGACTATCAAGGTCCCTCGTCCCCGCTTCGATCCTATTCGTTTTCAAACCTTATCTCCGGAAAGATCAACCCGAGGGCGATCACCGACAAGATCGTTCTCATTGGCGTCACAGCCCAGAGCGTCAAGGATTTTTTCTATACTCCCTACAGCCGTGGGTTTTCAGAGGCGCAGCAGGTCCCGGGCGTGTTTCTTCACGGTCTCATGGTCAGCCAGCTGCTCAGGGCAGGCATCGAAGGAATTCAACCCCTTGCGACCTTCACGGAGAGGGTGGAAATTCTCTGGATCTTCCTATGGTGTTTGCTCGGCGGCATTACAGGGCTCAAGGCCCACTCCGCCTGGCGCTTCTCCGGTCTCGGTTTAGCCGGGATTCTCCTCATCGGTCTTTCCGCCTATTTGGCGTTCTTGAATCGATGGTGGATTCCCCTCGCCCCTCCCGCGGTCGCCTTCCTTCTCACCGCAGCGCTCGTCACCGCTTATGTGACAAGCCTGGAGAGGAAAGAGCGCGCCCTTCTGATGCAGATTTTTTCCAAGCATGTTTCTAAAGAGGTCGCTGAATCCCTGTGGCAGCAGAGAGAGCAGTTTCTCAAGAATGGCAGGCCTCGATCGCAAAAGCTCGTCATGACCGCCTTTTTCTCCGATATGAGAGGATTTACGACGGTCTCCGAGAAAATGGATCCTCAGGACCTCATGGACTGGCTCAACATTTACATGGAACGGATGACCGGCATCATCATGGACCACGGGGGCATCATCGACGACTTTGCCGGGGACGGCATCAAGGCAAACTTCGGTCTGCCCTTGCCGGAGCAGAATGAATCCGTTATTCGCCGGGATGCTCTGGGTGCGGTGAGATCTGCGCTGGCCATGGAAAAGGAGATGCATCCCCTGAATGCCCACTGGCAGGAGAAGGGGCTTCCGGAAGTCGGAATGCGCATCGGGATCTACACGGGGCCTGCTGTGGCCGGCGCTTTGGGAGGCTTTCAGAGGATGAAATACACGACCATTGGGGATACGATCAACATTGCCTCAAGGCTTGAGAGCTATGACAAAGATCTGGGCAAGGAGGCCCTGTGCCGAATTCTGATCGGCGAATCGACTCTCCGATATCTGGGGCCTGAGTTCCGGACAGAGCGGATCGGAGAAGTGAGCTTGAAGGGTAAGGAAGAAAAGATTACCATTTACCGGGTGCTGGGGGAGGATTCCTCTTCCCTTCAGCCCCGACCCAAGGAGGTGATCCCATGAAATCATTCAAGAGGTTGACGTTCATCTTTCTGGCGACATTCCTTTTTGCTTCCTTTCCGAGTCATGCGCGAGCACAGGCCCCCGGCTCCGCGAAGCAACCGGGAGTAGAACCATCGGCCACAGGAAAAGAGGGAAAAAAGGCCCAACCGGTGACCTCCGCAGAAACCAAGACCGCTGGGGACATTCCTGTTTACAAACCGCCGCTCCGCGGTTCTCCAGGCGGCCGGGTGGGCGGAGGAACCCGAGGGGTCTCCTTGGAACCTCCCGTTTCCCTCTCCGTGCTGGTACCGGACCATGTGGCCGTCACCCTTCAAAGCCAGCCGCATCTGTACTGGTTCATCTCCAGGAAAACGACTCATCCCATTGAAGTCACGATCACGGAAAGAGATGCGGTCAAGCCGGTCTTGGAGGCGCGGTTGAAACCTCTGGAGAAAGCCGGCTTCCAGTGCATCCGTCTGTCGGACCACGGTGTTCAACTCCGCCAGAATGTCCCCTACAAATGGTTCGTGGCCGTGGTGACGGACCCGGATCGCCGCTCCAGAGACATCCTGTCCGGCGGCATGATCGAGGTCGTTTCGCCTCCTGCCGCTCTGTCTGAGAGACTCCGTCAAACGGAAAAGGCAAAACAGCCGTTTGTGCTGGCTGAGGAAGGGATATGGTACGATGCCCTGGCAGGTGTGTCGGACAGGATCAATGCGTCACCAAAAGATCTCTCCCTGCGAAAACAGCGCGCTGCTCTGCTGGAACAGGTGGGATTGAACGAGGCTGCCGAGTTCGACATGAAAGAAGCGGGATCCGCTCAGTGAGCCCAGACAGGGCCAGTCATCAGTGGCCAGTCATCAGTAGACAGTAATCCTGTGTGCATGCTCCCCACTGCTCACTGTTCACTGTTTACTGATTACTGAGATTCCGTGGCTAGGGGAATCTTAGACTCACAGGGGACGCCGGTCTGGCAGAGACCGCAACCATAGCCGTCGAATCCATAGTGGGTCTTCACATACTCCTCCGTGACAGGGCGCACGTGGCTGCGGCACTTGATCTTGTCATGCCCTGCCTCTGTCAGTGCCCCGACCGGGCAGCGGGACGTGCACTTCTTGCATAGGCCTTTCGAGTAGAAGAGGCAGTAAGCATGGTGATCTGCGTAAGGCCTCGGAGTCGGTGGAATCCTGATACGAGCAATAACGGAACCTACTCGCACCGCCTTCCCGAGAGGCGTGATCAGGCCGTCACACAAACCAAAGGTGCCCAGTCCCGAAGCATAGGCTGCGTGCCGCTCCGACCACGTCGATGCGAAGACATACTTCTCGGAGGCTTTCTGCTCCCAGTGGGGTGAGAGTGCGGGAGCTACAGCGGCGTAGCCATCTGCTTCAAGCGCCGTCACCACGTGCCTTCTCAGTTTCTCGTTGACCTCTTCCCCAAAAATGCGAGCCCTTGCCCATCGCTCGGAGGGATAGAATGTTTCTCGCCGGTTATCCTCCTTGGTGAGCGGGTGGTGAGCCACAACCCAGGCGATCACCGTGAGTTCGTCCGGTTCGATTTCAACCTCTGGAAAAGTCCTGCTAAAGATCTCCAAGGGTGTCCAGTGAAAAGGTCCCACAAGCTCTTTGTACGCATTGTACAGAGGGTCATCTCCCTTTGAGAATCCGATGATTACCTCCTCAAAGGCCCTATCCTTTGCCTGATTCCTGAGCGTATTCTCCGGCGAATGGCTGAGAAAATCACGAACCGTCCGTTCAATCCATAAGACGGTTTCATTTTTCTGAAGCATCTCGTTGCCTTTTCCGTTCATGGTATCTCTCTTTCCCTCCCACTATCGCCCCGAGGTCCAGCAGACGCATGACCTGATTGACCTGCTCATGAAGCGATCCTGGCTTCAAAACGATCACCCGGTCGATCTCTTGTGATTCCAGGACATGCTCCTCCTGGGTTAAGAGGATTCTCCGCTCCTCCTTCGCAATGCGGAGGATTTGTTCCCTGCCGAGATCCCCACGAAAGCGGACGTCCACTCCAAGCCCCTTAAGGGATTCGGCTAGTAATCTGTAACCTCCTCGAGCAGCGAGTAACTCACAATCCTTTCAAGGCGAATGTTCACCTCCTTGCGGTTGCTCCTGATCCCGTATTTCTTGGATTCCAGAATGTATTTCTCATTCTTGGAAGAGCTCTCCCGACGGTCATGGACATCCGCCTCTCCACCTCGGCAGGGTCGAGTTTTGCCCCGTAAAGCTTAATGCTTTTTGTCCTCTTCATCTTTTCCATGGGCTCCAGCATAAGTGGAAGTCCTTCTTCGTGGCGGGGATGCTTCTAGAAGTTGTAAGGCCGGCTATCCTCCCGGCATTCGAAGAAGCCTATGATCTCTTCGCCGGTCTTTTCAAAGTACTCCGTGAGTTCCTTCTCTGTCTCAAAGCTGAGGATGCCCACGTGTCCGTTCGCCCCCTGCTGCTCGCTCATGGCCTCCAGGAGCCTCTCAGGATCATTGCTGTACTGTTCTACCAGTTCCTTTTCGCTGACGGCCTTCTTGGGACGCCGGTATCGGTCAAAGTAGACGTAGTATTTCACCCAGTTTCACCCCCTGCAGAACTCTCATTCTAAAACCTTATTTCAATTCCCCTAACGTCCTTGTTAACTTCAAACTTGATGTCTTTCCAGTTTCCTGAAAAAGCGGTCATTTTGTAAGTCGAAACGGGCTCTTTGAAATATTGGCTCCGATCGCTCTTCAGGTTCTTCTTGGTCTCTCTGAACGCAATGACCCCATAGATGCCCTTGGGAATGCCCTTGAACATGAACGCCGCCCTCCCTGCCTTCTTCTGCTCCGGCGAGAGTTCGATGACCTGGGTATAGGGCTCCGGAGGCAGTGCTCTGTTCTTGAAGTCTTTGAACCGATCAAGCGTGTAGAGCGATACAAAAACCACTTCCCCTTCGGGGAAAGTCACAATTCCGGATACCGAATACTTCTCTTCTCCATAAGCGGGGACTCCAAGGACAAGCATCACTGCCAGCACCAAGACTAATTTTGCAATATTACATCTCAGCCTCATTTCATCCTCCTCATGGTGCAAAGATTCTAACTGGAAAGCTGCGTTTCATGAAGGACACGGAAGGAGCAAACCCGGGCAAGGCCAGAAGAAGGGGATTTTTGGGGAACCTGCTGTCCGCTTTAGCCACCCTTGGGCTTCCGCTCCCCTCCCTCTCCAAAAACAGAAATGACGGTCCTGAGAACTTTCTGGTCCTCATCCGACATCTTGATGAAAGAGAAGCCCATATTCACAAGCGAACCCGTATCGTCCCGTCCATTGAGATTGGACCACATCCTTTGGCCTCTGACGATGATCTGTTTCCCGTTGGGAAGTTTGATGATCATCTGGTAGACCTCGTCCTCCGGGAGCTTCTTCTTACAGTGGATGAATATTCCGCTGGGAGTGATATTTCTTGATTCACCCTCGATCGTGCCCTGGCTGGTAATGATGGTGATAGGCCAGGTCACATTGATTCTGGGCGCCTTCCGTTTTTCACTGGGATCAACCAAATTCTTTTCTCCCTGCTTTCATTAACCGCCTTTGCGGATCGGAATGATAAGGCAAGAGTCATCCTGAAGGCCCCGAGCACTTTCTCTCCCTTCCTGCGGATTCTGAGCCGGGAGCCAAACAGGGTTAGTTTAGAACACTTTTGGTGGAATTTTCAAATGATATTCCATCTTTTCGTCTCCTGCCCTTATTGACATACCCGGAATGCTTATTAATTTGTTCTCCGTTTCTGAGCGTTTTTCAAGATATCGTTATAGGAGGTTTCTAATTATGAGGAGAGTTGCTATGGTTCTGACACTCCTTGCGCTGACCGGATTTCTTTTTGGGTTCACCTCTGAGCAGCAGCCCCAAAAGGAGCTCATCCCCAATGCGGAAAGTTACAACGTTCATTTCCCAAATATGGATAAGAATCAGGATCGCAAGGTCAACTGGGAGGAGTTCAAGGCGACCTTCCCTCAGGCAACCCCGCAGATCTTTGAGGCCATTGACTTGAACAAGGACAAGTCTCTTGACCATGACGAGTGGCATAAGTTCAAAGCCGCCTACGGACTGAAACACAAGGATTAAGCCCTGCAACTTGTCTTGAAAGCCACCAGCCCGCCGGAAGTGGCCCTGAAGGACATTTACCGGGCAGCGTGGCCCTACTGCGTCATCGACGTTGTTGGACTGGCCCTGGTGATTCAGTTCCCCATCCTGGCCACGTGGTTCAAAGGAACGTAACCCCTATTGCAGGCCTTTGGCCCCTAGTCATTTATCATTTCTCATTTAACATTGATCAATGGTCAATGTTCGATGATCCTATTCCCCCTCCTCCCTCTTCCCTTTGAGGATGCCCAGAGGCTCGAGAACGGTTTTCTCTATCTCCCTGGCGGCCCAGGTCATATCGTCCTTTTGTTTTCCCTTCCTGTAAATCTCCGTGATAACCGCGGCACTGTTTCTCGCCGTGCGATAGCCGCCGACCCTCGCCTCTTCTACCCGCTCCCAGTTTCGGGTATCTTTGAATTTCCTGAACGCTTCGACAAACTCCGGGCACAGTTCTTTCCTCAATCCGTCCAGGAAAGCCGCATGCAGGGCGAGGGAAGAAGTCCTTTGCTCACGGATAATGTAGCGCAGCTTGCCGTGCTCATTGGTGTCAGCCAGTACGTCTTTGACGGCCCGAACAAAGAATTCAATGACCGAATGGGGGAAAGTGGCCACGATGTCCCGCCATACCGCACGGTCGAAATCCGTGTCCCGCAGTTCTCCCAGCTCATGATGGATGTAGGCCTCTACCTCGTCTTCACAGATCCTTGCAAAGTTCTCCTTCACCGCTTTGGGCTGATGATCATGGATCCCATAGGCCTCCATGGCAAACCGCAGAGCACCCTTTGCGGATTTTTTCAGAAAAAAGATCAGGTTCCAAAGAAAGATCCTTGCCGACTCCTTTCGAATCAGGATGGAGTTGTTTTGAGACAGGGCAGGCACCGTGAGAAGATCTCTGGCGTGCTCCCTGCCGAGGACATAGACCGGGAAACCGCCCACCTGTCTCGTTTCTACAAGTTCTGCGAGTAAAAAGCTGGGCTTGAGCCCCTGAACATAGCCTGCACCATAGAAGAGACCATGAGGCGCAAGAACCGCGTTGACTCCTTCGACATCAAAGGGATCATAGGTTTTGCCGGCCATCGTGACTCCCGCGAATTCCTGCTCCGCCAGCTTGTCCCACTCCTCCTCCTTTTCTCCGATCCACTCCAGAATCACGGCGGAGTCCTCTTCAACCCAGGGCTCCAGTCCCTTCTCCCACTTATAGAGATCACGCAGCCTCAGGGCCAGCCCGCACACCGAATAGGTCCCGGCATACCGGCAGTCCGAGATGCTGCAATTGTGTCGAATCTGTTCGATAAGGCTCTTTGAGTCAAACACCGGCGATATCACCTATCCTCTAACGAAACGGACATGGTACAGGTTGGTCTTGTAGTAGCTCAGCACGTAGGCGCCGTCGAACATCACGATCCAGGCGTTGCGGGTGTGGTCCCCGAAGGTCGTGGACGACCAATAGGACAAGGCATCCCGAAAAGAAACCTCTTCACGCATATCCGGGCGTATTTTATCAAAGAGGGTCTTTCTGTCCAGGAGCGATTCCAGTTCCGCCGCAGTCGGCAAACGCCAATCGTTTTTCCCACCCAGTGAAAGGGATCGCGCATATTCCTGGGCCTCATACCAAGACATCTCGCCCGGGGATTCGCACTGCCACTCCAAGCCGGTTTTAGGATCTATCCACGTGTGCGGCTTTTGTCTATTCACATCCTGCAGGAGAAGATACCGAGGTGTCGCTCATCGTTTCCTGTCAGTGCAAAGGAACGGGCGCCTTGCAGGAATGAGAAATCCTTTTAGGACACCCGTTCTCTCCACATTGGAAGCGCCTATAAGCCCGTGTAAACTCCTTTTGGAAATCCTCTCGGGTTTCCCCATGAAATACACCTGGTGGGACAGACGGAGTAACACGCAGGCACTTCATCCCTTCCTCTTTTTTCTACGCAGAGATCGCACTTCACCGCCTTGGTGATGTCGTGATTGAATTGCATGACCCCCCATGGACAAGCTTGAACGCAGCAGCTACCGCACGACAGGCACCGTTCCGCCTGTTGCACCGCCACGCTTTTCGTGAACCCCTTTTGCACTTCGTTGAAGTTCTTGACCCGTTGACGCGGCGCCAGGCGACCCATTGGAGCCCGTGCCGAGGGATCGTAATTCTCTTTTTGGGGGTTCGTGATGGGATTGAGCACTCTCTCCCTGCCCAGGCGAAGATCCTGGCCCGTGAGATAGCGGTGAACCGACACGGCCGCTTCTCTCCCGTCCGCAATAGCCTCAATCACGCTCTGAGGACCTCTGACCGCATCACCACCGGAGAAGATGTCCGGGTCATCGCTCTGAAGCGTCAATGGATCCACCTTCATCGTCCCCCATCCCGTCAGTGTACAGGAGCACTCCGGGGTCAAACATCCCCAATCCGCTTCCTGCCCCAGGGCCGTGATCACCGCATCCACTTCCATCGTGAACTCAGAGCCCGAAACAGGCTCGGGTTTGCGCCTCCCGGTTTCATCCAGCCCTCCGAGCTCCATTTTGATGCACTCGATCGCTTTGACCCTCCCATTTTCACCGATGAAGCGTAAGGGCTGAGCGAGCGTATGGATAGGAATCCCCTCCTCCCGACACTCTTCAATTTCCTCGGGCCGCGAGGGCATCTCTTCCAGAGTGCGGCGATAGAGAATGAAGACGTCTTTTGACCCCAGCCTGCGAGCTGACCTCACGGCATCCATCGCGGTATTGCCGCCGCCGATGACCGCCACCTTTTTCCCCAGACTCACCCGCTTTCCCAGGTTGACGCTGCGGAGGTAGTCCAACCCGCCGTAGACCCCTTTCAGGTCCTCACCCTCGATACCCAGTCGAAGACACTCCTGGGTGCCGATGCCAACAAAGAAGGCCTTGAACCCCTTTTTGCGCAGTTGGGCTATGGTCATGTCTTTGCCCACCTCCACACCGGTCTTCATGGTCACGCCCATGCGGCGAATGAGACGGATTTCAGCGGCCACAATTTCGCGGGGGAGACGATAAGAGGGAATGCCCAGGGTGAGCATCCCTCCGAGCCGTTTGGCTTTTTCAAAGATCGTCACCTTGTAACCTTCATGAGCAAGGTAGTAGGCGCAGCTCAGGCCGGCCGGACCAGAGCCGATGATCGCGATTTTCTCCTTTTTGCGGCCTTTGGCCTCCGGCAGGTAGCGTTTCTTGGCATTCAAATCCATATCCGCCAGGAAACGCTCAACCGAACGGATCGTCACAGGTTCGTCGATCTGCTGCCGGTTGCACCCTGATTCACAGGGGTGGTGGCAAACCCTTCCGCAGATGGAGGGAAAGGGGCTCGCCAGATTGATGAGCTGGAGGGCTTCCTTAAACTTGCCCTTGGCGGCAAGGTTTACATACCCCTGAACATC
Organism: uncultured delta proteobacterium; assembly: GCA_963707125.1. Classification (GTDB taxonomy): domain Bacteria; phylum Desulfobacterota; class DSM-4660; order Desulfatiglandales; family HGW-15; genus CAVPDE01. The sequence goes on along the minus strand of CAVPOU010000030.1, from coordinate 39,402 downwards.
GATGTGTGCCGGGCAGCCCACCTTGCAGGGAGAAGTCTCCTGTTTTTCAGCTCCGGATTTGCCGGGCACTGCATCACAGCCGGTGCACTTCTCCCTGTCGTGAAGGACCACACCCGTTTCCGGATCCTTGGTGATGGCATCGACCGGACAGGCCTTTGCACAGGGCGCATCGTCACAGTGGTGGCAAAAGAGCGGCCAGAACCGGGGAGCCTTCTCGATCACCTTGACCACTCTCGGGCCCACTCCAAGACCGTGTTCCTGTTTGCAGGCCACTTCACACGCATGGCAACCCATGCAATCATTCTCATTGAACACTAACGATACTTTTCCCATCTCCTTCCTCCTATTCATTCTCACAGGGAGAAATGTTGCACAAGCAGACTCTAAGGTTGGTGGAGCCCATATTGGGGTCACAGGTCTCAAAGGCATTGTCGGTGAGAATATTGGCATTAGCTATATCCCAGCCATGATCCGGAGTCTTGATCTCCGGGTACCACCACCCGTGCTCCGAGGCAATCACTTGTGGAAGAATTCCCTCGTTCAGTCTTGCGCGCTGTTTGATGCGGCCTCTCGGCGATTCGATATAAACCCATTGTCCCTCTTTGATGCCGTGTTTTTTCGCCGTCTCAGGATGGATTTCCACAAGGGGGTCAGGCCTGATCTCCCGCAGCCAGGGCATCATCCGGTTCGCTGTATGGAAAAAGGTCATGGTCCGAAGCCCTGCATTGAAAATGTAGGGGTATTTCTTGGCGGTCTCGGGAGTGGAATAGGGGCTCTCAGGGACTTCTACATACTTGGGCAGAGGATCACGTCCCCATTTCTCCAAGATGGTTGACCACAGTTCCAGTTTCTTGGTGGGGGTGGAAAACCCTCTCTCCCTGTATTTGTAGTAGACCATCTCGCCCTGGAGGTACCCTTTTTCTTTGAACTGTTCCCACGTCAGTCCCGAGGGTTCGAGGAGCCAATCCAGGGCAGCCTCTACCGTGGGGAACCATTCCTGCCCCATCCGTTTACCGAGTTCCTGAAAGATCTTGTGATCCTGCCAGGCCTCCCCGATCTCGACACACTTCTGCCTGGCAAACACATAACCGTGCCGTTTCCAGTTGTCGGCCACATGGTTCTGCTCCAGCCAGGAGCCCGCGGGCAAGAAAATATCGGCCAGTTCCGCCGTGGGAGTAAGGAAATGATCGATGACCACGAGGAACTCCAGTTTCTTCAATGCCTCGTAAGCTTCCTTGGCGTTGGCTCTGGATACGACCGGATTGGTACCGCAGAGCATCCCGGCCTTGAGCTGATACGGTTCTCCAAGGAGGATGGAATCCCATGCTTTCTTGGGATTGATGAATGCCACCCTAGCGCCCAGCCTGAACTGCTCTCCACCCAGTCTCTTGGCTTGAACCTCCTTGGAAAGCTCCTTGTGCCGGGCGAACTCCGCGACGGTTCGCGTCGGCGGGTTCACGAAGAGGGCGTTCCCTCCGGGCGCGTCCAGATTGCCTGTGATGCCCATGAGTCCGATCGCGGTGCGTGTGAAGTCGGTGCAATTGTTGTTCTGTTCAGTGGGCACGCCCCAGTGGATGGCCGCCGGTTTTGTCGTGGCATACATCCGTGCAGCCTCTCGGATCAGTTCTTTGTCGACCCAGGTGATTTCCTGCACTTTCTCAAGAGGGTAATCCTTCATGACCCTGTCCTTGAAGGCGTCCCATCCATGCACGTAATCCTGCACGAAATCCTTGTCATACAGCTCTTCCTCAATGATCACCCGGTGGAATCCAAAGGCAAGAGCCGCGTCGGTTCCCGGTCGAACCTGAAGCCAGAGGTCCGCCTTTCTCGCGTAGAATGTTTTCCGGGGATCGATAGAGATCAGCTTGGCTCCCTTCTTGTAGGCTCGCCAGAAGCTTGCTCCTTTGTACTCATCTGGGTTGGTCCACAAAGGATTACAGGCCCACATCACAATGAGTTTAGGCGAATTCACATAGTAGTCGACAACGGGCAGGTTGCCGCAGGTAATTAAGCTCGTTGAGACCCTTGAGACGTAACACATGTGCCCGGCTGTCAGGACGTTGGGGGTTCCCAGAAGATTGGCAAAACGGTAGAGGTGACTCTCGTAGTCCCTCCCTGTGCCCTGCCCGACGACGATGTGTTCGGGTCCGTACTGGTCGATGACCGCCTTGAACTTTGTCGCGATGGTGTCGAGCGCCTCGTCCCAGGTAATTCGTTCCCATTTCCCGTTGACCTTCTTCATCGGATGGATGATCCTGTCCGGATGGTAGGCCAGTTGCGTGACGGCCAGCCCCTTGGTGCACAAAGTCCCCTGACTGATGGGGCTTTCGGGATTTCCCTCCACCTTGATCACCCGGCCGTCCTTCACGTGGGCGATCACGCCGCAGGCTCCATGACAACCCCGACAATGCGTTTTAATTTTTTTCATTTCAGCCATTTTTTCACTCCTTTACGCTGTAAGTCCTCCGTTACTACTCCCTTCCCTCCATCGCTCATTCAGATACCTTGAGCTTTTTCGCAATGTCTTCCTGCAGGAATCGCTTGTCTGTTTTTTGGACGCCCGTATAAGGCATCGCATCGATAAATTCAATCCGCTCCGGAAGCTGCAGCACCGAGGCCTTCTGGGCTCTCAAAAAAGAAATGACCCCCTCAAAGGTGAGGCGAGCACCGGTTTTGGGCTGAATATAGGCGCAAACCCTTTCACCCATGAGGGGATCGGGCATGGGAATCACCGCCACAGCCGCCACATCCGGATGGCGGGTGATGAGCCTCTCGATTTCCGTGGCACTGATACTCTCTCCGCCCCGGTTGATCATTTCTTTGATGCGGCCCGTGATGGTGATGTATCCCTTTTCATCGATTTTCGCCAGGTCTCCGGTCCTGAAGAACCCATCCCTGGTGAACACCTTTTTGTTCTCCTCTGGATTGTTATAATAACCGGTAAATACCCCGGGACCTTTAAGGACCAGTTCACCCTCTGCGCCGGCCGGAAGTTCATTCCTACCTTTATCAATGACCTTGTAGGTGTCAAACGGGCACGTGGGCCTCCCCACCGTGCTGCAGATAACCGCCAAATCATCCCTGGGCCGAGTGATGGTCGTCATGCCTTCTGTCCCGCCGTACCCATTGTAAAACTTCATCCTCAGCTTTTCCGTGACCTCCTTGACGAGATCAGGATGGCTTGCCCCCCCTGCGCTGTGCATCTTTTTCAGGGAACTCAGATCGTGCTTATGGAGGTCATCGTATTGGAGCATCCTTTGCGCTAAAGTGGGAACCCAGATGGTCGAAGTGACTTTCTCCCCTTCAATGGTCTCGCAGATGTCTTTATTCTCCGTAGAATCCAGGAACACCACCTTTCCAAGGGTGATAATACTTCCGATGAAGCCTTTGCTGAACGTCAGATCATGGCCTATGGGGCCTGCGAGCAAGTTAATGTCCTCAATGCTCTGCTCCCACGCCTTGGAGCAATATTCAATGCCATTGATAAGACTGTTGTGCGTGCGAGGGACAATCTTGGGCGCTCCGGTCGTCCCTCCGGTCGGTCCCATATGGGCCACCTGCATGGGGTCCGGACGCCGCTCTGCGAGCCGGGCCAGATTGCCCTCCGTCAACTCAGCCTTCTCGATCAGCCTCTCGAGGCTTGTGAAGGGCGTTTGATCTCCTTTGCCCCGGACCGTAATGACCTTCTTCACTTCCGGATGTTCTTTCAGCACGTCATGGATGATGGGAATGTAATCTGTGTTTTTGTATTGCGAGGCGACGATCCAGGATGTGGCCCCTGTAAGGCTGATCAGGCGAGTGATTTCGAATTGGCGATACCGGTCGATCAGCAACACCGTGATGGCGCCGATCTTTTGAAGGGCAAAATAGGCGAAAACGAATTCGTTCCAGTTAGGAAGCTGAACCAAGACCCGGTCCAAGGGCTGGATTCCCAGATCCAACAGTCCGATGGCAAGCTGGTTGGTCTTTTCCCGGGCTTCGCCATAGGTGAGGCGCGTCTTCCCGTCCACGAAGGCCTCTTTTTCAGGGTGAATATCCGCACCCCTGTCCAGGAGATCTCCGAAGGTCAGCCCTGACCACCACCGGAACTTGTTGTACTTTTCAGCATCCTTCTTCTTGTAAGGCGTAAACCCTTCCAGAAACTTCACCATGTCTAAGCCTCCATTCCAACGGATTCACTCGATCAGGGTTCTGAAAAAATCCTGCTCGCAGGTTGCTCAAAAACACTCAGATACAAGGCGCCCGAAAGAAGTAACGAGTGCTGAGGACTGAGGGCTGAGTAGGACAAAAAAATAAACGCCTTTTGAAATTCACTCAGTCCTCATTACTCCTCACTCAGTCCTTTCTTTCATAGGTACGTCGCAACGATGAGGGATGAAGGCAACGCAGCCCTTCGGCTTTGCTCAGGGCCATGAGCCTGTCGAATGGTAGATGGATGTTTTTCAGCAACCTGCTAGGAAAAACGGATTTCGATCCTCCTGGCGATCTCCTTCAGCATCGATCTGAAAGACGGAAGCACCTCATCTTTGATCTGGCTTTTCAGTCCCACCACCCAGATGGCCGTAAGAAGATTTCCTCGATGGAGACGCAAAGGCACTGCAAGAGCTCGAACGCCTTCGATGTACTCCTCGTCATCTAGGGCAAATCCTTCCTCGCGAGCCTTCTTGATCAAGTTCTTGTATTTTTTCTTGTTGATACAGGAGGTGGGGGTGAATTTGGTTAACTTACTCTCCGAGAGAATGTGGTCGACTTCAGGATCGGAAAGCTGGCAGAGCAACACCTTGCCTCCGGCTCCGGCGACAAGAGGGATAGCCATGCCCGCCTCTGAAGAGACTTTGATGTCGAAGGGGGAATCCACCTTGTCCATGATCACCGCCCTTTTCCCTGAGAGGATTCCGAGGAAAACCGAAAGCTTGGTTTTCCTGTTGATTTCCTCTAAATAGGGACGGATCGTGGAAACCAATTCAGAGCCTCCGCCGGATGCTTTGCCCAAAGAGTAGAGTCTGGAACCAAAACGAAACTTGCCGTCCATTCCGTTTTCCAGAATTCCAAGGTCCACCAGCGTGTAGACCATGTTAAAGACGGTACTCTTGTGATAGGCGAGGGCGTTGGACAGGTCACTGATCCCGAGCGGTTTCTTGGTGCGCGCCATCAAGTCCAGGATCGCGAAACACTTGTCTAAGGCAGGAACCCTTTTGAATTTTCCTTCCATGGGCGCTCCGCTGAGAAATCGATTGTTCTCCATGGAAAACAATCGATTTACATGTAGAACAGTCATTCGCCTTTGTCAAGAATAAATTGCTCTCCCCTCTTTCTCCCCTCTTTCCCCTTGACACCTGCGCCGTTTCTCTGTACTCCAACCCAAGACGAAGCTCTGACGCTAGCAAATCCCTATCTTCAAAAGGAGCCCACCATGTCCATCCAGGAAATCAGAGTTCAGGATCTCAAAGCGGAAGCATTCATCGAAGAACAGTGCCGGTTGATCTCGGCGGAAGTCGGGAATTTAAAGGCCATCAATGCCCTATCAGGAGGTGTGGATTCCTCGGTGACGACCATGCTGGCGAATCGGGCACTGGGGAGCCGTCTCATAACCTATTTCATTGACAATGGTCTCATGCGTGAAGGGGAGCCCGAAGCCGTGGTATCCGCCATGAAAAAACTCGGGGTCCAGGTCGTTCTGGTGAACGCCCAGAAGGAGTTTTTCTCAGCCCTGAAGGGCAAGACCGACCCGGAGGAGAAACGCCAGGCCATTACCGACACCTTTTACAAAACCGTCTTCGGCCGGCTCGTCAAAAAAAGCAAAGCTCCCTACCTGCTTCAAGGAACGATCTATACGGATGTGGAAGAAACCGTGGCCGGGATCAAGCGTCAGCACAATATCCTGGCCCAGCTCGGCATCGACACAGAGAAAGCCTACGGATACAAGGTGATTGAACCTCTCATTCAGCTCCGAAAACCAGGGGTTCGGGCGGTGGGCAAAGCCCTCGGCATGCCTGAAAAAATGTACAATCGCCATCCCTTCCCCGGCCCTGCTCTCGTGGCCAGAGTGATCGGCGAGGCAACCCGCGAGCGCATCGCCCTGGTAAGAAACGCCACGGTCGTGGTTGAGCAGGAATTGGCCGGGATCAAAGCGTTCCAGTACATGGCTATCCTGCATGAAGACCGCGTCACCGGCATACGGGCCGGAAAAAGGGATTATGGATTCCAGATCGAGGTCCGCTGCTGGGACAGCAAAGACGCCGTCACGGCCTCGCCGACCAAACTGCCGTTCGCCTTGCTCCGAAAGCTTGCCGCCAGGATGACTTCCGAAGTCCCCGGCGTGGTCAGCGTGACGTACAACATCACCACCAAACCGCCTTCAACCATTGAGGCGGTATAAGAAAATCCCCCTCCATCCCCCTTTTTAAAGGGGGATGAAAGCTCTTTTGCAATGGTTCCTTTGTTGACTGAGCTATCCCCCTTTGTAAAGGGGGGGCGGGGGGATTTGGGACACACCCGGCTCAGTCAGGGGACATCGTTCTATCCTTCGCGAAGGGAGTAAAGAGCATGACGATTCGGATTATGCCTTGTCTGGATATGCAGAAAGGCCGCGTCGTGAAAGGCATCCAGTTTGTGAACATCCGCGACGCGGGCGACCCTGTTGAATGCTGTCTTGCCTATTGCCGGGCCGGGGCGGACGAACTCGCCCTCCTGGATATCACCGCGACCATCGAGGGCCGCGCCACGATGCTGGACGTGGTCAAGCGGGTTGCTGAAGTGTGTACGGTTCCCTTCACGGTCGGTGGAGGGATCAGCGATGTCGCTTCGGCAGCCGATGTGATCAAGGCAGGCGCCGACAAGGTTTCCACGAGCAGCGCTGCCTTTCGCAAACCCGAAGTGGTTAAAGATATGGTCAAGGAGTTCGGCAGGAATCGTGTCACGGTGGCCATTGACGCGGCAGTGAACCAGAGTCTAGCCTCCGGGTATGAAGTCTATATCGATGGCGGACGAACAGCCACGGGCAAAGACGCTGTGGAGTGGGCAAAGCGTGCGGACGGATACGGGGTCGGTACCATCCTTCCAACTTCCAAAACCACGGACGGCGTCAAGACCGGATTTGATCTCCCCCTGATCCGGAAGATCAAGGCAGCGACCTCTGCAGAGGTCGTCGCTTCAGGCGGTGCCGGGAAGTTAGAGCATTTCTATGATGCTGTCCAGGCAGGCGCCACGGTCCTGCTTGCGGCTTCGGTCTTCCACTTCAACCTCATCGGCATTCAGGAACTCAAGGATTACCTCAAGAAACGCGGAGTCCCCGTCCGGTAGTCGCCCAGGGATCTTGTTGCTTTTCTTTTTGACTTCACGCTCGAAGGGTTGCTTAGTTCCGGGCTGCGAGTGATGGGCTTGACAGAAGAGGGAACCGTTATGGTCTTGGAGGTCTAAAGTGAAGACAGAAAGACTTTCCTTCAACCGACACCGATGGAATATCTTCCTTAGCAACTTGAAGATGTTCGTGACCGCTGAACAGGTGGGCACCAAAGCCAAATGGCTGTTTGCAACGCTCGCCTTGTTCCTGCTCGCCATCAATGTCCTGAACGTCGTCAGCAGCTACGTTGGCCGCGACTTCATGACTGCCATCGAGAACCGGAAGTCCGACGAATTTGTCCGGATGGCGCTGATCTATTTGGGGGTTTTTGCCGCCTCTACGCTCATTTCCGTCTCTTACAGCTTCACGGAGCAGCGCCTCGGGCTGCTGTGGCGGTTTTGGGGCACACGGGAAACTATTCTTAATTACACGAATAACCGGGTCTACTATCGCCTGAGTAAGAAAGGGGAAATCGGAAACCCTGACCAGCGCATCGCCGATGACATCCGCACCTACTGCACCACCACCCTCTCCTTCATGCTCATCCTCGTGAACGCCAGTTTGACGGTCATCGCCTTCTCAGGGGTCATGTGGACCATCAGCCCGCTTTTGTTCGTCGTGTCCGTGCTGTACGCTGTGGTGGGCACGTTCATGACGGTCGTCTTCGGCCGGCCCCTGGTCCGGTTGAACTACGACCAGTTGGACAAGGAGGCCAATTTGCGCGCCTCTCTGACATACCTGCGAGGAAACGTTGAATCCGTGGCGGTCTCCCGCCGGGAAGGGCACCTGATCCAGCTCAGCCTGAAGTGCCTTGGCGACCTGGCGATGAATTTTCGCCACATCATCGCGGTCAACCGCAACGTTGGTTTTTTCACCACCGGATACAACTGGATGATCCAGATCATTCCCGCCCTCATCATCGCTCCCCTTTTTATCGAAGGAAAGGTCGAGTTCGGAGTGATCACCCAGTCGGCGATCGCCTTCACACAACTGCTGGGCGCCTTTTCCATCATCGTCAACCAATTCCAGTCCATTTCCTCCTACACGGCCGTGCTTGCCAGGCTGGGGGCTCTGGCCGAAGCCAGAGAAAGTGCAAAGGCCGAGGAGGAAGCCGCACCTATTGCCTTCTCCCATGAGGAAGGGAGGATCGTTTATTCAGGCTTGACGCTCCGTTCCCCCCGCAGCGGCCGCGTCTTGATCAATGACCTGTCAGTCACGATCCCCCAGGACACTCATGTCCTGGTTCGGGGACGGGATGAAACGGCCAGGTCAGCCCTGTTCCTCAGCACGGTCGGACTTTGGGACGTTGCCGAGGGCCGCATCGGCCGTCCTTCACTGGAACAGATCCTCCTGGTGACCGAACTCCCCTATCTGCCTCCGGGGACGCTCCGTGAACTGCTCATACGGCCCTGGCCTGAGGCGCCCCTCCCCTGGAAACAAACTCTCTCCGACATCCAGGTTCCCGAGGAGGAGATTATGGAAACGCTGGCCGCGCTGAAGATCGATACCATGGTGAAAGGTTTCGGGGGACTGGACCAGAGGCAGCACTGGGAAAACATTCTGCCCCTGGACCAGCAGCAGATGCTGGTGCTGGCCCGTGTCCTTCTGTCACAGCCTCGCTTCGTGTTCCTGGACAGACCCAGCAGCACGCTCGGCCCCGAACGCGTGGACTGGATCCTGGACCTGCTCAAGGAGCGCTCGATCCCCTATGTGACCTTTGAGAGCGACGAGAGCAGCGTGAACCCAGATCGCTACGATGCAGTGCTGGAGATCAAGGAGGGAGGAACCTGGGAATTCAAGTCTGCAAAAGACCGGCGATTCGCTGAAGAGACTCGCCAGGTCATCAGCTAAGGACAACTCGGAAATGCCTTCAAAGAACCGAAGCCGATGAACTGAATGAATATCGAATGTCGAACAAGGTTTACCCGCCTTCGGCGGCGCCAGAGGCGACCAGGGAATTTCGAATGATGAAGTTTAACGGCTCGGGTTCTCTCCTTCGACATTCTTTATTCGTTATTCGACCTGCCCGCTATGCCCGCAAACAGATTTGGGATAGGTCCACCGTGCCTGTGGATGTTCGATCTTCCCTTTTGCGGCCGAGCATTTCGCAGGGCAGGCGGGCATTCTGCGGTTCGGTTTTGAATTTTTTCTTAACCCAAATTGAGGTCACAGACTCCAAACCTTTAGTGGAGATCAGGTTGTGAAAAAATTTGACATTACTCCTTTTGCTTTGCCCAACTGTCCGCCTGGAGAAATCTGGTTTGAGGAGAGCCGCGACATCCAGGAAGTAGTGGTGCAGTTCAGAAACACGGTCCCTCGTCAGATTGGAGTGCGCTACCTGCAGGACAAGTGGCCCAACACCCGACACGAGGAGCGACACGACACAGAGAACCCTGCTGCTTTCGGCTGGGTGGAAACAGACGATTGGTTTAACGGAAAGTGGCGGCAGGCCAAGGTTCGCAAGGAGGTGAACGGCAGGACCGCAACCCTTCGATTCAGAGGGCTCCTGGAAGACGGGATTGAAGGAACTCCAAAGGATTATGACGTGGAGTTCCGCCGCACCATGGCCCTGCACCTGGTGGTGCCCGACTGGAGCCAAGTCCGGAAGATCGGTCTCCATACAGCTTCCGCGCCGACCTCGCACCTCCTGCGGATTGAACTGGATGCCGGAAAGAGAACCCCGGGGAAAAACCTGAAGTTCTCCGGGTACAATGCCCGGATTGCCGGAGCGGGTTCGCTCAGAGGTGCAACTCCGTTCGGCCTTGACGAAGTGAAACTCGGAAAGAGCAAGAAACGCTCCTTCCTTCTCAAAGTCGAACACGTGGTCCCCACGCACCGATACTGCGGAGACGCAGGGTTGGTTGAGTTTCACCTCGACCAGGACCATTTCACCTTCTCCCTCGAGGCCCTGGCCGAAGAAGGTCCCATTTGGTATGCCGAGGAAGGGATCTACATAGCCCTAGCCGACGACCCGACAACCTTCGCCGAATATCAGCGAAAACAAGAGGCCGGCCAGACCATCAACCAGCGCGTGGCAGGGCGGCCTGAACACTCCTATGCCAGGGCCTTTCTCGGCCAGCCGCGGCCGCACGCCGTAGCTTACAGTCTAGGGTGTAAGCATTCCCCCCAGCGCTTCTGGCTCGAACCGAACGGCGATCTGGTGCTGCACAAGGACAATCTGACCCGGCTCGCGCATCCGGGTCCACCTGCCGCACGATTCCTGAACAAAGGGAATGCCCGTTTTTTCTTCAGCCTGGAGGAGTGGACCGGCACCGCCCGCTTCACAAATCCTCCGCCTGTGCTTGGCTATCACCTGGGCTTCCGGCAGCGCACATTGCAGCTGGAGCAGGAGGTCTTGTGTGTGCCCCTGGAGAGATCGATTCTGGATGGAGAGGTGGGATTCAATGAGCCCACCGTGGCGCTCATGCGCTTCCGCTTTCACAACTTGGGAGATGCTCCGGCCGAAGCCCGTCTGCCGATCCGCTACTCCGGAGACTCGCGCCGAAGTTTCCACTTCCTTCACATCGACCCTGGTCAGACAGCGCACATGGTGCCCAAAAGCCCGATGGATCAGTTGGCGCTCAATGGAAGCCGGATCACAAGCCAATACGAAAACAGGGCAATCCTTCGCTGCGTCTGTGAAACCGCCATGGCGGTCCTTGCTGAATGCGAAGCTGTGAAGCTGCTTAAAACCTTGCAGCCGGGCGAGCGCTGCGAGGCGCTGCTCAAGATCCCCTACCTGGCCCCCCACTCGGAGGCTGAGCTGAAATCCCTGTCCCGCTTGGACTTCGAGAAGTGCCATGAGGAAGCCACTCGATTCTGGCGCATGGAAAACAGGAAAGGCACCCAGCTCCGCTCTCCCGTGCCTCAGCTCGACAGCCTCCATGCCAGCCACCTGAGCAATGTGGAGATCACCGACTTTGCGATGCCGGATGCGCCCGACCTGATCAACACGTCGGTGGGCAGCTCCACGTACGGCAATTTCAGCAATGAGTCCTGCATGGTTGTCCAGGAACTGGACCAGCGCGGTTTTCACGACGACTGCCGCCGGCGCCTGGACCTGTGGGTCAAATACCAAGGCACGGCGACTCAGCCTGGGAACTTCTCGGACTTCGACGGCATGTACTATGGTGCCGGAGGTTTCGAGCAGGGGCATTACAATCAGCACCACGGATGTGTCCTCTGGTGCATGGCTGAGCACTTCCTGCTCACCCGCAACCGCGAGTGGTTCGGAAGAGTGGCAGGATCCGTGATCGCCGGTGCGGACTGGGTCTTCAGGCAGCGGCGCCGGACCATGGGGGAGTTGCCTCATTCACGGGGATGGGAGCACGGCTTCCTTCCGGCCGGCAGCCTGGAGGACGTCACCGAGTTCTACTACTGGCTCTCCACCAACTGCCTCACCTGGCGAGGAGCAGACCGGGCCGCACAGGCGCTGGAGGTTTATGGACACACCGAGGCCGGCCGCATCCGGCAGGAGGCCGACGCCTTCGGGCTTGACCTCATTCACGGCTTCGAAACCATGCGTCAGCACGCGCCCTTGGTCAGACTCCGCGACGGCCGTTGGGTTCCCCAGTACCCGAGCCGTCTCTACTGCAGGGGCCGGGATGTGGGCTGGATCCGCCAGGTGATCGAAGGGGCGGCCTATTTGCTGATCTCAGGGTTGTTTGGTCCCCGGTCCAGACAAGCCTCATGGATTCTGGACGACTACCAGGACAATCTCTACCTGACGCCTCCTTACGGGTACGTGATGCGGGAGCCCGAGGCTGATCTCCTGAGCCGCGGCGGCTTCTCGATTCAGCCTTGCCTGCTGCCCGGGCTCATGCCCCACCTGGAGAGGGACGAACCGGAGATCTATCTTTGGATGTTCTTCAATTCTTTCGCGACCATCTACCGCGAAGAGATCTCCGGCATGATCGAGCATCCCATGCCCGAGCTGGGCTTCTCGACTTCGGTCGTGTTCAAGACGAGTGACGAAGCCAACGCCGTCATGTGGATGCGATACATGGTCATTTACTGGAACGACCGGCTGCTTCACTTCGGTAGGGCCCTGCCAAGAGCATGGTTCGCACACCGCACTCCGGTCGAACTGACCGGAGTGTGCACCCTCTTCGGCCGGGTGGGAGTGCACTATGAAGCCCGCTTGGCAGACAAAAAGATCATCGCCCGCGTGGAGCTTGGCACGCTTCGGGATAACCCCCAGGTTCTGGTCCGCTTCCGGCACCCGGACAAGACGGCCATCCGCCTGGCGCGGGTCAATGGCCGGCCCTGGACCCGGTTTGCGGCCGAGGACGTGGATATCACGGGGCTGAGCGGCAGCGTCGTCGTGGAGGCAGGGTACTAACGCGATAAATGCGCTTTCGTGACTTTTAGAACAAGTGGCAGGAAGGTCAGAAATTCGAAATCCGAAGCACGAAATCCGAAACAATACCTAATGACCCAAATTCGAATGACCAAAACCGCAGGCGGCTGGATTTCGGTTTTGAACATTGGAGCATTTGTGCTTTGAATTTGTTTCGAGTTTCGGATTTCGATATTCGGATTTGGGTAGAGAAAAAAGGCTTCAGTAAGCTTCTTGGAGACCGCAATTATGGACGACAAGATCCTGGACGACTTTGAAGATCTCTCGAACTGGACGGCGATCGCCTCCGGACAGGCTCAACTCCATATTAGCCGGGACCTGGGGCTCCAGGGCAGCGCCATGCGCCTGGATTTCGACTTCCGAGGGGGCGGAGGCTTCGTGGTCGCCCGAAAGGCATTCCCCCTCGAGATCCCCGAAACCTATTCCTTTGGGTTCAACATCCGCGGCAGCGCTCCGGCCAATATATTCGAATTCAAGCTGGTAGACGAAACCAATCAGAACGTGTGGCGTTATCGGGTCGAAGCCTTTGACTTCCATGAAGAGTGGGACCCCTTGCACCTTCGGAGCAGCCAGATCGTTTTCGGCTGGGGACCATTGGGAGGAGGGCCGCCCACCAATGTGGCGGCCATTGAACTGGTGATCGCAGCGGGTCCGGGCGGAAAAGGCACGGTTTGGTTCGACGGCCTTTGGTTTCGCGATGACACCTACCGCTTGACCCCCGTTGTGCATGCCTCCAGTGCTCTTCCTCGCCACGACCCGCAAAACGCGATGACGACCTCCGAGACCTCCACCTGGCAAAGCGAGCCGACGGATGAGCCCCAGTGGCTCCTCATCGACTTCCAGCAGGAAAGGGAATACGGGGGGCTGGTCATTGACTGGGAGAAGGGGTTCCAGGCGCGGGAGTTTGATGTTCAGGTATCGCTCGACGGTGCCGAATGGATCACCGCCTATGCCACGAGCCAGGGGGACGCCGAGCGAAGCTACCTTTACCTCCCCCAGACCATCTCGCGATACATCCGGCTCAATCTCCATCAGAGTGTGGAAGGCCGCGGGTTTGCCATTCGAAACATCGAGGTCAAACCTTTTGACTTCTCCCGCACCATAAACCACTTCTTCCAAAACATCGCCCGGGAAGCCACCCCTGGGCTCTATCCAAAGTACCTCATCGGCCGGCAGACCTATTGGACTCCCGTGGGAACCGGTGAGTCAGACACCCAAGCCCTGATGAACGAGGAGGGCATGGTGGAGGTTGACAAGGGCTCCTTTTCCATTGAGCCGTTCGTCTATGCGGACGCCAAGCTCTTCACATGGGCGGATGTGGATCTGACCCAGAAATTGATAAATGGGTATCTACCCCTTCCCTCCTCTGAATGGCGAACCGACCGCTTCACCATGACGATCACGGCGTTAGCGACTGGTAAGGCGGGGGCCCCCGTTCTGTACCTTGGGTACCGCATCCTGAACACGGGAAAGCAAACGCAATCGCTTCGCCTTTTCACTGTGCTTCGGCCTTTCCAGGTCACCCCGACCTGGCAGAACTGGAGGGCTTTCGGCGGTGTCACCCCGATCCGCGAACTGCGGTTCTCCAGGGGCACGGCCTGGGTCAATGGAAACAAGCCCGTGATTCCTCTCACTGCGCCGAGCGGCTTCGGTGCAGCAGCCTTCGATTCAGGAGGGGTGACCAAGCATCTCCCCATGGGCGAGCTGCCTCTTGAGACGGCAGTCCTTGATGAGTTCGGCTACGCCTCCGGTGCCTTGCGCTTTGACCTGGACCTGGCGCCGGGCTCCACCGGAGAGGTTTATCTCGCAATTCCCTTCGGCAAAGTCGAGACCGGGGCCCACCGTTCAGCCGGGGCCTCGCTGCGACGAAGTCCAGCTTCTAAGAAGTTCGCTCGCGCGGTCCGGGAGTGGAAAGCAAAGCTTGGCGCCGTCGAAATTCAGGTGCCGCCGCAGATGCAGGCCATGGCCGACACCTTCAGGACAGCGGCCGCCCACATCCTGATCAACCGCGACGGCCCTGCACTGCACCCGGGGCCCCGCCGCTACAACCGTTCCTGGATCAGGGACGGAGCCATCATGGGCGCTGCCTTGCTGCGGGCGGGTTATCCCAACGCGATTAGGGATTTCATTCGCTGGTATGCAGGATTTCAGTCGGATGACGGGAACATCCCCGACTGTGCAGATCGAGAAGGCACAGAGTGGCTGCCGGAATTCGATGCCTACGGCGAATTCATCTACGCGGTCGTGGAGTATTTCCGGTTCACGGGTGACAAAGCGTTTCTCGCGGAAATGCAGCCGGCTGTGGCCAAGGCCCTGGCTTATATGGAAGGCTTGCGCAGCAAACGACTCACAAAGGAATATAAAAGCGGTGAAAAACAGGCCTGCTATGGCCTTCTGCCCGAATCCATGAGCCACGAAGGGTACATGGCCCACCCGGTCCACGCCTACTGGGATGACTTCTGGGGCATCAGGGGTCTGAGGGATGCCTCTCTCATGGCGAAAGTGTTGGGGGATGCGAAAGAGGCGGCGCGCCTCGCTTCCATGCGGGGTTCCTTTTCCGAGGATGTCGCAGCGTCTCTCAGGGCTACCATCGCGCGGCATAAAATCGATTTTGTGCCGGGGTCCGTGGAATTCGGTGATTTCGATCCGACGGCCACATCTGTCGCAGTTAATCTGCTGGACCAGTTACATCTTCTGCCCCCCGCCGAAATTCAGAAGACCTTTGACAAATACATGGAGGGCTTCCGCAAGCGCAGGGACGAAGCAGTGGCCTGGAACAATTACAGTGCTTATGAAATCCGCATCATCGGCGCCCTGGTGAGGCTCGGCAGACGACGTGACGCATTGGAGGTGTTGGAATTCATGCTCGCTGACCGGCGCATCCCGGTGTGGAATCAGTGGCCGGAGATCTCCTGGCGTGACCCTTCAGGCCCCAGCTTCATCGGTGATCTGCCCCACACCTGGATCAGCGCTGAGTACATCCTGGCGATGTGCACTATGTTTGCTTACGAGCGGGAAGAGGATGAATCTCTTGTCATCGCCGCCGGAGTGGCGGAGGAGTGGTTGTCCGACGGTTCTACCGTGGGGGTTAAGAACTTGCCTACCTATCACGGGAACCTCTCTTACTCTCTGCGACTCAAAGGAAAAGGCACCCTCCGTTTGAAACTTGAGGGTAATCTAGTATTGCCGCCGGGTGGTATCGTTGTAAAACCGCCCCTGCCCCGCCCCATCCGGCAGGTCGAGGTCAACGGCCGGGCACTGACCGAGTTCACGACCGACACTTTCACATGCAGGGAATGCCCTGCAGAAGTGGTGGTGAGGTTTTGATGGGCGAGGCGAAAGGCGGAGCATCACGGGGAACGCCGCAGAAGCTCTATGAATTCCCTGGGACTGAGGACAGTGACTCCGACGCGTGAACGTTTCGGATAGTGGCGCGTGTTGCCGGTGACCAAGATGGCACCCGCTGAAGCTGCGACTTCCAGGAAAGGCATTTCCCCGGGATCAGGGAGTTGAGCGGGAAGCGGAACAGGGCCGACTGGTTCGGCGACGGAACGAATCAATTCCATCACTTCAGCGGTATCGTCGGGGATAAGGTGGAGGTGGGGACGGCGCAGGACACTGTTGTATTCCGCAAGAATCCGGTCGTCCACATAGATTCCGAACACAGCGTCAGCGAGCATATCAAGGATCTGGGCACAGACCCCTTGGGCCGTCAGAACTGCGGACACGATCACATTTGTGTCCAGGACAACCTTCATTTGTCGCGCCTTTCACGCCGCACTTCCGCAATGATGGCATCGATCTGCTCCATCGTCAGACGGTCCAGCCCTTCCGCCTTGGCCTTCACCCGAATGCGACTGAGTGCCGCGCGCGATCGGGCGCGGCGGATGGCAAGAATCTCCTCTTCCAGCTTGTCCGGTTCCACCCGAGTCATGACTGCGAACGGGCGACCGTTCGCGGTGATCACCACTTCGCCCTCCGCTTCGAGATCCTTGCGGATACGCGCCGTATTGCCCCGCAGATCTCGGATCGTGATGAACTTCATCTTTATTCCTCCCGGCATAGTGCTCATTAAAAGCATCATTAGTGTACGCAATCGTGACCGCAATGTCAACCATCGCTGAATCCCCCTCGTCTATCAGACAGACGGTCCCCCCAAAAACCCTGACATCCCGTATGAGTGAAGCTCCCCGCGCTCCCGCGCGGGGCATCTGTGGCGAAGCCAAGCGGAACTACGCCGAAGCCACCCGTCTTCGCCCTACGGGCTACGCCGCGGTCGCCTGTCGCCATTTTATCGGGCCGAAGCCTTTGGCGAAGGCCGATCCTCCCCGTGCTTCCACACGGGGCATGCTGGCGAAGGCGAGTGAATATTTCAGATGGATATCTGCAACGAGGCTGGACCGCCCGGGGCAGGGAGATTGGCAAGATACCTCAGGATTCAAATCTCGTCATTTCGAGGGTGTATTTTTCTCTCATCTCAGGTTTGGGTCTTGCTATGATCGGTAAGTTATATCCAACAATTCTGAAGTTCATGATATTGCCCGTCCCTGGCAAGATATCTCAACTCCTGGGCAAGAGCGCGATGGCACCCATTAACTCTCTAAGTGAAGAATGCGAAATGTAAGCTTCACACCCCCTCCACGACACACTACGTATCGTTATGTTGCGAGTTTTGAGCGGTCTAAGAGGCAATGGACTGGCAACTCAAGTCATAACATCGTTTGAAAAGGATGGCGGAGTAATACGCTTCTATGCCTCAAAGACACATCGGCTGTTTTACATCAAGGTGAGGGGATAAGGGCCGCTATCGGAAGGGGGGACCTGCGAGTCCGAATAATCGATATGGGGCACGGTGTGAAGGGTCTGCGTCTTGGCCATCCGGGGTGGGGGCCTGGGCGTGAGCTCCCATAGACCGAGGTGTTTGTCCTGGGTTTGCAGACAGGAAGAGGCGGTGGAATCCTTGAGGAGTAAGCCTCGCGGGGTGCTGCAGGACCAGCACCGGCGCTGGATCACCGTGGAGGTCAGACCATGCACAAGAGCCAGCTTATGTGGGATCTGGTCAATAGATTCGGCATGACCAAGAAAGACGCGAAGGTCTGCGTCGACACCGTCTTCTCCAGCATGGCCGATGCCCTGGAGGAACAGGGGCGGATAGAGATCCGCGGGTTCGCCATGTTCAAGGTGAAAGGCTACCGCCCCTATCGCGGCCGGAACCCCAAGACCGGCGAGCGCATCGACGTGGAGGAGAAAAAGCTCCCGGTCTTCAAGATGGGTCGGGAGCTGAAAAAGCGCCTCAACAACAAGGCCTAAGTGCTCCAGATATGGAATCCGAACACCGGCGACAGCCGCGGGCGAAGGTCAGGTGGCCGGTGGTGCTCCTCGCCGCCAACGGCCACATCTTCGGCCAGACGCTGGATATCAGCCTGAATGGCGCCCTCATTCGCCCCTGGGAGAAACCGGAGCTCGCCGACTCCTTCCGCCTTATCCTCAAGCCCCGGAGCGCAGGCCCTTTCTCACCGTAACCGCCAGGCAGATATGGTTCACCACATTCAACGGGGACCCTCAGACCCTTCTCCACGGCGTCGGCGTTGAGTTCCTTTACATGCCCGACGACGACCGCAGGTTCCTCTCCGACAAAATTCTCGAGAACCTCAAGGGGAACGGCCGAACGTGATCCCCCGCCCGATCCCGACAGGGCATCCCTCCCCTTGGAGCTTATCCGGCAAGCCGGGTGTAGGTCATGAAGTGCTCGGTAACATCTCCGATATCCGGTTGAGGCCAAGCCCGCTGAAGTCCGCCTGGTGACGATCCCTCTGCGCATCTCCTATCCGGTGCGCTACTCCTCCAACAGCAGCGGGGCGAGCCAAGGCAACGCCCTCGCCCCCGCCCGCTCTCCGGAACCCATCAGGCGCACCTCGAATTCTGGCGTCGTCGAGGAGTCCGTGGAGACCTCGAGCGTGCCGCTCCAGATGGAGATGTCCGGCGGTTGGAACCGGATCTGGAGCGTCAATTTGTTTCCTGCGTTCGGTTGAAGGTGGTAAGGGAGGGAGGGAGGCGTGACGATCTGGTAAGCGTTCTGCCCGTAGACCGGTGGGGCGGAAAGTCCGGTCACGTTGACCGTCGCGGAGGTGTGGTTCGTGATCTCGAGCGGCAGGGTCTTCGAGGAGCCGATGCGGACGACCCCGAAATCCAGGGGACTGGGCGCGACCTTGAAGGGTATCTTGATATAGTTGTTCGTGATCGCCTCGTCGGAGCCGCCGGGCCCGGTGACGGTGAGTTTGACGGTGTAGTTTCCAGGGTTGCTGTAGACGTGATACGGGTTCTGCACAGTACTTGTGCCCCCATCCCCAAAATCCCACGACCAGGTTGTGGCTCCCGTAGATTCGTCGCGGAAGCCCACCCCGAGGGGGGCTGCTCCGGTGGTCGGGGTGGCGGTGAAGGCGGCCGTTGGCCCCGCCGGTCCACCGCCTAGTGTGTGGACGAATATGTTCCTTTGCCCCCCGGTGGTGGGGGTCACCAGGTTACTGGCGGAGGAGCCGAAAGCCACCTTGCCATCGTCGGAGACGCTAGGCGGTCGGCTGTGGCTGTTCCCCTCCACCCCGGCCGAGGATACACTTGCTCGGGTCAGGGTGTCGGTATCGCGGTTGTATACGAAGACGTCATAGGACCCGTTCCCATCGCCGTCCACCAGGTTCGTGGCAGCGGAGGTGAAGGCGATGTACCGGCCGTTGGGTGAGATGCGGGGTTCAAAGCTGACGTCGTTTCCCTGTGTCCCGCTCGTTGTGTTTCTGCTCACCAGGGTGGTGTTTCCCCCAGCAATCAATCTCAAGTAGATCTGCCCGCCGGTCACGCCGGTCACGAGGTTGGTAGAGTTGGACCCGAAGACCACGGCATTACCGTCATCCGAGATGGAGGGGCCTCCACTGTCGCCGTCCCCCTTGGTTCCACCAAAAGATACACTTGCCAGAATCGTAGTCCCGCTCTGAAGGTCATGGACGTAAACATCTTCGCGTCCGTCTGGATATGGTTGTGTGTCAAGAGGATCGAGCCTGGCACGGGATTGAAACACGACATACCGGCCGTTTCCTGAAATGGCGGCGTAGGTACTGTGATCGTCTCCTGCCACACCTCCTGATGACTTGCTGACGAGCGTGGTGACGGTTTTCCCCGGTCCCGTCTCATCGAAGACGCCATTGCCATCGAAATCACGGTCGCGGACAAAAATCTGTGTCTTCCCGCCCGTATAGGGCGGTGTTATAAGATTGGTCGCAGCGGATTGAAAGGCCACCCGTCTGCCATCTCCGGAAATGGAAGGAAAAAGGCTGCTGCGATCAGCCTGAGCTCCACCCGCGCCGACGCTCACTCGGGTTGTCGTCCCGCCGTCACGGTCGCGGACAAAGATATCCCACCTCCCATTGGTATCGCCAGGCACGAGGTTGGTGGCAGCGGACGTGAAGGCCACGAAGCGGCCCGTGTATGAGATGGACGTGTGCTCGCTGAAACCATCGGCTTCCGCTTCGTACTCCGTTAGACTCGCCCTCGTCGTGGGACCGCCCGGAAGGACACGGACAAAGATGTCCATTTCACCATTCGAATCGGGCGGCACGATGGCCGCGGGAGTTGCGAAGGCCACGGACGAGCCATCGCCTGAGATAACGGGATACTCGCACTGGAAGGTGGCACCCCCGCTGGGCGAAACGCTGACGAGCTCGGTGGTGAAGGATCTTGCCGTTCCAGCCCCGAGCACGATAAGAAGCAGCCCAAGACAGAGAGCCGACAGCAGATTTCCCAACCTTGCGATTCGTCGCTTGCGTGTTGGCTTCATGAGTACCTCCTGACGCAGGAGAAATGTTGGCGGGTGAGGTGATAAGAACTTGCTTCAGATGGGTGGGAGTATAAGGAGATTTGGCCTTGTGTGTCAAGGATAAAGCCAGTCCAGGGCGGTGTGGATATTTCTCTGCGGCACTGCCGGTCGGTGTCAAAAGGAACCGTGAGGGTTATAGTTAGCAACTCAAGTCGATTGCCAGAACAGGAAAGCGTCAGGTTAAGACTTCCCAATTCATCCTATCGCATGGATAGGAAGGGGGCCGGTAACGATTTCGACACGTGCCGGAAGCTTGGCATGCCTTTGTTGAAAGCGATGACGGCCATCGGCCCATGGCACTTAGGACACGTCAGGGGATCGATTTCATAGATTTTTCGTATCAGCCCTCAGGCGGGTAAACCTTACCCAGTTCTTGCGGTACCCCTTGGATGATTCATCGGGCTGCAAGATGGAAGGCACCAATCCTTCCTCATTTGCCTTCTTCCGTTGACCCCGACAGACATTGCTGTAAACCCATAATACCTGACCATCTGCTCCCCCTTGTTCGGGACATGATAGCACATGGCTGCCAGCCACTCCAGGGCGTCAAGGATAATCGGTTCCACCGCGTCCAGGTAGGGTAGCTTGGGATCCTTCTTCACCTCCGGTTCGGAAACCTCGCGGTGTTTGCCACTCCAGTAGAGGTCACGGCCCCAGGAGTTGAACGAACCGCGATCGCCCGTCTCCAGCACCGTGTCGAACACATCGCAGCCTTCGATGAGGCATCCATGAATGGCGGAAGGTGAATCCCTGGAACGTCGCCCAGGAGTACTTGTGCATGGCGTGAATGTAGCCTGTTAATTTCGGCCACGTGGGGACGTTATTCATGGTCCCACAATTGTCTTTACATCGCGAAGCCCCCTCACCCTATCCCTCTCCCCCAAGCCTGGGAGAGGGATAGGGTGAGGGGGAGCGCATAGTCAATACTATTTCGAGACGATTAATAACAGATCCCTTCTTGTTAGGGTTCACGAACGTCGAGCGCTAGGTGGCTGGGCCGAACGGGAGGTCGAACAGATACCAGGCCAAAAACAGAATTCGCCAGGCAATCATCGTGGCCCACATAGGGCAGCATCATGGCCACCACAGTTCCCACGCCAGCGTCGTGTCGCCAACGCCGGCAAAACCGACGACCAACGCGAAATGGGGCAATAGCGGGTTGATGATATTCGGCGGCGAATCGCTAACCCGGTAGGCCGCCAAAACAACTTCTGGATCGATGCCCAGTTTCATAAACAGCGGGATGAACACGGGCGCCATAATCGCCCACTTGGGCAGGATATTCGGTACCGGGATGCTCAGAAGCAAGCCGATCAGAATAAACGCCAACAGTAACGTGACGCTGTTCAAAAACTCAAGCCGGGCTACCTCTTGCAGCACCTCCGTGAACGCCCCACCCTCATCGGGGAAGTCCCTGTAGGTGAACTGCGCTCGGTAACTCAGTGATGAAATCCTTGGGGAGTCACATGGCGGGAAAAAGATTGCTCCGCCGCGGCATATCTCCGGAAGACTGCGTTCCATGGTCATCTCTGCCTCCTTTCTCCAGATTGCTAGAGAAACCGGCAATGGTGGCCCCGACCGCCTCAGGCGTCAATCACCATTTTGTTACGTATACTAACGATAACGGTGTAATCCCGGGTTCTGCGACGACGAGTGAAGATGAGAACGGCTCCGGCCAGACCTCACCCTGCCATCGAGTAGCCGTACTTGGCATCGATTGATCCTGCATCTCGTGACCAGCTACTACAGATATACGACTGCCCCACCTCTTCTGCTCGCATCCACGAGGAGATCAATCACCCAAAAGCATCGGTATCCAGGGCATCGCCTTGATACATCGCTTGCTGCCCATTGTGAAAGACCAAACGTCACCGGTAGCTGTACCAGACTGATTCTTGGCATCTACACGCCAGTAATAGGTAGTGTTTGGCCCAAGTCTTCCGGCCGGAACTGCGTGTTCGTTTGGTTGCCCCTGAATTCCCCGTTGTCCGGAGTGGAATCGGTCCCAAAGTAGACGTCGTAGCTTGTCGCGGTGCCATCGCCGGACCAGCTTAATACGGGATTGGTACAGACATTGGCAGCGCCATTGACCGGGGCTGGACCTGTAGGCTTTACTGGAGGCTCAGGTCCGACAACCACCTTGGCGACAAAGGCATCCCCCTCCCAGTCGGGGCCATTCCAAGTCAGGTCGGGCCCTACGATGACCGGAAAGGGCGGCGAGTCATACTCTCGCGATCTGGTGGTCCCGGTAACATAGGCGTTTCCGCCGGCGTCAACCGCTATGCCACAGCAGCTATCCTTCTCCCACCGATATAGCCGCAGTAGACAAGGGCGGTTCCCGAGGCATTTACTTTGGCGACAAAGGCGTCGCAGCATCCGTTATAGGTCAGATCCGGCCCTACGGTAACCGGAAAGGATCCTCGGCGGAGACGGTGTGCCCGGTCACATAGGCGTTGCCGCCGCCGTCAACAGCTATGCCGAGGCCCTATCCGCGCCACTTCCGCCGATATAGCCGCAGTAGACAAGGCTGTTCCCGAGGCACTGACCTTGGCGACAAAGGCATCTAGTAGCCGTTGTGGGTCAGGTCGGGCCCTACCGTTACCGGGAAGGTTGTCTGAGTGGAGGTAGTGTAGCCGGTGACATAGGCGTTTCCCGCGCCGTCGACCGCGATGCCGTAGCCGTAATCGTCATTTCACAGCCGCCGATATAGCCGCAGTAGACAAGTCCGTTCCCGAGCATTGACCTTGGCGACAAAGGCGTCTCCGTCGCCACCGTTGTAGGTCAGGTCCGGCCCGACCTTGACCGGAAAGGTGGCCTGGGCGGAGTCGGTGTTTCCCGGTGACATAGGCATTCCCCGAGCCGTCTACCGCTATGCCGTGGCCGTTGTCGTCGTCACTTGAGCCGCCGATATAGCCGCAGTAGACAAGGGCGGTTCCCGAGGAATTGACCTTGGCGACGAAGGCATCAATGCCCCCGTTATAGCTCAGGTCGGGCCCGACGGTCACCGGGAAGTGGCCTGGGTGGATCCGGTGAACCCGGTGACATAGGCGTTCCCGACCATCGTCAACCGCTATGCCGCGGCCCTCATCGTCAGCCGACTGCCGCCGATATAGCCGCAGTAGACGAGGGCGGTCCCGGAAGAATTGACCTTGGCGACAAAGGCGTCCGTCCGCCGTTATTGGTCAGATCAGGCCCTACCGTCACCGGGAAAGTCGCCTCGGTGGAAGCGGTGGTCCC
This sequence comes from uncultured delta proteobacterium, assembly GCA_963707125.1. GTDB lineage: Bacteria > Desulfobacterota > DSM-4660 > Desulfatiglandales > HGW-15 > CAVPDE01. The sequence goes on along the minus strand of CAVPOU010000030.1, from coordinate 15,600 downwards.
GGTGACATAGGCGTTTCCCTAGCCGTCTACGGCTATGCCTCAGCCGTCATCCTCATCACTGCCACCGATATAGCCGCAGTAGACGAGGGCGGTTCCGGAAGGATTGACCTTGGCCACAAAGGCATCTCGATGCCCCGTTATGGGTCAGGTCGGGCCCCACGTTCACCGGGAAGGTCGACTCGGCGGAGTGGGTGGTCCCGGTGACATAGGCGTTTCCGGCCGTCAACGGCTATACCATGCCGCCATCGCCGCTGCCCCGCCGATATAGCCGCAGTAGACGAGCACGCGGGATCAAGGACCAAGAGTCTGCTACGGTCATATTCTCCCACATCGAAGCCATAGAGCCGAAGCGCCCTCACCTGCGTCAGTTTTAAGCCGTATGCCGTCCTCACCTCGACCGCTCTTCCTTCCACCTCCTGGTAGGCAACAGGAGCGGTCATCCTGGAACACGTTTTAACGATCTTGACCTCCAACTGCCCTGCTATCGGTTACGCTGCAGCGAGCTCACGCCCCGGTAGGCGAGCCGAATCCTCTCCGGATCGGCCCCCGGTTGCACCAGGAAGCTGTACTTGAGCCGGTTGACTGTCCCCGTGTAGATGAGGTCGATGCCAGGCCAGAGATCCCGGTAGATGACACTCCCGTAGGTCTTGAGCCCAGTCCGCCACTCCTCACGGGGCCCCTTGAAGTAGCTGATCGCTGCGGGCATCGGCTCTCGCCCCTCGGGCTTCACCTCCGGATTCGCCCCCACAAAGTCAAGCTTCACCACCCACCGTCCCACTGCTCCTGGTCTCTTCTCCTTTGGCTACCCCTCGGCCCGGGGAAGATGACACCTTCTTCACCCGAGCATCCTGCGATGGTGGGGCTGAGCCGCTGAGAACGAAGGTGAGGCCCTGAGAGGTCAAATAGAGAGTTGTCTCACGCCCCCGCACGGAGAAGGCGACCCGAGGGTCCTCTTGCCCCCGGTTTTCGATGAAATGGAGCGGTAGCTTCCCGAAGGAATCATCAAGAAGCACTCCAGAGGCGCTATCCGGTCCGGAGACCGCGGCAACGCCTACCCGGCTAAGAACCAAAAGAACGACCACCCATCGGAACAACCAAAGCCCCTGCTTGAGGTATTGCTTTGCATGCATGCTGTGTCCTCCTCCGGCGAAGGTGTGGCGACAGAACCGTGGTCTAAACGATACGGGTTATTTGGTCGGCTTGCTCTAGCCTCGTAAGAGACGAGCTAACGTATGATGAGATAGCCAAACTCCGATCCGGCCGGTAGCAATGTTCACCTTTAGGTGAGGTGATAGGTGATAAGAAGGCGCTTTCTGATGGAAGGGAGTGTAGGGGAATCCGCCGTTGTGTGTCAAGGGCAAACCTGGCACAGGATGTTGAGGGCCGGAGGATTGCGGTGGACGAGGGCGTCCGGGCTGGTACGGTCCGCTGGGAACGCAAGGGGGAGCAAGCCCGAGATTTGCTGAGAGATGGCGTTTTGAGCGAAAAAGGACGAAGATCACTTTCCAGGCCGCATTAGGCAGGCCTTCAACCGTGATTGGGCCAGGTTGCCCAGAACAATTGGCACCAGTACGCTGATGAGCAAACTCCATAGCATTTTGATCGCCGGTAGGTCGACATCTCCCCCGGTTTCTGTCAGGAGTTTCAGCGAAAATGGAATCGTGAAGACGCCCATAAAGTTGCCGAGCACACAGATGAAGAGGGATAGCGGTATATTGCCTTTTCCCAGGGCGGTCATCACCGTGCCGGAGACGACCGTCACCGGAGCGGTGGCGATGATACATACGCCAATGACGTATTCCAGCGGGAACACGAATCTGGCCAGAAGCCGTGAAAGCAACGGGATGAAACCCAGAGATGAAATCATGGCCGCCAAGGGGGCTTTTAACTGCAACAACTGCTCACTGAGACGTGAAGTGTCAAGCGCCAGACCGGTGATGAAGAAGGCGATGAAAATGCCGATGGTCAGGATGTGAAATTTCTGTAGCCAAAAATGCAGGTCACGAAAGCCGAATGCACCCAGCACTACCAGGATGATGCCTATAAAAAGCCAGTGTCTTATAAAAAAACTATCATCATAAGAATCCGAAAGCCGAGCAGGCGGTTGATTGTGTTTGACGTTGTGCTATCTTATAGCCAAAATCAACCTGCATCAATTGAGGACTTGCATGACGACGCCTACCACCGTGTATCTTGTCCGGCACGGCAATGTTCATAACCCCAATAAGATTCTCTACGGCCGCCTGCCGCGTTTTCGGCTGAGCCCGAGAGGGCTGGAAGAGGCTCGGTCTGCCGGGCGTTTTCTGAACGGCACGAACATCAGCGCCTTATATTTCAGCCCGCTGCTGCGGACCCGGCAGACCGCCCAGGAAATTCTTGCGTTTCACCCCGAGCTGGAGCTGAGGCAATCGCGGCACTTGATCGAGGTGCTCAACGCCTTCGAGGGCCGGCCGAGCGCGGAAGTCGATGCTCGGCACGGAGATGTCTACACCGGAGTCGGCACGCCGTATGAGCAGCCGCAAGACATCGTCGAGCGCGCCCTGAAATTCTTCCAGTTTGCGCGTGATCGGCACGCCCGTGAAAACGTCGTTGCCGTAACCCACGGCGACGTCATTGTCTTCGCAATGCTGTGGGCGCGCGGGCTTGCGCTCACACCCCAAAACAAGGCCAACCTTCAGGCCCTCGGCTTCACCGGCGGCTATCCCGCCACCGGCTCGCTCACCGCGTTCACCTTTCGCACGGATTCTCCTCGCGAACTGCCGGAAGTGCGTTATTTCAATCCATGATGGCTTTTACCAAATGTACTCGTGCCCAACAGCTACGTCCCCACGCAACATAAGTATCGTAATCTTCAATTCACAGGTGTGTCTTCGGACGCCAGTTTAGAAGGAGAAATCGTCAACGTTCGGTTCGATGGCGGTGCTTTAGCGCCGTCAAATGTAACTTGTTAAGAGTCAACCCGACCCGATCAGGGGGCACATCCCTGGTGAAGCTGCACCAGAGCTCCCCTGACGTGTTGACTTTGCGTTTTTTCAGCGAAGAATTCCGTTCTCAAAAGCTTTCCAGGCCCAGCGATAGCCGAACAGACATGCGAGAAAACAGCAGAAACCGAGCAAAGGGATGACATGCCTCACTAACTCCAGTTTGATCGGATTTCTGCACCATTCAACCTTGATTCCGATGTCCATGTTAGGCCTCCTTCCATAAGACTGGCGTTACGGCTACCAGTTCGATGTAAATCGGGATCGCAAATGGTTGAAAACAGCGCGTTCATAGAATCGACAAAGAAGAATCGCGACAGCTTTTGACGTGCCCAAGTCCCTTAATCGGCAGTACACATGAAGAGGATTTAAATAATGCTGAAAGGTTTTTCGCATCGCCTTCATCGACCCCTTATTGACCGGGGTTGAATGCTGCTCAGGTCCTTGTTGCTGATTTATATAGGCAAAGGTTATGCCAAAAAAGCAGGGAGTCTTTTTGCGTTTAATTTCAATTGGCTACGAGGGTAAACTTAGGAACAGACGTGTGTATGTAAAAAACTACCAATTTTCATGGGTGAAGAATTGCTATTTAATGGTAAAGCTTTACATATTTCCAGCGTGCGGAATTAAGGTGGATAATTGCTTAGCATAACCAGGCTGTGAGAGGGACACTATCCAGGTCAGGAATGGTAGGGTTGACAAGACAATCAGACTGCTCGGAATTGATGCCCCCGAAATATCCCACAAGAAAAGCGAACCGAGCCAGCCCTTTACACAGGTGCGGTGTCTGTATGGAATTCCGTCTCTTGAATCAGCTTGCATGTTTTGCCAAATTCAAAGAAGGAGGGAGGATATAGCGAAATGAGATCGCGCAGATGGTCCCCCCGGATCTTAATACGATACTGGCTGCTCCAAATGCCTTCTATCCTTCTTGTGGCGGGTATAGTGGTCGTCGTGTACCGGCATTTCGATTTCCCGGCGCTCTACGCGTGGGGCATTGTGATCCTCTGGGTTGCCAAAGACACGATCCTCTATTTTTTCCTGTGGAGGGCCTATGACCCGCGGTCCCCGGAGCCCATGGTGGGGCTGCAGGGAATTGCACACGAAAAGATAGATCCTTCAGGGTATGTTTCTGTCAAAGGCGAGCTCTGGAAGGCCGAGGTGGCTCAGGGTTATCCTGCGCCGGAGAAAGGGCAGGCCGTGGAGGTCCTTTCAGTTGGAGGCTTAACCCTCAAAGTTCGCCCCCTCCTACAACACCCGATAAAAGACGATGGATCTCAATAGCTGCGGATTCTCAGCACCCACTTCCCGGTCCTCCGCATATACTCGGCGTATTCCTCTCCAAACGGGATCCATCCCTGTTTAACAGCGGAGAGTCAATCTCTAGATCACTTCTCCTACCGGCCAAATTCAGAACTCATTCTACCACTGATACCCGCCTTCATCGCCTCTTACTACCTCACTTCGATCTCCTACCTCCGAGTATCATAGTATACTTCACCCTACTACCCCTCCTTACTATCCCTACTACTCCATCAAGCGTTCCTCATCGAAGTATATCCCCCTCCTACTAAATATATTAATGGGTAGCATCGGTTCCGGTACTACCGTTTACTTCATTCCCGAAGAGTAAGGAGGTGCTCATGCGAGAGGTACACTTCGAAATGGAGAACGCCATTTTCCGGTTCTACTATGATGACGTAATAGAACGGCTACCTCACTATGAATCAGCTTTCGGTACAGTTGAAGCTACTACCCTGCGCGATCTTCTCTCCCAGTCTGATCGTAGTATCAGGATACCCAAGGAGCAGTATCGAACCGCTTACCTTGCCTTGGATCCCATCGAACGGGGTAAGGGGGTAGTATACTGCAAGGCCTACAAGAGATACTACGAAGGAAAGAAACTGAAGCGAGTAGTAGTGGGCCATGGGGAGAGCCATGTAGGTCAAGGAAAAGTCACCCCTGTAATTGCGTCTGGTTCTCTTCCCCTGGCGTGGGTCGGCGGTGACATGAGATCCCCAAATAGCTCCTTTTTGCGGTATTTCGGTATCCATGTCAGATGATATTTGCATTCCCACTTCGTATGGCTTAGACTTTGTGCGTTGTTCATGAAAGCCTCTCTTTCTGTGGATTTTGAGCGGGTCACGTTGGAGGGGCTTTCATATAATCCCGGAAATGTCAAACTTTGGGAGTCGCCCGGCACAGCCTGGGGTTTACCCTGGATTAATTATAGTTTGCCGTTTTTCGATAAAAAGTTATAGTATCCTTATGCTTATCTACCGAAATCCGGAAGAGAAACCGTTTGAAAAGATACTCCGCTATGCCTTGCGTACCGCCATGGTCTTCGGGGTCATCTCTTTGGCCCTGGAATACGGATTTTTTGTTTCAAAGACAATCAGGGATATCCTGCATAAAGTTGACATCGGCGTAGTGGCTGTTTTCATTCTTTATGTTCTTTCCAATTTTGCTGTTGCCCGCAATAAAAAAAATTACGCAAGGCAATACTGGCTGGAAATTACTCTGGTAAGCTTATTCTTCCTGCAGTTGGCCGCAACCCAGTTTGCCGGACCGGTATTAATGCGCAACATTTTTAATGCTCTGCATATCACCAACCTGACTGAAGTGTATATAGTTATCATCCAGATTTACCTGGTGATCAACCTCATCTTGATATTTGCCCGTTTCAATGCCCGGCTGGCATCACTCAGGATGAATCCGGCGACCTTATTGCTTGCAGGATACGCGTTCGTGATAATGCTTGGCACTATTTTCCTGCTCCTTCCCAAAGCCGGCGCTTCGACGGAACACCCGATTTCATTCCTGGATGCGCTTTTCACCGCCACCAGCGCCACCTGCGTCACCGGCCTTGCCGTGCGCGATACCGGCCATGATTTCTCCACCACCGGACAGATGATGATTCTTTTCCTGATCCAATTGGGCGGACTGGGCTTGATCACCTTCACCATGTTCTTCACCCTGCTCCAGCAGCGTTTCCTGGGGGTCAGGCAAACAGTTTTCTTGCGCGATGTCTTTAATTTCAGTATCGTCGGAGAGCTCGGACGTTTCCTGGCCTATGTCTTCGCCATAACTTTTTGCGTTGAAATTATCGGCGCGGTATTGCTTTACCAGTTTTGGGAACTGCCCAACCTAGATTTTGTCGGCCGCATTAAATGGAGCGTTTTCCACTCTATTTCGGCATTCTGCAACGCAGGTTTTTCCCTGCTGCCCACCGGTTTTGTAAATTTGGCCGGGCATCATCTTTTGCTCTGGATTATTATTGTACTGATTGTGCTGGGCGGGTTGGGCTTTCCGGTGATTATAAACCTGTTGCAGTTCAAGCTGTCGACACTGCCCTTATTCCGCCGGTCGCGCTGGATAAAGTCGCGCCGTGACACGAAAAATATTTCCCGTTTGTCTACCCATACCAAAATAGTATTGTTCGCCACTATCATTCTTATTTTAGGTGGCACATTTATTTTCTTTGGGCTGGAATATAATAACACGCTTAAGGATAAACCCCTTCCCCAGAAAATCACCAGCGCGTTTTTCCAGTCGGTCACCACCAGAACCGCCGGTTTCAATACGGTGAATATTGGCGAGCTGAAGCCACCCACTTTAATCGGCATGATCGGATTGATGTTTATCGGCGCCTCGCCGCTGTCCACGGGCGGCGGCATCAAGACCGTGACTTTTATCGTTATGCTGGCCACGGTTTTTTCCATGATGCGCCACCGGCCGCGTATAGAAATGAACAAGCGCAGCCTACCTACCTTGGTAGTGCATACCGTTGTGTCCATCGTGGTGCTTTACCTGATCTGCGCCTTTTTCTTCTCTTTCCTGCTGACCATAAGCGACCCACAGGTCCCGTACCTGAACGCCCTTTTCGAAACCGTTTCGGCCCTGAGCACTGTTGGGCTCAGCACCGGCATCACCGCCTCGCTAAGCGTATTCGGCAAATTGATGCTGTGCATCATGATGCTCATCGGGCGTGTCGGCCCTTTGATGATATTGCTAAGCATCATCCGCCGCAGCGACCAGGCTACTTACCAGTACCCTGAAGAAACTGTAATTCTGACATAAGGTCAGTAAAAGGAGCATATTATGAAATGCGCAATTATCGGTCTGGGCGAATTCGGCAAGGTGTTAGCGTTGAAGCTTGCCAGCCGCGGCGCCGAGGTTATCGGGGTGGATACAAATATCGCATTGATTGAAGACGTAAAAAATGATGTCAGCCTGGCGGTCAAATTAGACGCAACGAATGAAAGGGATTTGATTTCACAAGGAATTGATAAAGTCGATGTCATCGTGGCGTCAATGGGCAGTAATTTCGAAATCAACGCCCTGGTTGTGGTCATGGCAAAGAAATTCGGAATACCTAAAATCATTGCCCGTGCCACCAATTCCATACACGCACGAATTCTAAGCCAGATCGGCGCCACCGAGGTTGTCCAGCCGGAAGAAAAATCCGCCGAGCAGCTTTCGCACCGCCTGCTATTTACGGGGCTGAAAAGTTATCTTGAGCTGATGCAGGGCTATAGCATCGTCGAAATTGAAATCTCAAAAAAATACGAAGGGAAAACGCTGCATCAGGTGATTCCGCGTGTCTAAATATAAAGTAAACATCATCGCGGTCAAAGGCAAGCGGCGCCTTTTGGGGGATGTGAATCACCTGGAGGATACTATAAATATTGTGCCGCAAGACAGCGACGAGCTTCATGACAAGGATGTAATTACAATTGCCGGGGCTGATAGGGACCTGGCAAGGCTATTGGAAGATATCGGCGACTGAGAGATTTTTAGAAATGCCAAGTTGGGGGGGGGGACGCAATGTCAACGACCTCCGGCATAGCCGGAGGCTTGTAGTATGTGAACCGCTCAAAGCGGTGGTAAATCTTGGGCCACCTCAAAGGTGGCGGCTACTTGTCTAATACAACTTTAATTGATCGATTCTTCGATCTTCTCTTTCCTGCTCTTTGATATATTTGCGAATCGCCTCTTCATTTTTCCCTACTGTACTCACATGGTAGCCTCTTGCCCAAAACTCTTCCCCTGTAAAATTCTTCCTTCGACCAAAAAACTCTCTCGCAATGTGAATCGCGCTTTTGCCTTTTATGAACCCGACCACTTGGGAGACCGCATATTTGGGAGGAATCGAGATAAGCATATGGGCATGATCTGGCATAAGGTGCCCTTCCAATATTTCACATTCCTTTCTCCGGGCTAGCTCCCGTAACACTTCGCCCAAATACTTCCTCAGATCCCCATATAGCTCTTTTTTCCGATATTTCGGTATCCATGTGAGATGATATTTGCATTCCCATTTCGTATGACTTAGACTCTGTACGTTGCTCATGAAAGCCTCTCTTTCTGTGAATTTTGAGCGGTTCACGTTAGAGGGGCTTTCATATAATCCCGGAAATGTCAAACTTTGGGAGTCCCCCGGCATATCCGGGGGTTTACCCCGGAATTAATTACCGTTTGTAATCGTCCTTCCAAAGAAGCTCTATGGCCCTCATTTTGATGGCGACCTGGATTTCCTTTTCTCCAGCTTCGTGATCACCGCCTCCCCCTCAACAAAGAGATCAAACGGGGAGATGTAGAAAAGCCCCACCTTGTAATCGGCATAATCCACCGTCCGCTTTTGATCATAGACCTTCACGTTGCTTTGGTCTTTGGTTCTCCACTCCACATAGAAGACCTTGTCTTTCCAGGGGTGCTCTAGCCTGTATTTTTCTTCGTCGGGGATTTGAAGGCTGTCCCAAATGAGATGGCCAGGAAGAAACTCGATGTAGGGGCCTCTTCCGCCGATGACGATCCTGGTGTATCCGGTCGCCACATGCAAGCCGGTGCTGGTTTCAAAACGGGTGTAGTCATTGCCTTCAAGGGGTATCCGCAGGCGGTCTTGATAATTGGTGGCCATGTCTTGGGGTCTCGAGCTCCTCCATCAGGATGAAAGGCTATTTACCATTTTTCCCTCCCTTCTCAAAATCTCAATTTGGGCACTCGATCTCGAAAAGGAATAGCGGAGTAAGGGCCGAGGGGAGAGCAAATCGTGCCCGGAGTGCCAAAACGCATGCCAGCATCAGACCTAGAGCATATAGATACCAGTCCCACAAGGCACCAACCCCCGTTTTCAATTGAAATTTCGCCATGTTAGTGCTACTATGAATATCTATCGTGAGGGCTTCATGCCGGTCTCCTACAAAGATCTAAAAGACAAGAGCTACCTCAAACCAACAAAATCCTTCCTTGAATCCCAACTCGGCATCCATTTCATTCACGCCACCGGAGCTCACTGTCCCTTTCATCCCGATACAAGAGATTCCTTTAGGATACGGATTAGCAAAATCGGCGAGATTCGATTTCACTGCTTCGGAGCCTGCAATAAAGATTGGGACATCTATGATCTCATTATGCTTAAGGAAGGATGTACTTTCCGGCAGGCCCAGGAGAGGTTTGCCAAGTTTCTTGGGATAAAGGATTTCGAATTTCATAGAGGAAGAATAAACGCTTCCTATGAGGAGCCAAGCGGGCGATGGTAATGGAGCAGAGGAACCCATAGCTGAAAGCGACGCCGGAGAGCTGACAGATAGGCACAGAGAAGCACTGCTGGAGGCGGCTGACTTTTACAACCGCCTGCTCATAGACAGGAAGGACAAATTTGAAAAAGCGTGGAGGTACCTCGACAGAAGAGGGATCGATGAGGAGACCGTAGAGAAGTTCAAGATCGGTTTCTGCCCGGCCTTAGAGGATAAGGAATACCGAGGAAGAGCATTTCTCAATTCCCATCTTGATGAATTCAAGAAGGACGCTCCCTACTTTCAGATTTTCAACCGCCTCAGCCTCTTCCTCTTATTGAACCAGCCCGACTCGCCAAGCTATCAATACTACAGGAAGCACATTGATTATGGCGCAAAACACGCCTACGGGGTGTATTCCGATTACTTTGCCGGTCGGATCACATTCCCCATTTTCAAGCAAGACGGCCAGATAGAGGGGATGATAGGAAGACGCCTGGATAACCGAGGCGTGCGGTGGAAGAAACAAAGCCAGGAAGATTCCGTCGTCAAGTCAAAGGGCTGGCTTTACGGAATCGACAAATCCGCCAGAGGGATAAAAGAGTATCAGACCGCCATCATTGTTGAAGGGATCTTCGATTTCTTCGCCGTGTACAACATCTTCGATAACAAAGACAAACCCATAGTGATCTCCACCCTTGGCACCGAATTCAACCCAGCACGGTGCGCCTGCTCAAAGACCTTGGCGTGAAACACCTTGTTGTTGCCTTCGATTGGGACGAAGCTGGGATTAGGGGGATCCAAAAGGCGGCGAGCGAAATCAAGGGAATTGAGATTTCATTTCTCGGCTCGCTGAAAGAGGGAGAAGACCCGGCTGACCGACTCAAAGGAGTTCTCGGTAAGCTGAGCAACTTTGGAATTCGGCACCTTCAAGAGGGTATGAAAGTGAAGTCCCCATCTGGAAGACCGGTGATGGCGAGCTTTCTGGTTCAGAGAGGGATAGGGAAAAAGCAGATTCAAGAAGAGATACTGCTAAAACCCGCCTCAGCCATTGGTGTGACGCCGACTCGAGCCATCGTCACAAAACGATAAACCGAAGGATTTCTGGTATCGTATAAATAGTATTGTACATCTACTATCCTATAACCACAGCAACAGAGCAGAACTCGAAAAGACGCTACAGCAGATCATCTCCGTATTGTCAGATCCCCGAAAAGCCCCACCACCAAAGGAACAGTTCAATGAATTCTTCCGATTGCCGATAAGATTGGTAGAGGACGAGCGAAGTTGTGGGAAACGAACAGGCCAAACGACTCTTGGATCGAGCTTTCAAAACCGGCAAGGTGCCCCACAACTTTCTGTTCCACGGAATAAGTGGAACGGGAAAAACTACACTGGCCCGGATCATAATTGATGGGACTCAACTGCGTGAAGGGTCCAACAAGTGAACCTTGCTGCGAATGCTATTCATGCAAGAGGATCATAAACGGGCACAGCCTGTTTGCTGTTTTGGAAATCAACGCTGTTGATGTCAAGAAGGACGAGTTGAGAGAATACCTAGGCAATTTCTCTGGCGGCAACTCCGGTGCCCTTGAAGGGCTTAAAAAGAGCATATTCCTCGTTGACGAGTGCCACGGGCTCACAGACGATCAAGCGGGTCTATTCCTGAAACACACTGAAAATGTCGATGAGGATAACTACTTCATCTTTTGCACCACAGAGCCAAGAAAAGTTCTGAAAACGCTGAAAAATAGATGTATGAAAATCCCATTGAAAAAGTGCCGGATAAAGCGATCCAAAAGCTTCTGACCGAGATCTGCACCAAAGAAAACCTTCAAGTCGACTCAGAGCTAATAAAAGGAATAGCCGCCAAGTCAGATGGAATGCCGAGAGAGGCCGTAATATCGCTGCAACAGGCACGCTTGAGGGTGACATCAGAGAGAAGAAGATCAAGTTAATTCCCGGCAAGAGAAATCTTCTCATCATCGCTCCCACATGGAGTGTAGGTGATGACGACTACACAAACATCTTGGCCGAAGAGATTGCTGACAGACTTGGCTGCTACGCTGTCATAAACGACCAATATCAAAAACCCCTGACTGTTGGGAAAGACGCGCCAGACCAGGCCGCAGGACTTCTGGACCTAAACCTAATAGAGCATGCAAAGATGGTCCCGGAGAACACTTTCCTGAACTGTATCGATGCATTCGTCGCTGAAATGACAAAAACGCACGGAAAGGCGTTTGTTTTGATACTCCACGGCATAAGAGACGAAAACATGCGGAAGGTTTCTCAAAAGATCGCTGATGGTAAGAGGCTTCCCAAACAAGGCATCCCAATATTTTGATAGGATACGGACAATGGAAAGATCCTAAAGAACAGCACCCTTCAGCCGACAAGAAAACTGTTGTCTCTCTAATCGAGGCTCTGAGATCGGAAGGAATGGTGGCGGAGGAGGCGCCGACCAAACCAATCGAAGTAGACAAAGATCTAAAATACTACTGCGGGTGGGATGACAACAGGCTGAATCAGTATTGGACCAATAAGGGCCTTCCTGTCAATCAATCCAAATAGAGATGCAAAGTCAGGTTTCAGAAAAGACCCGGATACAGCGAGAAAGGCGGCAGAGCGATTAGCTAAGGTTTTTGAGAGGGATCGAAGAGGGAGCTGCCGTTCCCCCGGAGCCACCCAAAGTCCTTGCCGTCCAAAAGAGGTAAAGCGAATTTGTTCAGCGCTGACCAAAAAACCCGAAATGAGGGAAATCAGGGTCGGCGAAATCGACTTAGCGAAGACAAAATTCGTGCTCAGAACTCCAGAACTAGGGATAGATCAAGAAAAACTCGACTGGCTGGTATCAACGATCAAGTCAGGGGGGATTCATCAGAATATCATTGTCAAGAGAGACCACCGACAAAGATGGATTTCAACTCCTCTCCGGATTCAGAAGGCTCTGGGCGCTCAAGAAAACTCTTGAAGAAGACGGCAAAAGGGACGAGTTCAATGATCAGAAAGTTTGGGCTGAGGTCTCATGATCAAAGCCTCTCAGACGAAGAAGCCTATCAGGTGTGCCTCTCGGAGAACCTTGCGAGGGAGGAACCAAGCACCTGGGAGATGGCAGGATTTCTTCTGAAGATAAGGCAGGACCTTCTGAGCAATGGAAAGAAGAAAGGGGAAACAACAAGGCACCTTGAAACAATAACGAATAAGGATCGGCTCACGATCGGAAGGTTCTTACGGATAGGTGCTATTAAAAACCAGGAGATACGAAAGGATATACACCAAGGGATAATTGATTTCTCCGTTGCGGCGATCTTTGCACGGGAAGACCTTTCCGAGGATGACAGAGCTGCACTTCACAGTTTCTTCAAGAAAGAGGAAGACCCCATGCCACTTAGGGCGTTCGATGGTTGTGTCAGGAACCTCTTGAAACTCCGGGATTGGTCCAAGCTGAGCGTGCCGAAGAATCTTGGCGCTGCCAGCGGCAGAGGAATTCCTTTCGTTTGACTTTGAGGCCGTGAAGGCGTGCATAGAATCCCTACGGAAGACTGAAAAAGGGACTGTGAAGCATATCCTTGAGAACCATTGGCCAGAGATCAGGAAATCGATCCTAGTCCGCACTACCGGGACCGACCTCACACTCTTCATAGAAAAATTCACGAAAAAGCGGCTCCCATCGTGCAAAGAGTGAACAGCCTTCTTGCTGATAAGAAATTGGCCGCAAGTTTCAGCATCAATCCTACAAAGGACTTTGAACCAGATTTCATTAACCTCTCCATATCCGCCCCACTTAACGATGCCACAGCCGCCTTGAGCCTTGCGGTGAAGGGGGTTAAGGAAGACCTACCCACCTTACAGGCGGCGTTCCGGCTTCTCCCAAAGAGAGAGAAGGCCGACTCCAAGAAAGTGAACGCCTACGGAGCAAGGGAGTGGGCTGTCAGATCGGTGAACTGCTGTGAAGGATGCGGGCGGGATTGCGTTTACTGCCATGGAAATACATGGCTGCCATGAGAAAAAAGGGCCAAATACCAGTCGAGAAATGGAAAGATCAGGTCATCCGTAAGGACAAAGTGGATAAAATCCTATGGGCTGATGAAGGGAAGAACCATGTTCCCCTCTTCTCATGACATCACCCCGGCGAATTACGATGCGTACCTCACGGTATTGAAGAAACTGCTTGATGCCGGAAATGATGTGGTGGTCGTATCTAAGCCAAATCTCGAAATAATCAAAAGCCTCTGCACAGAATTGAAGGGTTTCCAGAAAAATTTCCTCTTTTAGGTTCACGATCACAGCCACTGACAACACCCTCCTCTCCTTTTGGGAACCCAATGCGCCAGGCTACGAGGAAAGGAAGGCATCCCTGAAATACGCCTTTGATGCAGGATTCAGAACCTCTGTTAGCGTGGAGCCAATGTTAGACCCGGTACACATTGACGATCTGGTATAGGATCTATCCCCATATGTCAATGACGCCATTTGGATAGGGAAAATGAATCACCTTGGGTGGATCAAGCCGGACAATGACGCCATGAGGCAGGCGATCAAAAGGATTGAAAAGGGCCAGAGTGATGAGAATGTCTTCGAGATCTACGAGACTTTCAAAGACAATCCCAAGATCAAGTGGAAGGAGAGATCAAGAAAGTGGTCGGGATACCCCCGGTGGAAAGGCCGGGAATGGATGCAAAAAAGGACAACACGGATGACGGAGAGGTGGCATTTCTTTGCATCCGAAGAACGATAAGCAGAACAAGTAACCGTTTTGGTTAATAAATAACTGATTGACACAGGAAAAACGGGACAATAATGGGAAAAATGGTGTTTTATTGGGTGTTTTTTCTGGAAATTTTATTAGTATAAATTAGTATAGATAATCTAAAATAATCAATAATGATAGATTATAGGTCTTAAAATCCGCGTGTCCACAGTTCGATTCTGTGTCTCGGCATCTCAAAAGACAACATTTTGAAGGGGTTAGTTGAGTTCACGGCTAGCCCTTTTTTGTTTAAAATTTAGAATTGTGCCCGTAGATTTTTCCTCTTGCTGATTTCGATCGCTTCTTGCTTCGCTGTGGCCGCTCTCAGATCTGCTTCACTGAGGATATTGTACCTGTCAATGCTATCGCCGGAGAAAAATGGACCCACTGGGAGTGTATGTGTGGACCCCCTGTGTAATTGCCTGTTTCGAGGTATGAGGTAGAAGATGTAACGGTAAGGGGATCCCCTTTGATAGCCGATGGATCTGCGGATTGGTTTTTTCGTGTAGAGTGGGCTGGGGTCTAGCGGGGTCAGCTTTTTTGGGGGATTTGCTTTTCTGGGAAGCGTTGAGTTTTTTGGATTCGTTCATTCTCCAACTGGGACCCTGGATGTTGATGATGATGGAGTGATGGACCATGCGGTCCACGATGGCGGTTGTGATGACGGGGTCTCCGAGGTAATCGCCCAAGGCTTTAAAGTCGATGTTGGTTGTCAAAAGTGTGGAAGCTTTGCAGTAGCGCTGGTCAATGACCTTGAAGAAGAGGGAAGCGTTTCTGGCCGATTCCTGCTCCAGGCGATCGAAGCCCACCTCATCAATCAGAAGAATGTCGGGACGGGTATAGAGCTTTGAGCTTTTGCTCCAGGGTGCCGTCGGCCAAAGAGGCCATGAGATCCTTGAGCATGTCGGCGGCTGTGGTATACCGGCAGCGGTAGAGTTTGCTGCATCCGATGAGAAGGAGAGCCTTGGCGATATGGCTCTTGCCGGTGCCGGACTTCCGGCCAGGATGAGTCCCTGTTTTCGCTCCACAAAGGAGAGAGTGGCCAGATCCATAATCCGATTTTCTCGATTCCGTTTTGGAAGGAGAAGTCGAAGTCGGAGAGGAGCTTTCGCTCCGGCAGTTTGGAGTCTTTGATTCTGCGTTCGATGCGGCGTTCTATCAAAGAGTCTGCCTCGATGCCAAAAGGCGCTCGATGGTTTTGGAGACGGGCCAATTTTCTTTGGCGCCATGGGAGAGCACCTCATCAAGAGCCTTTTGCATCTTACGGAGTTTCAATGTCCTGAGATACGATCGGATCTGGTCCAGGGTCTGATCCTCTGTCATCGTCCTGCTCCTCATCGGAAAGCAG
>CAVPOU010000029.1:0-7919 GCA_963707125.1 uncultured delta proteobacterium | reverse complement strand
AGAATAAAAAATGGTCAGGACGATCCCGGTCTTCAACCGGGACGACTCCTTGCCATCTAGACGTGTCCCCAATAAAAAAACACTCGGCTCTTTCTGCCGAGTGCCATTGTTGGGTTATGGTCGGGACGACTGGATTTGAACCAGCGACTCCCGCGTCCCGAACGCGGTGCTCTACCAGACTGAGCCACGTCCCGACTCCTAGTGAATATAACTTATCGATGTTCAACAGGCAAGTCTAATTTTCCTTTCACCAGATCAACAAGATTCCGCATGATCCTGGCCGTCGCCCCCCAGATCACCTCTCCCCTGTGATAGTACGCCAGGCTTTGATAGGTGACTCCCTCATAGACCACGGGAGTGTTTCCCCCGGCAGAATCTCCTGACAGAAACACCTGGAACGGCACTTCGATCAGTTCTCTGACTTCCTGGACACTTGTTTTGAAATCATAGGGGTAAGGAATGAGGCCCACAAAAGGGTGCACGATGTAGTTGGAGCTCAGCGTGCGAGCATCATCCATCTGGCCCAACACCGTCACATCTTTTCGCGAGAGCCCGATCTCTTCTTCCGCTTCCCTCAATGCTGTTTCAAGAGGGGATGCATCCTCGTCCTCGATCTTTCCGCCCGGGAAGGAGATCTGCCCCTTATGCTCATCGACCGTATCCGTCCTCTTGGTAAAGAGGATTCTGTACTCTGACGCTGTTTTGAACAAGGGGATCAGCACCGCCGCGCGCCTGAGAGAAGCGCCATGCTCTTCAATGGCCTTGCGCGGCCTGCTGTTCAAGAGATCCCTTATGATCCATGGGAGATCATTCGTCGTTTGCATACGCCTTCCCTATGCTGGCATGACTCCTCTCACTCAACCCCATAGGTTTTCAAATACTCATCAAATTCCTGCTTGGTCTTTTCGTTGATGGGCACAAACCGGCCCTCCACCTTGACCGGAACCTTTGCCTGGTAAAGAAACTCGACCACCTCCCTGATACCGGCCACGGAGTAAACAGGAATGCCCGTGGAGGCCACAAAATCCTGAATAGCATTCTTTCCTTTCTTCCCCGGAACCACATGATCCTGCGGATCATAGACAGCGGTCGTCTGCTCTCGGTCAATGGCGATGCCGATCCCGGTGAGCCGTACCGAGAGCTTTCTTGCTTTCGCTTCCTGCTCCACTGTCTTCAGCAGATCCTGCTTGGTCCCCATGGAGGTTGCCACATCATCGACGACGAACACCCGGCAGCCGTCAAAAAACGTTTTGTTCACGAACAGGCTTCCGGACTGACTGCTTTCGCCGTGGGTCTTGGCTTCCTTGCGATCGTAGTCGAAAAGCAGATCACGGCCGTACCGGGTATAAAGGGCAATGGCCGCTGAAAGGGCGATGGCGCTTCCCTTGTAGGAAGGGCCCAGGAGGATGTCCGTCCGGTCCACGAGGCCCCTGCTGACCATCATGTCCGCAAAAAAAGAGCCCATTTCCATGCTCAGGCGGCCGGTCCTGAACATGCCGAGGTTTACGAAGTAGGGCGTGGGGCGGCCGTCTTTGAGGACAAGGTTCTTGCCGAAAAAGAGCGCCCCGGTCTCCGCCAGGATCGTCGCGAGTTTCTTCTTGTATTCTTCCATAGCAACCCCGTAGAAGTCAGCAGTCAGAATACAGGAGTCAGAAGGATAAAGCACCTAGGCCAATATTACGCTATTCGTCCTGGAGCTTCAACAGGATTTAGAACAGGTCAGGCGTTGACAGGAAAAGACAAAAGGGGTATTTCTTCATCCAGTAGGCCGGAAAGGAGGGAAAATCATGCCAGAAGAACAAATCGGGGTGGTTGTTAAATTCTTTTCCAAGCCCAGCGTGGCTGCCATCGAAGTGACGAGCGGAACCATCAAGCCCGGAGATACACTCAAATACAAGGGCCACACGACCGAATTCACCGACACCGTGGCGAGTATTCAAATGGATAACAAGCCCATTGAAGAAGCCAAGGTCGGTAATCTGGTAGGCATCATGGTGAAGGAAAGGGTCCGAGAGGGAGACAAGGTCTACAAGGTGGTCGAGTGATTCTCAATCTCCTTTAAGGCATTGGGGATCAGTTTCCTGACCATTTCTTCCTTTTCGAAAGCGCTCATCTTGCGGTACTCTTCGTAGCCCGAATGGTTTCGGCTCAGGAGCGGTACACTCGCCTGAAGCCGCGGACCCATTTGCTCAAATCGCAACACCAGTTCCACCAGCGTGAACTCCTCTCCGGGATAAGCTTCCAGCCAGCCCAGCCGTTTCATGAATTCAAAACGGATCCGGTCCAGGAGAAACAGGTACTGGTCCATCACTGCCATCTTTTCCTTGGGGTCGAGTTCACTGAATTCGAATCCGGAGCCCAGGCTTCTGAGATTCATCACCAGGTCAAAAAGATAGAAAGTACTTTTGTCTTTCCCCTGGGCCAGCATGGTGAGGGTTTTGATGGAGACATCTGAAAGGCGGGTGTCCGGACCGAAATCCTCTTGAAACTGGCTTTTCCAGTTGCGGTACCCGCGCCGGACGGCCATGTCCAGCTTTGCTTTCTCAAGCTCAATGACTTCTGTCATCTGGCGGATCTTTTCTCTTTCTTCTGAAAAAAGAGGAAACCACACTTGACGCACGCATCTGCTTTGATCTGCCGGTGCCCGCACTCGGGGCACATGGTGAAATCCTTGAGCGACCGGATCTCGATGGGTGGATGCAGCCGTTTGGTTTCACCAGACACGCCGTCTTCCTGAATGTTGACCTTACCCCCCGCTTCCTGGACCGCCTCCGCGTATTCTCTTGCTTCCCCAAGCAGCAGGCCCGCCTTCAGTGCGCTGGGGACTTTTTCGATCAGGTCTCGGACGCTTCCCGGGGAGAAACCAAGCTTTTCCATTTTCTCCTCAAAATCCTGCTTCTCCTCGATCCTGCCCAACAGAACAACACGATAGGTTTTGGTCACGGTGATCACCTTCTATCCAAAGATGAATTTTACCAGGCTGTTGCCTGACTCCTCTTGATGCTCGAGTAAGAAGCCCCGTTCACCCTTCGATACCTCAGGGCGAACGGTCATTTCGTTCATGGTGAGCGGTTCGACTTGGCTCACCGCCCTGAGCCACGTCGAAGGGCAATATCCAATGATCCAAATCCAAATGACCAAAACCGCTGGGGCGGATCTCTGTTTTGAACATTGGAGCATTTGGATTTGAAATTGTTTCGAATTTCGGATTTCGAGATTCGAATTTGTTTGCGGCCAAAGGCCTGCATCGTGGTCATGAGGTTCAACTCATACAGGCTTTGATAAAGCCATAGAACAAAGGCGCAGGGGTTTCCATCCGGGATTTCAATTCCGGATGGGCCTGGGTGCCCACGAAATATTTCAACGAGGAGAGCTCGATGAACTCGACCAGTCTTCCGTCTCGCGAGATGCCTGAAAAAGCCATTCCTTTTTCCGTCAGAGCCTGATGGTATTGGGGATTGACTTCATACCGATGGCGATGCCTTTCCGAAACGTCGAGGGATTGATAGAGTGAATGAACCACGCTCCCTTGTTTGAGGACAGCCGGATAGGCGCCGAGCCTCATGGTCCCCCCTTGTTCACCACGCTTTTCTGCTCCGGGAGAATATCAATGACCGGATGAGGCGTCTCCGGATCCATCTCGGTCGAGTTCGCTCCCTGGAGCCCGCAGGCATTCCTCGCAAATTCGATCACGGCCAGTTGAAGTCCCAGGCACAGCCCCAGGAAAGGGATATTCCTTTCCCTTGCAGCCCGGATCACTTCTATTTTTCCCTCCGTACCCCGCGACCCGAAACCCCCGGGAACGACCACGCCGTTCACGTCTTTCAGAAAAGAAGTGTCCTTGAGGTCCGTCGTCTCCACCCACTTGAGATTGATGCGGACTCCCAGGTGCGCAGAGCAATGGTTAAAGGATTCGATGATCGAAGCATAGGAGTCCTCCAGCTTCGTATACTTGCCGCACATGGCCACGGTGATTTCCTTCGCGGGATGGCGCAAATTATCGATCCATTTCCTCCACCGTGTCATGTCCGGAGGGCTGTAGATGTTGAGCTTCTTGTGGAGAATCGCCGGCAGACCTTCCTGTTCAAAGATAAGAGGAATCTCGTAGATGTCTTCCACGTCAAGCCCCGTGATGACGGCCTCCGGATCCACATCGCAGAAATTTGAGATTTTGGACTTGATCTCCTTCGTGAGGAACTGGGAACAGCGGCCGATGATCACATCAGGGAAAATGCCTCTCTGCTTAAGAAGATTCACGCTTTGCTGTGTGGGCTTGGATTTTTGCTCATTCACTCCATAAGGGATCGGGACATAGGTGAGGTGAACATAGGCGATATTTCCCCTGCCCACGTCCTCCCTCATCTGTCGAACAGACTCCAGAAAAAGTTCATTTTCAATGTCCCCCACGGTTCCGCCGATCTCCACAATGACCATGTCGGCAGATTCCTCGCGGGCCACCTCGAAAATGTGGTTCTTGATCACGTCCGTCACGTGGGGGATGTATTGAACCGTCTTACCGAGGTAGTCCCCTCTCCTCTCCTTCTGCCGGACCATGTCGAAGACTTTGCCCATTGTGAGATTCCACTTGGACTTGCAGTTCACCCCCAGGAACCGTTCATAGTGGCCGAAGTCCATATCCACTTCGCCGCCGTCATCCAGCACAAAGACTTCTCCATGCTCGATGGGATTCATGGTTCCCGGGTCCACGTTCAGATACCCGTCACACTTGATAGGAACGATTTTGAGCCTGGAGGAGAGGAGATGACCGATGGAAGCGGCGGCTATCCCCTTTCCGAGACCGGACAGCACACCGCCTGAAACAATAATATATTTGGCAGGCATAAAACGATGAGCCCCTAAAAAATGATCCAGAGAAACTTCCGCTTTCAGGCCGGCGGGCTGTCAGCGTGGTCTCTCTGGATCTGATTGAGCATAAGATTTCCTTCTCAGGCTCCTCCTATGGTAAACAGCAGGTAACTGCTCAGGTGTTTAGGCTGAAGGCTGAAGACTGAAGGGCAATAATGATCATCCATGACACACTCACCTTCCAACCTGCCTGCCGCGGCGGCGCAGGCAGGCGTATCCAAACGATCTTGGCTTTGTGTGATCGCGCATGTCTTTTCCTTCAGTCTATCTACCTTCAGTCTATCTGCCTGGGTAGTTACAACAGCAGAATGAATACCATATAAAAGGTATTTGCTTTTATGAGACCGCAATATATAGTTTATTGTCTCCACAGTCAAGCTCATAAAGAGGGGCCACGGAAAATCTTTTGTGCCGTTGAAGTGGAAACCCTCATTGACTGCGCCTCAAAAAGCTCTAATAATGGGATTTCATGAACACTTTGATTGCCATAGTCGGTCGGCCTAATGTGGGCAAATCCACTCTGTTCAATCGTCTCACAAGGTCAAGGGCCGCCCTAGTGGACGGCGAGCCGGGCATCACGCGGGATCGTCTCTACGCCTCGGTGGAGTGGGAAAGCAAGAGTTTCACGCTCGTTGATACCGGAGGCTTTGATGATTCAGAGGAAGAGCCTCTGCTTCAAGGGGTCAGAAAACAGGTGGTGAAGGCCATAGAGGAAGCGGACCGGATCATCTTCATGGTGGACGGCCGGGATGGGCTGATGCCGGGAGATGAAAAGATTGCCGACCTTCTCCGACGGAGCCGGAAAAAAATTTTCCTGGGTGTCAACAAGGTGGACGGAACGGAGCGTGAACATCTCACTGCCGACTTTTACCGCCTGGGGTTTGACAGGGTTTATCCTATCTCCGCAGCCCATGGTTACGGTCTTGCCACTTTCCTGAGCGCACTGACAGAGGATCTTGCCGAGTCCGCGAAGGAGGAACCGCCGGACAGTCTCACCAAAGTCGCGATCATCGGAAGGCCGAACGTGGGCAAATCCTCCCTCATCAATCGGATTGTCGGCTCGGAACGGCTTCTGGTCAGTGAACTCCCCGGCACAACCCGTGACTCTGTAGATATCCTCTTTACTCTCAGGGGCAGAAAGTACGTTTTTATCGACACAGCCGGCATAAGAAAGAAAGGACGGGTAAAGGAGAAGATAGAAAAATTCTCCGTGATCAAAGCCCTCCAGAGCCTGGATCGCTGCCACGTGGCCGTCATCCTGATGGACACCGCAGAAGGAGTCACGGACCAGGATGCCCACGTTTGCGGCTACGCTTTTGAGCGCGGCCGCGGTGTGATTCTGGCCCTGAACAAATGGGATCTTGTCAAGAAAGATCCTGAAAAGAAAAAGCACCTGGCTGACACCCTGGACATGCAGCTTTCGTTTCTTTCTTTTGCTCCGAAACTCTACGTCTCTGCCCTCACCGGCGAAAAGATCAACAAGATCTTTCATGAAATCGACCTCCTTCGTGGGCAGTTGTTCAGTAGAACCGAGACGAGCATTGTCAACAAGGTCCTGACGGACATTGTGCAGAAAAACCCTCCGCCGAAAATGGGTTCAGGGCGCCTCAAGTTTTTATATGCCACGCAAACGGGTGTGATGCCGCCGTCTTTTGTGATATTCGTGAACAGGCCCGACCTGGTTCATTTCTCATACGAACGGTACATGATGAATCAGTTGCGCGAGCAGTTAGACTTGAACCAGGTGCCGATCAGGATAAAGTTTAAGAAAAAATAACAATTTCAAGGACAGGAGCCAGCAACGCATGAAAATCAAAATCAAGATCGGAAAGCTTTCATTGGAAGCAGAACTAAACGAAACTCCCACGGCCAAGAAAATAGCCGAGGCGCTTCCCATCAAGACGAGTTTCAACACGTGGGGAGATGAGATCTACTTCGCTATTCCTGTCACTGCAAAGGTAGATGAATCTGCAAAAGAAGTGGTTGAAGTGGGAGACCTGGGCTACTGGCCGACAGGCAAGGCTTTCTGTATCTTTTTCGGCCAGACGCCTGTGAGCAAACCGGGGAAGATCATGCCTGCAAGCGCCGTAAACATCATCGGCAAAGTCATCGGCGACGCCACCCAGTTCAAGAAAGTGATGAACGAGTCCCAGGTGACTTTGGAAGCTGTTTGATTCCGGAAGGCAAAAAAGCCCCTCCTCTCCCCAAAATGAGGAGAGCAATGGGGCTCGCATTGGATTTAGGGATCTATCTTTTCTTCTTCATCTGGGCTTCACAGCAGATGATGTCGCACTTCTGCACACAACCGCAGGTCTCATCGACCGACACGACCAGTCCGCACACAGAGCATTTGTACTGATCGCCTGCTTTGACTTTCGCTCTCGATGCTGTACTTCATCCTGCTCTCTTTACCACTGCCTTCTTCGCCGGTGCCTTCTTTGCTGCTTTTCTTACTGCCATTCCTCTTTCCTCCTTTTTGATTTACACTCGTGAGCCCTTAATGGGTCACATTCAAACCAGACTGATTGAACCACGTCACATGACCTATCGTAATCACGCGATCTCAGCTAATCAAGAAAATTCTGAACAATGCCGTGCGGGTAAAGCTTTTTCGAAGGCTTTCTGCAGCCGCACCTCAGGAACGCATCAGTCGCCCTGCGAGGTAGGTGTATCGTCTCGCGATCTTGTCGTTCTTAACACCTGTGGCCAGCGCCTTCTTGCTTCCCACGATGACCAGCAGTTTCTTGGCCCGGGTGACGGCCGTGTAAATGAGATTTCTCTGGAGAAGAAGATAGTGCTGGGGCAGGAGAGGGAGAATGACCGCCGGATATTCGCTGCCCTGGCTCTTGTGCACGGATATGGCGTAAGCATGGACGATCTCGTCGAGATCTGAAGCATCGTAGGGAACAGGCACTCCATCATAGGTCACCATCACCTCCCGCATCTCCTCATCCATAGACGTGATCCTGCCGATGTCGCCGTTGAAGACCTCCTTCTCATAGTTGTTGCGAATCTGCATCACCTTGTCCTTGAGCCGAAAGGCTCTGCCTCCC
>CAVPOU010000028.1:0-19194 GCA_963707125.1 uncultured delta proteobacterium | reverse complement strand
AGGTGATTTTCTTTTGGTTGAGGGAGATAACAATTTATTCCCTGTGATCTACGGGCGATTAGTGGAAAGGATGGGAGATTCTCTGATCGTCTATGATCTGTTGAACGTGGTTTTCAGGTGGCCTAGAGGGGGCGCTGGCACAAAAGGCTCCTATGAAGAGGCAAGAGCGGCTTTGGAGAAATCCCTCATCCGGGAGGCTGGTAAAAACAAAGTATTTTTTGCGGTTTTTGCTGCGGGTTCTGAAACGGTGCCTAATTCCCACATCCTCGTTCCCTATGGCGTTCTTCAGATGGCCGTGGAAAAACAAGCACTGCCTTATAAAGTCGGCAACATGTGGCAGTATTATGCTGTAGACAGCCTTTATGAAAACCTGCAGAGGGATTTCATGAATCGGCAGGTTTATGGCCACCTCATGCTGAAGTTTGCCCAGCATCTGTTTGCGAGCGGCGACACCGATGCTGGAAAGCGGGTGGTCGCTAATGCCTCTCGAAGGGCCTTTGGTATTCCCGGCTTTCATCTTCATGCTTCGATGATACTAATTCATGAAGGGTTTTTTGAAATGGCAAGGGCTGAGCTTGAAGAAGCCGATTTGTGCGGAGCGGGTGCATCGCTGATTCATGCCATTTGGGGACATTACTACGTAAGAAGGGGGGAGTACGAAACGGCTGTGGCGTCCTTTGAGAAGGCTATCCAAGTGGGTGGCAGAAGCCCTGTGTACTACAAGAATCTCCTTCTTGCTCTCAAGCACGCAGGCAGGATGAGGAAGGCGGCTGAAATTGCAGGAGAGCTGAGAGAGATTTTTCCTTGGGCCTGGGAGGACGGTGATGTTGAAGAGTCGGGTTCCGCACAGTAATTTTGCGGTCCGAGGGTATGCTCCGGTTGGAGGAGGCCTATGTTGCGTATAGGGTTGGCGCTTGTCTCATTTGTGGCCTATCTTGCCACGTTGTCCCCCAGCGTTTACCTGGGGGACAGTGGGGAGTTGAGTGCGGCGGCGTTTTGTCTTGGGGTGCCGCATGGGAGTGGGTATCCGCTGTATGTGCTATTGGGGAAGATGTTTTGTTTGATTCCCTTTGGGAGTGTGGGATTCAGGACGAATCTCATGGCGGCGGTGTTTGGGGTGTGGGGGCGTGGACGGTTTATTCGTCTGATTGAGCGGATGACGGTTTCGAGGTTAGGGGCGTGGGTTGGC
This sequence comes from uncultured delta proteobacterium, assembly GCA_963707125.1. GTDB lineage: Bacteria > Desulfobacterota > DSM-4660 > Desulfatiglandales > HGW-15 > CAVPDE01. Next base: position 18,005 of record CAVPOU010000028.1, on the reverse strand, counting down.
GGGGGGGTGCTGGCGTTTCTTCCTGTGTTTTGGTGCAGACGGTGGCTGCGGAGGTGTACACGCTGCATATTTTTTTTGTGGCGCTGATGATCTGGTTGTTGTGGTGGTGGGAGGAGAGGCGGGAGTTTTCTATTCTTGTGGTTTTTGCGTTGGTGACGGGGTTGAGTTTTGGGAATCACCTGCAGACGGTGATGCTGGCGCCTGGGGTGTTTTATTTGATTTTGTCGGGTGATCGGAAGGTGCTTTTGGATGGGAAGCGGTTTTTGGTGTTGTCATTATTTTTTATATTGCCTCTTTTGGTTTACCTGTACTTGCCGATTCGGACGTGGGCTGGGGCGGCGATACACTGGGGGGACCCGGACACTTGTAGATCGGTTCTTGACCCATGTGATGGGAGGGGCTCATCGGGCTGGTATGTATTTAATCTGACGTGGCGGGAGTATGGGATCGAGCGAAGGAGGCGTTGGGGGTTATTGTAGTCAGTTTGGGGTGGTCTTGATTTTTGCGGTGTGGGGCTGGCTGAGTTGAGTTTGAAGCGGTGGAGGGTGTTTTTTGTGCTGGTGGTGGCTTTGATTTTTTCTACACGATTTTTTTGAACACGGTTTCCCTTGAGATCACACCGTTCAACCTTCCGACGATTGTCGTGGTGGCGATATTGGCAGGTGTTGGGGTAGGGCGAGTGCTGGAGGCGGTGAAGGGATATGGGGGAATTGGATCGGGGATACGGAGGCTGGCATGAGGGGGCTTGTTGTGTCATTCCGATCATCCCTTGCTTTTGAACTTTAGTCTATCGCGATCAAAGCCATAACTACACCGCCTATGAGCAAACGGTGAACATCTTCAGAACCATGGACAACGGGAATGTTCTTTTTGTCAATGGGGACAACTATGTTTTTCCTGTGACCTATGGGCGTATCGTAGAAAGAATGGGGGAACACGTGGCAGTTTACGACAGGCTTAGCCTGATCTTCAAGATGCCGGATGTCCAATTCCATTCAGGCCCGCGCCCCATTTCTTGGGAGGAAAAAAGGAACCCAGTAGAGAAGAGGATTCTGGAAGAAAAGGGATGTGAGGGGGTGTTCTATGCCATTTTTGGGCCCAGGCTCCATCGACATGCCCGATGGATGCACCCTGGTACCGTACGGCACTCTTTACATGGCATCGAGGGAAGGAGCCTCGTTTCACCCCATGGCCGGGAACATTTGGGGCTACTATTCGACGGAAAGCTTTAGCGACAAGTTTGAAAGAGATTACATGAATCGAGAGATGTCTTCCTATTTCCATTTTTTTCGGGGCATGGCTTTCATCCTTTCAGGCGAACCATCCGTTGGGCTGAAGTATATGAAGTTGGCTTCCGAGGTGGGTTACAATGACGAGTTGATTCACTCGGATATGGGTGTTTTTTTCACCGACCACGGCTTTTTCGAAGAAGCCCATCTGTCCCTGGAGAGGGCTTTGCTTTATCACGAAGATCTGAGTGGAATTCATAATAACTGGGGATATTACTACCACAAAATCGGAGATCCTGAGAAGGCGGTCATGTCTTTTCGCAAAGCCGTGGATCTTAAACCCGAGCGGTACGTGTTCCTGAACAATTTGGCCTTTGCCCTGTTCGAGGCAGGAAACAAAGAGGAAGCCTCCCGCGTGTTCGAAAGGTCCCTCTCCCTAAAAGAGAATCAGCCTGAGGTCAGGAAATTCATGAAGGGAAAAACCTGATTCAAGGAACAACGTCCTGAAGAGCCGGCAAGGTTCAAGAGACGAATTCAAAGACGGAGCAGGTGCTGTCCGATGAAGGAGGAGCGAAGCAGGGTAGAAGTATGGAGCGCAGTGAATATGGAGTGATGTATCGCCTGGAACAGTCTTACTGGTGGTTCGTGGGCAAACAGTTCCTCGTGAGAGAGCAGGTCAGGCCCCTTCTCTCAAATCGTGACCCGGAACAGAGAATATTGGATATCGGGTCAGGCACCGGCATCATCCTCAAGATCCTGGAGGAGTTTGGGGAAGCCGTTGGAATGGAAATGTCCTGGGAGGCGATTCAATTCCTGAAGAAGAGGAACCTGAAGCATATCGTGTGTTCCGATGCGGACCAAGTTCTTCCGTTCAAGAATGAGAGCTTTTCGCTGATCACGTGCCTGGACGTCCTGGAGCACCTGGATCGCGACACGGCCCTTCTCACGGAAATGATTCGGGTCTGCAAAGAGGGAGGCCATGTCCTGGTGACCGTCCCCGCATTCAACCTCCTGTGGAGCCCCCATGATTCTGCGCTTCACCACAGACGCCGCTACACTCGAACGCGCTTGCTCGTCCAAGTGAGCGGGCTGAATTGCAGGGTGATCAAAGCGTCGTACTACAATTTCATACTCTCTCTTCCTATCCTTGCCGTAAGGAAACTGAGGACTCTATTTTCTGAGGAAGGGAAGGGCCAATCCGACTTTTTCATTGACCTCCCTGAGGTGGTGAACAGGTCCCTGTCGGCGCTGTATAAGCTGGAGATTCTCGGACTGAGAATCTTTCGCTATCCCTACGGCGTATCCTTGCTGCTGCTGCTCGAAAAACCTCACCGAGAACGGGAACACCCATGACCCAGTGGAAGCAAACGATTCGCGAATATGCGCCACTCGCATTTGTTTTCTCTCTGTACCCTGCTCATTTTTGTGAGACTGCCTCTGGCCCAAGAGGCTCTTTACGGTTCGGATTTCGTGCTGTATTTCTATCCTCTGAAGGAGTTCATTCGGGAACATCTTCTTAGCCATGGCGCTATCCCCCTGTGGAATGCCTACCAGTTTTCAGGAACGCCTTTGATTGCGAATATTCAGGCCTCCCTGTTCTATCCGCTGGGTTTCCTCTTTTACCTTATGCCTTCTGAACAGGCTTATGGATATACGGTGGTGATGCACTGCCTCCTGGCGAGCGTCTTCATGTACTCGTTCATGCGGACAGCCTCGGTTTCCAGAGGGGGAAGCCTCCTGTCAGCCTTTGTTTTCACCTTCAGCGGCTTCTTCATGGGGCACCTCTACGCGGGCCATCTGACGTTCATCCAGAACTATATCTGGATCCCTCTTGTTTTTCGCTATCTGCTCCTGTTTGTCCGGACAGGACGTCTGCTCTTCGCCCTCGTGGCCGGACTCGTCCAGGGGATTCAGATCCTAGGCGGATTTCCTCAGATTGCATTCTATACGATTCTGGGAGGCCTGGGGTTTCTCTGTTTCCAGGGATCCCTTTCTCTCAAAGCCCGTCGCTGGGAAGACGCGTCGAGGACGGCACTCGGGATGGTCATCGTGTTGCTCGCAGGATTCGGACTTTCCGCCGTCCAGATCGCGCCCACGCTGGAATTCGCGAAGCTTTCCACGCGGGGTGAGGGGTTGAACTACGCGATGGCCACCTACGAATCCCTTCATCCGAAGGAGTTGTTGTCCTTTCTCATCCCGGATATTTTCGGCAATGCCGTGGATCAGACCTACTGGAGAAGCAGGGATGTCTGGCATTTCTGGGAGAGCTGCGGCTATGTGGGGATGCTCCCCCTGTGGCTTGCCTTTGTGAGGACGGGGGAGCAGTCTCTGCGGAGGTTGCGGGCTTTTTTTCTCCTCCTGATCGGTTTGGCCCTCGTCCTCGCCCTGGGCAAATACAACCCTCTCTATCCATGGATCTATCGCCTGCCCGGGTTCAGCAGTTTTCGCATCCCGGCACAGATCCTTTTTCTGTACACCTTTGGCGTTGCGGTGGTCTCGGGAATCGGGCTGGATCAAGTCCAAAAAGGCAACTGGACCTGGAGCAGGGGGTTCGTCCCCTTCATCGTCCTCGTGGGAGGTGTCCTGGCCGTGTTTTTCATCGGTTTCCATTTCGATCCGTATCGTTTCTTTCTCAACCTCTTCCGCGGTTTTTCAGAGGGTCCTGTCACTCATGCGAATCTCCATGGTCTGTACGAAAGGATTGGTCACTCCATCGACACGGCTGCTCTGCTCTTCTGTGCCGCTTTTGTATTCCTGATTGTCTCAAGAAGAATCCCTCTGGGATCACGAACGATCCCTCTGCTCGTTTTCGCCTTGGTCACGGTGGATCTTTTGCCCTTTGGGGCGCAGCTCATCAAAACGCAGCCGTTCATCACGAGCCCTGATAAGGCGGCCATCCTTTCGCAGTTATCCAGGACGCCCGTCGAAGGCAGGGTGGTGACCATGGATGCTCTTTTCAGAACCAATGATGGGTTGCATTATCGCTTTCCTTCTGTCCTGGGCTATGACCCGCTCATGCTGAAACGATACGCAGACTACGTTCTGTCGAGCCAGGGATATCCCCCCAACCAGCATGTGGTGGACCTCTCCGGGATCCACGATCCTGAGGCCAAGCTGTTGAAGTTGCTCCATGTGAGACAGGTTGTCGCAGCCGGGCGAGTCCTCGTTCTGGAGAACGAAATTCCCTATGCCCACATCGTCCACCAGGCTCTTGCCTCCTCTCGGGACAAAGTCCTGGAGACCATGAAAAGCGAGCATTTTGATCCATTGAAAACAGTGGTCCTCGAAGGAGACCCCAAAAGGTCGGGCACCGGCAGCGGGGCAGAAGGGACGCATGATATCTGCGAGGTTCTTTCCTACGCAAGCGAGCGGGTGACCCTGAAGACCTTTTCCGATTCGGCAGGCTATCTTGTGGTGAGTGAGATTTTCTATCCGGGCTGGGCGGCCCTGGTCGACGGCAGGGGAAGGGACGTGACGCGCGGCAATTACTTGTTTCGTGTGATCCCTCTTGAAAAAGGGAACCACGAGGTCACGCTTTATTTCGTCTCCTGGCCTTTCCGGGTGGGGGGCGTGATTTCCCTCGTGACATTGGTCAGCTCCGCGTGCTTGCTGTGGCTACTCCGAAGACGCCGGCGCGATGCATAAGGCTGAAAGGGGTTTTCTTGCCACGAGTCGGAAAAAAAGGAAATGGAGAAAAGACCGGTCTTTCAAAGGAGGACCCTGTTCTTTCGGGATTCCTTGTTAGAGATTCGACATGCATTCAGTTCATGCGAAGCGGAGGATCCTCATGAACGTGGAGCCTTCCTTTTCAGCCTCCGGAAGACCGGCATTGCCAAGATCAGGAGGGCCGTCAAAAGGGTTATCCCTGTCCCTGCCTTTATGGTCCAGGGATCGAATTCCAGGTGGACCTGATGACGCCCTTCAGGGACTTCGAGAACCCTGAAAAGGTAGTTCCCTCTTAAAATCCTTGTCGGTTGGCCGTCCAGAAAGGCTTTCCAGCCGGGGTAGAAAATCTCACTCAGGAAGAGATAAGCCGGCACAGGGGCGTCTGTGTTAGCACAATGCTATCCGGGCGATAGCTTTTGATCTTACTTCTCCCGAAGAGGATGATCCCCGGGAAACCGCTTCGGGGTACTCGGCTCCTCCCTCCTTCTCTAAGAGCACGGTTTTGTGGGGATAGAAATCGGAACTTGTCAATATGTCCAGTATGTCTTCTGTATCAACGAACCTGCCGTGAGGCACGAGGAAGGCTCGAGGGAGATAGGTTGTACGAAAGCCGATGGCCTTGCTAGCATAAAGAATTTCATACTTGACGTTCAGAAGATCCATCAATACGTGATTTCTTGATACACCATAAAACAAAGAAACCCAGCCTCTGGGCAGTTTGTATTCAGCGTATTTGTCTACGTAATGATAATATCGGCTAGGAAAGAGCGCGGTAAATCCGCCGACCGTTTGATAGCCGAAAAACATTTCAAGGTTGGCACCTAGGGAGTGCTGAAAAGCACCCACTCGATAAAGGCTCTTGTCCCATGCCAAGGAGGCGTTGAGATCTCGTTGAATTTCCGAGATCCTTTCGTAGATAGAAGCGTCATGTCGGACCGCTTTCCTATGCACAGATCCCAGATCAACAAGCAGAAGAGCACACAGGGCAGCGGCTCCGATGGAAAGAGGAAGCAGTCTTCTACGCAAGAGCACGAGCAAAAGAAGAATAAAAGAACTGAAGAGCGTGAGCCTCTGGATTTCGGCAGAGATGATTCTTGCCGCGTCCGGCATCTTGGCAGGTATGGCGTCGGCTGAGCACAAAGGGAGAGAAGAACTTGAGGAGGATTGAGGCGGTCATAGCGGAAGACGAGAACCAGAACAACAAGAGAGACGACGAAGAAAAGAAGAGGGTAAAGTCTGCGGCTGGAATCTTTTCTTAGGTAAGACAAGGAGGCCATCCATCCCGATCCCTGCCAGGAGGGCCATCGAAAATACCCAGAGCACCATAATCTTGGATGGGGCCCTGAACCGGTCAAATCCGGGAAGAAGGTAAACGATTTTGTAGATCGGGGTGTGATGGCCGAAAGCTAGGGCGAGAGACAGGATGGCCAGCAGGACTCCGAAAACGAGGACCCTCTTTTCGACTTTCCCCTTAAGCGACACAAAGCCCAAGAGCACCAGAGGCAACAGGCCGACATAGAGGTTCTGCTGGGGAATACTCCAGGGCGTGTTGCTCACCCACACGGACCCGTCCGCATAGTTTCCGAAGAAGTGGGGCAGCAGGATCGTAATGATTCCCTGAAGCGGGTAGGACGCAAGAGTGGACCACTCGTAAGTATCCAGGGTAGCGCGGACGGATTCATTGATGAGCTCTAAGGCAGGGAGGATCTGAATGCATGAAAGGCCTGCTCCGACCACAAACACCATACCGGCGATGGCGAGGAGTCTTGTCACAGTTTCCTCAAAGCCTGGCCGCGCCCGACCATGCACAGGAGAAAAAGGGTCGAGGCAAGAAAGGTGTAAAAAGCGTCCTGGGGCGCTCCGGCGAGAATCTGAATCCCCCAGAGCCCTCCGGCAATCGTCGCGCTCCCCCAGGGCGTTGGGGATTGCATCGCCCGATTGAGGAAGGTGATCACCAGGGGCAGCCAGATGTAGCTCTCCACAGGGCTCATGTGCCCGAGAAAAAGAATGGCCATCACGAATCCGTTACACGTGAAGACGGCGGATGCCACAAAGCTCCCAAGCTCGGTGATTCCTAAGTGATCGCGCCAAAAGATACATGAAGAGGCCTGCGAGCACGAAGTGCAGGAACATGGTAAAGCCATAGGCTTTTTCAGGGGAGACAAGGTAGAAAAGGAATCCGAGAGGGTAGAAGATGGTCGATTCGAAATGGGCCCAGAAGGGCATTCCGCCGAAGATGTAGGGATTCCAGTAAGGGATCTCATGGTGAATGCGCACTTCGTCGTACAAGAACTTCTTCATGCCCAGATAGAAGGTGACGAAGTCGTCACCGATCAAAAGGTGCCCAGAAAAAACGATGTCCCTGAACAGATAAAGGCAGAAGAGGCCTATGACACCGAGGGCTAAGACATCCTGCTTGCGGAAAGACATTGGCACCGGATATAAACTCCTGAAAGATCCTGAGCCGGCTTAGCGATTAAACCCCCTGCACCCTGCCCTCTCCCCCAGGATTGGGGAGAGGGTTAGGGTGAGGGGGAGTGATCCGTCAATACTATTTCGAGACGATTAATATCTTCCTTTTGAGATGCTCTTTTTTTACGACCAGAGCCCACCACAGTCCTGCAAGCTGGGTTGCGGTTTTGAAGAGGCGGCGAAAATTGAAGAACTGGGACTTACCGTGGGCGCGATGGGAGTGGTGGACAGGGACTTCCCTGAACTTGAATCCGAGATCCTGGAGCTTTTTAACCATCTCAAGACAGATGGTGCCGGAGGTGGATGTGAGTTGCACCTTGTCGAAGACAGCCCGTCTCATAAGCCGGTAGTCACAGTCGACATCGCGCAAACGAAATCCGAACAGAAACCGGACGATCGTGTGGTAAAGCCTTCCGATCAAAACTCGATGCAAGGGGTCGGAGCGGGCGATCTTGTACCCGTTCACCACGTCGCAGTCCTTCGTGACGGCCTCGACTAACCTCGGCAGCTCGCGAGGATCATACTGCGCGTCCCCGTCCGTGTAGAAGATCCAGGTCTTTGTGGCCGCAGCAAAGCCGCTCCTCAGAGCTCCTCCATAACCCCTGTTCTTCTCATGGGTGATGACCCGAACCTGAGGGTAGACTCGGGCCAGTTCCTTGAGCATTTCTCCTGTGTGATCCGGGCTGCCGTCGTTGACCACAATGACTTCGTAATCATCGGTCACCTGGGGAAGCGTCAACAGGGTTGCGATCACCATGCTGGAAATCGTTGCAGCATCATTATAGGCCGGGAAAAAGGCTGAAATACTCTCCAGTTTTCTCATGCGCTTCTATAAAGACCTCCGGAATCAATTTTTTTGCCCACAGCAATCACAGAAAGGCCGAAAGGAAGACGCCAGTGACGGATTAACCGCGACTCAAGAACCAGGCACTCTCTGAGAAAGCCTGAAAACGCCCCCACCTTCACGGCAATATCGGAGTCCTCCTGCGGAGTGAGCCATCTTTCGGAAAGCCGTTTCAGCAGTGCAAAGGGAAAAAGAATCATGTTTGCATAGCTCATGAATTCGATCTCGAATCCGCTCTTCACCAGTTTTTCCGCCAGCTCCTTGGAGGTGTAACGATGGGCGGTGGAGACTCTGGCATCATGTGTTCCTCTTAACCAGTCAAAGGCAGGAACCCGTATCAACAACCTCCCGCCCGGATTGAGAACCCTTGCCGCTTCCTGCAAGGCGACTTCATCATGGATGCCTTTAAAATACAGAATGTCGAAGGACGTAACAAGATCAAAAGTTTTATCCCTGAAGGGCAGAGCCATGACGGAAGCTCTAGCGACCTCGCGGCATCCCCGCTCGGCACAGAAACGAATCGCATGGGGGAAAGGTCCAGCCCGGTGACCGATCCATATTGAGAAAGAAAAAGAAGTCCTGCACCGGTGCCGCACCCCGCGTCCAGGATGCGCAGGCCGGAGCCGGGCGCGTAGAAAGCCCCAAGGATGCTTTGGGAAATCGCCGCCATCCCCTTATACCACCAGTGGGATTGCTCGGCTCGGTACATGATTTCATATTCTTTAGGGTCCACAGCCGTTAGATCTTCTCTTGTTGCGGTATTGGATACGTTAATACGAATGCATTTAGTTGTTTCCTATTCAGCCCTCTCAGCCCGGCCTGCGCAGCGGGCGCGGCAGACAGGCCGCTCTCTTCTCTGTAGGAGCGACCTCTCCTTCGACTTTGCTCAGGACGGTGAGCTTGTCGAACCGCCGGTCGCGATGTTATCGCAAGCAGGAGCTTGCTCCTACAGGGGAGAGGAGAAGATGTCCGCCTCCTTCTTGCAGAGGTAAATCACGTCGGACAGCGGCAGACCCCGGTCCGCATGGACGACTTCTTGAACCCGCAAGCCCGACTTGCCGAGCAAAAGCAGCAGGAGATCTCTTGAGCGGTAATGGAGCGACCTCGTCAGGTTCAGCAAGCGGTCGATCAGGTAGGTGGTGTAGAATTTCCGGAAGGGAGACCTGTCGACATCGAGGACCACAAGGACGCCTTGATCGCTCAAGCAGGAGCGGATGATTCGGAGCAATACGCGGACATTCTCGTCATCAATGTGGTGAAGAACATCGGTCATGACGACCGCATCAAAAGGGATTCCCTGGAAGTCCCGGACGTCTCCGAGCTGAAAAGTCACCTCGGGATGCCCTTTCGAGGTTCGCTTCGCAACCCCGATTCTGTCTCTGTTCAGATCAATGCCGAGAACCCGCCGATCCGGGCCTTTCAGAGCCAGAAAATTGGAAAGCATGCCGTATCCACACCCGAAGTCAAGAATTCTCCCTTTTCTCGGGACTTGGGATTCGACGAGCTCAAAGGGGCAGAGACGCCACCGTGTCCTCAGATAGAAGGCCTCCCAGGTCGAGAGGGGTCTATAGCGTTCTAGGAGCTGGATCGGGTATCCTGGAGAGCATTGGTCACACGCTCCTTGAGAAGAAAGCTTCAATGGCCTTTGCCACCCGATCGACCTCTTCATCGGTCAGTTCGGGAAACATGGGCAGGGACACAATTCTCCCGACCACCTCTTCCGTCACTGGAAGCGAATCGGATCCGGGAAGGCGATGGACGTAAGCAGGCTGCAAGTGAACCGGCACAGGATAGTGTACGGCGGTTTGGATTCCCTGCTCGGACAGAAAATGCATCAAACGGTTCCGCAAGGAGTCCTCAGCGCAGCGGACGACGTATTGGTGATACACGTGGGTGGTACCGGCCATCGGGGAGGGCAGAGTCAAGTCCGGTATTCGGCTGAGGAAATGATGGTAGGTGCGGGCAATCTGGATTCGCCTTCCGTTGTTCTCTTCAAGGCGTGCCAGCTTCACCCGGAGCACGGCAGCCTGTAACTCATCCAGCCTGGAATTCCATCCGGGCCTCTGGCTGATGCGGCTTTCATCCCACCCGTACTGGCGAAGCGCTTTCAGCTTTTCATACAGGGAGGAGTCATGGGTGGTGATCGCCCCTCCATCTCCCAGACACCCCAGGTTCTTGGTCGGATAGAAACTGAACGCAGCCGCATGCCCCCATGAGCCGGTTCTTCGTCCCCGGTAAAGTGCTCCATGAGACTGCGCACAATCTTCGATCACATAGAGCCCGTGCTTTCGGGCAAAACGGATGATTTCTTCCAGTTCGCACGGTTGACCGTAAAGATGAACAGGCACAATCGCTTTGCTGCGGTCTGATCTCGCTTTCTCAAGCGACGCCCCATCCATGGTATAGAATTCAGGATGAACGTCCACCAGGACGGGTGTGGCTCCGCACATCTCGACGGCCGCCACGGTCGCCACAGCCGTGTGGGATACGGTGATCACCTCATCGCCTGGACCAATCCCCAGCCCTCGCAGGGCGAGGTGCAGGGCCTCCGTTCCGTTTCCCACGCCCACGGCATAGGGAACGCCGATGTAATCGGCGAACTCCCTTTCGAAGGCGGCGGTCTCTTCACCCAGGATGTAGCGCCCGGCGCTGAGAACCCGATGAATGGCTTCATCAAGGGCCGTTCGGTTTGACAAATAATTTGCAAGAGGACTTGTCTGAGGGATCATAAGTATTCATGAATGAATCGATAGTAGTACTGAAGAGTTCTGGAGAGACCGTCTTCCAGGCTAAGGCGAGGATTCCAATTCAGAGCGGCGCGCATTTTACCGTAATCGGCATAATAGTCCCCGATGTCTATTGGCTTGCGATCTTCGGGAAAAGGAATGACCTCATACTCTCCTTTTCCATGGACCCTGATCATGAGATCTGCAAGATCTTTCAGGTTGACACGTTCGGGACTGCCAAGATTGTAAATCTGGCCGTTGCTCTGCTCGGACAAAGCCGCCATGAGCATGGCATCGGTCACGTCTTCAACATAATTGAAATCCCTCACCTGGAGACCATCTCCCCACACCTCAATCCGTTTACCCTCAATAAGGTTTTTGATCCATATGCCGAGGAAAGTCTGGCGTGCGTCTTTCACTCGCATTCGAGGCCCATAGGTGTTGGTGAGCCGCAGAGCACACGTTTGGATACCGTAAACGTTGTTGTAAAGAATGTGGTACCACTCGCCAGCCATTTTATTGATGCCGTTCACATCCGTAGGATGGAGGATATGGCCCTCGTGAACCGGGAGAAAGTCCGGCTTTCCGTAAATCTGCCGCGTACTGGCATAAAGGACTTTGATGGCGGGGTTGTGGTTCCGACACGCTTCCAGGATGAACAGTTGGGATCGGCAATTGATGTCGAGATCCACAAAAGGATTCTTCATGGAGTCGAGATGGCTTGTCTGGCCGGCAAGGTTGAACAAATAGTCCTGACCCTGAACCAGGTAAGCCATGCTGAATTCATCCCGAATGTCGGCAATGTTGATGCGAATCCGGCTTTCATATCCTTCCAGGTTGAATAAGTTTCCCCCGTACTCGGGGATAAGGCTGTCGACCACCGTCACCCTGGCACCCAGATCGGCCAGGGTCCTGGCCAGATTGCTTCCGATGAAGCCCAGTCCCCCGGTGATGAGAATGCCCTTGCCGGCGAAATCCTGAAAATTTGCCATACTTGATTAACTGCTCAGGTGTTTAGGCTGAAGGCTGAAGTCTATAAAACATCTCGCAAGGCACGAATCAAGCCATTCAAGACCTTCTCGTCCGTATTTGACGACAGTCACGACCAGAACATGACTCCTCTTTCGGCTAGAAGCCTGCGATTACGCTATCGACCAACATGGTTACTTCATTAACCAACTCGAATAGGCCGAAGTTCTGTGTGGTCACGCATAGTTTATCCCTAAAAGTCCTTCAGTCTTCAGTCTATCTACCTGAGTAGTTACAGATTTTTATAGCAATTTATATAGAATTTTGCTAAAAATAGCAATAAATTTATATAACCTTCACGGTTTTCCATCATGCAAAACAACTCCCCGCAAATGAGGCACAGTGCTTTAAGAGTGATCGTCAAGGCTGCCTCGGCTGCGGTTTTGCTCCTGCTCATCCTGTGGGTGAGAGTCTTCTACGGGTCCATGCAGGACTACAAGACTGGAGAAACCCTTCTAAGAGAAAATCAGACCATCAGAGCCATCACTTATTTCGATCGTTCTCTTCACTGGTATGCCCCGCTCAACCCTTACGTGGAAAGGTCCGCGAAACGGCTCTGGGAGATCGGCGAGCGTGCAGAACAAGAAAAGGATACCCGGCTGGCCCTGATCGCCTATGAATCCATCAGAAACGGATTCTATGGGGCGAGTCATCTTTTCACTCCCGGTAAGGACTGGATAGGACGAGCTGAAAAGAAAATTCATGACCTATATTCTCCTGAGGGAAGAACAGAAGCTCATGCCTCTAAGAAGAATCCTCATCCTGATGCCCTCTGGAGCGTGGTCGTGGTCATCGGCTTCGTTGGGTGGGTGGGATCGCTGGCAGGCTTTGCTCGATGGGTTCTCGGGAAAGACAAAGGACCTGGCAGACTGCAGCACCGGGCGGTTCTCTGGATCAGTCTGGGTGTCTTTTTTTTCGGGTTGTGGATTCTAGGGATGGCTTTTGCCTGAAGGTGAAGACGCGCCTAATTCCTTGATTCTATATAGCCACAACAGAGGCACGGAATCGATCGTGATGCCCCAGAGGGGAACAGCCTTCTTCCCGCCCTGCCTGAAAACAGAAAAAGTCCGCTCCTCCCAGAACCCCACATAGGGCCTGCCGAAAATGAGCATGAACTCCATATCCAGGGGTTCAACAGTGGGAGTGAATTTTATTTTCCCTGCCTCTTTCATATGTTTGAAAAAGAGATCCGCAGGCGGGAGAGGGAAATACACTCTGGAACCCGACGCCAGAGAGTTCAATTCTTGCAGAGCAGGGTCATTGAGGATCTCCCACCAGTAGGTCGTTTCGTAACCCCTCTGATGTGCTCCAGCCAAGCCTCCCACTGAGCTATTGTAGTAGGAGAGTTCATAAGGAGGTTGTCTTGCCGGGTTGTGAATGTCCAAAGCAAAAAGAGTCAGAGAGCCTGCTGCAAGGCCAAGCCGTGCCGCGATCTTTGCAGTCGATTTCCCCGACGAGTGGACGACAAAATTCCACAACCTTACAAAACCCAGGGTCATCAAACAGACGGCAAAGGGAAAAGCCGGGAGCAGATAGCGGATGCCATCGTTGGTTGGGCTGATGGGCAGGGCAAGGATCAGGAAAGGGACAAGGAAGCAGATGACAGCGATGGTCATCGTGGGATGGGTGCTCCGAGCTTTTTCGCCTAAACAGGACATCAGGCCGACGAGGAGCAAGAAAAGGTGGAGCAGGGGTGTGGTGATGAAGAACATGACAAAGGGGTAGTAGAATGGACCTCTGTAGGAATAGAAGTTCCCGCTAAAATAGACGGTGAAAGGTGTCCAGTCCTTTCGTGCCACGGTCTGGGTGACGAATTCCACGCTCCTTGACAGTGGTGAAAACCACCAGTCCGGGTTGAGCGCATAAAAGGTGAGGCCCGCTGTCAAGCATAACATCGAAACACTCTGAAGCGCCTTTTTCCACGCGTTCCTGTACAGGATGAGAAAAAGAATGAGAACGGGAAGGGCAAGAAGCAGAGAGGTGATCTTGATGCTCGCGAGGATCCCGAGAAGGATTCCTGTGAGCCAGGTGCTCCCGTGATCCATGCTTTTTCTTGCGCCCATGACGAAGAGCATCAGAAAAGCAGTCATCGGGATGTCGGTCGCAGCAAAGTGAGCATGAGCGAAAAAGCGGGGAATGCTCAAGAGGAGCAAAATAGCGAAAATGCTTTTGGCGAGGGAAGGGCCGAAGTTCCATTGCAGGAACAGGGTCAAGCTGGCAGCAAAAACAAAAATGCACAATAGGCGGTTTTGGATGTACGGGTCTTTTTCCCAGAACACGATGCCTTGGGCGATGACATAGAGCCACTTGACACCGGAAGGATGAACATTTCGGAGAGGGTCTGTTTTCCAATGCTGTTCGATGGACTCCTCGCTGAACATGTTTCGAAGATCAAGAGAAAGCCATTGTTGGACACTCCGTGAGGCCTCCATGTAGATGGGCTCATCGTGGGTGATTCCATAGTCAGGGAGCGTAAACAGAATGGGCGCTGAGAAGAGAAGGAAAAGGAACAGGGCTTGAACCGGGCGAGCTTCAAAAGCTTTCTTTGAGTAGGCGGATAGAGGCATACAAGGCCTAAATAAAAGTCAGGGGTCGTTTAACGGAAAAGCCCGTATTTCAGAATCGCAAAAACAGCCTTGAGGCCGTCTTTCCAGGTGATCTTCTTGCCCTCGCTGTACGAGCGGCCGTAGTAAGATATCCCCACCTCGTAGACTCGGCACCTTTTCTTGCCCACTTTCACGGTGATTTCCGGTTCAATTCCGAAACCGTTTTCCTCGATCTGAATACTCCTGAGGATCTCCGCTCTGAACACTTTGTAACATGTTTCCATGTCCGTCAGGTTCAGATTGCTGAACATGTTCGAAAGAAGAGTGAGAAGCCGGTTGCCCACATAGTGCCAGAAAAGGTGAACCCTGTGCGGGCCTTCTCCCGAGAATCGGGAGCCATAGACCACATCGGCTTTTCCCTGGACAATGGGCGCGATGAGCTTGGGATACTCGTTGGGATCATACTCGAGGTCCGCATCCTGAATGATAACCATTTCGCCGGTGGCACGCTCCAGTCCCGATCGGATCGCGGCTCCTTTACCCTGATTCCACCTATGGTAGACGACTTTGTCCACTTCCTTTTCAAGGCCGGCCTTAATCATTTCCGTGGTTCCGTCATTCGAGCCGTCATCCACTAGAATAATCTCCTTGTCTTCCACAGGAGATCTCCTGACAAGGGAGATCAACTCGGGAAGAAGGTCTTTCTCATTGTAGCAGGGGATAATCACGGAGAGTTTCATAGGGCTCCTTCTCGTAAGGTTTACTGCCGGATTCTCTTCCTGAAAAAGAGAGAAGAGAAAAAAACGCTCCACACGATGCACAGGCTTACAAGAGAAACGGATACAAAGGCAGGGAAATGCTCGGGGCGGAACTCGAAAATAATTTCATTTTGCCCGGAGGAGAGTTCCACCCCCTGAAACAGCAGATTGAGCCACAGGCATTCCTTCTTTTCTCCGTTCACGGAAACACGCCAGCCGGGATAAGAGGATTCTGAAAGCACCAGGACGCCCGGTTGGTCCGAGGCGACCTCGATCCGGATCCGGCCGTCCTTTTCATACCGCAGGGAGCCGACTTCTTTGAAAAACGCGGTTTGAGATAACTTCGGGATGTTTCCCCCACCGATTGCCTGGATGGATGGTTCGAAAGAAGGCTCCAGCAACTCCTCGACGGATCCTCTCTTCAAAGGAAGCACTTGGCCTACCATCCAGGCTCTGGGCAAAGGCTCCTTGATCTTCAAAACAAGCGGGTTGACCCTTTCCACCTGCCCGGCAAGGTCTTTGTGCTCGTCCAGGTTCTGCCGGCTAATAATATATTTCACATTGGCCAGCTTCAGGAAACGAATTCTTTGAGACCACGGTCTGTGCAGCATTTCCGTGATGAGGTACTGGTATCGAAGTTCTAATCCCGTGGTTCCGTCAACATGGTTGAGGTGATGGAGGATGCCGAGATTCGGCATCAGGAGCATCTGCCATTGTCTGTGGTATTCGAGAATGGGGGCGTTCAGTCCTCGAGGAGCAAGAATATCCGGATCGACATATACCCTGAAGTGAGACGGATCATCGATAATCGGTTTGAGATGAGGATCGTAAGTCTGATAGAAAGCGGATTCGCTAACCGGATTGACGTTGCGGTGCGCCCAGAACAGGTCAAGGACAAGAAAAATAAAAAGGCCAAGAGAAAGAAGATTTGCGCTCCGCCTCCTTTTCTCGAGACGAGATAGGAGGCCTTCAAAACCATAAGCCGCCATGAGGAGAAGGCTGAAATTCGCAGGGAAGATGAACTTCTCGGGGAAACGGAACGCAGGCAAAACCTGGTAAAAGAAACGGTAAAGGGGAGCATTTTCTCCAAGGGCCAGGGCTATGCTGATGATGAAAACCAGGAGCCAAATGAGCATGCGCTTCCTGAACCTGGAGAAAAGGCTCAGGGCAGCCAGTGGGAGAATGATCGCTCCGGGGTAGAGGGTTAAAAGCCAAGGCACCCCCAAAGAGCCTGAGAAAAAACGAGCGAGAAAAGCAGTATCCGTTTCAAAGTGCGGAGGAAAAACCAAAGGCAGGAGCAGATGCTTCAGCATGGAAGGTTGAAGAGAAAACCTGGCTGCTTCCTCAAACGAGAATCCTTCTGTGCGGACTGACAGCGTGTAATCCGCAAAAGCAGGACCCAATTGCGCCGTAGCGATTAGTGCTGCAGCAAGAACCAGAAAGATCACTATAACTAATCCCTTGATGCGAAAGATCCAGTAGTAACGGTTTTCGCTGGCAGCAAGGGACAAAGCGAAAACCCCGAGCAGGACGACCGTCAGGAGGAAAAGCTGGGGTTCGCCGCCCAGAATGCAAAGGGTCAGAGAAAGAACCACCCAGCCGTAGGCGGAGCGATTGTTTCTCATCCTAGCTTCATGGAAGGCCCATAGTACGGCGGGCAGCCAGATCGCCGTGGATAGATTGTTCAACGTGTTGACAGAGGCCATGACAAAACTGCCGTAGCAGAACGAAACGCTGATGAGCGTTGCGGTTTTCGTAGACAGACCGAGGCTGGTCACAAAACCATAAAAGAAAAGAAATCCCAGGAAGAAATGAAGGCAGACGTACAGATTGAAAGACCACGGAAAAGGCAAGGCGGCGAAGATCAGGGAAGGAGGGTAGAAGACACCGGACTGAAGGTCGCTGAGGAATGGAGAGCCACAAAAATAATTTGGGCACCAGTAGGGAATGAAACCGTTCTGCAAAAACTGAGCGAGGAAGTGCTTTGCAGGATAGAACCACCGGTGAATGTCCCGAAGAAAGAAAGTCCTGTCTGAGAAAAGAACGGGGTGAAAAAAGAGGAGCACCAGGAGGGCCGATACGGCGAAGGGGGCATTTTTTTTCAGGGTGTCCAATCTCATCTTTACCTTTTTGCCTGAGCCTCCGGACAATAGCTGGGGCCAGTGATGGAGCCAAGCCGCAGACAGAACCGATTCTTTCCACCACCCGAATAATATGAAAACGTCACCAAGTCAATATCTTTGAAATTCTAATGTGTTACCCTTAGGGCTCTCAGGCCTCTTCCTCTTGGGATCCGCACTCGCGCCAAAGAGGAGGTGCAAAAAGGCGGTGAGACTGATACAATAACGTGCAGGTAGAGAAAGCCATATTCTCCTTTTCAAGAAATCTCCACCCAGGCTCCAGCGAGGAAAATGGGGATTTGAGGAGTGCTGGGATAGTGACATGAAAGAAATCGCTTCGAAACATAGAAATCGGTATGTTCCCGTTATACTCGTAGGCCTTCTCGGGCTTGTGGTTTTTTCCATCGTCCTCCTTTCCCTTGTCCCGCCCGTGAGCAAAGACGAGCTCGTTCATCACCTGGCTGTCCCTAAGCTGTATCTCAAGCACGGAGGGATGTTTGAGATTCCTTTCATGCCTTTCTCTTACTATCCCATGAACCTGGACCTGCTCTACCTCATTCCCCTGTATTTCGGTAACGACATCGTTCCAAAATTCATTCATTTCAGTTTTGCCCT
>CAVPOU010000027.1:0-78015 GCA_963707125.1 uncultured delta proteobacterium | reverse complement strand
TTGCGTTATCGGTTTTCCATCCTTGTAAAGGATTTCTGTTTCCAAAAAACCGTCCCCATCACTGTCCATCGTCAATTTGACCAGATCACCTTTGCGTAAGATTCTGATCCGGTCAATTTTACCCCGGTGTCTGGTGTCCTCTTCGATTCTCTCAGGATACCCTTGCTCGTCATATTGGATGAAGACGTCCATCCTGCCGTCATAGTCGCTGTCCCTTTTTTCGGATGCGGGTTTGCCATTCTTGAAACGGATCACAACGTCGTAAATCCCATCGTCATTGGCGTCCTTCTGTTCTTCCGTGGGCTGCCCGTCTTTGAAGGTCATGAGGTCTTCAAAACGGCCGTCATGATTCATGTCCTTCTTCTGCTCATAAAGAGCCCCTTGCCTGTACTTGCGGACGACCTCAGGCTTATTGGGATCGTAAAGACCATGGAGGCTTTCTCTCGGGAGTCCTTCGTCATCATAGAAGATGATCGTGTCCACGACGCCATCGCCGTCCGAATCCACGCGCCTTTCGACAGGCTTGTCGTCGCGGAACGTCTCCCAGATGTTGATCTTTCCATCGCCATCCGTGTCTTTCGTGACGGAAGACAGCTTCCCGCCTTGATAGTAGTAGATGGTGTCAAAAGAGCCTTTGCCCGTCGTGTCTTTGCGCAGGACGGTCAACTGTTCGTTCTTGTCGAACTCCGCGACCAGTTCCAGCTGTCCGGTTTGAAAAGAAGCCTGTTCGTGCTTGACTCTCTTTCCTGATTCGAAATAGTCCCATGAGTCGATCTTTCCGTCGAAGTTGCGGTCC
This sequence comes from uncultured delta proteobacterium, assembly GCA_963707125.1. Taxonomy (GTDB): domain Bacteria; phylum Desulfobacterota; class DSM-4660; order Desulfatiglandales; family HGW-15; genus CAVPDE01. Next base: position 77,219 of record CAVPOU010000027.1, on the reverse strand, counting down.
GCCTCCACTCGAACGACTTGCTCCTCCCTGTAGTACTGGAAACGGTCCATCACCTCGTCGCCGTTGCTGTCCAGCTCGAGCTTCACCAGTTTTCCCCTGTCGTCGAAATGGGCGATCTGGTCGATCTTGCCGTCCTTGTTGCTATCGCTTTTGACCACTTTATCCGCCGCAAAGGCGGACAGGGGCCAGAAGAACAAGAGGCAAATGACCAAGGCGAGGTTCAGAGAAAGGGACTGGTATTGTGGGTATCGGAAGAATCGCATCTTTCAGATACATCATCGAAGTAAGTAAACAGGATGGGGAAGGGGCCCGTCCGGATGCCAGGCAAACCCTCCCCCAGTCCCAATCATGTGGCCTCCGGCTGCTACTTGGGCGGCAGAGGGATCCACTCTATCTTGCTGACCGCTTTAACCCACCGGTCCGCCATGAGATCATCGGGCGGCATCATCGATGAACTTGCCATTTTCCTTGATCGGTTCGTTGTTGATGCTGTCTGCAATCATGACCCTCTCCCCTGCGGGAGAAAGGAAAACCTCGCCGTACGAGAGAAGAGACCGATAACCGTCCGGCGCTGAGACCACGAAGACACTGCTGAGATCAGGTTTGGGTAGACACCCCCCTACAACCGTCTTGAAGCTTGCGCCTGAAACATCGTGGGTCCCGTGATACCCTTTTCCTTCACCAACCGTGCTGACGCGCACCCTGGTCTTGGAAAAGGAAGAAAGATCCTTTACGGTCACCGGGGTGATACCAGCCCCGGAGATCTCAAATTCAGGAGAATTGAGATCCTTCATCTTTTGGGCGGTCAAATCAGGTTTCAGGTCCACCACTTCGATCTCGGTGATATGATCGAGGGATCGATCGGACCAGGTGTCGCTGTTCACAACGAGTTTTGGGAAGCCGACCTTGCGGTGAAGCGGTGCCAGCCAGCGCTTGGTGAACTCAGCATCATGGCATGACTTGCAATCCCCATGCGGCATGACGGGTTTGGCCGAGGTTGCCACTACAATGGTCGCAGGATTCCTGTAAAAGACCTCCCCCCAGGACAAGCTCACCTGTTTTCCTTCTCTGTTGCGAACAACGAGGGCGAGATCGATCCCTTTGTAGAAATTCTTTCTTTGCTTCTGGATTTCCGCCTTTTCCAGAATGGTTCTCAAGGGTACACCCTGATAGGTGAAAATTCCCTGGAAACCCCCATCTGTCTTGATCTCGTTCAGCTGCACTCTGATAGATGGCAAGCGATTGATCTCTTGCACATTGAGCTTCAGAGGTTTCTTTACGAGGCCTTTGACGGTGAGGGACGGAGGAGTCTCAGCAGCATCAGCAACGTAAGGGAAAAAAACAAAAGCGCTCACCAGTAAAACCAGTATTTTCTTTGTCATCAGAGAATCCTTTCTCAACGCTTGTTTATCCCGCACCCTGGCGAGAATGAATCATGCTCCTACCCAGCAGGGGAAGGTCCGGATATCTAACGACCTTAGAAAGACCCCTCGAAAACCGAAGAACAATGTTCTCCCCTCTCTCGGGAATCCGTAAGCGGTCTCGTAAGTCGCATCGAACATGTTCCGAACGCCTATTTCTGCAACCGTGTTCTTGAAGACCTCCATCATGGCTTTCACATCAAAGGTCCAGTAACCGCCGAGTTCGGCCCATTCAGGTTTCTCTTCTGATCCCATTGCCCGGCGTTGTACTGGGACTTTGCCGAAGAAGGACAACACAGTCATTGACCTTGAAAAGATCACTTAGATAGAATTGGTTTTTGGGGGCTCCTCTGAGGTGATCGCTGGTGCGATTTTCAGACCTGTCTTCCGCATCCAGATAGGTGTAATGGATCTCCAGAGTATTTTGAGGCAGCCTTCTGTCGCTGAGGTCAGCCTCCAACCCCTGATATCTGGCTTTTCCGATGTTCCGATAGGAATCTTTCCCGCGACTGTGGTTCTCGCAATCAAATTTTAACGTCGGAGTAAAAGAGCGCAAGGCCGCCGTAACTTTTCCACGGCAAGGGTCTTTCCACTCCGACCTCGGAGTTGACCGCTTCTTCTTTCTCAAGTTTGGATTTGGAATCGCCGTTCCAAGGTAGGATGAGTATAGTTCCTTCAAGGTCGGGAAACGGGTCTTGCTGGCTACAGAGCCATGGACCTTGGTCGCATCCGAGAAGGTATAAACGAGGCCTCCCAGACCATTGAAGGCATCATCATCGTCTCGCAAAGGCCCTCCATTTGCGTCCTTGGGCTTTTGAACATCGTAGCTGCCCCCAAGACCAGGCCGAAATTCTCGGTGATTGCGAAGTTATCTTCAAGACCATAGGAGAAGGTTTCCGCTTCATAACGCTCCCAGGGCTGGTTGCGGTTGTCCTGCTCTTGATGCACGTCATTTTTGTAATTGAAGGCAAAGCTCAGGGTATTCTTGGGAATATAGGTTGTTCTTAGGATAAAGGACCCTCCCGGTGTATAGTCATCATAGGTGCTGCGAAATGCAGATGGCCTGACCTGAGTGGTGTAGGTCGCATCGTCATAAGCATCCAGCACATTGTAGTAGCTGTCATAGTAAAGACGCACGTTAGACCACAAGTCGTCTGTCCACCTGGTGTCCCCGATAAAGTAATAGGTCGTCTTTTCCCACTCCGTAAATCTCCAGAAGCGTTGGCTTTCAGTTGTATAAACATTGGGGGGCAATCCCCTTTCGCTTTCCACTTGTTGGACACCCAAAGCGTACTCATGGCCGTGAGCCGGCATAAAACCGGCTTTGAAATTCCCTGAAATGCTTTGCATGTCTGAATTGTCCCTAATGTCACCATTTTCATAATAGCCCCTGAACCCTGCCGGTGTTCTGATCGGCGTGAAATCATCGGACATCTTGAATCCGTCAGAACTCAGGCCCGCGGCTCCGAGCATCACATAAAAACGGTCAAGTTTGGAACCCAAGTTCAGGCTCCCGCTTACCCCGTTCTCATCCACTTCCGTATTATAGGATCCCGTAAGAGGTTGTTGAGGCTTCATGGTGATGATATTGATTACTCCGCCCATGGTATTGGGGCCGTAGAGAACAGACGCGGCGCCCTTGGTGAGGGTAATCTGCGAGAGATTTCCTGTGAGGAGCTGACTGGGATCCGTGTACCCGTCATTGGGGATGTAGAGTGGAATACCGTCATAGAAGATCGGCACGTACCTCTGATTGAAACCGCGCACATTGATGTAAGCCTCGTTCCTCGACCCCTTGGAGATAGACACGCCGGGCAGTGTCTCCAGTGCCTGGGAGACATCCTTGGAATTGGTCAGATCCATGCGTTCCCTGTCGACGGTTTCAACCGTGGTTATCTGGGTGACGATCTCCCCTGCACCCGTAACAACGACCTCTCCCAGGTGGAAAACGCCCGCTTCGCCGCCGGATTGCTGCTGGGCCAGGAGGGGCTGCACGGTGATGAAAGAAATGCACGAGTAGATGAAGAACAACAACACAAGCAGGACTTTTGGCTTCATTGGGATCACTCTCCTTTCATTAGGGTGTCACATTGGTTATTGCATGTGGCGTCTTTTTCCAGGTGATCGCGAGGTGAAGGCCCATCCCCACGATCATCAGGGGGTAAAGGGTTAAAAAGAACCGGAGTGTAGGGTTATTGGAAATGGCCAGGACCACCTTGGGATCGGGGCCCGCTGTGAAGCCCCTCAAGGTGACCTGCAGGGTACCGAATCTCAAGGGGGTCAGAAAGGAGATTTTCTGCCGCCGAATCTCCCTTCCCTCTTCAGACATCGAGACCTCGGCAAAGTTCTGCCGCGGGTTCAGATCATAAACGCTTGGAGTTCGGTCGGATCTGCCGAGAGTTCGAGGGGCATTAGCGAGTTGGATTTTTTCGACTTTTATGCCGTGACCAGGTGCCAGTTGAAACCCATGGCCCTCTGCCAGCCGAATGTCCTCATAGCGATAGCCGAACATGAATCCAGAGAAATGGCCCAGGGCGACAAAGCCGAAAAGAAAATGAACAAAGAGCATCAACGCTCTGGCTGCGCTGAAGTTCTTCCTCAGAAGATTGAAGATCCTCCTCCACGAGCAGAAGATCAGGTTCACACCGAGGAGGGCCATGCAGAGGCAGAGACCTAAAAACCAGGACTTCAGGAAAATGTCCTCTTGGGGGAACCGCAGCCATTCGCTCAGGAGAGTGCGGTTCATGGATTCGAACCCTGCGAAGAATGTGGGGGTGGCATTGAGGAGAATGCCTGCTGAAAGCCACAGCAGCAGGATGATTAGAGTTGCGGTTGTGAGGGAGAGGGATCCGAGTTGTTCAGCCAGGGGTTTCATGGGACGCTCCTTGAAACCATGATCCCGATGAACACAAAACTGCTCATGGCGCCGGTGATCGAAGTCATCCTTTCTGAAACCGGGCCTTTTCCCGGAAGATGAAAGACGAGCATGAGATAGAGCAGGATGAAGGTGGAAGAGAGAAAGCCGTAGTTCCATCTCCAGAAATCACCCCAGCCATTGAGACACCAAAGAATTCCCGCATACTCGGAAACCAGGAACAGAATCGCACTCAGGACAAGGAAGTTCCTGCCCTTGTGGAGGAGATCTTTTCGCGAAGAAGATCTTCTGAAAGCCCTGAGGAATTCGGTGTAGTAGCCGGAGGCAAAAAGCATGACGGCGAGCGCAGCCGTTCGAGCCACATGGAAGAGAGCGACATAGAGATCATTGCTGTAGGAACGCTGGGGAGCGTGTGTTTTCGGATAGAAAAGCAAGATCACGAAAAGGAGAAGAACCTCCGCCCAAATCCATGTTCGAGTGCTGAAGCGGTCAGGGCCTTCTTCGGTGAAGACCAAAGCCAGCACTCCCAGGATGAAGGTCGTGAGGAGAAAAGATTCAAAGAGGTTGAACACGGGCAGATGCCCTGACAAGGCCCCAAGAACGATCAGCAGAAGACCATTGCCGGTTAGAGCCGCCCAAACGAAAATTCTCTCAAGACTAGTTCGGCGAATGAGCCTGAAAGCCAAGACCAAACTGAAGCAAAAGAAAAGCACGAAATAACTTTCAGCCAAAGGTACGGACATAACTCATCACACTCGCTCAAGTGCTTTATTATATCGGCATTGATATATATCCAAATTGACATATGCTTTCTACTTAAGGCGCATCACGGTGTCAACTGTTTTTTGCGAGGGATGAAGGCATGTGTTTGCTGGCTTTTGCACAATGGGGAGGAGAACGACGGCTTCCAGGATGATTTATGTCAGAGAATCGATGAAGGGTGTTGCAGTCGCTTTTCCAAAGGGCTGCAATTAACTACACGGCTAAAAATGCATGGAAAAGAGCACTGCCGATGGAATCAAGGAAAGCTGCGAACAGCGTTTCGCTAACGATGGTTTGAATGGGAAGATGAAAAAAGGAAACCACAAAGGAGACGGCAAGAGGAATCAGGGGAGAGACTTCAACACCCGAGACCGGGAAATACATAGGACACCTCAATTTGCCAACGGAACCCTGAAACTTCTTTGTTTCCCTGAATCAACTCAATGAACATAGCACCTAAAAGGCTCCCCATCAACCGACCAAATCGGTGTATCTCTTGTTCCCTTCACCTTCTCGTCTGCTATCTCAGCACGGCTGAAGTGGTGATCCCGATGTCAACCCCCACCGCTTATCCCGGACCTGAATTATTTTGCCTGAAAGCAAAAATATTTGTATTTTTGTTTGCTTTGTGGCAAAATTTTACGTGCCATGATCACGCGCTATCTCGAAGAAGAGATCCGAAAGGATCTCGATGAAAAGATGGTTTTCCTCTCAGGGCCGCGCCAGGTGGGAAAGACGACCCTTGCAAAGGCTTTCCTGAAGAGCGAAGCAGACCGTTACCTGAACTGGGATCGGAGGGAAGACCGAAAGGAGATCCTATCCAGCAGCTGGCCGGCGAGTCGCAGCACTGTAGTGCTGGACGAATTGCACAAGTACAGACGGTGGAAGAACTGGATCAAAGGGGAATTCGACACCCACGGCGGGAGGGTGCGTTTCCTCATTACAGGAAGTGCCCGTCTGGACATCTATCGCAGGGGCGGTGACTCGCTCCAGGGCCGTTACCACGCCCACCGCCTTCACGGGTTTTCCCTGGGTGAGCTGCTTTACACCAGAAGGGAGATGCAGCCAGGGGGTGAGCTCGCGTTTCCTGAGACTTCGGACCGGGAAACGCTCTTTTTGCTGATGCGGTTTGGGCCTTTTCCAGAGCCCTTCTTGAAGCAGGATGAGCGCACCCTGCGGCGTTGGAGAAGGGAGAGGTTGGATCGTTTCTTCAGGGATGATGTGCGCGAGTTGGAAAACGTAAGGGACATGTCCTCGATGGAAATGCTGGCCGACCTGCTCCAGACCAAGGTGGGGAGCCTGCTTTCCCTCCAGTCCCTTCGCGAGGATCTCGAAGTGAGCCACAGGGCCATATCGCACTGGATGGAGATCCTCGATCGACTCTACTTCTGTTACAGAATCACCCCTTTTACCCACAAGGCAGTCCGGGCGCTGAAGAAGGTTTCAAAACTCTATCTCTGGGACTGGTCTTCCGTGCAGGATGAAGGACCGCGATTCGAGAATCTTGTGGGGGGTCACCTGCTGAAGCTCAAGCACGCCCTGGAAGATCAGGAGGGATACAGGGTGGGACTTCACTACCTGAGGGATGCCGACAAGAGGGAGGTGGACTTCCTCATGACCTTTGAGAAAAAGCCTTGGTTCGCCGTTGAGTGCAAGGTGAAGGCGGATGCCGCAAGCCCTTCACTGAGGTATTTCGGAGAAAGGCTCAGTATCCCCTATCTCTATCAGATCCACATGAAAGGCAAGGACGATATCCTAGACGGCAGGGTCCGCGTGATGCCCGCGGCCAAGTTTCTCGCCGCTCTTCCGTAAAAGAAGCGAAGAACTCTAACCTGCTCTTGTCTGACCCCGGCCGCCCTCTTCATTTTCCTAGGGGTGCGTCTCGGAACCGCCGAGAGCATCAGCCTGATGAGGCTTTGAGGTACTCCAAATCTGTGCATAGATATTCTTCCGATGGGAGCCGCTGAGAGTCTGAGCAGGAAATGCTGTGGCGGCCAAGAAACCTGCTCTTCTGATAGGGGTTCACAGCCAGTCTTCGAAGATCCTGGCCCAGCTCAAAGAAAATCTCTTTGTCGAATCTGCAAAGAGTGGATTCGATGAAGCTCTTCTCAGAGGGGCTTGCACACTGGACCCGGAGATAGAAGGCATTGTTGTCTGCCAGGTGCCAGGAAGCAAGGAATCCTATGGCGTCGGCTATCCGTTTCATTCTGCTTTCAACGGCGTCAAGGTATTCTTGTGAGAGATAATCCGAACGCTCCATCCGTTCATTCATATGCACCAGTAAGGGTTTTTTCACAATCTCAGGAATCGTTTCCTGCTTAAGCCACCGGATAAGTGCCTCGCTTTCCCCGGCAACATATTGGAACTGATCTGTGAGTTTCCTGTGCCGGTCTTTTTTCACCGCGTTGCATCCGCTTCTAAAGTGGATCAGGATGAGCCTCGGATTGACAAGAAGATCCCCTGCAGCGGCAAACTCGAAGTGATCAGCGTAGTTCCCAGCGCACAAGAGCGCGAGTTCAAAGAGGCGGGCGTAGGTCAGCCAGTAGATCGGGTAGGTCTCAGGGCAATCAGATTCAAGCTCTTCAAGTTCGCAAAGCTTGGATTCAATTAAGTCTTCATTGAGTCTGCTGACAGAACCTTCTTCCTCAAGGGATGCGTTGTAAGCCCTTAGCGTCCATAAGCCCGTTTGGATGGAGTCAGCGGAAATCTTCGTGGACATTCTTAGTCATCTCCTTGATGGTGCGGTCTTTCTTGAGAGGGTTGGAATCAGAAGCTAGCCGCATAAGATTTGGCCTTGGCCGCTTCTGCCCATTGGGATGGCGAAGGATTTAAGGCTGAGCTGCCCTCGAAAGAAGTGACAAGAACCCTCTCACCAAAATTGATCAGCAACCCCAGCGGTTTTCTTGCCACCTGGAGGTACATGAGTATCTGCCGTTTGTGGAATTCGAGAACTCTCTCCAGAGCGAGTATTTGAACAAGCAATTCATTCTCCACCAAGAGGTCGATCTCGAATTCTTCGCCTTTCACCTTCTTGCCTCGATAGAAAACCGGGAGAGACACCTGGGATTGAACTCGGATGCCCATGCTCCTGAGTTCCATGATCATGCAAGATCGATAGATGGTGGGGCTCAGGAAAGGGCCCAGTTCTTTGTGCACCTTTATAGCGGCATTCCCAGCTCTCGATGACAGTTCACTTGGATCCATTCCGTGCTCCTGAGATATTTTATTAAGGATTCATAGGCAGCATATATCTATTCAGATATATATCAATAAAGATATAAGCTGCTTTTTACCCAATCCTTCTAAAGCTTGTCAACAAGAAAGGTGAAGGCGTATGATTATCGTTCAAAAGTGTTTGCATGGGGCCGCCGGACCCAGAAAAGGCTCCAGCTCTTTCCGCCATGCGGCTCGTTGCAAAAAATCTCTTTCTCAGTCCATGTGAACACTTTTGAACGTGTCTGGTGTGTGCGATAAGCCGGGGGTGCAAATCTCGAAAAAAAGCTTGTACGTCTAGCTACAATGGTGCTATGACGTAGCTGTTTTGAGGAGTCGAGGAAGCCTAACACTATATGACACCAAGGTTTTTTAAGAGAGGGTAAAGCCATGGATAATTTTACTTTCGGAGTCACGATGATGGTCTGTGGAATGGGGGGAACTATTCTGACCCTATACATCATGAGTCTCATCATGAGACTGTTGGGGAAGTGCTTCCCAGAGAAGAAGGAGGGATAAACCATGGAACAGGCAATTCTTGGAGGCTTGCAAGGTCTGATCAATGGATTTCTGCATCTCGAGTGGCGCAGCATCGTCATGCTTTGCGTGGGATTTGGCCTTCTGTACCTCGGGATCAAGAAGGACTGCGAGCCCTTGCTTCTGGTTCCGATTGGTTTCGGGTGTGTCTTGACCAACATTCCCCTTGCAGACCTCATGGGGGAGGAAGGATTCCTTCGAACGATCTATAACATGGGCGTTGCGAACGAGCTCTTTCCGCTCCTGATTTTTGTTGGAATCGGCGCCATGACGGATTTCGGTCCGCTCCTGGCCAATCCATCCACTTTTCTCCTCGGTGCGGCCGGCCAGTTCGGGATATTTCTCACTCTGGCCCTCGCCCTGGCCCTGGGGTTCCCGCAACTGGATGCGGTCTCCATCGGGATCATAGGAGCCTGCGACGGCCCTACAGCGATTTATGTGACCTCTAAGTACGCTCCCCACCTCCTCGGCGCGGTTTCCGTGGCTGCTTATTCTTACATGTCTCTCGTTCCCGTGATCCAGCCTCCCATCATGAGGCTCCTGACGACCGAAAAGGAAAGAAATACTATCATGCCGTCCATGGTAGGGTCGGTCTCCAAGACCACGAAGCTCCTCTTTCCCCTGGTCATTACGGTCATCGGCGGGCTGATCGCCCCCAAGGGCCTGCCCCTTCTCGGAACCATCATGCTCGGGAATCTCATGAAGGAATCCGGCGTTGTCTCCCGACTCACAAAGGCATCTGAAAACGAGATCGCCAATGTGGTCACGCTCTTCCTGGGTCTCTCTATTGGTGCGACTATGGCAGGCGGTGCCTTCTTGAACCCCCAGACGCTGATCATTCTCTGCCTTGGTCTGCTTGCGATCTGCCTGGACACGGTCTGCGGCGTGTGCTTTGGAAAAATCATGAGGGTGATGAGTGGTGGGAAGATCAATCCCCTGATCGGCGCTGCCGGAATCTCCGCATTCCCAATGTCCGCCCGTGTGGTTCAGAAGGAAGGCCAGAAGTACAACAAGAAGAGCTACCTTCTGATGCATGCCATGGGGGCCAATGCCGGCGGTCAGGTGGGCTCGGTCATCGCTGCTGCAGTCATGCTGTCTGTCCTGAGCGGGATGGGGATCATCAAGTAACAAGACTCTCTTTTTGACGGCTTCGTAAAGAGTCCGAACCAGCTTTCCGTTCATGGTTCGATACCTCACCACGAACGGAAAAGCAGATACTTGAGAATGCTTCCGAGCGTTCGCCCTGAGGTATCGAAGGGTGAACACGACTTCTTACGTCTGATCCCCTGTCCCTTCGTGCATCGAGGGGCAGGGGATTTTTATTGACCATCTCATGGGGACTTGGTAATAGCGCCCTAACAGGTTGCTGAAAAACGCCCATCTACGGCGTTGCCCTCACCCCTCGTCGTTGCGGCGTACTGGAATGTACGTCTCACTCCTCGGGATTTCGGGCGCCTTGTATCTGAACGTTTTTGAGTAACCTGTGAGCAGGGTCTTTTTCAACACCCTGCTAACGAGGAGAGACTCTTGAGTCCAGGGAAGAGCGGTTCAGCGAAAGGGTACCTGTACGTCGTCATCGCCGCCCTGATGTGGGCCTCATCAGGAACAGCAGGGAAGGCGTTATTCGACGCCGGAATGAGCCCCTTTGACCTGGTGCAGATCAGGGTGACCCTGGCTTCAGCTATCATGTTTCTCGTGTTCCTCATTTTCTCAAGGGATCTCCTTCGTATGCGGCCCAGAGACATCCCCTTCTTCCTGTTCCTGGGGGGTGTCGTCATGGCGGTTGTGACGGGCAGCTATCTTTACACTATCAGCAAGATCCAGGTGGCTGCGGCTATCCTTATCCAGTACCTTGCCCCCATCTTTGTTGCGATTTTTGCAATGGTCTTCTGGAAAGAGCATCCCACCTTTCTTAAAATCACTGCCCTTTTCCTCGCCTTTGGCGGCTGTTTCCTGGTCGTGGGTGGGTACAACCTCGCGCTCCTCCAGATGAACTTGCTAGGGATTCTGGGGGGTCTCACATCGGCGATCACCTTCGCTGGGTACAGCCTGCTCGGTGAAAGAGCCATGCATCGCTACAGGCCATGGACGGTCATCTTCTATGCCCTGGCTTTTTCTGCGCTCACGTGGCATGTGGTCTATCCGCCCTTCACCTATCTCACGGCAGGATACAGCCTTGCCCAATGGGGGTGGATTTTCTACATCTCAATCGTTGGGACCATTCTGCCTTTCGGTCTTTTTTTTGCCGGAATCAACTATGTCCGGTCCACCCGGGCGAGCATCACAGCGACCCTGGAGCCCATCTTTGCCGGGTTCCTGGCCTTCATCCTTCTGGGGGAGAGACTTCTGCTTCTCCAGATGATCGGCGGCTCCATTGTTATACTGGCCATTGTTCTGCTCCAACTCCAGCAGGAGCATGATGAACTGGCGCCGGCCCTGATTCGAACGCAAAAAAATTAATGCAGGTCTATGGCCATAAACAAATTCGAATCTCGAAATCCGAAACTCGAAACAAATTCAAAACTCAAATGCTCCAATGTTCAAAACAAAAGCCCAGCGGCGCACGGTTTTGGTCATTTGAATTTGGATCATTGGATATTGTTTCGGATTTCGTGCTTCGGATTTCGAATTTTTAACCTCTCCGCACCTTGCGAAGAAGTTTTTGTCTAAGACTCTGACCCTAAGTGCGCTGAGGTGGAGAAGAGGGAGAAGGTATTATGAGCTGCCATGCTTTGCTCAGAGTGTGTAGCCTCTTTCTGCTCCTGCTCTCCTTTTTTTGCGATTGTGCTTGGGGAAACGCGCTCTCATTAGAGGAGTACCGCTCTTCCATCCTGGAAGCCCTCTCACGTGTTGAGTCAGAAAAGGATCCGCTGAAACCCGAAGAGTTTGCTTTTATCGAAGAACATTTCCCGCCCTATCTCGAAGTCAAAACCAGGAGCGGGGAAGCTGTGCAGGTCGATAACGGGTCCCTTCTTCGCTTGGCGAAAGAAAGCCAGGAAACCGCTCAGGGACGCGAGAACCTGATGGCCCACCTCAAAGCTCTTCGCAACCAGATTTCATTCGTTGACAAACCCATTCCCCTCAGCGAAGACCGCTGGGGTGAGAGCCTTGCTCGCCTGGGGAAAGTGTTCAGTGCAAAGGAGTTTCAGGACCTGGAGGAGGTGAAAGACCCTCCATGGATGGCTTTTCTCATGGAAATCCTGAAAAAAGTGATGGAGTGGCTGAAGAGTCACTACGGCGGAACCAACGTCTCGGGACAGTGGATGGAATATGTTTTCTACGGAGTGATCCTCGGCGGCGTGTTCCTCCTGCTTTTGTGGATTCTTCGCTCCTTCGGACCTGTGGGTTGGCGTTTTCGAGATCTCAAGATTAAATCCGGCCTGGAGAGGAAAGCCTCGGGGATGGACTGGCAAACGTTGCGCGAAGAATCTCGCAACAAGGGTGAGAAAGGTGCGTATCGTGAAGCGATCCGGCTTTTCTTCATTTCCGTCCTGATGGAAGGCCACGAACGGGGCTGGTGGGTTTACAGGCGAGAAGCGACCAACCGGGAACACTTGAGCGTTGTCGAAGGCAGTTCTGAAAAGCGGGAAGCTCTGGGGAACATGATTCAATTATACGAGAAAGCATGGTATGGCCATGAGAGCCCCGGAAAAGAAGCCCTCCTGCAGTGTGCGGAGTGGCTGCGGCTGATAGAGGCGCGGTAATGGTAGAGGGAACCCATCGTTCCATGAAACTGGGGCTCTTTACGGCCCTCCTGATGCTGGTGTTCGTTGTGATCGTGGGGATCGACGCGTACCAGAAGCTGAGGAGGCAATCCGGTCCGCCTTCCACCTACAATGCGGGCTCAGCCGGGTACAAGGCTTTGTACCTGTGGCTTCGAGAGATGGGCGTTCCGGCGAAAAGGTGGGAGAGCTCGCTCATGGAGTTGACGAAGGAAGCCGGAGTGCTCCTGATGATGTCGCCCAGGTTTGGCCCCGAACCGGATGAGATCGAGGCTCTCAATACCTGGGTTCGGGGCGGAGGAACTCTGGTCCTCGTATCATCGCCATGGAACGCGTTTGCAAAACACCTCGGCTTTGAGCAGAAGAGGAGACCCCAGGATCAGAAAAAAGAGGAAGAGAGACTGTCCTTTCAACCGGGACCATACATACGGGGACAGCGAACGATCATGAGCAAAATGCATCCCGGCATTGATTCCAGGAAATCGGAAGCGATCGTTCATAGCCGGGATGCCTTCGGTAACCTGATCGTGGGCATGGAAGAGGGGAAGGGCCGGGTCATCATGATTGCTGATCCCTCCTTGTTCTCCAATCTTCATCTCAGGAAAGGAGATCATGCTCGTCTGGCCCTCGATGTTCTTCTGACTCATCTGGGCGAAGGCCAGCTCCTCATCGATGAATATCACCAAGGATACGGCCGGGTGACCTCTGTGGCGGCCTACGTTTTCGAATCGGAAGCGTTTGTGCCGCTGCTTCAGGTTACGCTCCTGCTCCTTGCTCTCTGGGCTGCTGCGGGCCGCCGATTCGGTCCTGCCAGGCCTCTGCTGAGAGAGACGGAACGTTCTTCCATGGAATATGTCCGGGCTATGGCCCAACTATTCCAGCGCGTGAAGGCAAGGCGGCTCGCACTTGAAAGTGTGTTGCGCTGGTTTGATGAAGAAGCGAGGCGGTTCCTTCTCGACAAAGATCCTGCTTTTCAGAGGGACATGACGGAAGCCAAGAATCGCCTGTCGATGGAAACCATGACGGATAGGGATCTCGTGAGCGCCGTGAGAAAGCTTTATAACACCCTGGCAAGGGTGAGGAAACAGGCGCCTGGCGGACACGGGATTTAGAGTCTCAGGCTTGTCTCGTTAAGTTTGCGGAGAAGTTCAAAAGCGAACCGCAGAATGTAGAACAGCGAATGTAGAACGCCGAAGGAGAGAACCGAAGTAATTAAACTTCATCATTCGAAATTCCCTGGTCGCCTCTGGCGCCGCCGAAGGCGGGTAAACCTTGTTCGACATTCGATATTCATTCAATTCATCGGCTTTCGCTATTTGGTAGTGGCCGGAGGTTTTTCGGAACGTATCAAAAGGGTCTATGCATGAAAACCAATGACGATATTCAGAAGAAAAGGGAATGAACATGGACGACACATTGAAAAGGCTTTCGGACCAGATCTCTTCAGAGATCTCCAAGGTGATCATGGGCCAGAGAGAGGCTGTCACGTTTCTTCTCGTCGGTCTCCTGTCCCGCGGACATGTGCTGCTGGAAGGAGTGCCGGGTCTTGGCAAGACGCTTCTGGCGAAGACCCTGGCTTTCATCCTCAGAGCGGAGTTCACAAGAATCCAGTTTACTCCTGACATGATGCCTGCCGATGTCCTGGGGACCCAGGTCTATGACCTTCAGAATCGATCGTTCCGGTTCCGAAAGGGTCCTCTCTTCACCGAGATTCTCCTCGCCGACGAGATCAACCGCACCCCGCCGAAAACGCAGGCTGCTCTTCTCGAAGCCATGGAGGAAAGGCAGGTCAGCATTGACGGGAAGACCGTTCCTCTCTCTGAAAACTTCTTCGTCATGGCGACACAGAACCCGATCGAACAGGAAGGGACCTATCCTCTGCCCGAGGCACAACTGGACCGGTTCCTCATGAAGATCCGCCTTGACTACCCTGCCCCGCAGGAAGAGCGTGAAATCCTGGGCCGCTACGGCAGGTCCGGAGACCCCCATGACCTTGAGAAAGCAGGGCTCAAAAGGCTTCCCGAGGGGGAATGGATTTCGAGACTGCGAAAGCAGGCCACGGAGGTCAAGATCGAGGAAGGGATCATCGGTTATGTTCAGAACCTGCTGGAGCAGAGCCGGCATTCCCCCTACCTGTATCTCGGGGCAAGCCCTCGAGGAGGGATTGCGCTTTTGAGATCCAGTCAGTGCCTGGCCGCCATGGAAGGACGCGGCTACATCACGCCGGACGATATCAAGAGAATGGCCCTGCCGGTCCTTCGGCATCGTGTCATCCTGAGACCTGAAGCGGAACTCGAGGGCCTTACCCCGGATCACGTGATCACCAGGATCCTGGAAGGAATTCCTGTGCCCCGGTAGGATCTTAGAGTGTAGGTTCGAAGCACGCTGCAAAGAGGATAAAAATTCGAAATCCGAAGCACGAAATCCGAAACAATTTCAAATGATCCAAATTCAAATGACCAAAACCCTCGGGCGCGGGGTTTATGTTTTCGATATTGAAACATTTGTATTTCGAATTTGTTTCGAGTTTCGAATTTCGAGATTCGAATTTGTGAGCGGCCACAGGTCTGCATTAGGAAGATGATGAGGAGTCGACTTCGACATCTTGTTGAAAAAAGTCCGTTGCCGGCAGCAGGCGCGTTGTGGGCCGCAGCGGCAGGACTTGTTGTCGCTTTCCTGTGGCACTGGAAAGGGATGATCGTCTGGGATCTCGGGGTTCTTTTCCTGTGCTGCCTGGACTATGGATTGACTTTCAGAGGCAAGGAGATCCAGGTGTACCGGCGATCGCCCCGTCATTTTCTTCAGGGAGTCCCTCAGGAAATCGAGATTGTCCTTAGCAATTGGGCGAACCTTCCGAAGAGCTTTAAAGTCCGCGATCAGACGCCCTTGGGATGGGAAGCGGCTCCGGTACTCAAGAGCAGGGCTCAGGCAAGATCTGAAGTGATTCTTCGATACCCCATCACACCGCCGGAGAGAGGGGTATATAGATTCGGCGATCTTGATCTGAGAGTCGAGGGCCCGCTCCGCCTTGTCTATAGGCCTTTTCCCGTGCCGGCCTCCGAAGAAGTCCGGGTTCTGCCCTGTATTCAGGCGCTGCGCTATCCGGACCTCATCGCCTACCGCCGCAGAGCCAGGCACTGGGGGCTCAGGCAGATCAAGTGGCGAGAGAAAGGCCGCGAATTTGAAAGCCTCCGCGAATACATGGAAGGGGATGATCCTCGTCACATTCACTGGAAGGCCTCTGCAAGGTTGGATCGGCCCATTGTCCAGGAGTACCAACCCGAAAAGAACCAGATCGTGATGATCGCTGTTGACGCAGGACGGTTGATGGGAGCGGTGTCCGAAGGGAAAAAGAAACTGGACCATGCGCTGGAGGCCACGGCACACCTGGCTCACGCCGCACTTTCAGGAGGGGATCAGGTGGGGTTCATTGCCTTCGCCGACCAGGTCCTCGTCTTCATCCCGCCGAAGAAAACCTACGGGCAACTTCAGGTCATCCTGGAGGGGGTTGTCTCCCTTCGAGCCGCCATGGTGGAGCCCCGTTATGAAGAGGCTTTCCTGTGGTTCCGGTCACAGGTTCGCAGAAGAAGCCTTGTGGTGATCTTTACCGATCTGATGGACGAATTCGCTTCAGATCATCTTCTGGATGCCGTGGCCCTGCTTCGACCCCGGCATCTTCCCCTCTGTATCGCGATTCGGGATTCGGAATGGGACGATCTCATGAGTCGGCCGCCGGCAAATGCCATGGACGTGTATGAGAGGTCCGTGCTTCAGGAAACCATGAGGCAGCGGCGAAGAGCCATAGGAAAGCTCCAGCAGAAGGGGGCTATCGCCATGGACCTTCCTCCGGGTCTGCTTTCTTCAAACGCTATGGAGCACTACCTGGACGTGAAGCGAAGAGGGCTCCTGTAGAAAACTCCGCAAGGAGCTGAGAAGTTGGAGAATTCGAAATCCGAAGCACGAAATCCGAAACAATATCCAATGATCCAAATTCAAATGATCAAAACTATGGACCGATGGGTTTCTGTTTTGAAAATTGGAACATTTGCATTTTGAATTTGTTTCGAGTTTCGGATTTCGAGATTCGAATTTGCCTATGTTCAGGAGCGTGGCGTAGGCCGGGGCAAGAGGAGATAGCAGAGCAAAAGAGCGAGCAAGAGACCTGCCATGCCGAACTTGAAGCCGGCGTGGACATGGATGGGTGAGAAGAAGGCTTCCACAATGGCCGCGATGACAAGCAGGGGAACGCATCCCATGATCAGACGGCCCGCTTGCCGTGCGCTGTTGAGCAGAGCATCCTTTCTGGGAAGATCACCGGGAAAGAGAAGGGCTCCACCGAGCAGGAACCCAGCACCGCCTGCAATGAAAATCGCCGTCAGTTCAATGACGCCGTGGGGAAGAACAAATGACCAGAAGGGGACGCCCAGGCCATGGGTGTAACAGAGGCCCGCAAGAGTCCCGACCATGAGGCCATTGAAGACCATCAAGTAGAGGGTCCCGAGACCAAAGGTCATTCCCAGCGCAAAGGCGAGAAAACTGACGGAGACGTTGTTGGTCATGATCAAACTGGAGGCCAGGGGCTTCACAGCGAGAATGGAGTCGAACCAGACTGTTCCCTCTTCCACCTTCTGAATCAACTGAGGGGGCACGATAAGGGCGACAAAGCTGCTGTCTGAGATCGCCGTGATGAAGCCGTAGGCAAGACCAAGAGCGAACACGCTCAGGGCGAGCATGGTCCAAGGCAAGGTTTCACGAAAGGCGGCCGGGAAGCCGGATCGAAGAAATCGCCAGAGCGAGGCCATTCTCGGCGGGGAACTGCGATAGATCTGGCTGTAAGCGCGGGCGACCAGGTGATTGAGGTAGTTTTCCAGTTCATCCTCTAGACCTTCCTGGCCCTGGAAAGTCTGGAGACGGGCAAGATCAGCGGTGGCCTCTCGGTAGAGGCGGGCGAGGGCAATCAGTTCTGAAGCGCTCAGACGTCCCCGTTCGAGAGAGCGGAGTGTGTTCTCCAGTTTTTCCCATCGGGGCCTTCGGGACTCAATAAATTTGCGGATCGACTCAGCCATAACGGATATGAACCCTTTTGTGCTAAAATAACAGAATTGTGGAGACAACGAAAGACAGATTAACGATCCAGACCCCTGAACAGGTGGGGTTCCAGTATGTGCTTGCCGGCCTCGGATCTAGGACTGCAGCTTTCCTGATGGACACGGTCATCCGGTGGTTTTTTGTCTTCGCGATTCTCGTGATGGTGGCCTTGTTCCACAAGTTCCTGCCTGCCCTGGATCTTTCCGGATGGGTCGCGGATCTTTCAAAGACCTGGCTTATCGCTCTTGCCGTTCTGTCCTACGGCCTGGTGGACCTGGGCTATTTCCTTTTTTTTGAAGCCCTCTGGAACGGCCAGACTCCCGGGAAAAGACGGCAGAGACTGCGCGTGATCCGGATCAACGGGCAGCCCATCGGCTGGCTTGAATCCTCCATCCGTAACATCCTGAGAGCCGTTGATCTTGTCGCGGGCTTTTACCCGGTGGGATTTCTTGTTGTTTTTCTCAGCCGCAACAATCAGAGAATCGGAGATTACGCAGCAGGAACCGTGGTCATCGTGGAACGGAAGCAAAGCGTTCCCAAGGACAGAAAAGAACTTCTTGCACCTGGAGTATTGACGCATCCTGAACTCGAATGGTATGTTTCCCGTCTGAAACCGGCCCAGTATCAGGTTCTCCGGTCTTTCCTTGAAAGGAGGGAGCAGATGGAGCAGGGTCATAGGCATGAACTCGCCCGGCTCCTGTCTCACCAGCTGTTCAAGCAGATGTCCAAGTCCACCAGGAGGAGCATTTCGTATGAATCCTTTATTGAGGAAATCGTCGCTTTATATGAAAAGAGGCGAAGAGCCATCTGATTCAGTGAGAAGGATCTAGCGCGAGGTGAGCTATGGAAAATGATACGCCTGTGGGTACTGAAAAAAAGTTCATCATTCGTCTTGTCGGTCTTCAATCTGGAGCCTCCAAAGAGGCCTTGGTTCAGGCCCTTCAGAGGCTTTTCAAGGGAAAGAGCGCGGAGGAAATAGGGAAGTCTCTCGAACGGCTGCCTCTCGTGCTGTCCCGATCCGTCACAGAGGACAAGGCACGGCAGATTAAGCTGTTCCTTGAAGCGCAAGGGGCGATTCTGAAAATCACTTACTCTGCGGCAGCGATCATGGCGCCACCAAAGGAAAGATTGGGGCCGGAAATCGTGCCTGCCAGGGAAACCCCGAAAGCGGTCGAAAGAGCGCCTAGCGAAATAGAGCGGCGCGCAAGGCCCCGGGTTCACCCAGGGATTCAGGTGCAACCCATGGGAATCGGCGAAATCCTGGACCGGTCATTTCGGTTCCTTCGCCAGTACTTCTGGCTCTTGTTCATTATTATCTTTATTCCCCAGGCGATCTTCTTTGTTGTCAACTTCGTTCTTCAATTCCTCATCTCCGGAGATATGACACAGGATTTTTCCCTGTCCATGGGGGCTGGGTTCGGCATTTCAGCTTTTCTGGCGGTCATCATATTTCTGGTGCTGCAATTCTGGGCTCAGGGGGCGCTCATCCATGCGGTTTCGGAAACGTATTTGGGTCACAGCACCTCGATCAAAGCCTGTTACGGAGCCATGCGAAGCCGGATTGGTCGGCTGATCGGCACTCTGATCCTCTGGTCCATCATCGTATTTGGTATCCCTGCCCTGTTTGGAATGGTTGCAGCCGTGGCCGTACCGAGTCTCGCCATGATGGGGCTCGGAGGAATCACTGCGGGGATCATCGCGGTGGTCCTAGTCATCCTTGCCATATGGATTTTCGCAACCCTCTTTCTGAACTGGCTTGTGGTCGACAAGGTCGTGGTGCTGGAGGAGATCGGGTGGATGAAGGCCCTGCGCCGCAGCAAAGAATTAATGAAGGGACGAACGGAGCCGGGTTTCTGGAAGTCTATCAAGACAAAGGCGTCCTTGATCATCCTGGTGGGATTTCTGATCGGCATCGGCATCCATCTCCTCTTTCAGCTTCCGGGGGTGTTGCTCGGGATTTTGTTTCCTGGAGGGATCGTGATCACGACCGTCCAGGGAGTTCTGAACATGGTGGCTGTCTCCCTTGCGACCGCTTACACAGCGATTGCGATGATCCTCTTCTACTATGATATCCGGGTTCGCAAGGAAGGCTTTGATCTCAAGATGATGGCTGAAAAACTCTAGCAGGCTGATGAAAAGGAATTCCGCCACTGAGTCTGTCCGATGACCAAAATGTGATCTCCGTTCACCCTTCGATACCTCAGGGCGAACGGAGACGGCGCTCTCTAACTGTTTGATTTTTCGTTCGTGGTGAGGTATCGAACCATGAACCAAAGGCCTACTTGGCTTCTTTCTGCCTTATCGATCCGATTTACCGGACAACCTTCTGCCTCCCCTTTTCCAAAAGGGGAGAATTTTTTGGCCTTGATCGACGATGACTGATTTCAAACCAATAGAGATCCAAGACAAGCCTTTGTTTGACGAGTTCTTGCGCAAAGACCCTCCCCGGATCTCTGAGCTCACTTTTACCAACCTGTTTATCTGGCGGCACCATTACCGACCTGTCTGGCTTCAGTGGAATGAATGCCTCCTGATCATCTTTCATCCCCAAACAGGCACGATCTACGGGCTTGCTCCTTTTGGTCCCGGGGATAAAAAAAGCGCTCTGGACGTTCTCAGCGAGGAGATCGCAAAACAGACTTCGGATGTCCGGATTTGCAGGGTGGAAGAGGAGTTTATCAAGAATCACATAGATCCGGCGAAGTATGCTGTCGTGAATGACCGCGACAACAGCGACTACGTTTACCTGGCGAAAGACCTGATCAACCTTTCGGGCAACAAGTATCACCGGAAAAAGAACCACCTCAATCAGTTCATCAAGAACTACGCTTTTGAATATCACCCTCTCAATACAGAACTGGTGAGGCGTGTTTTGGGGATGCAGGAGGCATGGTGCCAGATCAGGGAGTGTGTGGTGAAGCCTGATCTCCTTGCCGAAGACTTTGCCGTCCGTGAAGCCCTGACCTATTTTGAGGAACTGGGCTATCAGGGCGGAGCCATCCTGATCAATTCCGTGGTGGAAGCCTTTTCGCTGGGCGAGGCACTTAACGGGGACACGGCAGTCATCCACATCGAGAAGGCGAATCCTGATATCCTGGGGCTCTATGCGGCCATCAACCAGCTCTTTTGTCTCAATGCCTGGTCAGAAGTCACCTACATCAATCGCGAACAGGACATGGGGAGTGGAGGGTTTGAGAAAGGCCAAAGAATCCTATTATCCTCACCATATGGTGAATAAGTATACGTTGATTCCAAAATAGAAGAAGAAGACAGAAGACAGGATACAGTAGACAGGAGAAAAGACGAAAATATAGAAGACAGAATACAGAATGAGGAACACTGTTCCTTTGGTTTTCTTCTTCCTACTGTATTCTGTCTACTGTCTCCTGTCTTCTATCTGCCGACAAAAGGATCACCATGAACGACAGACACATCACCAAGATCGCAGATGAACTCAGCATTAAAGCGGATCAAGTTTCCGCCACCGCAGAGCTCCTGGGACAGGAGGCCACGGTTCCATTCATCGCAAGGTACAGGAAAGAAGTGACAGGGTCTCTCGATGAGGTGGCCATCACCGCGATCCGCGACCGTCTGGCCCAGTTGGAGGAATTGGACAAGCGGCGGGAGAGCATCCTCAAATCTCTTGAGGAAAGGGAATTGCTCACAGAGGAGCTGAAAGAGAAGATCCTTGCCGCAGAGACGCTGAGCGTGCTGGAAGACATCTATCTTCCCTTTCGGCCAAAGCGTCGGACCAGGGCAACCATTGCGCGGGAGAAAGGCCTGGAGCCCCTTGCTACGATGATCTTCGGCCAGAATGAAGCCGTCGATATCATGAAAGAGGCCGCCTCTTTTGTGGATACTGAGAAAGGCGTGGCCTCTCACGATGAGGCTCTGGCAGGTGCGCGGGATATCATTGCAGAGTGGGTGAATGAAGACCAGAACACACGGGCAACGATGCGCTCTCTCTACGCGGAAAAAGCGTTGTTTGCAACGACCGTTCTTGCGGGCAAGGAGACTGAAGGAGCCAAGTATCGGGACTACTTTTCCTGGGAAGAGCCGGTGGCCAAGGCTCCTTCTCACAGAATCCTGGCCGTCTTTCGAGGAGAAAAGGAGGAGTTTCTGGATTTGCGATTGAGGCCGCCGGAGGAAGAGGCCCTGAGAATCCTGGAGAAGATGTTTGTGAAAGGAGAAGGGGCTGCTTCACAGCAAGTCAAAGAAGCGGTGCAGGACAGCTACAAACGGCTCCTGTCTTTATCCATGGAAACGGAGATGCGCGGTGAGACCAGGGAAAGAGCTGACCGGGAGGCCATCAAGGTGTTTGCCGAAAACCTCAGGGAGTTGCTTCTTGCGGCACCTCTGGGGCAAAAGAACGTGATGGCCATTGATCCCGGTATCCGCACGGGCTGCAAGGTGGCGTGCCTTGACCGGCAAGGGAAACTCCTTCACACAGACACGATTTATCCTTTTGATTCGGAAAAAAGAAGAGCGGGTGCGGCGGAGACGATTAAAACACTGTGCAAAACTTATGGCACAGAAGCCATTGCGATCGGGAACGGGACAGCCGGAAGGGAAACGGAAGTCTTTCATCCGAAGCCTGAATCTCCCGGAGGAGATCCTTTTGGTCATGGTCAATGAAAGCGGTGCATCGGTGTACTCCGCCTCGGAAGTGGCCAGGAAGGAGTTTCCGGATTTGGATGTAACCATTCGCGGTGCTGTGTCCATTGGAAGGCGCCTGATGGATCCCCTGGCAGAGCTGGTGAAGATCGACCCGAAATCGATCGGAGTGGGACAGTACCAGCATGACGTAAACCAGCAGGCTTTGAGGGGCAGCCTGGATGACACGGTCGTGAGCTGCGTCAATGCGGTGGGTGTGGAGGTGAACACGGCGAGCGAACAACTCCTGACTTATGTCTCAGGCCTGGGTCCGCAGCTTGCCAGGAACATTATCGTTTTCAGGAATGAGAAGGGGCCGTTCTCTGCTCGGGGAGATCTGAGGAAAGTGCCTCGCCTGGGTCCCAAAGCTTTTGAGCAGGCTGGGGGGTTTCTTCGAATAAGGGACGGAGAAAATCCTCTGGATGCCAGTGCGGTTCACCCGGAGTCCTATCCCATTGTGGAGAGCATGGCAAAAGATCTGGGTTGCGTGGTGAGGGATCTTCTGAGAGACGAGGGTTTGAGAAAGCAGATCGATTTGAACCGCTACCTCACGGATACCGTAGGATTGCCCACCCTCACGGATATCCTCCAGGAGCTGGCCAAGCCCGGCCGTGATCCGCGGCAGCAATTTGAGAGTGTGGGCTTTGCTGAAGGAGTGACGAAGATCAGCGATCTCCAGCCAGGCATGAAGCTGAGCGGGGTGGTCACCAATGTAACGGCCTTTGGGGCGTTTGTGGACATCGGAGTTCATCAGGACGGGCTGGTTCATATCAGTGAGTTGGCTGAAGGTTTTGTGAAGGATCCTCACAAGTGGTCAAGGTCAACCAGCGCGTCAAAGTGAGAGTTCTCGCCGTGGATCTTGAGAGAAACCGCATTTCCCTGTCCATGAGAGAGCAGGGGGGCCGGCCGGAGCCGAAAGAAGAGAGAAAACCGAAAGAGAAAAAGCCGGAGGCTAAACCCGCACTGCAAAAGAAGCCAAAACCCGGGCCCTTCAATAACCCGTTTGCCGACGCCTTCCGAAAATAACCTCTACGTATTCTCGATATGTTTGCTGTCCTTGATTGTCATTCCCGCGCAGGCGGAAACCAGAGTGCCTGAAAAATGCTGGATGCCCGCCTGCGCGGGCATGACGGCTGGTGAGTCCATTTACCTGCTTCCGGAGGTTTTCCTACCCTGTCGGGGCATGAAAGACCGTGTAATATGGCTTTATTTTGTAGTTGCAATGTGGCTACAATATAGTTACGATTCAAACTAGGGTTTTGACGGTACGGTCTTTTGCAACAGAGGGGTGATTTATGTCTGACCGGGTAAACGGATCGGTTCTGGTCGTGGGCGGTGGGATCGCGGGCATGCAGTCCGCTCTTGATCTCGCCAGCTCCGGGTATTACGTCTATCTTCTGGAAAAGGGACCCTCCATTGGCGGGGCCATGGCGGCGCTGGACAAGACATTCCCCACCAATGACTGCGCCATGTGAATTATCTCTCCCAAACTGGTCGAGGTCGGCCGGCATCTCAACATCGAACTCCTGACCCTTTCGGAAGTCACAGACGTGAGCGGTGAACCGGGAAACTTCTCGGTGGAGGTGGTCAAGCATCCCCGCTTCGTAGACATGGAGAAATGTATCGCCTGCGGGACCTGCGCTGAAAAGTGTCCCAAGAAAGTGGACGACGCCTTTAACGAAAACCTGATCAAGCGCAAGGCAGTGTATGTCCAGTATGCCCAGGCGGTGCCTCTCAAATACGCGATCGATAAAGACAATTGCATCTTTTTTGAAAAAGGCAAGTGCCGCGCCTGTGAGAAGTTCTGCCCTACAAAAGCCATTCATTTTGAAGACAAAGAACAGAAGCTCCATTTGAGCGTCGGAGCCATTGTCCTTGCTCCGGGGTTTGTGCCTTATGATCCAACCCGGTATCAGACCTACAAGTACGCCAAATACCCAAACGTCGTCACCAGCATGGAGTTTGAGCGCATCCTGAGCGCCACCGGCCCTTACCAGGGCCATCTCCAGAGGCCTTCGGATCACCAGGCTCCGAAAAAGATCGCCTGGCTTCAGTGCATCGGCTCCAGGGACATCCACGTCTGCGATCACGGTTACTGCTCTTCGGTCTGCTGTATGTATGCCATTAAAGAAGCGGTGATCGCGAAAGAGCATGCAGGAAAAGATCTGGAGTGTGCCATCTTCTACATGGATATGCGGACCCATGGGAAGGATTTTGAACGTTACTACAATGCGGCGAGGGAAACCCATGGCGTTCGATTCATTCGCTCCAGGGTGCCCACCATCGAATCGGTGCAGGGAAGCGGAGACGTCCTCATCCCTTACGTGAACGAAAAGGGCGAGGTGGTGGAAGAGCGCTTTGACATGGCGGTTCTCTCTGTGGGTCTTGAAATAGCGCCTGAGGTGGTGGGGCTTGCCAAGAAGCTCGACATCGAGCTCACAGAAGGCCAATTCTGCAAGACCGAGACTTTTGAGCCCGTGAAAACGTCCAGGAAAGGCATCTTTGTTTGCGGCGCTTTCCAGGGACCCAAGGATATCCCCCAGTCGGTTATCGAAGCGAGTTCCGCCGCAGCCGAAGCGGGCGCCCTTTTGAGCAGGGCGAGGAACAGTCTCACCAAGCAGAAGGAGACTCCTCCGGAAAGGAGTGCCGGCGACAAGAGACCGCGCATCGGCGTGTTCGTGTGTCACTGCGGCATCAACATCAGCGGCGTTGTCGATGTTCCTGCGGTGCGGGACTATGCCGCCTCCCTTCCCTATGTCGAGTATGCCACGGACAATCTCTTCACCTGTTCGACGGACACGCAGGACATCATCGCCAAGGTGATCCAGGAGAAAAACCTGAACCGCATTGTCGTGGCGGCGTGCACGCCAAAGACGCATGAGCCGCTTTTTCAGGAGACGCTCGTCAATGCCGGGCTCAACAAGTATCTCTTTGAAATGACCAACATCCGGAACCAGGATTCGTGGGTTCACAAGGATGAGCCCAAGAAGGCCACGGAAAAGGCCATGGATCTGGTCCGCATGGCGGTGGCCAAGGCGGCCCTGATGACGCCCCTTAAGGAGGCCGATGTGGACATCAACCAGAGAGCCCTTGTGGTGGGAGGAGGCATCTCGGGCATGGTGTCTGCAAGAACGCTTTCCCGGCAGGGATACAAGGTGAGCCTGGTGGAGAGAGCCTCCTCGCTGGGCGGGCAGGCCTTAAATCTTTACCGCACCTGGAAGGGCGACGACATCCAGAAAAACCTTTCGGATCTTGTCCAATCCGTTGAGGCCGATGCCAACATTGATGTGCACCTAAGCACAGAGCTGACCAGCGTGGAAGGTTTTGTCGGGAACTTCAAGACGACTCTCAGCACAGGGGCGCAGGTCGTTGAGCACGGGATTGCGGTGCTTTCAACAGGAGCGAAGGAGTTCAAACCGGACGAATACCTTTACGGGAAAGATCCCAGGGTGATGACCCATCTGGAACTGGACAGGAGGTTTCAGAATCACGACCCGTCGTTGAAGGGGATCAAGAATGCGGTGTTTATCCAGTGCGTCGGGTCCCGGGAACCCCAACGGCCGTACTGTTCCAGAGTGTGCTGTACCCACTCCATTGAGAGCGCGCTTCAACTCAAAGAGATGAACCCCGACATGAACGTCTACATCCTTTACAGGGACATTCGGACTTACGGAGAGAGGGAGTACGTCTACCGCAAGGCCCGGCTGGAAGGGGTGCTCTTTGTTCAGTTCTCCAAGGACCAGAAGCCGAAGGTTTCGGCAGGAGAAGATGGGCTCAAGATCGAAGTGGTGGACCAGAATCTGGGTGAAAACCTTGTGCTGAAAGCAGACCTCCTGGCCCTGGCTTCGGCGATCTTGCCGTACAAGGACGAGAAACTGGCTCAGTTTTTCAAGGTCCCCATGAATGAGGACGGATTTTTTGTGGAAGCGCACGCAAAGCTTGGGCCTTCGGAGTTCGCTACGGACGGTGTTTTTCTCTGCGGGATGGCTCACTATCCAAAGCCCATCGATGAATCGGTTGCCCAGGCGCAGGCTGCCGCCTCCAGGGCGGTGACCTTGCTGGCCAGAGAAAGAGTGAAGGTCAGCGGCATGGTCGCCTATGTGAATCCTCTCTCCTGCAGCAGTTGCGGGGTGTGCGTGGAGCTCTGCCCCTACTCGGCCCCGTCCTTTGTGGCGAAAGGACCGTTCGCAGGAAAAGCAGAAGTGAATCCCGTGCTCTGCAAGGGCTGCGGGCTCTGCGTTGCGTCATGCCGGTCCGGCGCTCTGAACTTGAGAGGATTTGAAGAAGGCCAGATCATGGCCATGATTAACGAGATGTAAACATCCCCCTCCCCTAACCCCTCCCACCAGGGGAGGGGAAGATCGAATGAGCAGCGCGAATCCCCTCCCCATCGATGGGGGAGGGAAGGGTGGGGGTGAAAAGAACAAGTCGGAGAGATCGAAATGAACGACTGGGAACCTAAGATCACCGCCTTCTTGTGCAACTGGTGCAGCTACGGTGCGGCGGACCTGGCAGGGGTGAGCCGCTTTCAGTATCCTCCCAATTTCAGGGTCATTCGAATCCCCTGTTCAGCCCGGGTGAGCCCTAAGTTCATTCTGGCGGCGCTGCGTCGTGGAGCGGACGGGGTCTGGGTTTCCGGGTGACACCCGGGAGACTGCCATTACCTGGAAGGTAATTACTACGCGCGGAGAAAGTTCGCTCTTCTGAAGGGGCTGCTGGAGCACATCGGGATGGAGCCGGGGAGGCTTCATTTTTCCTGGATATCGTCTGCGGAGGCAACGAAATTTGTGGAGGTGGCGCAGGCCGTGGCCAAGGAGGTGACGGCGCTTGGACCGGCAACTCACCTGATTAAGAGAAGGGCTGAGGTGGCGTGATGCGAGAATACGCGGAGAAGATCAGGGAGAGAGCCAGGGAGCTTCTTGCAGAAGGGAAGGTGGAAGTCTTCATTGGATATCGGAAAGGCTCTGTGGCGATGATGAACCAGCCTGTCCTCATCCATCATCCGGACCAAGCAGACCTTCTTTACTGGGACAGCAACTGCGGCCTCAATCTCTGCAACTATCTGACCAAGAGGACGGAGAAGATCGGGATCGTGGCCACCGGCTGCAATTCCAGGAATATCGTGACTCATATCATCGAGAACCAGATCAAACGGGAGCAGCTTTACATCATCGGGATTCCCTGTACCGGCATGATCGATCACCGTGCCGTGACACGAGCGGTGGGACAAAAGGAGATCCTCGATGTGGAGGATCAGGGAGAGGAGTTCACGGTCAAGGGAGCGGGTTTCAGCCAGACCTTCAAGAAGAAGGATTTTCTTCAGAGGAACTGTGTGGTTTGCACGCACCGGAACCCGGTGATCTTCGATGAGATGATTGCCGAACCGGTCCCGGAGCAGGAAGGGATGGATCCTTACGGTGATGTGGCGCGTATTGAGGAGATGGAGCCTGAGAAGAAGCGGGCCTTTTTTGCTCAACTTGTTTCCAGATGCCTCCGATGCTACGCATGCCGAAACGTGTGCCCCTTGTGTTATTGCCCGACTTGTTTTGTCGATGAATCAAGACCTCAGTGGGTGGGAAAAAGCAACGATCCCACGGACACGATGACCTTTCATTTTCTGAGGGCCTATCACTGTGCGGGGCGGTGCACCGACTGCGGGGCTTGCGAGAGGGTCTGCCCGGTGGGAATCTCCATGAGACAGTTCACCAAGAAGCTCAATAAAGATGCTCAGCAGTATTTCTCGTGGGAAGCGGGGCTCAGTCTGGAGCAAAGGCCGCCCCTGGATGTGTACAGACCCGATGATTACAATGAGTTTATAAAGTAGAATGAAGATGGAGTAATGGAGTATGGAGTGTTGGAGTAATGGCCAAAACACAACTGAGGACCTGCCTTACCAGTACTCCAGTACTCCAATACTCCATCACTCCAACTCAGGGACAGATTAGGACCCTGACATTTGCGAAGGTATAGACCATGCTTGAAATGACATTTTCCAAGCCCGCCTGGAACGCGGCCTTGAGAAAACTGCGAGACTCCTACCAGATCCTGGTGCCTGTCAAAGAGGGTGACTTTCACCTTTTCAAGCCTCTCGATGACACCAAGGATCCTGATTTCGCCTATCAGAACACAAGGCTTTCGCCGAAAGGCGTGGTCTATCCTCAGTCCGAACGGATGTTTGAGGTGAACCTGGATGAGAAAGATCCGGAGGCCAATATCTACAAGGAATCCGGCAAGGACTATTCCCCTCGTGCGGTTGTCGGCATCAGACCCTGCGATGCACATGGTTTTCAAATCGTGAAGCGCAACTTTGACAATGCCGAGTACAGGGATCCCTGGTGGGTGCAGCGCTTTGAAGCAACGACGCTGGTCGGGTTGGGATGCAATGAACCCTGCTCCTCATGCTTCTGTGCCTCTGTGGGCGGAGGCCCTTTTGCGACGGAATGGCTTGACGTTGTTCTTTTCGATCTCGGTGATTCTTTTTTTGCCCGGGCGGTTACGAAAAAGGGGGAGACTTTTTTCGCCAAGGCAGAAGGCGGAGAGGCTTCCGACGAGAGCGTGCGGGCAAAAGCAGAAGGGATCCAGAAGTCTGCCGGCGGGAAATTCACCAAGATGGTTCCCATTGAGCAGCTAAAGTCAAAAGTCATCAACGAGCTTTTTCCCGCCTCTTTCTGGGACGAGGTGGGTTTTGCCTGTCTCAATTGCGGAACTTGTACGTTCCTTTGCCCCACGTGCTGGTGCTTTGACATCCAGGATGAAGTCATGGGCAAACAGGGGGACCGGATCAGGAACTGGGACTCCTGCATGTTTCCCCTGTTCACGCTCCACGGTTCGGGACATAACCCAAGGGACAAGAAGCCTCAGCGTGTTCGGCAGAGGTTCATGCACAAGCTCAAGTACTATGTGGACAAGTATGGAAGCGGAATTCAATGCTCCGGGTGCGGCCGGTGCGTCCGGTACTGCCCGGTCAATATTGATATCAGGGACGTCGCGGAACAAATGAACAGCTTCTAAGAATGGAGCATTGGGTCGAAAAATCTCTTGAGAGGCGCGAACAGAGGTATGAGTCAAATGCAGAATCCTTACTGGCCTTATCCGGTTCGAATCGATCAGATCGTTACGGAGACGGAAGACCAGAAGCTCAAAACTTTCAAGCTGGTTTTCCTGAACCCTGAAGACGAAAAGAAGTTCAACTACATCCCCGGCCAGTTTGCTGAGCTTTCTGTGCCCGGAAAGGGAGAGATCCCTATCGGCATCGCCTCTTCTCCTACGGAAAAAGGGTTTCTCTCCTTTACCGTCAATGAGGTGGGACTGGTAACGACCCACCTGCACATGATGAAGGAAGGGTACGTGATGGGGGTTCGTGGACCCATGGGCAACTGGTACCCCTGGGAGGAGATGGAAGGCAAGAATGTAATCATCATCGGCGGCGGGTTTGCCTTTACGACCCTGAGATCGAGCATTGTCTACATGCTCCACCCTGAGAACCGTCCCAGGTTCAAAGACATCATTGTGGTCTATGGGGCCAGAAGTCCGGGTCTGCTGCTTTACAAGGATGAGCTGGCGGCGTGGGAACGGCGGGACGACATCAAGATGCACATCACGGTGGATGCGACGACCGATCCCAACTGGAAATACAATGTCGGGTTTGTGCCCACGATCACAAAGCAGAAGATCACCAGTGCGGAGAACGCCATTGCGATTGTGTGCGGCCCGCCGATCATGATCAAATTTACACAGCCTGTGCTGGAGGAGCTCGGGTTTCCTCCGGAGAGAATCATTTTGTCCCTGGAAATGCGAATGAAGTGTGGGATCGGGATGTGCGGCCGCTGCAACATCGGGGATAAGTTCGTGTGCAAAGACGGCCCGGTATTTTCTCTGGCGCAATTGAAGCAACTTCCGCCGGAGTACTAAAGCACTTCCTCTCCCCTCCCCTTGTGGGAGGGGTTGGGGGAGGGGGAAGAAAGAGGTGCCTTATGGCCGATATCGATCTGACAAAAGCAGATGCTAACTTCAGGAAAGAGCTGCTCGCCCAGCCGGGTGGAGAAAAGCTTTCCGCCTGCTTCACCTGCAAAAGCTGCACGGCGAGCTGTCCGGTGAGCGCCGTGAACACCAAGTTCAGTCCTTACAGAATCATTCGGATGGCCCTCTTCGGCCTCAAGAAAGAGGTCCTTGAGAGTGATTTTGTGTGGTTTTGTTCAAGCTGCTATGCGTGCCAGGAGAGGTGCCCGCAAGGGGTGAGCATCACGGACTTCATGACCCTCCTGAAGAACATGGCGATCACGGAAGGGCACGCGCCCGCAGGCATCAAGGCCCAGCGCGATCTGATCAGGGGTCAGGGCCGCATTTATGCCATCGATGACTTTGACAACAAGAAAAGGAACAAGATCGATCTGCCGTCGCTGCCCACGACCTGTGAAGTGGTGAAGGTTCTTTTTCGTGAATCATGAGGTGTTCTATGAAGTACGCCCTCTTTCTCGGATGCACAATCCCAGCCCGCTCCAGACAGTATGAGCTCTCAGCAAGAAAGGTTGCCCAGAAGCTCGGGATAGAGCTCGTGGATGTGGAAGAGTTTGTCTGCTGCGGTTTCCCCGTCAAAGCCTCTGACATGAAATCCGCCATGGTCCTGGGCGCCTATAACATCGCCCTGGCGGAAAAACAGGGCCTGGATCTGTGCGCGCTCTGCAGTTCCTGTACGTCTGCGCTTACCGAAGTGGTGCACCATCTCGCGCATGATGATAAGGCAAAGGCGGAAGTCAATGAGGCTCTTGCCAAAGCGGGCCTGCGTTATGACAAAGGGGTCAGGGTTCGGCACTTCGCCCGGGTTCTCTATGAAGAAGTCGGGAAGGATGAACTCAAAAAGCATTTCACAAAGAGCTTGGAGGGATTGCGCATCGCCAACCACTACGGGTGCCATTATCTCAAGCCATCGGAGATTTACGAGAACTTCGACCAGGTGGAGGACCCGCATACACTCGATGAAATGGTCGCCCTCACCGGCGCAACGGTTGTGGACTACCCTAATAAGAAACGATGCTGCGGCGGGCCTGTGCTGGCCGTAGACGAGAAGACCTCTCTCGCCATTGCCAAGGAAAAACTGGATGATATTCGCGAGGCAGGAGCCAATGCCATCAATCTGATCTGCCCCTTCTGCTCGGTGATGTATGACAGCAACCAGAAGGGGATTGAGACGGCCTTCAGCGCAACCTACAATCTCCCTGTGCTCTACCTGACCCAACTCCTGGGCCTTGCCATGGGGTTCGATCGGAAAGAACTTGGCCTCAATATGAACATCGTCAAGACCAAGGACGCCTTAGCCAAGTACGCAGGCGGTGAATAGCTGAAGTGAAAAAATTTAAGGCGTCTCCCAAAGCTGCTTCCCACTCGAAATAAGTTTCCCTAGAGTTGAGCAGGGAAGTTCACTTCTTCGCTGAGTGCCCATTCGGCAGCTTTGCGCGCATGAATGCTGGTTGTGTCGAAGATGGGAACGGACGAGTCAGACGGTCCCACGAGCAAAGAGATCTCAGTACATCCGAGAATCACGCCTTGGGCCCCTTGATCCACGAGTCGCTGGATGATTCGGCGATACTCGGCGCGAGATGCATCGCGCACCAATCCCAGGCATAGCTCCTCATAGATGATTTTGTGCACGACCCCGCGATCCGCATCGTCAGGAATGAGCACATCGAGATGGTGTTGATCACGGAGCCTTCCGCGATAGAACTCCTGCTCCATGGTAAAGCGGGTGCCGAGTAGACCGACCTTCTTGAGTCCGGCCTGCTTGATCTCCTGTGCCGTTGGATCGGCGATGTGGAAAAGGGGAATACTCACGGCGCTCTCTATGAAGTTCGCGACCTTGTGCATGGTGTTCGTGCACAGGACAAGAAAGTCCGCCCCGGCCGCCTGAAGGGATCGCGCGGCCTGGGCGAGCATACGGCCGGCCTCGTCCCAGGCTCCTGAATGCTGCAGGAGCTCGATCTCGTGAAAGTCGACGCTGTAGAGAACAAGCTTTGCGGAGTGCAAGCCGCCCAACCGTGCCCTGACCGTCTCATTCACGATCCGGTAGTAGGGAACGGTCGATTCCCAACTCATCCCTCCAATCAGACCTATGGTTTTCATTGTTTGCGTAGCTTCTTGGCTTTCAGCAGGTACTCAATGTCCTGCTCGTCTCTTATTTTGTTCTGGTTCCATGCTTGAGGAGACTGTACTCCTTGATGAAGTCTTGAATTTCAGCCCACTCCCTGTCGATATAGTCCAGCCTCTCGACCGGGGAATACCTGGTGAACCACTGGATATCCTGCGCAATCTGCCGCCGCCGCCAGGCCGGGATGTCTTTCAAGGACTTGGGATAGACGATAGTTTTCATGGTCTCTCTTCGATTTTGCTACATGCTATCACGTTCTAGACAATGAATAAACCGAAAAGGTATGGTCCATAGGGGATAGAGTAGGGTGAGGAGGGACGAGGAGCTACATACAAAACCGTGATTCTTGATCTCGGCGAAATCGCACATTCGAGTCGACAGGTTCTTTAAAAAACCGTAAACTGTAGATTATGAACAGTCTCGAAATTGAATCGACATGGTCTCTAAAATCTCCCCTCGCCCCTCTTTTCCCTCCGGGCCAGAGGCCCTATGGGCCGGCGGCCAAAGAGGGGTAATTCATCCCTTTGTTAAAGGGAAATCAGGAGGGATTTATGGAGAGTGTCGTGACAATTATGGGACCATTAATAACTGGTTTAGCTCTTCTTGTAAGACAAGATTGCCGGGGGTTGTCTGGGTTCTTGTTTTGAGTTTTCGAAAGAGATCAAGGACACTCGCATGCGGAAGAAACCGATGAGGGATCAAGTGAAACAGGTTGAGCAAAGGGAATCCACGAAGCGCAAGACTCCTGATGACGCGCTTGAGAGAGTGAGCCATGACCTTCGGGAGAGGGTGAAGGAGTTGGATTGCCTGTACGGCATTTCCAATCTTCTGGAAAGGCCGGGCATTTCCCTGGAGGAAATCATCAAGGGGACTCTGCACCTCCTTCCTGCCGCCTGGCAGTACCCCGAAGTCACCTGCGGCCGGATCACGCTGGACGGCCGTGTATTCACGACAAAGAAGTTCGAGGACACGACCTGGAAACTGGCTTCCGACATTGTGGTCAACGATGAGAACATGGGAATTCTGGAAGTCTTCTACAAAGAAGAGAGACCGCAAAGTCACGAAGGCCCCTTTCTCAAAGAAGAAAGAAAGCTGATCGACGCGGTTGCTGAAAAACTGGGGAAGATCGTTTGGCTCAAGCTCGCAGAGAAGTCCCTGAGGGAGAGTGAAGAAAGATACCGTGTCCTTGCCGAGCAGGTCGCGGATGGTGTGACACTCCTTCAGGAAGGGAAATTCTTGTTTGTGAATCGTGCGTTCGTTTCCATGTTCGGTTTCAGAAAGGCAAGAAGCCTGATCGGGAAAACGCCTGCTGAATTGGCTTCGGAGGGTTTCATTCAGACAGACGATCGGTTTTTTAAGGTGCTGGACTCGGACCACCCTTACGAAAAAGGGTTCAAAGCCCAGTGTGTCATGAAAGATGGAAGAAGCCTTTGGGTCGAAGGGCACCACAGCGTGATTCAGTTTGAAGGAAAGCCAGCGGTCCTGACGACCGTCCGGGATGTGACGGAGAGGGTGCTCAAGGAGATCGCCATGCAGGAAGAAGCGGAGCACCTGCGCAGGGAGAACATCACCCTCCGATCGTCCATGAGAGAGCGATACCGGTTCGGAAACATCATCGGCAAGAGTCAACCCATGCAGGAGGTTTATGAACTGATTTTGAGGGCGGCAAGCTCCAATGCCAGCGTCTGCATCTTCGGCGAGTCCGGTACAGGCAAAGAACTCGTCGCTCGCGCGGTTCACGAACTGAGCAGCAGGCGCCACAAGGAATTCGTGACGGTCAACTGCGGAGCCATCCCGGAGGATCTCCTGGAGAGCGAATTCTTTGGCCACAAGAAGGGGGCCTTCACAGGCGCCTACATGGACAAGGCGGGGTACCTGGACATCGCGGACGGCGGGAGCCTGTTCCTGGATGAAATCGGGGAACTGAGCTTGAACACGCAGGTCAAGCTCCTGCGAGCGATTGATGGAGGAGACTATTTCCCCGTGGGAAGCAACAAACCTAAGAAATCGGATTTTCGCACCATTGCAGCGACAAACAGAAACCTCGTGGACCAGGTTCGGATGGGGCTGATGCGAGAGGACTTCTTTTATAGAGTCAATGTGATCCCCATCACGTTGCCTCCGCTCAGGGACCGCAAGGAAGACATCCCCTTGCTGGTGGACCATTTCCTGCGAAGTCATGCGGAGGAGGGAAAACCGGCGCGTCTTCCCGGAGACACCCTTGAGGCTTTCTTCAATCACACCTGGCCCGGTAACATCCGTGAACTCCAAAACGTGATCCATCGATATCTGACGGTCGACCGCCTGGATTTCATGAGCGTTGGCGACCTCAGCCATCCCGGTGAAAAGAGGCCATCTGAAGTGAAACAACTCAAAGAGACGGTGGAAGACCTTGAGAAAGGCGCCGTCCTCCGTGCATTGGAGCAGACACGATGGAACAAGTCGAAAGCCGCCTCGCTCCTTGGTGTCTCCCGGAGATCTCTTTTCAGGCGCATGCAGAAGTTTGGTATGTGAACGCCCATACTGGGCGAAATCGCCCAAGTTCAATTTATCTTTAGTTTCCAATTAGATAACCTTTCCGTTCACCCTACCAACGGGCGTTTCTGCCCGTTATCGAGAGATTTTTTTCACGTTAACAAAATCCGTTCAAAAAAATCCTTATAAATTCAGCCGGTTGCATCCAAACCCGTGGAATGGCACAGAGGTTGCCTTTTGTTTAGGTCGAAAGCTTGGCGCGCCTTTTGGCGCCTCTTTCAAAGAAAACCAAAGAGAAGGAGGAGGAGATTCCCATGGAGGCTAAAGCCGCTAAAAAAGAAAGAAGCCCGCGAAAGCGCACGTTCGGGAGGGCTGGGATTTGCGCGGCCTGTACGAGCCTGGCGATCTGCAGGTACCCAAAGAGCATTAAGAACCCGGTCATGTTCTGCGAGGAATTCAGCTCTACCAGAGCGAATCCGCACAGGAAAGAGGGCGTGCTGGAGCCGGTCCACGTGGAGACCCTCACCCAGGTCGCCGTGAACAAGGAAAAATTCTCAAACAACTATATTGGGCTTTGCAAACACTGTGATAAGCTTTACGCTTGCAGGCTCACAAAACCCGGTGGAGGCACGTGGCTGTGCGAGTTTTTTGAGGAGAGAAAAACGGCGAAATAATTACAGAACTCTTTCAGAGGAAAATATGAAATCAAAGAGCGCGTTGAAATTGGCGTCCCTTCAGGGGCATGATGTTTCAGTGGTTTCACAAGAGGATGCTCTTCACCGCCAGATTGAAAGCAGACTCCTCGATCAGTCGAGGAAGACTTCCGAGAACCTGGAATGGTTGCACAAGAACATGCACCCTTACTTCTTCATTACGATGAAAGAAGAAGTGGAAGCGATCATCCATCTCGCTGAAAGGCTCCCTGACGTGGCAAGCGAAAAAGAAGTCGTTCTTGTGAATCAGGAAAAGAAGCAGATGATCGCGAGGCTCGACGTTCCCGGCTCCATCTACGACACCCTCAAAACCCTCCGGGAGAGAGAAATCTCCTATGCAGAGATGTCTCATTCCTACAATCCCATTCCTCATGTGGGCAAGTACCTGGAGATCCAACGGTATGAATTCGACAGGAAAAGCCACGAGGAGATTGGAGAAGCGGGACTGGTCAAAATTCCGGGGTGGGTCAAGGGCAGTGTCCAGGCGGCAATGAAACGGCTTTATTCGGACTTCGAGTTCACGGAGTTCGACGCCAGTCTGAAGCTTCTGTGGTTGAATAATGCTTCTTACGTGAGGATCTCTCCGCCCGAAAGAGTGGCCCGTGTTCTCTGGTTATACCAGCAAGGCAAACGGCATGACGGTCTCTTCTTTGACGTGGAGAAAAAAGAGGACGAAAGGCACCAGGAAGAATCGCGTGTTCTTTTCTCCGTCGGCAATCCTCCTCAAAGGGATTTCCTGACACAGGTGAGCGAGATATTCCAGAGATTGGGAATCGGGGTCCGCCGCTCCTACTGTTTGATTATCAGCACCGGCGTCCACCCCTATTTTCTCGGCAACTTCTATGTCCTCACCCATGACGGGAAGCTCGTGGAAAAGGGATCTGACCTTTTCAGAAAGCTCCAAAACGAGCTCTACAATACCCAGATCCTTTCCTCCTCCACCATCTCTTACACGGATTTTGTGGTGAATCGGATCATGACCGGAGAAGAGGCTTCTCTGACCAATGCCTTTGCCGCGTTCTGTCACACCTTCCTGGCCCATAAGGAACCGGATCGCTTTGATGAGGGCATGGTGACCACCTCTTTTCACTCCAATCCGGATATCACCTTGAGACTGATTCAACTGTTCAAGACCCGATTTGATCCGGAAACCCAGGAAAGAGAAAAATTCTATGAAAAGGCACTGAGAGAAGCTCTGGAGGTGATCGCGAACTACAACACGGGGCACAGGTACCTGGACGAGGTCAGGAGAACCATCTTCCGAACTTGTCTTTTCTTCATCCAGCGGACGCTGAAAACCAATTTCTTTGTGCCGGAGAAGCACGCGCTTGCGTTTCGCCTGGATCCCGGAATCCTGAGAGACCTTGGGCCGACGTTCACCTCGGACTTGCCCCAGGGAAACCCATTCCGAATCACCTTTTTCTTCAGCCGTCACGCGGTGGGGTATCACATCGGGTTTTCAGACATTGCCAGGGGAGGGTGGCGGACCATCATCTGCAAGACGCCGGATGAGTGCACCACCAACACCAACAGCCTGTTCAGAGAGGTCTATGTCCTGGCTCACACGCAGCACCTCAAGAATAAGGACATTTATGAAGGAGGCTCCAAACTGACCGTGGTGGTGGATGCGGTGGGTCTGGATTCCCCCACCCTGGTGACCCAGCGCCTGTACAAGGCACAGTACGGAATCCTCAACGCTTTCCTGGACCTCTTTGTCACGGAAAAGGGGCAGGTCAAGCATCCCAATGTGGTGGACTACTACGGGGAAGAAGAGCCCATTGAGTTGGGGCCGGACGAAAACATGAGCGATTCCATGATTGAGTTCATGGCCCGGCAGTCGGTGAAGAGGGGCTATATTCTTGGCATCGGCATCATGTCGAGCAAGGAGATTGGAATCAATCACAAGGAATACGGGGTCACCTCCCGGGGGGTGATGAAGTTTGCCGAGGTGGCTATGAAGGAAATCGGCATAGACATGCACCGGGATCCGTTCACGGTGAGGTTTACAGGGGGGACCAACGGGGATGTGGCCGGGAACTCCATGCGTCTGCTGCTGGAACGCTGCCCCAAGGCGAAGCTTCTGTGCATCGTGGATGGAACGGCGGGGCTGTATGATCCGGAAGGAGCGGAGAGGGCGGAGCTTCGGAGAATCGTTCTCAAACATGACCTGGATCATTTTCTGCCTGAAGCACTTCACCCGGGAGGGTTTATTCTGTTTAGGGGAGACCGGCGTCAGGACGGTCCTCGGGAACTGTACAGAAAGGTGATCCGGACCGAAGAAGGGGCTGAGGAATCCTGGATCACGGTGGATGAGTTCTACAAGGAGATGGATGAGCTGGTTTTCACCGTATCCACAGACCTTTTTCTTCCCTGCGGGGGAAGGCCTGAAACCATCGACAGGAGCAACTGGCAAAGGCTCCTTGATTCAAGCGGGAAACCGACCCTCCGGGTGATCACGGAAGGGGCCAATTCCTTCATCACACCTGGGGCGCGCTCAGAGATTCAGAAAAAGGGAGTGATCGTTCTGCGGGATGCCTCGGCCAACAAGTGCGGGGTGATCTCTTCTTCCTACGAGATTATCGCCAACCTGCTCATGACCGCAAAGGAGTTCCTTGCGTACAAGGAGGCCTACGTTCAAGATGTCCTGGCCATCCTCGAGAAGAGAGCGGAAGAAGAAGCAAAGCTGATTTTTCAGAGGCACCGGGAGGGAAACGGGAAGCTCTTTTATACGGACATCAGCAATGCGATCAGTGAGGAAATCAATGATCACTATGCAAAACTGTTCAGCTATTTCCAGGGCCGTCCTGACCTGTGCGATCAACCGCTTTTCCGCAAAGTGCTCATGAACCATCTGCCGGCTCTGATCAGAGAGAACCCCAAATTTGGGAGACGATTGAAGGGCCTCCCTTCCAAAATTAAGCATGCCATCTTGGCGAGTGAGATTGCCACAACGATTGTCTATCACGGGGGCTGGGAAATGGATTTCGAAGGCAGGCTCAACGAATTCGTCAAAGAGAAATTCGACTGAAGCCTAAAAAGACAGCTACAGACCGCGGAGGGCCTCACGGTCTTATATGAAAGACTGGGGAGGCCCTTGTCCCTCTTCATTCGAAGTGCAATTCCTTGGCGAAATAGTCTCCCCAACCTCAGAGATAAACTACGAGGACGTCCGATCGAGGGGAGATGCCAGGCGGACGCAGTTCCGGCCCGCTGCTTTGGCTTCGTACATCGCCTGATCAGCGGCCCGTATCAAGAAATCGATCGTGTCCTCGGTGACGCGTTCCATGCCTGCGACGCCGAAGCTGGCTGTGAGAGTGAGGGATGTGCCGCCCGGAATCTGGATGGGCACCTGAGCGATCATGGCTCGCAGCCGCTCCGCCACCATGGCCGCCTGGTCCGGTGGCGTTTCAGGCAGAAGAAGGGCAAACTCCTCGCCTCCATGGCGTCCTAAGAGGTCTGAGCTCCGCAGGCCTTTTTTTAAAATGTCGCTTGCCTCTTTGAGGACGAAATCGCCGGCTTCATGGCCCCATGTGTCATTGACTCTCTTGAAATGGTCAAGGTCGGCGATGATGACGGACAGGGCCCTGCCGTAGCGCTTTGAGCGGGCGATTTCATTTCTGCCGAGATCTAGGAAGTAACGGCGGTTGTAAGCGCCGGTGAGATCGTCAACGGAGGCCAGCATCTGGAGCTTTTGGAGAAGGAGAACCTGGGACGTTATTTCACTGAACACGATCGTCCGGCCGCAAAGTCTTCCGGTCCTGGTCCTCACCAGGGACATCCGGGCTTGGTAGTAACGGGGTGCTTCACCTCCGCCCACCTGGATCTCCACTTCAGGAGAGCCGCCCTCTTTGAGAAGTTCATCGAGCGCTTCCAGGCCGCCAATGGACTCCCGCAAGGGTTGCCCCACAGACCTTCGCGAAAGAATTGGGAAAACACGCTCAGCTGCAGGGTTGAAATCGGCGAGCCGGTTGTGAAGGTCAACGACGACGGCCCCATCCCGCATTCCGGCAAAGACGCTCTCCTTGGCTATGGGCACGAGGTCAAGGAGCTTGTAGCGCAGAATTCCCCAAGCAAAGAGGGGCCCTGAGACAGCCAAGCCGAAGGGGGACAGATCAATGTGGTCAGGGCCGAGCCCGGCAAGATAGACCAGATAGGCACACCAGGGCAGGACCGAACCAAGGAGCACGACCGCTGTCTGCGGCCGGTAAGCCGGTGATGCCCGGATGTACTGGCTCAGGAGAAGGATGGTCCCTGCCAGAAGAGCGAAGTTGGTGTAAACCTGATGGACCCAGTACCAGGGGCCTTTGACAAAGGCGAGGACAGGAAACGGCCTGGCGTTGTCGACGCTCGCATAGGCATAGTACAAGTGATGGAGCGAGTTCGTCCAATGAAGGAGAAGGGTCAGGCTCGACAAGGAAAAAATCGCTGTTTTCGTGACCGGTGTCAGCCACGGCTCTCTCCCTGAATAGGTGAGGATGAAAAGCAGCCAGAGGGTGGGGATGAAAGAAATCCCGAGATACTGGACCTTTGACCAGAAGAGCATGTTCTGGAGGCTTGAGCTGGCGAGCTCGAATGCATACCCCAGGGAGTAAACGGTGCATGCAAGCATCATCCAGCCCAAAGGGCCGGCAGCAGGCGTGGTTCGGAACCGAAAGGCGTATGCGGCCAGCAGGCCGGTGAAGGCTGAGGCCGTAACAAGCCCGATGGTGAAAGAAATGCTGCTGGTCATCTTGCGACTGCCTGGATTATTCTAGAAGCCTTTTAGCCTGAGCGCAACGGCATTTTAAGCGTAGTGCTGACATTCAAGAAGACCTCACTGCTCTTTCAGGGGGCCAGGTGGAACTCCTGTTGTGACTTCCTGGGGAATACGGTACCATCCCCGAAAAAAGATAACCGGGTTTAGAAACCTGTGGGCGCTGATGCCCTGGGAGAGCAGGAGACTATTATGGACAGCCAGTCAAGATGGGTCAAGTGGGAAATCCAATGTCCGCAGGACATGAGGCCCTCCTACCTCCTCGTGGAATATCACACGGAGGAGAACGGCAAAGAGATTGTGCGGAGCGTCCGTGGTGACAATCCCTATCTCCGAGATCTTGGCGGAGGAGATTGCAATTGGTCCTGCTGGGAGAAAATATCCGGGGAGAAGGCCTAACTTTCTGTTCCCATTTCTTGAGAAGTCGATCCTGAAAACCCTCCCTTCGAAACATTACCCTCTGAAAACGGTAAGTTGTATGGGACCGCCATCCAGGTATTGACAATCGACGAAGTGCATTTATTTTTCGACAGCGATTTATTAATCGTCTCGAAATAGTATTGACGAATCGCGGGGGGGTTATGCGTGTCAAGACAAATATGGGAATCTTCATAACGGCGCTTCTACGCAGGAGCATCCATCATTCCCGCCTGCAAGGTGCGGGCGCAATGGAAAGGGTTTGTGTGCGGTCTCACAGAAGCTGATGTTGAGCAGAGTTGGAAAAGGATCGGAGGTGGCGCGGATTGGAAAACATTCTTATCATTGACGATGAAGCAAACATCCGGACGATTCTGGACAGGTATCTGACCAGAATAGGTTATGAGGTGAGAGCAGCTCAGACCGGTCTGGAAGGGATTGAGCTGTTTAGCCATAATAAGCGTTTCGACCTGGTCATTACGGACATTTCAATGCCGGGCATGGATGGAAATGCGGTGGCCAGTCACATACGGACTTCAACCAAAGCGAACATTCCGATTGTGGCGATCACGGGTTCCGGAGAAGAATGCATCAAGAAGGAGCTGTTTGATTCGGTTGTGATCAAGCCCTTCAAGATCCGCGCCTTGGCCGGTCTCATAAGGTCCCTACTTTGAAGAAGGATCGGATTGAGCGAGAACGTCCCGTCCGCATGGGTTGCCGGGGTTGAAGCGGCAGGGATGAAAATCGGAAAGATGGTTTCACGAGGTGGAAGGGAAATCCCTGATGACGGGAGATCTTCCTCCTGTTTACTTGAGGGTGACCAATCGCTTGTGATTGGCGCAGCCAAGCTCATTTCTCATGTTGCAGCTCATTTCATAATCAAGCGTTGCCTGAGGCAGCTGCCCTGACAATTCCAAAGCATACCCCCGGTTATTGTAAGCAAGAGGGAAGTAAGGATTAATCCGAATGGCGCTATTACAATCCTGCATAGCCTCTTTGAGCTTGCCCTTTTTCGCATAGGCTCCTGCCCGATTGGTGTAGGCCACTTCATTATTTGGATCGAGAGTGATGGCGCCTGAGGCCGCTGCGATCGCAGCATCCCAGTCTCCCTGCTTGAAACTCGCTTCACTCTTGTTCACCAGTTGATTAACAGCAGCTTGGATTTCAAAAGTCCTTTTCATGTCCACGTCATTCACAGGGAATCCCTGCACGCTTCCCGATTTCCTGCACCAGGCATAATCGTCAAGGCCTTTCCAGATCGCGTCGCATCTTAAAGATTTCCCGTTCTTGAAGTACAGAAAGTTGAGCCGGGTTTCAACTGCAAATGCTGATGATGCTGCGCCGGCAAGCATCGCCAAACACAAAGCAACAACAAGAAGAGCTGTTTTTCTTTCCATGTTGACGGACCCCCTTTGCCTCGATCTGATCCTGACGTAAGTGACTGGTGTTGTTTGTCCAGAATGGTTCACTCGCACAGAATTCAGTCTGAATTCTATCTGAATGCACCTTTAATGTCAACAATTTGGAATTTGCTTAAATTGGTGTTTTTGAGCTGGATTCGAATTCGAAAAACAGCGGAGCCTCAGGGTTGATTCCTGGGTTGAGATCTTGATTTCCAACCTAAGAAAATAGAATGTCGAATATCGAACAAGGAACCGCAGAATGATGAAGTGTTCACTTCGACATTCGATATTCCTTGTTCAACCTGCCCGCTATGCCTTCGAGCGGTTTGTAGATAGCTGCCCCATGCCTATGGGCGCTGCAATTGTCGTTATACCCCGAAGCAAGTCACATGGCAGGTGGGCATTCTGCGGTTTAAGCAATTTCCGACATAATCCGATAGTTAAATTGCCACTGTGTCAAGTGGGTGTCAGGGGGAGAGCTAGGGTAGGATCAGCCTCTGAGTCTGCTTGTCCGGCGGTTGTTCCGAGCTCTTTATGCTTTTCAGGTAATAACCGAGAGTTCGTTCGACCAGGATTTTCAAGAAAGGATTGAGCCGGATAGGGGATTCCTTCTCAGCGAGAGAAGAGGCGGCGGCCAAACACAGACGGGCGAGGCTCTCTTCACCGGACTTGAAGAAAACATAGGCCATTTCTTCAAGCCGATATTTGACGGTCTGTCTGCGGGCCTCAGAGAAGAGCGTTGTGATTCCTTCGTGTTTTATTCTGTGGATGTGCTCCAGTCTTTGTCCCTCAGAGATAAAAATTCGGCTCTCTTCAGCCTTCCTAATTCCCTCAATCAAGGGTCTCAGGCTTTTGAGATCGGCCATCCACGAGGCCATAAGGTCATGCCCGAAGAGGCGCTGGGCCTGCGACTCCGTGAGCGGATCTGGAGAGACCGTTTCGGGTGGCAGGAAATCATGAACCACGGGTGTTTCGATCCTGGACGTATGCTCCAGCAGCCAGGGCCTCAAATGGAGGTAGGCTCTTGCGGATTCATTGAGTCCAGGTCCC
Source organism: uncultured delta proteobacterium (assembly GCA_963707125.1). Lineage (GTDB taxonomy): Bacteria > Desulfobacterota > DSM-4660 > Desulfatiglandales > HGW-15 > CAVPDE01. The sequence goes on along the minus strand of CAVPOU010000027.1, from coordinate 33,996 downwards.
TTGGCCTGGTAGGCCCTCTCAAGAACAGCCGCTGCATGAGAGAGGGTCGTTTCAACCATATTGGGAAGCTTGCTGAAGAAGATCTCTTTGATCTCTTTCATGCGCTTCTTGCTGTGTCTCGTGAAAGCAAACTCGATAATTCCCTCCTCGTCATTAACGACGCCGATGGCCACGTCCACCCCTGCAGGCAGTTGCGGGACGGAAACAAAAACGGGTCTGCTGCCCGTGGCGTCAATGGGGCCCAGGTAAGCAAGGATGTCGCTTTCGGCTGCCTTGCCGGTCTTGGGGACTGGGACCGTGGGATCCTGTTGCTCGGGGAGCACGATTCCTTTCTGTCTGAGCCTGAAAGCGGCCTTCTTAATCGCCTTCTGCAGACTTTTTTCGTGAAACAGCGTCCTCAAGCCAAGGAGAATTCCTGGGGTCTCAGGGTCCTCGGTGGGCAGTTTTTCCACAAGGGCTTCGGCAAAGTGGGGACCCGGGGTCTGGCCCGCAAGACGGGAGGGATCCAGTTGGCTGAGGTCTCCCAGCAACGCATCGAGGGATTTCTGCTCCTCAGGAGTCAGGAGCGAAGCCCCGGAACCCTTTCTTGTCTTTTTTGATTTGCTCATCGAGCGAAGCCCCAAAAATAGTTTCGTTTAGCCCCTGTGCGGAGAAAAATCAACAGAAATTAACCACGGGATTTGCTTGACTTAAAAAGCATCGAGTTCCTATAGTGGCCTTCATGACCATCCAAACCCTGTATTTCATATGGTCTCACAGGTGTCACAGAAGAGTAATGACCCCTCTCAGGCTGAGCGCATGTCAGACTACAACCTTGGCGAATTGAGCGCAAAACTCAATTATGAGTTTAGAAGGCAGGAGCTTCTTGAAGAAGCCTTCAGACACTCCTCGTATGTGAACGAGATCGGGGACTCCGGCTCAAAAGATAACGAGCGGCTTGAATTTCTTGGGGATGCCGTGCTGGATCTTGCCGTGAGCCACATCTTGATGGAGCTCTTTCGGGAAGAGAAGGAAGGGGTTCTTTCAAAATGCAGAGCCGCCATCGTCAATGAGAAGGTCTTGTCCCAGGTGGCAAAAGAACTGTGCCTCGGCGACTATCTTCTCCTGGGGAAAGGGGAAGAGGTGTCGGGCGGACGAGAGAAACCGTCGATTCTGGCCAATGTCCTGGAGGCCCTTCTTGGAGCCCTTTACCTGGATGGAGGGTTTTCGAAAACAAAAGAAATCATTCATCGGCTCTTTGTTCCCCTGCTCGGCAAGATCGAGATCGAGGCCATTCTCGACGACTTCAAGAGCGTGCTTCAAGAGTACACACAGGAATCCTACAAGACGAGGCCTGATTACGTGATGGTCGGCGAGAGCGGGCCTGCCCATGATAAGATCTTCAGGGTTGCTCTTTATGTGCAAGGCAAGCTCATGGCCGAAGGGGAAGGAAGAAGCAAAAAAGAAGCGGAGCAGAAAGCGGCAAGGGAGGCCTTCTTTTGTCTGACGAAAAACCTCTAATCGTACCCATCTTTATTCCGAACCAGGGTTGCCCTCACCGGTGCGTTTTCTGCGATCAAGAAAAAATCACCTCCCAGCCGGCCGGGCCGATCGACGGCCGAAGAGTACGTGAACTTCTCGATCTTGCCCGAAGATCAACGACGTTTTGTGCGAGAAAGCACCGGGAGGTCGCTTTCTATGGAGGGACTTTTGCGAGCCTTCCTAAGGAAAGAATCAGGGAACTGCTCAGGGTTGTGGCCCCCTATCTGCAGGAAGGAATCTTTCTCTCGATAAGGATATCTACTCGTCCGGACTCGCTTGATGAGGAGAAGGCGGCCCTTCTGAGAGGTCTTGGAGTGTCCACGGTCGAACTGGGAACTCAAAGCATGGATGACGAAGTTCTCAGAATGACCCGCCGGGGGCACAGCGCTCTAGACACTGAAAGGACTGTAGGACTGCTTCGGCAGCATGGGTTCAGAGTCGGTATTCAGCTGATGCCGGGGCTGCCAGGCGATTCTGCGGAGAGGTTCTCAGACACAGTCCAACAAGTCATCAGGATGAAGCCGGATATGGTAAGGCTTTACCCCGTGGTCGTCATTCGCGGCACTGAACTGGCGCAATGGGTTGAGAGCGGAAAGTATCAGCCCCTCGCTCTGGAAGAGGCGGTGCGGATCTGCGCGGAGAGTTGCCTTTGTCTGGAACAAGCGGGCATTCCGGTGATCCGCATAGGGTTAATGGCGTCTGCGTCCCTGCGGGAGAAGGGGCAGGTTCTGGGTGGGCCTTGGCACGAGAGTTTCGGCCACCTGGTGCGTTCGGAGATTTACCAGAGGAGAATAGAGGCCTTTCTGCCGGGGCCGGGTGAAGCGGAAAGGATCACCATTCGAATCCCTTCAAAAGAGATCGCTCTGTTTAGAGGACACAGGAATGCGGGAATCCGGCGGATCGAGAAAAGGACGAAGGCGTTGATTGAAGAAATTCTTCCTGATGACTCCCTGCCACCGGGAAGGATCCGGGTTGAAACACGATGACATTCCTATCCGGCTTTATTGCCATTGTCGGTCCCCCCAATGTGGGCAAATCCACCCTTCTCAATCGCATCCTCGGGAAAAAGATCGCTATTGTTTCTCCGAAACCGCAAACCACGCGCAACCGTATCACGGGCATTTATCATGAGGAAGACTGTCAGATGGTGTTCATGGATACACCGGGGATTCACAGAACGCAGACTGCTCTGCACAAAAGCATGGTGAACTCAGCGCAGTCGGCTTTTAAGGAAGTGGACATCCTTGTGCTCATGATTGAAAGGTTTCATCCCCAGGCCCCTGAGCTCCCCATGATCTTGAGCAGCATCAGGAAGTCAAAGAAACCATCCGTCCTGGTCATCAACAAAATTGACAAGGGGCCGAAAGAAACGCTCCTGCCCATTATAGACACTTATAGGGAAGCCCGTTCCTTCAGATCCATCATCCCGGTTTCAGCGCTCACAGGAGACGGGGTAGAAAGTCTCCTGCGGGAGCTGAAAAGCATGCTCAGGGAAAGCCCGGCCTTCTTCCCTGCCGACGTGCACACAGATCAATCCGAGTCTTTCCTGGTCTCGGAGATGATCCGGGAGAAGATTTTTCTCTACACCCGGCAGGAGTTGCCTTACTCCAGTGCCGTGAGTGTTGAGCACTTGGAAGAGCTGTCCAAAAAGAACCTGGTATCGATTTCTGCAAGAATCCACGTGGAATCAGAATCTCAAAAGGGGATCCTCATCGGCCAGGGAGGGAAAATGATCAAAAAGATCGGACAGGCAGCCAGAGAAGATCTGGAGAATTTTTTCGGGAACCGGGTTTTCGTGGAGTTGCTCGTGAGGGTGGACAAGAACTGGAGCAAAGATCCCCGGACTCTCAGGCGGCTGGGTTACTAAATGAAAAAAACCAATTCGCTCATCACAAATTGGTTTTTTTCTTAGGAGGAAAGAGTTTAATTTCTTGACCTAGTAGACCTGCAAAAGGCTTGCCAAACATGATGGACGAGAGATTTTATCCCTAACTGGCTGTTATGTTTAGTCTATTCGATTAGTCCCTTGGAACCCTTCCCTTCCTTTTCCCATTGACAGGTACAGGATTTTGTACCGATAAAAGAACCCCGAGAATCTATTTAAGTCAAATGCCTGATATTATTATCAAAAAACAAGTACAACTTATTGAACATCTACACGGAGATGTTGTACTTCCTCATCTTGTGCTGTATCAGGCTCTTGGTGATCCCGAGTTGCTCGGCTGCATGCGACTGAATATTGCCGCTATGTTTGAGCGCCCTGCGGATGAGCTTCTCCTCGATTTCCTCCAGCGTGGGCTGCAGAGGCGCAGCCGGCGGGATAAACCGGTCTACGTCAAGGCCCCCCTTTGATTGCATGAACTCGGCCGGCAGATCTTTCAAGTCGATCATGCCTTCTGAATTGAGGACCACCGCTCTTTCAATCACATTCTCGAGCTCCCTGACGTTTCCCGGCCAGCTGTAGGCGTATAGGGCCTCCCAGGCCGGCGGGGTCAACTCGATCTTTCTCTGGTCCCCGTATTTCTCTACGAAGTGGGTAACCAGAAGGCGGATGTCCTCGATACGCTCACGGAGCGGGGGAACCTCGATATGAATCACGTTGAGGCGGTAAAAAAGATCTTCCCTGAAGACAGCTCCGGCCACATCGTCTTTCAGATTCCGGTTGGAGGCTGACAACACCCGCACATCGACTTTGATCGTCTTCATCCCGCCAACCCGTTCAAATTCCATTTCCTGAAGGATCCTGAGGAGCTTCACTTGAAGCGGGAGAGGCATTTCCCCTATTTCATCCAGGAAAAGGGTGCCGCCGTCCGCCAGTTCAAAGCGCCCCTTTTTCATTGCGATGGCGCCGGTAAAAGCCCCTTTCTCATGACCGAAGAGTTCGCTTTCAAGGAGGGTTTCTGCGAGGGCGCCACAATTGACAGAGACAAAGGGTCGATCCTTTCTAGGGCTTTCATAGTGGATCGCCTTGGCAATCAATTCCTTTCCTGTGCCGGAGGGTCCGGTGATCAGGACCGATGCCTTGGACTGGGCCACTTTGCTGATCAGGTCATAAACCTTCAGCATGGGTTTGCTCTTCCCCACAATGTTCCGGTACCCGTAACGCTCGGACAGGGCCTCGCTCAGCCTGCGGTTTTCCCTGACAAGGCGGTAATTCTCAAGGGCCTTCCTGATGGTCAACTTCAGTTCTTCGTTCTGGAAGGGCTTGGTGATGTAATCATAGGCGTGTTTTTTCATGGCTTCCACGGCCATCTCGATCGTCCCGTAAGCGGTCATCATGATGACGGGCACTTCAGGCTTTATCTTCTTGACTTCTTCCAGGAGCTCCATGCCCGTCATTCCGGGCATTTTCATGTCGGTGAGCAGGAGATCAATGTCAGATTCCTGAATCAGGCGAAGGGCCTCCTGTGCCTTGTCCGAGGTCATGATCTCATACCCCTCCGGGCTCAAGAGCGCTTCAAGAACCACGAGGTAGTTCTTTTCGTCATCCACAATCAGAATAGTGTCCATGGCGTTCTTTCCATGATGTTATGTCTGCCGGGGCAAAAGGATTTCGACCCTGGTGCCTTTGCCTTCCTGGCTTTCGATGGCGATCGTTCCCCTGTGCCCCTCGATGATTTTTCGAACAATGGAAAGGCCGAGGCCGGTTCCCTTGTCCTTGGTGGTAAAAAAGGGATTGAAGATCCGCTTCAGGTTTTTCTGACTGATCCCGCAACCCGTGTCTTGGATCTCCACGCGAAAGCGCTCTTTTTCCTCTTGGACTTGGACGTCGATTGTCCCTCCGTTTTCCATAGACTGAGACGCATTGATGAAAATATTCAAGAAGGCCCTGTAAAGCTGGCCATGATCAGCCATGAGCCTCAGCGGTGTCCCATCAATCTCGGCCTTGATGGTAATGTTCCTTTTGTCCAGCTCGGGCCGCAGAAAATCGATGTTTTTCCCGATGATGCCTCTCAGGTCGCACTCCCGGATATCCGGAGTCTGAGGTCGGGCAAAGTCCAGAAACTCCGTCACGATTCGGTTCAGGCGTGTAGATTCCTCTGTGATCACCGAGGAGAGTTTCCGATGAGTCTCACCGGCTTCGGGAAGCGTACCCATGAGCTCGGCTGTGCTCCGGATGATTCCGAGAGGGTTCCTGATCTCGTGGGAGACAGCAGCGACCATCTCGCCCAGGGCTGCCAGACGCTCGGACTGATGCAACTGGTCCTCAAGCTCCCGCTGGACGCGGGCTCTCTCCTCAATCATCCTCTCTGCTTTATGAACGATCAGGAGAAGGGCGAGAAAGATCAGTCCCATGAAGGCAAGGGAGAGGCCGAAGACGAGATACTGAAATCTCACGATGGACTTATACTCTTCGCTCATATCCTGAATCAGTTCAAAGACCCCTCCCACCTGGGCCGGGCCGGGGTCAGGGTTGAGCCCGGTGAAAGGGACGAAGGTTCTGAGTTTCTTTTGCCCACCGAGGAGGTCTATTCCCAGCCCCCAGAGGTCGAAGATGTTCGCCGTCACGGAAGAGGAACTCTCTCCCTCCACCGCCTGGCGGAAGCCCATGTTCTCCGTCACCTTTTGCCCGATCAAGGTAGAATCCGTGCTGTAAGCGATGACCCCTTTTGAGATATCGTAGATATTGACGACATCCACGTTGAACCCGTGGATGGTGTTCTTCACCACCCGATCCATAAGATCATACTGGTCGGAGTCGCTGAGTTTGATTCGGCCGTACCGGTTGACGACGGGAACAACAAAAGTCTGAAACACCTGATAGTTGAGGTTCTTGCCTACGAGAAGAGCGGAGTTCTGATAGCTTTTGAGAAGGGTCTCTTTCGCCTCCTGAGATAATACCATGGAGAAAGGGAAGCTGAAGATGGCGAGCACAATGAAACTTGCCCAGGCAAAAAATTTGACCAGCCTGAACTGTTTGCCATCCGGCGGTTTGTTTTGGAGACTCGTTTCCATGAGATGAGGACGTCCCTCTATGACATGACTTGTTCGCCGAAGAGCGAAAGATCCCTGGCCGCGAATAATTCTGAAGGCCGCCTAAAAAGCCAGAGAGTGGGCTATTCCGTCATTCCGGCGAAAGCCGGAATCCAGGAAAAACAAACCCTTCTGGACCCCGGCTTCCGCCGGGGCGACGGTTTTGGTGACTTCTTACAAACGCATTAATCCTTATACATCAAAAGCCCCTCCGCGGTAAAGGGGGTGATGATTGACTTGAAAGCCGGGGGATTGTATGAATCAAACAGGCAGACAATGAAAAAGAAACAGGACCGCCCACCAGATCTTCCCTTTATGCTCTATGCGGACGGCAGGGGCCGGGTATTCGAGCATCCTCACTTCCGAATGGCCGGATTTTCCGGGGACACTCCTATCCCTGTGGAAGAAGAAGATCTCATCCCCATGCCTGAATTCAGCAAGCTGTTCTTCATCCCGGATTGTCCTCCTGTGGGACTTGATCCTGAGACGGGCGAGTACAGGACGGTCCCGAAGGTAAAGGTGAACGGGGTAACGGAAAGATGTTACGGTGTCGCAGCGTTCCTGGAGCCCGGCATTGTGCGAACCCATCTTCCGGCCGTGGATTACAATCCAAAGGAGTATCTCCTTCCCATGTGGGCCTACACGGCCGTCGGCTTCAGGGAAGGTCATTACTGGGCTGCAGGCTTCAGAATTGAATACAACCACAAGTGGGATCCCCGCCATTACGATGACAGAAAACTTGTTTCTGCCATCAGAGGCTACAAGAAAAAGCATGGGCAAGGCCCGCTCCTGGAGCACCTTTTAGCCTGTGCGACCAACAATCACTGTTTTGCGGCAAAGAATCTCTTTCTGGGGAGGTGGGAGGCGCCCCTGCCCGTCAGCCGGGGATGCAACTCAGAATGCCTGGGGTGTCTTTCGCTTCAGAAGGATCCATCGTGCACTGCCTCTCATCAAAGGATCTCCTTCAAACCAGCGGTTGAGGAAATCGTCTCTCTTGCGGTGAGGCATCTCCATCACGCGGAGGAAGCCATTGTCAGTTTTGGCCAGGGTTGCGAAGGGGAACCCCTGACAGAGTACGAGCTGATCGCTGAGAGCATCCGGCAAATCAGAGAGAGGACTTCCAAGGGGACGATCAATCTGAACACCAACGGGAGCTGGCCCGACCGAGTTCGCCAGGTTGCAGAAAGCGGGCTTGACTCCATACGGATCAGCATCAACAGCTGCCGCCGGGATCTCTACCGCGCCTATTACAGGCCCATGGACTATGATTTCGATGACGTGGTGTCCTCCATTGAACTGTCAAGAAAAATGGACCTCTACACCATGATCAATTACCTCGTGTTTCCCGGGGTCACGGACCAGGAAGATGAAATCGAGGCGCTCACCGATCTTATCCGCAAGACAGGGCTCAACTTTGTTCATCTGAAAAATCTGTGTATTGATCCGCAGCTCTACGTGGAAAAAATGCCGAAAGGCAGGTCAAAGGCGGTTGGAATGAAAAAGATGGTTTCTCTATTGAAGCAGGAATTTCCGAAACTGGAGCTGGGGTATTTCAATCGACCAGTAAGATAAGAAGTAATCAGTGAACAGTGATCAGTGAAGAGCCAGCAGCAGACAGCCAAGAGCAAGGGCGGAGCACCTAGGTGTCTTGCCGATTCATTCGCCTTGGCCCGGATATGCTGTCCCGCTTTGGCGGAGCAGCGGTGGGCTTCATTGTGTTAATTGGTTGCTATCGTTTACTGCTTACTTACTGATTACTGTTGACTGGTCTTTAGGGCTGTGCCCTAAAGACCGATGGTTTCCCTGAACCGCATACAGTTGGCATGGTCGTTGTAGTGATCGAGGAAACCGATCTTTCGAATGTTCCTGTAAGCCTTGTCTCTTGCTCCTTCCAATGTGGTATCCCCGGCAACGACATGGAGAACCCTGCCACCGTAAGTGACGAGACCCTTTTCAGGATCTTCATCCACACCGGCAAAGTAGAGGGCGATGCCTCTTTCCATATCATCGAGACCGGCAATGCGGTGACCTTTGCCATAGCGGCCCGGATAGCCCTTGTTCCACCCTCGCGAGGCTTTAGACCGCCCTTCCATGGCAATCACATCCACATAGTGCTGCTGGTTCCAGATTTGTTTGATGCGGTCGAGCGTTCCTTCCCAGACGGCCGTTCCCAGCTCGAAGAGATCTGTGCTGAGCTTCCTAGCCAGCACTTCCCACTCCGGATCTCCGTGTCTGACATTGATTTCGAACACATCAAGGTGATCATAGGGATCCAGGTTGAGGCCGAAGTAGAGCACCCCCTTGTAAACCCAGCCGAGTTGGTTGTAAACGGCGTTGACGGTAGGGTTGACGATTTCCTTGATGATGCGGTTGACGAGCCATGGGCTCAGTAGCCTGTGAGGACAGTAACACCCTGTCCCGCCCGTATTTAGGTTCCCGCCGAAGTCCTGAATCGCTGCAAGATTCTCAGGGTCAAAAGCAGGCTTGTAGTCCTGCGCGAACATCCTGAGGGGCAGGACATGGCGGCCATCGAGGTAGGCGAAAAAGGAGATTTCCGTTCCATACTTTCTTTCCTCAATGACTACCCGATTCCCTGAATCGCCAAAGATCTTCTCAACCATGATGCTCTGAATAGCTGCCTCAGCATCCTGCACATCGTCGCAGACAATGGCTCCCTTTCCGGCAGCCAGGCCGTTCGCCTTGACCACAACCTGATATCCGATGTTGCGCGCGTACTCTTTCGCCTTGTCCGGATCATCAAAGACCTGGTACTCCGGTTTGGGGACACCGATCTTCCTGAGAAGATCATCGGTGAAGGCTCTGTCGCTCTCCAACCGGCTGAATGCCTTTTGGGGACCCACGGTCCTAATCCCCCTCTCATTGAGGACGTCGATAAGCCCCTCCTCCAGGGGGTTTTCCGATCCCACATCAACCAGGTTGACTCCCTTCTCGATGCAGAAGTCCGCCAGCCGGCTGAAGTCGGCCAGTTTGACGAGTTCGATGAGCCCTCTCTTGCCTTTGGAGGTGAAGTTTACCCCGGGATTTCCCGGCGTAAAGTAGACCTTGTCCACATGTTGACTGTCGGCATAAGTGTCAGCCAGGCAGTGATCCCTGCCGCCAGAACCGTAAACCAATACTTTCATGATCCACCATCCAAGAGGTCGTTTTTAGTAGCAAGACGGGACATACCCTGAGTCGGCTATCTGTTGTGCAAGACCAATAAGGAAGGCTCTTGCTGGGACTCTCAAGCGAAGCGAGTATAGGAGAGTGCGCGAGCCCGTGTCAAGGAGACTGTTGTCGCTTTTGAGTTTTGGCTTGACACTCCTGGCATTTCGGATTAATGCTCGCTTGGGGTGTCGTTTTGGGTTAAGAAAACCGTTCATTGTTCATTGATTTTCCAGTAGGGAGGTGGGCCATGATCCGCAAGGTTTTGCTGATGCTCATGTCTTCTTTTCTTTTCCTCGGTGCGGCGCAGGCGAATGCCGCAGAGTATCCTTCAAAAGTGATCACCATCATTGTGCCCTTCTCAGCCGGCGGCCCGTCCGATACGGTCGCCCGGCTGCTGGCCCAAACCATGAGCGCCTCTCTCAAGACCCAGGTCATCGTGGAGAATGTGGCCGGCGCAGGAGGGACCATCGGAGCCGCCCGCGTGGCGCAAGCGGCGCCGGACGGGTACACGCTCTTTGTGCACCATATCGGCCACGCCACCGCTCCTGCCCTCTACCGCAAGCTGACCTACGATCCGATCACGGACTTCGAGCCCGTCGGCCTGATCAACGACGGGGCCATGACGCTGGTCGCGAAGAAGGATTTCCCGCCCAAGGACCTCAAGGAGCTGATCACCTACGTCAAGGCCAACAAGGCCAAGGTCAACTTGGCCAACGCGGGCGTGGGCTCCGCTTCGCACCTGGCGGGGTTGCTGTTCATGACCGAGATCGAGACGGATCTCACCACCATTCCTTACAAGGGCACGGGTCCTGCCATGAACGACCTCCTCGGCGGCCAGGTGGACTTCATGATCGACCAGACCACCAACACCACCAGTCACATCAAGGCCGGTAAAATCCAGGTCTACGCCGTGACCACGCCTCAAAGGCTCCCTTCCATGCCCGAGGTTCCGACCATGAAGGAAGCCGGCCTTCCGAACTACAAGATGACGGTTTGGCATGCTCTGTATGCGCCGAAGGCCACGCCGAAACCGATCATCGACAAACTTTCAAAGGCCCTGCAGGAGGCGTTGAAGGACGCCAACCTGAAACAACGCTATGCGGAGCTGGGCGCCGAGGCCGTGGCGCCGGACCAGGCCACTCCGGAGGCGCTGCGAGCGCACCTCAAAGCCGAAATCGAGAAGTGGGGGCCGATCATCAAGAAAGCGGGTGTCTACGCCGACTGATGGGATTGCGGGGGTTGTTGATGTTCCGCCGGGTTAACGGGTAAGGAGGAGGTTTTGAACCCCATCGCACGCAATGCGAAGGATTTCTGGACCGGCTTCATCTACATCTTTGTCGGGTCCGGGGCTTTGATCATCAGCAGGGATTACGACATGGGCACTGCGCTGAAGATGGGCCCGGCTTATTTCCCGACCCTTCTGAGCGTCCTGCTCATGGTTATCGGAATCATCTCCGTCCTTCGATCCTTTTTCAAATCGGGCAGCCCGATCGGTGTCGTCGCATGGAAAGGGCTCGTCCTGATCGTTGCCTCGACCCTCCTGTTCGGGATGATCGTGCGCGGCGCCGGATTGATCATTGCACTGCCCCTTCTGGTGATCGTCAGCGCCTCTGCGAGCGTCCGGTTCAGCTGGAAAACCTCGCTTGCCGAGGCGGTCGGGATAACCGTCTTCTGTATCGTCATATTCCTGAAAGGCCTGGGGGTGCCGCTTCCGATTCTGGGATCATGGTTCGGAAATTGACATGATAGTGTTCACTGAGGCGTTATGGAACTTCTTGCCAACCTTGGATTAGGCCTTTCGACCTCACTGACGCCGCTCAACCTGCTTTATTGTCTGATCGGCGTCTTTCTCGGAACCCTGATCGGCGTGCTGCCCGGCCTCGGACCCACGGCGACCATTGCCATGCTGCTGCCGGTCACCTTTACCCTGCCTCCGGTCTCCGCTCTGATCATGCTTGCGGGCATTTACTACGGCTCCCAGTACGGCGGCTCTACGACCTCCATCCTGGTCAATGTACCGGGTGAAGCGGCTTCTGTGGTCACGGCCCTGGACGGGTACCAGATGGCCCGTCAGGGTCGCGCCGGCGTAGCCCTGACCACGGCCGCGGTCGGCTCCTTTTTCGCGGGCACCGTGGCAACGATCATCCTTGCGCTCTTTGCCCCTCCCCTGGCTGCTGTTGCGCTCAAGTTCGGTCCTGCGGAGTTTTTCTCCCTCATGGTTCTGGGTCTCCTCGCCGCAATTGTTCTGGCAAGAGGGTCGCTCCTCCATGCCGCAGGCATGGTCGTCCTGGGACTGCTTCTGGGACTGGTCGGCACGGATGTCAATTCCGGAGCCCAGCGGTTCACGTTCGGGATTCTGCGACTCGCGGACGGGATTGGATTCGTTGTGGTCGCCATGGGCATGTTCGGTCTTGCGGAGATCACACGCAATCTGGAGAACGAGGGAGACCGTTCGACGGTGGTAAAAAAAGTCGCCAACCTGATGCCCACCCGGGAGGACTGGAAGCGTATGATCGGCCCTATTCTGCGAGGGACCGCCATCGGTTCGGCTCTCGGCATTCTGCCCGGCAGCGGCTCCATTCTGGGCTCCTTCGCAGCCTATGCCATAGAAAAGAAGGTTTCGAAAAACTCCAAGGAATTCGGCAAGGGTGCGATCGAAGGCGTTGCCGCCCCGGAATCGGCCAACAATGCCGGGGCCCAGACCTCTTTCATCCCCATGCTCACTCTCGGCATCCCCTCGAACCCCGTGATGGCGCTCATGATCGGTGCGATGATTATCCAGGGCATTCAGCCCGGACCGTCGGTGATCACCGAGCAGCCGAAGCTCTTCTGGGGCATCATCGTGTCCATGTGGTTTGGTAATCTCTTCCTCGTCATCCTGAACCTCCCCATGATCGGCATGTGGGTCCGCATTGTGAGCGTGCCTTACCAGTTGCTGTTCCCGGCCATCCTCGTTTTCTGCAGCATCGGTGTATTCAGCCTGAACAACACCGAGTTCGACATCTATGTCATGGCTTTCTTCGCGGTGCTGGGGTACCTTTTCGTCAAACTGGATTGCGAGCCGGCGCCCATGCTGCTCGCGTTCATCCTCGGCCCGATGATGGAGGAATACATGCGCCGGGCCTTGCTGCTCTCGCGCGGCGATCCCATGGTGTTTATCACGCGCCCGATCAGCGCTACGCTGCTCGCGCTCGGCGCGCTCGCGATCATTGCCGCGAGCCTTCCGGCCATGCACAAAAAACGTGAAGAGGCCTTTCGCGAGTGACGGCCGGAACTTCTTGATTTCTCCAATCCGGGACAGAATTCCATTGCTCTGTTTCCTCTGCATGCCTTGGCCCGACCCTGCCACCGCTCCTGAGAGCCATCATGGCCAGTTTTCTGTTGTCAAGCGGTCATTTTTGCGGTTTAATGGAAAATCGATAGACGATCCTCAAAAGGGTGTCGTTTCCCTTTGATTTTCCTTAGCTTAAGGCTTCGCTCAATTCATGGGAGGAAGGGATGAAGGTTTCATTGGTGAGAATCTTCATTGTGTTGCTGTTCGCGTTGGGCGCTTGCTCGGGCGAGGATCAACCGCCGGCGCAGACGACTCCGCCAAAGGTGGTGCAACCCATAAAGCCTTCGACGGCGGACATTGAAAAGCCGACCACGGCTTTTGCCGAAGAGAAGAAGCCTCAGGTTGCGGAAAAGGCTCCAATGGAGAAACCGGCCGTTTCCCCGGAGAAACCCGGCATAGTGCCAAAACCTGAAGCAGAAGACAAGAAGGTAGCTTCGGAGAAAAAGGAAAAGGATGAGCCGGGCTTCTACGTGGTCAAGAAAGGGGATAGTCTTTCAAGCATCGCCGCTCGAACGGATGTCTTAAAGGATCCTCTGAAGTGGCCCATTCTCTTGCGCCTGAACAGGGACAAGCTGGGAGAATGGGCGACAGGAGAGGACCTTCCTGACCGGGAGCTTCCCCAAGGAACAAAGCTCAAGGTCATTACCTCAAACGAAGCCAGGGCGAGTCTCAAGAAGGCGACAGGGAATCTGTGGGTCGTCAATGTGCTTTCGAGCACGAGCAGCGCAGAGATCACCCCTCCTGCCGTGACCCTGGTGAAGCAAGGGTACCCGGTTTATATTGTGCGCGCCAATGTCCAAGGGAAAGATTACATGCGGCTCCGTGTGGGTTTTTTCAAAAATAGAAGTGAAACGGATGAGGTGGGGAAAAAGATCAAAGAACAGTTGAATTTTCAGGATTCATGGTCGACCAAGGCGGACGAAGAGGAATATGAAGAGGTGGCAGGGTTTTTCAAATCTATTGAAAAACATTGAGGCTCCATGAACGGCAGAAAAGTCATTGTTGGAGTTACAGGGGGTATTGCAGCCTACAAGGCGGCAGAGCTGGTGAGACTCCTTGCAAAAGAGGGGGCGGTCACGAAAGTGGCCATGACTCACCACGCGACGAAGTTCATCACGCCGCTGACTCTCGAAACCCTCTCGGGGAACCGGGTGATTGCGGATATGTGGAGTCCCGAAACCCATCCCCTGGATCACATCACCTGGGGGCAGGACTCCGACCTGATCATCATTGCCCCAGCCACTGCGAATTTCATCGGTAAAATGGCCCATGGGATCGGCGATGATTTTCTTTCAACCCTGGTGATCGCGGCTACAGCGAGAGTCCTGGTCTGCCCTTCCATGAACAGCCGGATGTACCTCCATCCTGCGGTGCAGGAGAATCTGCGAATCCTCAAAGCCAGAGGATGTGCGATCATGGAGCCGGAGGCCGGAGAACTGGCCTGCCGCACCGAGGGCCCGGGGCGACTTCCGGAGCCGGAAGACATTGTGGAAGAAGCAAGGATGCTCCTTTCCAAGCAAGATCTTTCGGGGCTCAGGATCCTTGTGACGGCGGGTGCGACTCTGGAGCCCCTTGACCCGGTCCGATACATGAGCAACCGGTCAAGCGGCAAGATGGGATATGCTCTGGCCAGGGCAGCCAGAAGGAGGGGGGCAAAGGTCACTCTGGTGAGCGGGCCGACGGCTCTAAAGCCGCCGAGGGATGTTGCCTTGAGTCGCGTGAAGACCGCCGAAGAAATGAGGCGGACGGTTCTGGCCGACTGCGGGCAGTATGATGTGATCATCAAGGCGGCGGCTGTGCTTGATTGGAGACCCAAGGAGACCTCTGAGCACAAGATTAAGAAGGGACGAGGCGTTCAGACGCTTGAACTGGTAGAGAATCCCGATATTCTGGCAGAGCTGGGCTGCATGCAGGGGAACAGCCGGTGCCTTCTGGTGGGCTTTGCTGCGGAAACGCAGGATTTCATAGCGAATGCCAAAGAGAAACTGAAGAAAAAGAATCTCGACTTGATTGTGGTGAACGATGTGTCCAGGGAAGACGCAGGATTTGAGGCGGACACCAATGCCGTGAAAATCGTTTACCGCGACGGGCACATGGAGGACTTACCGCTGATGCCCAAACAGGAGGTCGCGGATCAGCTCCTGGACAGGATCAAAACCCTGTGGGAGAAGTCTTCATGAGTCCCAGAGCGGAACTTCTGGAGATTGTGAGCCAGCTCAGGAACCTTTTGATCTCCTATCCCCAGAACGGTTTTGACCCTTCGACGGCGCTCAGCCCCCGCTCGCCCGTCCCCCGTAGTCCCGCCAAAGGCGGGACGGAGGGTGGAGAAGAGCGGGGTAAGAAGAGCCGAAGGGTTGACCTCCCGAAGCTTTCAAGTGAAAGCATGAGCGATCCGAATGCCGAACAGAACCATCTCATGGATCTCGATTCGTTGCGTGCTTTCATCGGGGACTGCCAGCGGTGTAAACTCTCTCAGGGAAGGACACATCTTGTTTTTGGGGAAGGCTCACCCAGCGCCCGCCTTGTGTTTGTGGGCGAGGGCCCGGGCGCGGAAGAAGATGCAGCCGGAAGACCTTTTGTCGGTGAGGCGGGTAAACTTCTGACAAAAATTATTGAAAGCGGCATGGGCCTCAAGCGGGAGGATGTTTATATTTGTAATGTGGTCAAATGCCGGCCGCCCAACAACAGGGACCCTGAAGCAGACGAGGTTCAAATCTGCCTGCCTTTTCTGAAACAACAGCTCGCGATCATCCGGCCCGAGGTGATTTGCACCCTGGGCCGCATCGCCGCTAAGAGTCTGCTCGGCAGGGAATTCAAGATCACCCAGGAAAGAGGAAACTGGTTCTCTTTTATGGGAATCCCGCTTATGGCCACCTTCCACCCTGCGTACATCCTGAGAAACCCCTCAGAGGAGCGTCCGCTAAAACGCCAGGTGTGGGAGGACGTGCAGAAAATCATGGGACGGTTGGGTCTCAAGGTGAAGTGAAATGAGTAAAAGACTGATCATTGCAGGAATGCTGTGCCTTGCCCTTGTCGGCCTGGGAAAGACCGTGGGCTTGACGAAAGGGGGCGAGGTCAGGATTATCGAACTCGAGGGGCCGATCAACCCAGGAGCAGCGGCATTTCTCACTCGAGGCCTGGAGGATGCGGAAAAGAGCGGCGATGAGCTTATTGTCATCCGGCTGGACACACCGGGCGGCCTGGTTCCTTCCATGCGCACCATGGTGAAGGGAATCATGAATTCCTCGGTCCCCGTCGTGGTCTATGTGGCGCCTAAGGGGGCCGGCGCAGCCTCTGCCGGAGTGATGATAACCGTTTCCGCCCATGTCGCGGCCATGGCGCCGGGAACCAATATCGGGGCAGCCCATCCCGTGGGCGCCGGCGGGAAAGACATTGACAAGGACATGTCGGAAAAAGTCGTCAACGACATGGCTTCTTATGGAAGAGGCATTGCCCAGGACAAGGGAAGGAATGCGGATTGGGTTGAAAAGGCGATCCGGGAAAGTGTTTCCATCACGGCTGAGGAGGCGGTGGAGAAGAAAGTGGTTGATCTGGTAGCCGCCGATATCGATGAACTGCTCAAACTTCTGGATGGCAGAGAAATCCAGCTCAAGCAGGGGAAAGTAACGCTGAAGACGAAAGACCTCGCCAAACTATACCACAAGCCCGGGTTTAGGGATACGGTCCTTCGAATCATCGGCGATCCAAACATCGCCTACATCTTGATGATGATCGGCCTTGCAGGTCTTTACTTCGAGTTGGCCCATCCCGGCGCTGTTTTCCCCGGAGTCGTTGGGGCGATATCGTTGATCCTCGCCTTCTATTCTTTTCAGACTCTTCCGGTGAATTACGCCGGCTTGCTTCTGATTGCCCTGGCCGTCATTTTTTTCATCGCCGAAATCAAGGTCGCCAGTTACGGCATTCTTTCCCTGGGAGGCATTGTCTCTCTCACTCTGGGATCCATCATGCTTTTTGAAGATGTGGGAGTCTCTCTCCGTTTGATGGCACCAACCATTGTTTTGATCGGGGGCTTTTTTGTCATTGTTTCCACCCTTGCTTTCCGGGCTTACCATTCCAAGCCTCAAAGCGGCGTGGAAGGGCTCATCGGAGAAGTGGGGATCGTCCAGAAGCCTATTGATCCGGAAGGTCTGGTGTTCGTTCATGGGGAATACTGGCGTGCCGTGTCCAGTGAAAAGCTGGAGCCCGGGGAAATGGTTACGGTCGAGCAAGTGACCGGGCTGGTTCTGAAAGTGAGAAAAGCCGTCAAACCTCAATAAGCCGGAACCTCGTCTGTTTCCCTGTCACGGCAGGGGAGAATCAAGACAGGTGGAAGGCTGGCCCATGAAAGGGGGATATTATGTTCTGGATACTGGCAGTGGTTTTAGTTGTTTTTTTCCTGTTTTCAGCCATCAAAGTCCTGCGTGAATATGAACGAGGAGTCATCTTCAGGCTGGGACGCGTGATCAATGTGAAGGGGCCCGGCTTGATCCTCCTTATTCCAGTCATCGATAAGATGGTCAAGGTCAGCCTCCGCCTGGTGACCATGGATGTCCCACCCCAGGATGTGATTACACGGGACAATGTTTCTGTAAAGGTCAATGCGGTGGTCTACTTCAGGGTCATGGATCCCAATAAAGCGACCATCGAGGTGGAGAATTATAATTATGCCACATCACAGCTTGCTCAGACTACCCTTAGGAGCGTATGCGGTCAGGTTGAGCTGGATGAACTGCTTGCACAGAGGGAGAAGATAAACCTTAAAATCCAAAACATTCTTGACCAGCATACAGGTCCCTGGGGCATCAAGGTCGCCACCGTTGAAGTGAAACACATTGATCTGCCCCAGGAGATGCAGAGGGCAATGGCCAAACAGGCTGAGGCGGAGAGAGAAAGACGGGCCAAAGTCATCAATGCAGAAGGCGAGTTTCAGGCAGCCGCCCGTCTCACCGAAGCAGCCGGCATCATTGCGCAGCACCCCGAGGCGCTCCAGTTGCGGTACCTTCAAACCTTGAGGGAGATATCATCGGAGGGAAATTCGACGACGCTTTTTCCCATACCGATAGATCTCTTCAGGCCTTTCTTTAGAAAGGATAAGGATTAGAGGATACCGTGGAGCGTTCGATCTAAATCAAGAGAAGAAGCAGGAGAGAACAAAACATGGAAGAAGAAATAAAGAAGGAAGAGACCCAGGAAGAAAAGAAAGAAGAACAAGCCGTCCCTGAAAAGCCGTTGGACAAAATGACGGTTATTGAACTGAGGGAGTTTGCCCTGAACAAGAACCTGGGCATCAGCGGTGTTCACGCGATGAAGAAGGAAGAGCTTCTGCCGGCCGTCAAAGAAGCGCTGGGGATCAAGGATGAAGAGCCGGCCAAGAAGGGGCTCGAAGTGAAGGCTACGGTCGGTGAAATGAAGGAGAAGATTTTCCGACTGAAGGAAGAGAAGAAGACGGCCATTTCGTCAAAGGACAAGAAAAAAATCAATGTCCTGCGCCGCAGGATCAACCGACTCAAGAAACGAAGCAAGAAGGTTGCAAAGGTGTAACCCCAATCTCTTCATGAAGCAGGCTCACGGGACGGGCGACCCTGGGCCTGTTTTTGTTTTCGCTGTTTCCGAACCCGTCTTCACCCTCCCCCCGTCCCTCCCGGAAGGCGTGAAGAAATTGGCTCCATGGTCTACCATGTCATTCCGGCGGAAGCCGGAATCCAGGATTCACAAGGGGATATGGATATTCTGGACTCCGGTTTTCACCGGAGTGACGAACAAACAGCAATTTTTTCACAGCTTCCCGTCTAGGGAGGGGAAAGTCATCCTGGCGAAATAGATTCCCGTGCGATCGATGGGGAGGAAATTAGGGAGTGTTTGGTTACCTTGTTACAGCCTATGCAAAACACAGAATGTCGAATATCGAACAAAGAACCGCAGAATGATGAAGGTTTCACTTCGACATTCGACATTCCTTGTTCGACATTCTTCGGTTCAAGTTTTTTTTCAGCATATGCCATAGGTTTCACGGCCTCTGCAATAGGGTCCCCAAGGTTTGGGTTTGAAGAAAGAGATTTAAGGCGAGGGTGACCTGGTGAGAACCGCAGCCATCATTACTGCAGCTGGTGCAGGGATTCGCATGGGGGGCGATCAACTAAAGCAGTTCATGGAACTTGAGGGCCGGCCCATCCTTGCGGTCACTCTGGAGCGCTTTGACCTCTGCCCTGATATTGACGGAATCGTTCTAGTTGTTCCACCCGGCAAAGTGGACTACTGCCGCCGCGAGATTGTGGAAAAATATGAATTGGCCAAAGTCAAGAAGGTCGTCGCCGGAGGGGAGAAGCGTCAGGATTCCGTCAGACTGGGGCTTGAGGCGACTGAAGGTTACTATCCCCTTGTCTTGATTCATGACGGAGTTAGGCCTCTTGTTCCACCGGATCTCATTAGCCGGATTGTTAGGGCAGCAAGCCAATATCGAGCGGTCATCCCGGCCATGGCGGCGAGGGAGACCGTCAAGGAAGCGGACAGGGATGGTCTTGTCGTGAAGACCCATGATCGGAGATGCCTCTGGCTGGTGCAGACGCCGCAGGCTTTCCGATATGAAGACATCCTTGAAGCCCACCGCCGGGCTCTTGAGGAAAACTGGGAAGAAATCACGGATGATGCTCTCTTGATGGAGAGGACAGGTATTCCCGTCAACATTATCGAAGGATCGGAAGAGAACATCAAGATCACGACACCACAGGATTTAGAATTAGCGCGGTTCTTACTGAGCAAGGGTAGAGACCGGATATCTGAAAAAACTTGAAATCCGAAATACGAAGCACGAAATCCGAAATGGTTCGACTAGCTCACCACCCTGAGCCATGTCGAAGGGCAATTTTCAATGATCCAAATTCAAATGACCAAAACCGTGAGCTGCTTGGTTTCTGTTTTGAACATTGGAGCATTTGTATTTTGAATTTGTTTCGAATTTCGGATTTCGAGATTCGGATTTGAGAGTCTTTCACTCAGGAAGTTAAACTCACCTCCTGCAGTCAGGTGAAAAGGAAAGACACTTTGTTATGATCTTGCGCATCGGCACCAGAGGAAGCAAGCTCGCCCTGGCCCAGAGCGAGTGGGTGAAGAAGGAGGTGCAAACCCGACACCCTGAAGTCCGGGTAGAACTGGTCAAAATCAAGACCAAGGGAGACAAGATCCTCGACTCCCCTTTGAGCAAGATTGGCGGAAAAGGCCTGTTTGTCAAAGAGATAGAAGACGCCTTGTTGAAAAACGATGTGGACCTCGCGGTGCACAGCTTGAAGGATGTGCCTGCGGAGCTTCAGGAAGGACTCAAGATCTCTGTGTATCCGAAAAGAGAGGATCCCCGTGATGCCTTTGTATCAAGACATTTCAAGGCGGTCAAAGATTTGCCACAGGGGGCCTCGGTCGGCACAAGCAGCCTGAGACGGTCGGCGCAATTGCTTCACATGCGGCCTGATTTTCATATCGCCCCTTTGAGAGGAAATGTGGACACACGACTACGAAAGCTGGACAGCGGAGATCTGCAAGCTATAGTGCTGGCAACGGCCGGGCTCAAACGTCTTGGACTTTCAGACAGAATCACGACCCCTCTATCCCCCGAGGCGGTATTGCCCGCGATCGGGCAAGGCGTGCTGGGGCTGGAGTTGAGGGTGGACGATGAGAAGACAAGAAATCTTATCTCCTTCTTGAATGATCTTGAAACGGAGCTGGCAGCCAGGGCGGAGAGAGCTTTTTTGAAGGAGCTTGAAGGGGGATGTCAGGTGCCTCTTGCCGGTTACGCCAGAGTGGAAAGAGACCTAATGGTTATGGATGGAATGGTTGCAGAGCTGGATGGGAGCAAGATCCTGAGGCAGGAGATCCGAGGAGCAAAGGACAAGCCGGAGGAACTCGGAATCGCTCTGGCCAGGCGGCTTCTATCGGCAGGGGCAGATCGGATTCTTGAAAAGATCTACAAGAAGTGAAATTCGAAATCCGAATATCGAAGCACGAAATGGTTCGACTAGCTCACCACCCTGAGCCACGTCGAAGGGCAAATTCGAATGGCAAAAATTCAAAACGGTTGGCGATTGAGCGATAACGCAAATCCGATATGTGAATTGACTTTGTTTCGAATTTGGGATTTTGTGCTTGTTTCGAATTTCGTGCTTCGGATTTCGAATTTGCTGAAACAAATCAGGAGCTCGGTCAGGAGCTGATCCTATGGCAAAGGCGAAAAAAGGTAAGGTGTATCTTGTGGGTTCCGGCCCGGGCGATCCGGGCCTTTTGACGCTTAAGGCCAAAGAGTGTATCGAGAAAGCGGACGTCGTTGTTTACGATTATCTCGCAAACCGCGTTTTCCTCGAATACGCAAGAAAGGGCGCGGAGCTCATCTATGTAGGCAAAGAAGGCGGCCGCCACACCATGAGTCAGGACAACATCAACAGCCTGATCGTCAGCAAGGCGCGCCACGGGCTGAATGTGGTCCGGCTCAAGGGAGGCGATCCTTTCATTTTCGGCCGAGGGGGAGAGGAGGCTCTGGAACTGGTCAAGGCAGGCATCTCGTTTGAGGTGGTGCCTGGCGTGACATCGGCGATAGCCGTGCCGGCCTATGCCGGTATTCCATTGACTCACCGGGACTTCACTGCAACGGTCGCCTTCATCACCGGCCACGAAGATCCTGCGAAAGAAACGTCAGGCATCGCCTGGGACAAGCTTGCCACAGGCATAGGCACCCTTGTGTTTCTCATGGGGGTGGGGAACCTCGCTAAAATCGCAGCAAGCCTCATGGAACATGGCCGCTCTCCTGATACGCCGGTCGCCGTCATCCGTGCGGGGACTGTTCCGGGACAGAGAACCATAACAGGCTCTCTCGGGAATATTGCTGATAAAGCCAAAAAAGAGAATATCAAGCCGCCTGCGATCATTGTGGTAGGCGACGTGGTCAGCCTCAGAAAAGAGCTCAACTGGTTCGAACAAAGGCCCCTTTTCGGGAAAAGAATTGTGGTCACAAGGGCGCGGGACCAAGCAAGCGATTTCATGGCTCTCCTCGCTGATCTCGGAGCGGAATGCGTCGAGTTCCCCACTATTGAAGTGATTCCGCCTTTAAGCTGGAAGGAGCTCGATCGGGCGA
The DNA here is from genome assembly GCA_963707125.1 of uncultured delta proteobacterium. Taxonomy (GTDB): domain Bacteria; phylum Desulfobacterota; class DSM-4660; order Desulfatiglandales; family HGW-15; genus CAVPDE01. The sequence continues at coordinate 11,884 of CAVPOU010000027.1, read as the reverse complement.
TTGGAAGCGTGGAAAGCTATCAGTGGCTCGTGTTCACGAGTGTGAATGGGGTGAAGTATTTCTTTGATCGCTTGGAAGATTCCGGACAGGACGTCAGAAATCTTAAAGGGATCAGGATTGCAGCCATTGGTCCAAAGACTGCTGATGCGGTCCGCAGAAAAGGGGTTAAGCCTGATCTTGTCCCTGAGGAGTACAGGGCGGAAGCCGTGGTTGATGCTTTCAGAAAACACCGTGTCGAAGGCTTAAGGATTCTCTTGCCCAGGGCTGCTGAAGCAAGGGAAGTGCTCCCCCAGGAACTGGAAATGATGGGAGCGACGGTGGAGGTGGTGGAAGCCTACCGAACCGTTAAGCCTGAAGGGGACAAGGATGAGATCAGGGCCATGCTGGGAAAAGGCGACATCCACATGGTGACCTTCACCAGTTCCTCTACGGTGAACAACTTTATGGAAATGTTTGAAGGCGAAAGCGAGCAGCTTCTTAAGTGGATGAAGAAGGTGACGGTTGCCTGCATCGGACCTGTGACGGCAAAGACGGCAGAACAGAGAGGCTTATCTGTCCGGATCACTCCTCCAGATTACACCATCGAAGCCCTGGCCAAGGCCATTGTTGATTATTTTACGCAACCCTAATTTTGATGGCCTCGTAAGAGTCCCCAAAGGGGTTTTCCGTTCATGGTTCGATACCTGCCTGCGCCGAGGCTTCGGCAGGCAGGCCTCACCACGAACGGAAAACCAGACAGTTACTACCGCTTCAAAGCGTTCGCCCTGAGGTATCGAAGGGTGAACGCGACTTTTTGGGAGTCCATCAATTTTCAATCAACCTTTTACTGCGTGACTTTATCTCTTCAATAACCTTCATGCCCACTTCCCTTCCCATCAAAGGTCTGCTGCACCTGGTCATCGTTTACCTGGTCTGGGGAAGCACGTACCTTTTCATTCGGCTGGCGGTGCGAGAAGGCAGCGGCTTTCCGCCCTTTGCCATGGTCGCGAGCCGAATTCTGTGCGCCGCTGCGATCCTCTTCCCTCTGGCTTGGCTGCTCAGGCACCGCCTGGCCGTCTCGCGCAGCGAGCTCCGGTTGCTGGCTGTGACCGGGTTGCTCCTGTGGCTTGGCGGCAACGGCATGGTCACGTGGGCGGAACGTCATGCCGATTCCGGTTATGCGGCGCTGGTCCTCGGCACCACGCCCATCTGGGCGGTCATCATGGAGGCGATCATTGACAGGGAAACCCCGTCGCCCCTTCTTATCCTTTCCTTGTTGGTCGGATTTGCGGGCCTGGGAGTGCTGGTTTGGCCTGTGCTCCAGAAAGGCGTCAGTGCCGACCTCGCATCTACGGTAGCCCTGCTCATCGCGGCCGTCATATGGCCGGCGGGGTCTCTGATGTTGCAGCGATCACCACCAAAGAGCACTGCGGTGGTGGTTGCCGCCTATCAGCAGTTCTTCGGGGGTCTCGGCCTTATGGTAGCCATGCTGCTCGTGGCCGAGCCCTGGCCCCAGCCGAATACCACGGCGTGGATAGGCTGGGCTTACCTGGTCATTGCCGGCTCGGTGATCAGCTTCACTTCCTATGTCATCGCAGTTCGAACCCTGCCAATCACGGTGGTGACGACCTATGCGTATGTGAATCCCGTGATCGCCGTGTTGCTGGGCCGGGTGGTGCTGGACGAGCGAATCACCTCCAGCACCCTGCTGGGCATGGCTCTCATTCTTGCGGGTGTGGCCGGCGTGTTTCGCCATCGTTCGGGACGCCGGTGAAGTATGGCCGTCTCTGCGGGTAACCATGCAGCCTTTTGCGGCTAGAGTTTTATCAGCATGGTCCTTTCACATTCGTCCATCTCGCAGTAGTCGAAGCCCAGTTTTCTGTAAAGCCTGATGGCGATGAAATTATTCATGGCCACGGTCAACCAGATGGACTGAAGTCCAGTACCTCTCGCCCTTTCGAAGGTCCACCGTGTCAGCTCTGTCCCCACCCCCAGGTTACGGCAGTCCTGGTGAACAAAGATGATGAACTCGCCTGTCTTGCCCTTTCCATCAGGAATCAAGGCGGCGTGGCCAATGACCTTTTCTCCTCTCCGGGCAAGACCGTTTGTTCCGATATGCAGGATATCGTTCACCCACTTCTCGCAGGTTTCTAAATCGGCAGGCGGAAGGCCTTGGGACGCAGGCCTGGGAGAGAAGGCGCGGTACATGTCCATGATCAAAGAGCCGTCTGCGGCATTGCCATTCCCGATAGAATAAGGCTGGCCGGATTTATCTTTGAAGGTAATGCGATCGGTCTTGTCCATATCATAGAGCCCAATGGGTCCTACACCAAATCCTTCACACTTCGCCTCGTCTCATTCCGTCGGAACAGGCACCGAAGACAATATCTCTTCGATCACCTCTTCCTCTGTGCGGCCGCGCAATCGGGCTTCCGTCTTCAGGATGATGCGATGGGAAAGAACGGGTGCGGCAAGCGCTTTGACGTCATCAGGGAGGACATAGCTTCGCCCCTGAATGCCGGCCATCGCCTGGGAGGCCGACTGAAGAGCCAGAGCACAGCGAGTGCTTGTTCCGAGTTTGATATCCCGGTGGTTTCGGGTATGGCTATTGATGGCGACGATGTAGTCCCGCACTGAATTCTCTATGAAGATCCGGCGGCAGATCGCCTGGAGTTCGAGAAGCTCGACGGTCCCCATGATGCTCTGAAGGCGGTCCAAGGGATTCGAAACCTGGAAACGGGACAGCACCGCAGCCTCTTCTTCGGGGGAAGGATAGCCGATCTTGGCTTTTAAGAGGAACCTGTCTAACTGCGCTTCAGGCAGGGGGAAGGTCCCTTCAAGTTCGATCGGGTTCTGAGTGGCCATCAGCATGAAAGGCCGCGGAAGAGGAACCGTTTTCAAATCGACGGTCACCTGTTGCTCCTGCATGGACTCGAGCATACAGGACTGGGTCCTTGGCATCGCCCGGTTGATTTCATCAACGAGCACGATGTTGGCCAGAATGGGCCCAGGACGGAACTCGAACTCGGAGTTCTTCTGATTGAAAAACTGAATTCCCACCACGTCCGAAGGCAGGAGGTCCGGCGTACATTGGATTCGCTTGAAGCTACAGTCCAGGGACCTGGCCGTCGCCTTTGCAAGAAGAGTTTTCCCCACACCGGGGACATCCTCAATGAGCGCGTGGCCCTCACAGAGAAGAGTGATGAAGATAAGGTCGATCGTTCGCTCTTTGCCTACCATGACGGTGGATACGTTGGCTCTGAAGCTGTCTGCTTTTTCCTTGATTCGATTTACAGCCTGAGTTTCTGTATCCTTTCTTTGGTCCATTAGACGGGCCTCCCTATGTCTTTCTCGGGTGTTCAAGTTCGATGGTCTTTTATAAAGTTCGCTTGCGCCTTCCCGTTCATGGTTCGATACCTCACCACGAACCGCAAATCAAAAACTTAAGGTCTTCGTGATCCGTTCACCCTGAGGTTTACCCGCCTTCGGCGGCGCCAGAGGCGACCAGGGTATCGAAGGGTGAACGGGACTCTCAGTGAAGCGGTGACGGTTTCACATGTCTCACTTTTTCCCAGGTCGTCTTGACCTGATCCAGTGTACCATGACTTGGCAGGCAATCGCCATAGCGCACAAGGACATAGTGGTTGGTAATAAAAGCGAAGTCCTGCCCGGCTTCGGGGAGCCATTGCGCCAGGGCATGGAGATACTCGTGAGGCGTCTGCGCCGCATTTCGGGGACAACCCTCTGACGCCGCCCAGTCCATCATTCGGCGATAAATCGTGCGGAGGGAGGAGATCTCGGGTGAGACAGCCTGTATCCTTCGTTTGTGCCGGAAGGGTTGAAGAAGAAAACGAAAGAAACGCAGTGCCAACAAAAAAAGCCCCTTGAAGAGATGCAGGAGATCATCGAGGAATGCGCCGGACATGGGCTCCACCTCAACTTCATTCATGCTCTCGAGCCTCTGGCGCAGCCAGTGAATGATCTGAGAGGAAACGCTCCACAGGGCCGCAAGGATCAGGATCACCCATATGCTGACCATCACGAAGCTGCCCACCCTCCGGACCCATTCTGGTATCTGAAAAAGCTTGGTCCATACCGGCGGCTCTGCAGGCACCTGTGGCGTGGAGGGCAAGGCGGGAAGATTCATGGGTTCGTGGCTGGAAAAGAGATTGGCCAGGAAGGAGACCACCCTGAATAGGATGTCCCAGAAAAAGTTCCACATCATCGTTAACACCGAAAGGACGAGCCGCAAGAGGTCTGGTTTGACAAGAGCACCGATAAGCATCCCTCCGATAAGAATAAAAAGGAGGGTGAAGATGAGCAGACTCATCCACCGGCTCCGATAGGGCCCTGAAAGCCATCCCCCCCCTTCCCTGGCGTGGGTGACGGCGGTTCCCGCGAAGGAGAAGACGAAAAAAGCCATGGTGATGGGAACTAGGCCCGGGAGATTCAAGTCCCACATGGATTCAAGAAAGAAAAGGATGAGAAGAATCGCCACGCCGAACTGGAATTCAGTGAGTGAAGTGGAAAAATCAAGACGCAGGTGAAGAAGCCTTCCTCCAAGCCACCAGAGAAGGACGCTGCATACAAGGATGAGCTGTTGTGAGGATAGAAGGCTTGACACCTGGAGGATCCCTGAAACAAAGGAGAGCAGCCAGGCTGGTTCGAAGAGATCTCCAAAAGGCGATGTGTGATGCTTCGCAAGAGCGAGAAACCAGACGAACCACAGTGTCCAGTTCAGGAGAACAAGCCGGATTTTTCCCCAGGCAAGATAGCGGAGCGCTTTTCCCAGGACAAAGGCAAGAGGATAAAAGGAAAGGAGCCACAGGATAGGGAGGGAACCGTCCACGGCCTTCACATCGAGAAGAATCAGGGCCGTGTAAATCCAGCAGGCTTCAGCCCCTGCTATGGCGAGAAAAAGAATGTCCCTTTGTCGCGTTTGGTTCATCCCTCAAGGCTCCCCAGGTCACCGGCGTTTCGAATGCGATGAAAGGGGATTCCTTCTCCCAAGGGGAAGGCGTCTCCTTCACCAATAAAGAAAACCAGGAGTTTGAACCCGTTCTCCTTCAGAGCGTTGAGCAGCAGCGGCAGGGTCTCGGGAGGCTTGGCAAAAATGAGAGCCAGTGTTGTGCCTGCATGAAGCACTTTTTGCTCGTTCTCAAGGAAGAGTTCAAAGGGGCTGGAAGAAGAGGGGGTCACCTTGGCGAGTGCTTCCAGGATGGCCGTCAACTGATCGCGACTTCCGGTCGGTGCAATGCTCACCGCCTGACCTGAATCGACCCTTCGGGTGTTCACAAAAACGCCAGCAGGGCTTCCTTCCTCGATGACATGGTGGGCCAAGGAGGCAGCTACACTGATTCCAAGTTCGAATTCGTCTTCGCTGAAGGAACCGTTGGCCGTGAAACTTTCGACCGAAAGAAAGAGAGCAACCTTGAAGGTCGTGGTGGCTTCAAAAACCTTGACCTGAAGAGCCTGAAGGCGTGAGCTTGCCTTCCAGTGGATGTGCCGGAGACCGTCCCCGTGCCGGTAGTCTCTCACTCCGACGGGGCGTGTTGGATCCTGAAAAACGCGGTATTCACTCCTGGATTCCCCCATGGGCTGCCGGGAAGGAATTCCCAGGTGACCGACTGGAAAGATTTTCGGATAGACGATAATGTGATCTTCCAGGGCTGTTTTGAGAAAGCGGGAATAGAGGCCGAAAATGTCGCCGGAGCTGATGACGGTCGGACCGAGGGCATAGTAACCCCGCTTGAGACAGGGAAGTTCGTATTTCCACTTCACACTGCTGTACCACAGCATGGCGGCCGAGCGGCGAATGAGGACACATCCCGGTTTTTCGCCGGGCAGACTGGAGGTGCTGCCAAGGGCTTGAGGGATTTCGTCGTCGACCTGAATCCAGGGAAGGGGTAAAGGTTTGCGATTGGCGACCTGAAGCTTCACGGTGATCTTCTCTCCGGGGAAAACCCTTCGCTCACTGAGCTGGCGACGACAGGAGATGCGAGCCAGTGACAAGTGACTCCACACTCTGGCTAACCCGGCGGAAGAAAAGAGAAGACTGGTGAGGACTACAATAGAAGCCTGACCGTTCCATGCGGCAAGAACCAGAATGCCGGCCATGACCAGCAAACCCGGCCAATTGAGAAGATACCCGGCAGCCTGAGAATAGAGTTTGGTCGGTTTGTCTTGATGGGTGGTGGAAGAAGAGAGAGAATTCATCGCCAATGAGACTCGACCTTACGCTTGAGATGGGAAGGCCGCAAGCGGTCATTCAGAGAAGCACCAAAAAGGACTATAGAAACGTGCGCCCTGCACTGTCAAGGGAAAAGGAAGGTAATGATGTAGTCATAACGAGCCGCCTATCTATCCAGACAATAGGCTGCATTTGGTAATAGTAACCGGCCGATATGCTGCCCCCACAATAGGCTTCTGATGCTAATCAAAACCGGATGGGGCTATTCTAGATCAGCCATTTGCGAAATTTGCGCCGGGCCAATATCTTTGCAAATTGTGAAGTTCAATGTTAGAGAGAGTCAATATCGCATACCGAACACCATCTGCAGAGCATGAACAATGACTCGAACTGGAGAAGACCCGCCTCATGAAGATGCAGCAAGTCAGCAACAACTGTTTTGCGGTCCTGAACGAGAAGAACCGCGTGTGTGACGCCAACTCCGGCCTCATCAACCGGGCCGGGGGTGTTGTGATCGACACGCAGTCGGACTTGGCCCATGCGCGGCAGATGATCGAGATGTTCAGCAAGGTGTGGCCCGCCATGCCGCGGCGCGTCATAAACACGCACGAAGACGGGGACCACGTCTGGGGCAATCAACTCTTCGAGGGCGCGGAGATCATCGCCCACAAGTCGGTGCCCGAACGGATGAAGCACGTCGCCAATCCGGAGGAGACCCAGAAGCTGCTGCACGGTGTCGGTCGTTTCCTCACGCGCCAGGTACTCAAGGCGATCCACCCCGGCGTCGCGGCCGCAGGGCAGCAATTGCTGGAGGACTATAACCTCGACGGCGTGGAGCTCGTCCTGCCGACGACCTTGTTCGACATGCGCTACGAACTGAACCTCGACGGCACGGAGGTCCACTTGATCTACGTCGGGCCGTGCCATCAGGTCGGGGACACGATCATCCATGTACCCAAGGAGCGCGTGGTGTTCGCCGGCGACGTGATTTTCCGGCAGTGTACGCCGATGGGCTGGACGGGATCATACGAGAAGTGGTTCCAGTGCCTCGACCTGATCGTTCAACTCAACCCCGAGGTCATCGTCCCCGGCCACGGTCCGCTCTGCGGGATCGAAGGGGCCACCGAGATGAAAGCGTATCTCCAGTACCTCCGCGACGAGTCAAAGAAGTACTTCGACGCCGGACTCAGTTCGCTGGATGCTGCCAAGCGGATCGAGTTCGGTCCCTACGGTGAGTGGCGTGCCCCGGCGCGGCTGTATATGAATGTCGAACGGGCGTATCGTGAGTTCCGTAACGAACCCCCTGACGCGCCATGGAACACGCCAGCCACCTTCGACGCCATCTACAAGGTGGCGAAGGCAAAAGGGATCGAAGTCGAATACTGATCCAGTCCAAACACAGAAAGGAGTTCTTCCATGAAACTGATCCGCTTCACCACCGCCGACTCACCGAATCCATTTTTCGGCGTCGTCATCCGAGACCAGGCGGTCCCGTTCTCCGTGCTGCAAAACAAATCGGGAAAGTCCTTTATCCAGTTGGCCGACAGCCGGTCCTACCTTAACAATCTGCCCGACAGCGAGCGGGCGGCAAAGGAGCTGTTCGCCTGGGGCGACCAGAACTTCGGAGAACTCGGTGGAGGTGAACGCTTCGCACTCAACGCTGTCCGCCTGCTAGAACCGGTGGAGGTCGCCGCCCTGTTCGACTTCGGCCTGACGCCGCGGCATCTCAAGAACTCTGCCGAAACCCTCATGAAGTATGAGAAGGATAACCCGCAGACCGCGCCGCTGTTGCAGGCGTTCGCTAAAGCTGTCCTAGCCCCGAAACCCAAGTCCGTCGCCGGTCAGCCCGAGCCGCTGTCCTATTACAAGTGCAACATGAACGCCATCGTCGGCGACGGGGAAACCGTCCCCTGGCCGGCTTACACGTCGCGGCTGGACATCGAGCCTGAACTGGCCGTCGTGTATGGGAACGCAAAGCAGCCTGTGGCGGGTTACTGCATCTTCAACGACATCTCGGCGCGCGATGTTCAGGCCACGGAGTTCGTCGGCGGATTCTGCTTAACGAAGGACATGGCGAAGGGCAACCAGCTCGGGCCTTACCTGGTCACGCCCGATGACGTTCGCGATCCCTACAACCTCAAGGTGACGGTTCTGGTCAATGGCCAAGTCAAGTACCAGGGATCAACATCCGAAATCAGCCACAAGGCAGAAGACGTGTTCGCTTGGTTGGGGTTCATCGCTCCCCTCAAGCCCGGCTCCGTGATGGGCTTCGGCACCATCCCCGACTGTACCGGCTGTGACCACGACGACTTCATCGATCCAGGCGCCGAGATTCAGATCACTTTCGAGCGACTCGGCACACTCCGATGCCGTTTCACCGAGCCCGCGGGCAAACTCCTGCCCAGCCGCTGGCCAGTCCGGCCGCAGATACAGAAATACCACGCGTGAGGTCGGTCTGTTTCAGCGCGAACGTTAACGATTTCGTCCACTAATCGTTTGCCTTCAAGACTGGCCCAAAATTTCAGATTACGATACGAAGCTCATCGCCTCACGGGTTGAGGAGGCTGTTCAAGATTAGCAAAAGAATGGATGGCCGAGGGACTGGGTTATTAAAGGCTATCTTTAACTGGATCCGCTGCCAGCAAGAGTAAAACCCTGCATCCGGAAAGATGACCCTCTCACGGGTCACCCCAAATTTGACAAATCTGTAGTTTCAGACTAGAGTTCGTCAACCTTGTCAACTCTCTAACATCCTTCCTTTTCTTCTTCTTTATGTTGCATGCTCGGAGGGCGTTGAACATGAAATGCCCGAAGTGCCAACACGAGAACCCTTCTGACGCCATATTTTGCAATGGGTGCGGCCACAAATTGGAACTGGCCTGTCCGAATTGCGGCAAGACCAATCCGCCCGGGAGCAAGTTCTGTAACGGATGCGGCCACAACCTCACTCTGCCCTCTGAACCAACCCGCAGAGAACTCTCTTTTGATGAGAAGCTGAAAAAGATCCAGAAGTACCTTCCGAAGGGCATCACCGAGAAAATCCTTTCCCAGAGGGACAGGATCGAAGGGGAACGGAAACAGGTCACGGTGATGTTCTGCGACATGGAGGGTTTTACATCCCTATCGGAAAAACTTAGGCCCTGAGGAGGATCTATTCCCTCATGGATCAGGTTTATGAGATCCTGATCCACAAGGTCATGATTATGAAGGGACGGTCAATGAGATGACCGGGGATGGGATCATGGCCTTATTTGGCGCCCCTATAGCCCTGGAAGATGCTCCCCAGAGAGCTATCCGGTCCGCCATGGCCATCCATCGGGAGATGACAAGGTTCAATGAGCGGATGCGTCAGGAGAAAGGCGAGTTCCCTCCCGTAAAGATGCGGGTCGGGATCCATACGGGTCCTGTGGTTGTAGGGACACTTGGCAATGACCTGAGAGTGGAGTTCAAGGCGGTAGGGGATACGGTTAACCTTGCCTCCCGGATGGAAGGCTTGGCCGAACCGGGGACCACCTATGTCTCTGAGGACACCTTCAAGCTCACTGAAGGACTGTTCCGTTTTGAGGCCCTGGGGGAGAAGGAGATCAAAGGTAAGGAGAAGCCCATCCGAGTCTATCAGGTCATCGCCCCCAGCACCAGAAGAACCCGATTTGATGTGAGTGCCGAACGAGGGCTTACGCCCTTTGTCGGCACGAGAGCGGGAGCTGGAGCTGCTCCTTGATGGTTTCGAGCGTGCCAGGGAAGGCAGAGGCCAGGCCATCTCTATCATCTCCGAGGCAGGTATCGGCAAATCCCGGCTCCTCTATGAGTTCCGCAAGGCCGTCCTCAACGAAGATGTTACCTTCCTGGAAGGCAAATGCCTCTCCTACAGCAGGAACGTAGCGTACCACCCTATTGTGGATATCCTGAAGGCGAACTTCGAGATTCAGGATGACGATACGGATCAGCAGATCCGTCAAAAGGTCACCAACTTCCTCAAGATCATCCAGGTGGATGAACCCTCCACACTGCCCTATCTTCTGGAGCTTCTTTCCGTGAAGGAAAGCGGCATCGAGAAGATTCAAATGAGCCCCGAGGCAAGAAAGGACAGGACCCAAGAGGTCCTCAAGATGATCACCCTCAAGGGCTCTGAACCCAGGCCCCTGATCATGGCCATGGAGGATCTCCACTGGATGGACCGAAGCTCCGAGGATGTATTCAAGGAGCTTCTGGAGAGCATCTCCGGAGCGAGGGTCTTTCTGATCTTCACCTACAGACCGGAGTTCGTCCACACCTGGGGCAGCCGCTCCTACCACAGCCAGGTCACCCTGAACAAACTCTCCAACCGTGAATCCTTGGCCATGGTGAGCCATCTACTCAACACCACCAACGTCGACAAGGAGATTGAGGATCTGACCCTCAGCAAGACCGAAGGCATCCCTTTCTTCATTGAGGAATTCATCAAGTCTCTCAGGGAACTGAAGATCATTGAGAAGAGTAACGGTACATTCAAACTGGCCAAGGACTTCAAGACTATCTCTATCCCTTCCTCAATTCAGGATGTGATTATGGCCCGGGTGGATCATCTTCCGGAGGAGGCCAGGGAAGTATTAAGAACCGGCTCAGTCATCGAGCGGGAGTTCAGCCATGACCTGATACAAAGAATCAGCGGACTGCCGGAGCAACAATTATTATCCGATCTATCCACACTCAGGGATTCGGAGCTTCTCTATGAGCGAGGCATTTATCCAAACAGCACCTACATCTTCAAGCACGCCCTAACAAGAGAGGTCGTCTATGGCTCGATCCTCACAAAAAGCCGCAAACAGATCCACGCCACGATTGCCAGAACCATAGAGGAGATTTTCGGGGACAATATATGTGACTATTACGGTGTTCTAGCTGGTCACTGCATCGCCAGTGAGAATTACGAGAAGGGTGCTGAGTATGCGAGGCTAGAAGCAAAAAGATACCAGAAGAAGGGTCTGTTCAAAGATGCCATTGAGTATGCAAAGAAGAGAGTGAACAGCCTGGAAAAGCTATTCCAGACGGAAACCAACCAAAGAAAGCTCATTGATGCCCGGACAACTCTTGCGAATTATTATTTATATTTGAACCTTCATCGTCATGCAAGAGAGGCTGTTGAACCCATCATGGATCTGGCATTGAATCTCAATTACCGGAAGAGGCTTCCTGCAATATACACAGCAATAGGGCTCTATCATCTTTGGGTTGAAGAGGACAGCCACAAAGGACTTGTATTCATTGACAAGGCAACACCAATTGCGGAGGAGGTTGCCGACTATCTATCATGGTGGGTTGGGCTCTATCAATCAGGTAGTTCCCTGCCATTCTATTTGGAATTTAAGGAGGCCCACAAACGTCTTAAGAAATGTCTCGATTCCAGTCTGCTGGCGAACCAACCAGCAGGAATAGCATATTCAAAAGGAAGTATATCTGTGTGCCATCTGGTTGAGGGAAAGATAAATCCTGCCTTTGAAGCTGCTCAAGAAGCACTGGATCTAGCTAAAGAAACAGGTGATACCTTTATCAAAGGGATGGCTTACTCCGCTTACGGCGCGGCTTGTTTTCAAAAAGGATTATTTGATGAGGCGAAAGCCCATCTTTTGGAATGGGTTTCTTCATATGAAAAATTGTCTCCCGTGTCCTGGATTACATGGGCTTATGGACACCTGGGATCCCTCTATTCTGAATTTAGACAATATGATGATGCGA
>CAVPOU010000026.1:0-117363 GCA_963707125.1 uncultured delta proteobacterium | reverse complement strand
GTGATGTCAGAACCAAGATCCCTACGAAGTATCATCAGATCGAACCGGCCCCGGAGAGGGATTGGCGCTAAGAGCAGCGGGCAGGCGTCTAGGGGCCTGAACTGAGGCATCCACACTATTTGCGGGGACTTCGTCGAGCCCTGGCGGACGGTGAAATCTCCTGAGAGCTGGGATTATATCCAGGGCGCCATTGAGCGGCGCAGTAAAGCTCCGAGCGAATGAAGCTGAGTGACAAAGATTTCGATCGGATTGTGAAGAGGGCGATCCGCCGCATTCCGGGGGAGTTGCGGCAGCACCTCGACAATGTACTGATCAGCGTTCGCAAGCGCCTCCGAAGAGATGCTGGAGGAGATGGAGGTTCCACCGGGTGAAGAGCTTCTAGGTTTTTTCTCAGGCGTTCCTCTTTTGGAACAGTCCGTCACCTCGCCGCCGCTCTATTCGGATACCATTTTCATATTCCAGGAGCCTCTGGAGGAGATGTGTGAGACGGTCGAGGAACTGGAGCAGGAAATCGAGCTGACGGTAGTGCACGAAATCGCCCATTACTTCGGAATCAGTGAAGAGAGGCTCGAAGAACTCGGCTATTCGTGGGAAGATCACCCGTTGATGTCTTCTGATTCATGAGCAAGAGAAACAGGGCAAAAGGAATCGTCCGGAACGGAGCGCTCCTCTCCTTGATGTTCTACCTCTCCTGCGGGAAAGAGGTTTTCCCTCCTGACTCGCCGGAAAACTCTTTCCCGCCCCCCCCCCCCCCCCCCCCCCCCCCCCCCCCCCCGCCATGCCTTGGACCATGCGCCTTCTACCTCATCCTATGTATCCCTTCACCTTCAGCAGCTCAGCCATCAGAATGGCGCCACCCGCAGCGCCCCGAACCGTGTTCTGCGAGAGCCCGACAAAGCGGTAATCAAACACCTTGCACGGCCGCACTCTCCCCAAGACAACTGCCATGCCGTTCTCGGCATCCCGGTCCTTCCGCGGTTGGGGTCTGTCAATTTCCTCGCGGACAATGATCGGCTGTCGCGAAGCGGAGGGAAGACCTAGTTCCTGCGGAACCGATCGGTAGGACCGCCAAATAGCCTTGAGCTCATCCAGGGAAGGCTTGGCCCCGGCAAATTCAATACTGACGCAAGCAGAGTGACCTTCAATCGCCGGACCCTCGTGCAGTGGGCTGCAATGGCATCGATTCATCGGGCACGATCCTGCTTCTGTCGCCTTGCCAAAAACCTTTCTGGGTTCGTTTTCCGATTTCTCCTCCTCGCCGCCGATGTAGGGAATGGTGTTGTCCACAATGTCAAGACTTGAAGGCCCGGGATACCCGGCGCCGGAGAGTCCCTGCAATGTGGTAACGATCATCTTTGCTACCTTGTAGCGCTTTTGCATGAGCGCGTGAATGGGGATCATGTAGCTCTGAATGCTGCAGTTTGGCTTGACCACGATGAGCCCTTTGCTCCATCCGTAGTGCTTTTGCTGAGCCGGGATAATGTCGCAGTGGTCAAAATTGACCTCGGGAATGAGGATCGGGACGTCTTCAGTTTGCCTGTGGGCAGAGTTGTTGGAGATCACGGCAAAGCCCTTTGACGCATACTCCATCTCCAGCTTCCTGACAGCCTCCTTTTCCATGTCCACGGCCGAGAAGATCACTGAACACTTTCCAAGCGCGGAACTGATATTGCTGGCGTCCTCGACAACAAGATCTCCGACCGCCTGGGGGATGTCCGTATTCATGTGCCACCTTCCTGCCACGGCCTCTTGATAATGTTTCCCTGCTGAACGGGGAGAGGCGGCGACGCAGGCTACCTCAAACCACGGGTTGTTATTCAGCAAGCGGATGTAATTTTGACCCACCATGCCTGTAGCACCAATGACGCCCACACTGATTTTTTGAGACATGACATTCACCTCCTGTTGTGTAGTGAAAAAGAAAGGCCCGCTGTCGCTTATTCGACGGGGGGCCTTAGAACTTCCCTTGATGAAACACTATGCTATGTCATGATCCGCCGTCGAATGACCCCCTGGGTGTGCCCGTGACGGTGCACATGGTAGTGCACGTGCTCATCATGGTTGTGGTGGTCATTCGACGAAGAAAACTCATAACTCAAAAGGTCCTTTTGTGCCTGTTGTTTACAAAAGCAATATAGCTGATTCGTCCTTTGTGTGTCAACAAAAAATGCGGACCGGGACTATTTCTCCCCCTCCCTCAAGTTGGGGGAGAGGGCGGGGTGAGGGGGCTGAAGGGAAAAGCGGTGATCCAGCCAATCGGCGAATAGAGGGTATTCTCTGGGGAAAAGCGACAGTCGATCTCCGGGATGGATCACGGAGTCTCTGGGAACCGACCTGTGGTTGACCATGGCCAGACTTACGTCCCTAGCCGGGATCTTCAGAAGATCGAGCACTTCGGGAATTCCAGTAGGGACCTGGAGATCAAGCTCTAAGGCTTCATCTCCTTTGCCTTACCGTCCTTGCCGCTCACTCGCATTGACTGATGTCAATCTCCTAGCAATTTCGGTTGACCTTTCGGGTTCCAATGATGAGTCCCAGCCATCGGATTCCTGGTTGGCGAAAGTGGGGATGTTAGGAAGCCCGCAAGAAATTCGGCTCCCATTGTTTGAGGGGACTCATATCAGGGATTCAGATCGCCCAGATCGCCCTGGCCTGGATATCCGCGGGGAAAAGACTCGAAAGCAGGTAGTTCAGTCAAAACACCTAGCGTAATCGAAAGTGCGGAGATGGTGTTCCCGGCCTTCCTCGGCAAGCGATTAGCAAAAGCAATCGTTATCATCATGAATCACCGGTGTTAGCGGCGCGACAGCGGAGCTGACATCTCAGTGAATTCATTTGTTGGCCGAATCTATTCCGCATGTAGGGCATCAAGAACAGCTTGAGGATTCCTCGATGCGATGCGTAACAATGCCTTTGCCGGCCCTTCTGGTCTTCTTCTACCTTGTTCCCAATTCTGTAAAGTTCGAAGGCTAACCCCAATCATAAGAGCGAACTCACTCTGGGAGACATGGAGTCTCATCCGCACGTTCTTAATACCAGGCGGCTTTATTTCATACACACGGCTTGGCGTCCTGCGTCCAGCTTTGATCTCTCCAGCTTCTTTAACACTGGCAACAAGCTTTTCAAACTGTTCCTTTTTCATGATAACAACTCCTTTACCATTCGCCGGAGTACCTTAAGCTGATCCGGCGTCAAATCTTCTTGTCCGGTCTTCCTGTATGGAAAAAGCATAATAATGGTATCAGGGGGATTCCAATAGTAAATGACTCGCAATGCACCTCTTTTTCCTGTGCCCGGAAGATTCCAACGAATTTTCCGTAAACCCCCACTTCCCCTAATCAAGCTCCCGGCATCCGGCCGGAGCATCAGAGCAGCTTGGAGCATTCGATAATTATCGTCCGATATCAGGCGTTGAATTTCCTTTGTAAAAATGGAGGTCTCAATGAAAATCATGGGGACATTATACGCCATTGGCGTATTCTGTCAAGAAGTTTGGCGTTCAAGACTGGGCAAAGGCAAGGAAAGACGCAAGGCGCCGACCTCCGGCAATTTCTAAGGTTTGCCTGACTGCGATCGTATCGTAAGTATAAGTGGAAGACTGTCCTTCGGGACTAGCGATTGGTTGTTGTAGTCCTTAAAGCCAGGAGGTAGAGGATGGATTCCGAGCACCCGAATCATCAGTATCTAAATCGTTCGTTTTGCTGGCTCGCAAAACGAGCGATTAACGAACATAAACTTGAAGATGAGGCAACTCAGCTTACAGGGCAGGAAGGTCCTGTCGGAGGTTTTGATGCTCTTCAGGTCTCACAGATATGTTAGGGGGATAGCGGCTTTTGGAACGGCTTTGAAACTCGGGATATAGAGCAGCTATTGGTACTTTGGAGAAAATGAAATGCGTCGCGAGGGAGTTCTCTTTTCACATGCCTTCGCGAATGGCTACATCCAAGCCATGATCCTGCTTACTTGGGTTCAATGGCGAAGTCACGATGAAAGTCCATCCCTTGCAAGGTATGCTCTTGGCGGTGTGGTTGTACTTCCATGGCGCTCGATGGGGCCTTCTCGAACGAAGACTGTTCCTGGCCACGAAATGAGATGACTTTGTTGCTGCTGTTGACGAAAAGCTACCGTCAACACAAGGCCGCCCCTGAGGGCACATCAGGCCCCAGGCGCGTTCCTGCTGCCCTTCATCAGATCGCTGTCCCAAGCATGATCGTCGATCGCCGCGTCGGCTTCTCGGTCCTCAGCGAGCATTTGCTCCTGTATTCGGATCTGCTCGCGCGCGCCAGCAATGTAATCCTTCTGATCATGACGCCGCGGCGCAAGCTTCAGCAGCGCGGCCTCGTCATATCTCATGAAGCTTTGTGCGACGCGTGTCGCGCTGAACCTCCTGAAGCCAAGATGCACCAGCACCTCCACGCCCGCCCGGATCGCCGAATGGTGGCAGTCGCGGTAGAGATGCTGCACGCCCTGATCGATCAGAGCGCACGCGTCCAGGTCGTTTCTGGCCCGGGTGACCAGGGTCAGGTGGGGAAAGTGCTTCTTGACGGTCTCTGTCAGCGAGAATGCGGTGGCAGGCTCGTCCATCGCTATGATCAATATCCTCGCGCTGTCCGCGCCCGCTGCGTGCAGGATGTCGAGGCGCGTCGCATCGCCATAGAACACCTGGAACCCCATTTTGCGCAGCAGGTCGACCTGGTCGGAGTTGTTGTCGAGAATGGTCGCCTTAATACCGTTTGCCCGGAGAAAGCGGCCGAGGGTGCTGCCGAAGGAACTGAACCCGGCGATAATGACTGGGTGGGCCTCGTCTATCCGGTCGGCCTCGCGGCTTCCGCCCGGAGCAGTGCCGAAGCGGGGGAGGATGAACCGCTCGTTCAGGAGGAGCAGAAGCGGGGTCGTCGTCATGCTGAGCGCGGTGACAGCCATCATGGTGTCGGTCCAGAGCGGGTCAATGATCATCAGCCTCTGCATGAATGCGAAAAGCACAAAGGCGAATTCCCCGACCTGGGCAAGGCCGAGGGAGAAGATGCAGTTCTGGTCGAAGGAAAGGCGGAACAGCTTTCCCAGCGCCAGCAGAACGGCCGCCTTGATCAGCACGAGCATTGCAAGCATGGCGAGGATCAGGCCGGGGTTCTCAACGATAAAGCGGAAATTGATCGAGGCCCCCACGGCGATAAAGAACAGCCCGAGCAGCAGCCCCTTGAAAGGTTCTATGTCGCTCTCGAGCTCGTGGCGGAACTCGCTGTTGGCAAGCAGCACGCCGGCAAGAAAGGTGCCCAGGGCCGGGCTTAACCCCACCAGGTTCATCAAATAGGCAACGGCAATTATGATCATCAGCGCGGTGGCAATACAAAGCTCGCGCAGGCGGGTCTTGATGATCAGCCGCATAAAGGGGACGACGACAAAGCGGCCGGCCAGGATGACCAGCAGAATCGCGCTAAGGACCGTGCTAGCCCGTGCCCAGACCGGAAGTCCGTCGAAGTAGCTCGGATGCGCGGCCGCCGCCGCATCGGCCTGCGGCATGGCCAAAAAGGGCAGGACCGCGAGGATCGGGATGACGGCGATATCCTGAAACAGAAGCACGGCAAACGAGCATCGGCCGGCCGCTGTGCCTGCTAGCCCCTTTTCCTTCAGCGACTGGAGCACGATTGCGGTGGACGACATGGAAAGGGCGAGCCCTACGGCAACCGCCGCCTGCCAGCGCTGCCCTAGCAGGGTAAGACCGCCGATCATGAAAATCGTGGTGAGGATGATCTGGAGCGATCCCAGGCCGGCAATGGCCCTTCGCATTCTCCAGAAGTGCTCGGGCTCGAGCTCCAGGCCAATCAGGAAAAGCATCAGTACCACGCCGAACTCGGCAAAGTGCATTATGTCCTGCCCCTCCCCCCCGATGCTGCCTATCCCGAACGGGCCAATCATGATGCCGGCTATGAGGTAGCCGAGCACCGACCCCATGCCGAAGCGTTTGGCCAACGGGACGCAGATAATTGCCGCGGCAAGATAGACGAGGGCCTTGGCCAGCATGGAGTCGGTCATGGCGACGATCCTGTCTCGACGCTGCTGATCCACTCGTCGATGAACGCGTGCCTGCATATCTCCGCTGTGGCGTCTGTGCCTCGAGAGAGCCGGTCGAGCAAGCGCCGATACATGGTGCCACACGATAGCAGTTCGTCCCGGTTGAGGAGATACGTCCCCTGGACGGCGAAAGGCGGCAGGTACACCATCCTGCAGAGATGCGCAGTCTGTTCGAAGGGCCTCAGGAGTTCCTGCAGGGTGAAGCGGTTGACCCCCCCGGCAGAATAGGATTGGCGGGTACCCCCGGTGGTCACCGCATTGAAGACAATCTTATCTGCAAGGGTGTTCACGTCGGGGCCGTGCGCCCATCCATGATCGAGAACCACATCGATCCACTGCTTGACCAGCGCGGGTGGGCCATACATGTAAATGGGATGCTGCCAGACAATGATCTGATGGGACAGCAGGAGCTCTCGCTCCCGGGCCCTGAGGACGTTGAAATCCGGGTACTGTTCGTAAAGATCATGCACGGTAATCTGCTCCGCACCGGCAAGCGCGGCGAGCAGTGCCCTATTGACCCGTGATTTCTCGAACCGCGGATGCGCAAACAACACCAATACCTTATTCATGCCTGAGCCTCGGACGCGGGCGTGCGATGGTTTCTCGATGATGACGCGAGAATTTGATGAAGCCGTGTTTTCGGGAGTATAGTGAAGTTTGCCTGGTGGGTCAAGCGAAGCATCGCCAGACCCAAACAGTCCCCTCTCCCCATCCATATCGTCAGGGAGGGCCCCAGGACCCGCCAAATTCTGCTATGGTATCTTGATCTCACAGGTTTCGGGAACCACTCCTCGGTTCCAGAACGAGAGCGGAAATATGCACTCTGTGCCGAGAGTTCATTTCTCAGACATCTCAAGTTCTTCAATCAATGGGAATTTTTGGATATTGGTATCCCAACTCTTATGAGAAGGCTCGGGTCGCTTTAAGAGGGTCCAAGTATTAGGAATATGTGCTGTAAGCTGGATTCTCACTTCACGAAACCATGCGTAAGTATAACTGGAAGAAGGCTCTTTCCTGATTTACCACTCGTTGTAATCCGAAAAGCAACGAGGTAGAGGGCCGATTCGGATGACCAGAATCATGCGTATCGTTATGTTGACTTTTGAATTGGGGTCAGAGGCGCGTGATTACCAACACGAGTCATAATGTCGGCTGAAAGGAAAACTCGTGGCGATATACCACCCCGTCTCAAGGACATCTGGCCTCTTTTAGAATCAAGTTGACGTTACAACGGACTCTATCGGAAGAAGGGAGTTGCGAGTCTAAATAGTCGAATGATGCACGGTGTGTTGGGACTGCGCTTTCGGAATTGGGGGTGGGGGCCTGGGCGTGAGCTCCCATAGACCGAGGTGTTTGCTTAAGTAAAGCTGCCACCCATGAATTTCTTCTTCATCAACGACATCACTTTAACCATTGCACGTGCAGCCGCTTTATGAGCAAGAGCAGGGGGAGTCTTTCGGCTCCCCCTTGGTTGGACTATACGTGAAGCGTTGGTTCATGTGTCGGTGCAATCGGCTTATCTGGAGGGCCGGTAGGGCCCCTGCCTGAATCCATTAAGCGAGATATTACAGATTCCCTCCACATCGAATGTCTCAACGTAGAGAATCACTGGCGCCCCGCAATGTATCAATAGGGTTTTGCCGTCGGGAGAGATGTTCCCTTTTTGGGGTCCGCTGGAAATACTAAGGGGGAATGGGGGTCCCTGGCCGGCTATGGTCGTGCTCGTATCGGACCCCTCCTTAGTCGTGAAGGTTATCGCGCCGTCCTCGACCGTGTAAGTAAACTTGAATTCTAACCGTTGCCCCCAGCCGCCAACCAAAAAATCAGGGGGAGGGCCATTATTAAAACCCTTCCCAGTGAGTGATGCCGAACCCGATCCGTCAGGTAAGAAATTGTAGGTTCCATTATAAAAAGTTACCGGGGATGGACTTAAAGGGGTTCCGTCTTCCGGCAATAGCGAATCTTCGTCGATAGAGATACCCGGCGGACCGAAAGCACATTGGGCCGATCCGACAACTGCATATTCCCCCTGAATGTGCTGACGACCACCGGCCCATGCCGGCGCCACCGCCATAAATATCGCTAACGCGATTATCATCACAAATACAGCCAACTTCTTAATATTGTCTTTCATTGGAATCTCCTTTTCTGCGGCGCTTTGAGACCGCTCAAAAAAACGTCAATTGGCCTGTTAGAATAATGAATAACCGCCCTTCTTGTCGCTTCGACCAGTCTATATCACCCCCCTTCGGTTTGCTTTCTCCCTTCAGGTGCTACTTGCCGCCGGTTTCTTTCTTTTGTCAGGCCATCACCTCCTTTATCATGATCCCGATCCTCTCCCATCTTTTCATCGATAGACGAATTCAGGATTTCCCAGAGCTCATCCATCGTGGTGAAGCCGATCCTTCTTTCTTTTCCGGGTTTCTCAACCAGCCCCACAAGCGTCCGGGGATTGTCTTTTTCAAAACGATAGAGACGAATAATGAAATTTTCCATATTCAAGAAAACCATGTCCGTTTAAGTTTGGTAAGAAATGAACCGTCGATAAGTTTCATGCCGTCTCTGTTTTCTCCCGCCATTTTCGAAAAGACCTAACATGAAAAACTTAACAGATTGTTAACAGATTCAAAAAAATGCAAAAAAAGTGAAGAGGGGCAAGAAAGACGGGAGGCCCGTAAATCAGAGACTGCGGGAGAATTTAAAAAATGACGGCAGGAAGTGAGGAAAGGGAGGGGAGAGGAATGGCCCAGGGAAGGCCAAGAATTATTGAAAATAACTTGGTTAATGGCACAACCCGAAGTCGAGCTTCATTGGTTGCCGCCCGGATTCAGGCTTTTATAAATGGCTTCGGTTTGAGGGGAAGGGGCAATCCCTAAAATGGTCGAGAGCATTTTTCGGCAGCGCCGGTAGGCTGATAAAGCCTCCGCCCGCCGCCCGAGCTCCCGATAACAGATCATCAATTCCTGGTACAAATCCTCGGCAACATCGTCTATCTCCAGACCCTGCTGAAAAGATCCCAGGGCCTGGCCCCAATCTTTTCGATCCCGCCAGTAGCGGCCCAGCCAGGTTAGATTCCGAATGAACCGGCCTCGGCAGCGCTCGCGTGTGGAAATGACCCAGGATTGGTCCATTTCATCAGCCAAAAAAGTCCCTTTGTATAAACGAACGGCTTTTTCAATGCATGGCACCGCTTTTTCTGCCGATCCTCCATTCTTCTGTTCCTCCGCCTCGGTAAGCAGCCGCTCAAAAGCCCAGACATCCACCCAGCAATATTTCTCGTCCAGGGTCAACCGCCCTTCCTTATGTTGTATGGCGTTTTCGTGTCCGATGAGCTGGCGAAGCCGGTGCTGGGTGGTGATGAATGAATTGTGTGCGTCATCCCCATCCGCTTCCGGCCAAAGGATATCGGATAATTGTTCCTCCCTGATCCCTTTTCCTCCCAGGGCGATCAGGGCCTTGAGCAGTGCCAGGGGTTTTTGTTGAATCTTCCGGGAAGAGGGGATTGGTTTCTCCTCTTTTAACAATTCAAACCGGCCCAAGGTAAATATTTTCAAAGGCCACGGCCAGTTTTCCAAATGGATTGAAGATTGATCTGGGATTAGATGAAGCCTTCGAATAAGTTCCCGCGTGTATTCGACTTCGGTCCCGGCCTGAAGGGCCTTGATACAGAGTTTAGCCATCCCGGAAGGCAGAGGATTCCAGGAACCAAAGTATCCTTTCTCATTCCCCAGGGCAAAGGATTTCTTGAGCAAAATCATCCCCGCTTCTTCTTTCCCCTGATCGAAGGCAAAAAGAGCTTTAGCTAAAAGCGCGGCATATTCGTTGTTGGGCCCATTTACCCGGCGGCCGAAATCAACTGCCTGGGCCAAATGTTCTGAGGCTTCTCGGCCCCTTCCAAGGGCCTGCAGCACATAAGCATTCTGTATGTGACACATGCCCACCCCGAGATTAAACCCTATTTCGCCACTCGTTTTCGTCACCAACTCGACATGATACGCAGCTTTTCCGATGTCTCCAAGGAACAAAGCTGCTTGGGTTTTTGCTATGTGATAAAGGACGGTGTCCCATGGCCTGGCCTGGTTTAACGACGAACCCATCTCTTCCAGGAAATCCGAAGCCCTTTGGTAATCGCCAACCACCAGCGCGCTCGATACGCCATGAAGTAAGACTACACTATCCCCGAGGTAAATGCCCCTCGTTCGCGATAACTCCAAGGCAGCGGATACCGCCTTCAGGCACTTTTCATGTAATCCCGAATGGTTATTATAGATGACCTCCGAAAAGCCAGCCAAGATTTGATGCAAGGGGGAAGACCTTCTGGATTGAGCCATCTTCTTCAATGAATTCATGGCCAGCAGCGATTTTGGAAGGTCTCCGATGTTCACCCGGTAGGTAACTTCGGCAAATATGGTTTGAAATCTAAGGGTCAAGTTCGAAGACCTTTCGGCCAGGGAAAGCGCACGGTTCTCCCATATCTCAATCTCAGGGTGCCAAGGTTGTCCAGTAACCAATGCAGAAAACATGGCAGAGGCAAACCGAAGTTCGATCTCTTCAGAAGGAAATTCCTTTAATGTTCGCCCGATTTCTTCAAGCACAGGAATCCAGCGATCCAAGGGTGAAAAATCCGCCGTCGCATTCATAATCGAATGAACCATCCCCCAGCAGGCGTGAATGATCCCGGCGATATCCCCTTGGCTTCTAAATCTTTGATAAGCTTCCTCAAAACAGCGTTGACTCCGGGAAGGAGATACCGGCATGTTGCATATGCCCATCCAGAAAAGAAGCCAGGGATTGTTTTCCAGGACCTCTTGGGGAAGGCTGTTCAGCCACTCTTCCAGGGGGCGAGTTCGCCCTTGCTCCACCATCGATGGGGCCTGCTTCATGATTAAACGAACCAACCCCTCCCAGTCGCTGACCTCGCCCAAGAGTGAGACGGCTGCTTCGATCTGACCGTCCTCGTCCAGCAGAGAGGCCGCACGACGGAGCAAAGCCAAAAAACTTTCGTGAGAAAAAGTTTCTTTGGCCCGTGAAAGGAGAAACTCCCTGAACAACGGGTGATACTGATAGACGGATTCAGAACGAATACTCTTCTCGGTGAAGTAGTGGTTCCGGTTCAGTGTCAATAGGAGTCGACTGGCGAAAGAGCAACCGCTGATCTCTTCGGCCATCTTGATGGTCATCATGGGGAAAAAAGAAGTCTTCAGAAGAAACTCCCGGACCTCCCTATCCGTTCTGTCGAAGATTTCACCGGCAAAATAGTCGAAAATCTCCGCGGGCTTGCCCGTTCCGGCCTTTTGGAGGTCGATATCCTCTATTTTAGCCCTCTCCAACATCAATACCAGACCCGCTGTCCAACCGTCCGTGGCCTGGTGCAACGCCGCAATGGCTTCTTTAGAAACTCTCTGTCTGCTCCGCAGTTTGACGATCCCGGTCGACTCTTCAATGGTCAGGCGCAGATCTTTCCAGGTTAGGATTTCCATAAGATGATTGGCCCGGAGGCGGATTAAAGCCGATGGGGGGCCGCTGCGACTGATCAATATGGCATTTATCCCCGGTGGAAGATCGGATAGGCCCTTGAGGATGGCCTCATGCATTGATGATTCCGCAGATACCTCCTGGTAATTATCGAACACGACTACACTAGGAATTGGCAACCTTTCATAGAGTTTCTCAAAAAAGCGTTTTGTAAAAGTTGGAATGTCTTGGAGGATATTCGGGAGTAAGCAGGGGAAGAGATTTTGTTTTTCTGGGGACGGCCCTTTTTGCAGCTTGGCCCAAGTAATAGAAAAAAGTTGCCAGATCGGTGTCGCCCTCGTCAACCTCGTACCACAGGCAGGGGATTCCCCGAGTTTCCAAATAACTGTTTACCAGGGTGGTCTTGCCAGATCCTGCAGGCCCGGAAACCCAGATAGCCGACTGTTTTCGCATCTGGTCGAGCAGGATGAACAATCGCTTCCTTGGGAAAACATCCCTCAGGATAGGACGAATGACCTTGCTCATGATTCACTCCTCCAAACCACGACACAACCCTTCAACCATAAAACAAAAAAAAGTAGGATGCTTAGAGCCTTCCTTTGGTCCATAGATTATAAAAGTCTCTCCTGTTTATAAGGAATGACCCAAAATAAAAAAACCCCGTCTCTCAACTGAGAAATGGGGTTTCCTTTGATCTCCCATTGAGTTGCCTCTTATTAGTATGGTGGCAGAATTGGAAGAATGGTCAACTTATTGATTTGGCGCTTTAAGGAATAGAATTATACACCATTTTCAAATTAGCAAATAGGAAATTCATCCTAAGAAAAGTGGTGGATTTAGGGGTAGCCGGAAACGATTTTCATTTGGTGATAAGAAGCCGCTTTCAGATGGGAGGAGTATAGTGAAATCCGCCGTTGTGTGTCAAGGGCAGACCTGGCACAGCATGTTGAGGACCGGAGGATTGCGGTGGACGAGGGCTCCCCAGTTGGTATGGTCCGCTGTTAACGCAACGGGGAGCAAGCCCGAGATTTGCTGAGAGGTGGCGTTTTGAGAGGAAAAGGGGCGAGCATCACCCTGCGTGCCGCATATCGGTTTCCGGCCTTATGGCAGGAGGCTCGCCGCGTATATGGGGTCGCTCAAGAACGAGCGATTACTGATCCAAGTCCGTTACAGATCCGAGCGATCATCCACTGACGAT
This sequence comes from uncultured delta proteobacterium, assembly GCA_963707125.1. Classification (GTDB taxonomy): domain Bacteria; phylum Desulfobacterota; class DSM-4660; order Desulfatiglandales; family HGW-15; genus CAVPDE01. The sequence goes on along the minus strand of CAVPOU010000026.1, from coordinate 104,618 downwards.
TAACCAAATGAAGTCATACCCAGGCATCAGGGTGAATGTGGGATCAGATCGAAAGGCATGCATAAGAATTGAAGGGTAGGATCTCGGTTTTCACGCTATGAGGTAGGTTAATCCTTTCACATGTTCGGTGGCCCCTTGACAAGAGCATCTCTTTCGTGCAGACTTATACATACAATCGCGCATACGAACTGGAGGTCTTTATGAGAACCACTCTGAACATAGAAGAAGAGCTAATCCATAAGGCAGAAGAAATGACCGGCATTCATGAGAAAACTCATTTGGTCAGACTTGGACTTGAAGCGCTCATTGCCAGGGAAAGCAGCAAGAGGCTGGCCAAGCTGGGGGGAACCGAGAGAAAGCTGAGAATGATACCCCGTAGGAGAGGTCCGGGGGGAAAGAATGGTTCTCGTTGACACTTCCGTATGGGTAAAACATCTCCGCGATGGAGACATTGTCCTTGAAGGCTTGTTGGACGATGGCCATGTCATGTGTCATCCCTTCATTGTGGGTGAACTAGCATGCGGTGATCTCAAGAACAGAACCGAAATCCTAGCGCTCCTCCAAGCCCTTCCTATGGCAATTTCTGCGAAACATGGGGAAGTCCTGCGCTTCATAGAGGACAATCGCTTAATGGCCAAGGGGTTGGGCTTTGTTGATATGCATTTGCTTGCTTCCGCGCTTTTGAGCGGAAGCCAACTGCGGACACTTGACAAGAGACTCCATCAGGTTGCCTTGAAAATGGGATTAGCGTTCTGATCTTCAACTGGCAGAGGGACGGATATCGTTTACTTGGCTGGTCAGTGGAGCTGGGAAGGAAGTCAAGGCATTCCTCTCAGGCGCTCAGAAGGCCCTAGGCACACCATTCTGATCCCATCCTCGTAGGCGGTAGTATTCATCGATCATGTACTGAAGCTCATCCTCGCTCAAATGTTGCCCCGAAGGGAGAGGTTCACGGTGCAAACGCTGGGGGAGACGGTCATGCTCCGGTTTGAGCCCTTCGCGGATATTGAAGACCCTGGTCATGTCGGCGATGCGAGAAGCGCTCTTCTGGAGTACTTCCTTTGAGAAACGTTTCCCGGTGACCAGGTGAATCACTTTTTCAAGCTCCTCCCATGGGTAGAGGTCCCGGTAAAAGCGGCACAGAATCAGCGCATCAGAGAGGTTGAGACGATCTTCATAATCCACCAGCATCTCCGCTTTCCCTTTAACCGTGCCGGGCGGGATGATCCCCGATAACTCCGGTCTGAAAAGGTCGTTCGCAGGTGGCAGGCTCCGCGATCCGATGTCGCATAAGCGAGGCCCATGCCTTTGAGGGTCCTGGGGTCATACCCTGCAGGCTCCAAGCCTTTGACATGAACGGCGAGATCTTCAAGGCCCCACACCTTTGAAGCATGCACGATCCCTTCAGCCAGCACGTCTCCGATTCCCTCGCGCCGCGCAATCCTGTGAAGAAGTTCTGCCACCCTGTCCGCATCCCCATAGTCAATGGCATCATCGATCTTCTTTCGTCTAGCGGCTTCTATGGCAAAGGCGCAAAGGTTTCCCGCCGAAATAGTATCCATGCCTAGGCGATCGCAGAGATCATTCAGGTAGGCGATTTCCCCGGTATCCTCGATCATGCACAGAGCGCCAAACGCATAGATGGTTTCATATTCCGGGCCTTCGATGACCAGGCCCTTGTGCCGTCCGTTGGAAATCGTCGCCATTCGGCCGCAGGCAAGGAAACATTTGAGGCAGGCGCTCGGCTTGACCTGATGATCCTGGTGAAATCGCTCGCCCGAGATCTTCTCCCAGTGATCCACGGAACCCTGAGACCAGTACCTTGAAGGCAAGGCGTTCGCTCTCTGGGTCATTTTCAAAACCATGGTCGTTCCCAAGGCCTTGTACGCCTTGGCCGCCGGGTGCTCCAGGTTGCGCTTTGAGAATTCCCTGGCATAAGCAGCAACGCCCTCAGGATCAGCAAGTGGTCTTCGCCGATCTCCCTGAAACACGACAGCCTTCACAAGCTTTGAGCCCATGACCGTGCCCACACCGGTCCGGCCTGCAGAGCGCCAGTAGTCATTCTCAATGACAGCAAAACGGACGAGCTTCTCTCCCGCAGGGCCGATGACCACGGCACCCGGCTTTCGAAATCCGGCCTCCGCCATCGAGAATTTTTTTTTAGCTTCATCTTCCGTGTGGTAAGTGTCGGCACCCCACAGATCGCCTGCATCGAAAAACTCACACCCCTCAGGGTGAACCGAGAGGGCTGTCGGCTTTCTTGCTTTGCCCCTGATCACCACCGCATCGAACCCTGCAGCATCGATCGCCTCTGGAACTTTGCCGCCGGAATAGGATTCGGAATAGAACCCCGTGAGCGGGGACTTCGTGAAGACTCCATAGCGGCAGCTACCCCACAGGGCGCTCTGGCAGACAGGGCCTGTTGCAAAGATCAGGTGGTTCTCTGCGGAAAGCGGGTCTACGCCGGAAGGGTTCTTCGTCAATAGCAAATGCGTGGCCAGGCCCTTCCCTCCAAGAACTTGTCCACAGATTTCTTCACGAAGGGTCTCGATCTCAAAAGATTCATCTGTTAGGTTAATGGTCAGAATGCGTCCATAGAATCCACGCATTTTGCGTTTCTCCTGTCATTTTCTTCTTCACCATTCGCCCCCGGCTTGAGCTACGATGAGGTCCTTAACCAGCTCCCAATCCCCACTCTTCAAATTTCACTTCCTCAGCCCTGATTGCAGGCTATAAGTCGAAAGAGGTGTCAACTTTAGAAGAACTTATCATGAGGCGCTCCGAAATACTACTGGGCTGCGTATGCTTTTACAGTCCCAGTACGGATAAACGATTGACACGCCAGCGGCCGAGTGTCATAAGGTCTTTTTGTCTTTCCTTATCCGGAGAGGACCTTAGAAAAAAAAGAGTGAACCTATGAAGATCGTCTGTGACAGTCTTTACAACGGTGCCCTTGCGGCAAGAGGAGTGGCAGTCATCATTGATGTCTTTCGCGCTTTCACCTGCGCTCCCCTTCTCTTTTCCATGGGCATTGAAAAGCTTTTCTTGATTGGAACCCCCGAGCAGGCCTTTGCTTTGAAAGAAAAAGACAGGGATCTCATTTTGGTGGGTGAAGTCAGCGGCATTCCCATAAAGGGGTTTGACTTTGGGAACTCGCCCAGTGAAATCCTGCGGAAAGGCCCTTCCTTCTTCAAAGGAAGGACCGTTCTCCAGAGGACGAGCTCAGGCGTCCAGGGGACCCTTCTCGCACTGAACGTGGCCGAAGAAGTCCTGTTGGGGAGTTATGCTGTGGCCAGGGCTACTGCCCAATACATCCTCTCCAAAAAGCCTGAGACCGTGAGCCTTGTGGCTATGGGCTGGGAGCTCAAGGAAAGGGCTCCTGAAGACGAGTGGTGTGTGCGCTACTTCTCCCAGCTCCTGGGCAACGGATCTTATGACCACAACGAAGCGCTGCGCGAGATTATTTTTCACAAAACCACGCAGCGATTCCTTCGCAGGGAAGAGTCTTACTTTCCACCCGAGGATCCTCTGATTTGCCTCCAGCGCGATATGTATGACTTTGCCCTCAGAGCAGAGAAGCAGGCTGATCGGGTGGAAGTCCACAGACTGAAGAGTTGATCACCTTCAGAGCCGCCCTCGAGGAAACCGGCATGAGCTACGACAAGGAAGTGGAGATGATCGCTCTGGCCCATGACATGGATTTCTTCACCACAGCCTATGTCTTCAATCCGGAAGAGGCTCGCAAGATGGCCAGAGCAGGTTGCGATTGCATCCTGGCCCACATGGGTCTGACCATCGGCGGCGCCATTGGAGCAAAGGAAACCATGAGCCTTAAAGAGGCTGCAGAGCAAACCGAGGAGATTGCCAAAGCCGCACGATCGGTCAATCGCGACGTTTTTGTGCTCTGCCATGGAGGGCCGATCTCCTCGCCCTCTGATGTGGACGTGCTTCTCAAACGGGCTCCCATCCACGGTTTTGTGGGCGCATCCAGCATGGAGCGCATCCCTGTAGAGAAGGGCATCCGCGAGACCACGGCAAAGTTCGCCTCTCTCAAGATTCAGAAGTCGGTCATCAAAAGAAAGAAGTGAAGCTCCCCACAAAAATCAAAAACAATGACCTACCCCGCTGCTTGCGGCGGGGCAGGTCATTTTCTGAGCACCCTTGGCATTTGTATTTCTAAATACAAATCGCTTGTATATACAGCTACAATTTACCCTTGACAAATCCATTCTATTTAGGTGCTTTGAATCTCCAGGATCTTATCATTACCAAGATATTTCGGGGAACGCGGGTTGACGTTGTCGACTGTGTGGCTGCATTTGCTGCATACGATATAAACCCGGAGGAATTGCTGAAAAGATACGCCGAGGCTGCGAACTATGATTTTAATCCGAAGAAAATGATACAGAACTTTATCATATTCACAGAAGCTCTTTTGGAAAAGGGCAAAGTACCCGATGACTTTCTTAATAAGGTCGCTGCACGCAAATGAATAAAGAAGAACTAATCACGGCCTTGGGAGAACTGGGGTATCCCCTCTTTACCCCTCGAAAGGGGGGGCTTGGTAGCAAGAAGGTTATTGATGTCCTCGACAAATTATCGGGCTCCGAAGATCCCAGGCTCATCGAAGCATTCCCTGTCGTTTTGGCGAACTGCGCTCATCGCAGCATCAAGTTAGATCTCCATGGTCTCCTTTCCAGATATGCTCAAAGGAGATTTACTGTCAAAGACAGAGCAGGAGTATTACTCGCGTGTAGTGAAGAAGAAGCTTGAGGGCCTAGCCAACAACGAGTTGAGGAAGATAGCCGTGGCGCTAACCAAAAAATAGAATCTCAAGCATGCCTGCACCCTGCCCTAAGCAGTCTTACATCCATATATAAGGGAGCGATCGCACTGTCTACCAACCAGCAAGCCCCACAATGTCGTCCGCACCATTAATCCCAGCTGACCTCGCAGCAAGGGCTGCATTCTTGGCACAAGTTAATCGTGCTTCTGGAGTTGAAGAGTGGATCACCAGAGTTATCCGCGAGAGGATTGAACTGGAAGAAGTAGCCTTCCTGAATATTCCACAGCCCACCCCCCGTGTACCTTTTTCTAGTATCCAGTCCATATCTCAACTTCCACCAGACCTGACGTACAGAGCAGATATCCGGAGGGTAGGCATCCCACGCCCTGTCATTTTTCATACTGCATCGCAGGGGTTAGATTGAATTGCGCGATGTGAGTCGTGATGTCAAAATCAGCCGGCGATATAGACTTGCACCTCAAGTCGATGGTGGCGTAAAACCGTTTCCGGCTTACGACTATCTTTTTGTTACGTACAGCGATACGAAATCAGCTTGCCTGCCTTTTGTCTGGCGGGTATCGAAGCATGAGGAATCGAAGGATATTGAAAGGCCAACGGATCTTTTTACGAAGTCATCTAAAATGATGGATTCGTAGAAGGTCCCCATAGTCGTCACTTCCGCAAAGGCGCGAGACCAGATCTTCTTGAATTTTCTGGATTCCCATTCCCCTGTTTCGTGAAGACATTTCCCATGGGAATGGCAAAAAAACGCGTTTTCCGGCTTTCTATTAGTCCACCAAGGTTAGCTTACATCACTGTTGGGATGCGGGGGAAACAACGCTCCTCTGATCCGCCGGCGCTGTTTTTTTCTCCTGACCAAAGACAATGATGGTGTTCCTTCCTGCTTCCTTCGCTTGATACAAAGCCCGGTCTGTTGCATCAAATAGATCGGAAACTTTTTGAATTCCGGGCGCCGGCGCCCTGGCCAGGCCGATGCTGACATTGACACTCAGTTGTTTTGTCTGCCACTGAAAAGTATGACTCCCGATCTCTTGTTTGAGCTTTTCCGCCACCTCAAGAGCACTCTTTGTGTCGGTCTCAATCAGCATGACGGCCAATTCGTCACCACCATAACGGGCCACGACATCCGTGGCCCTGACATTGCTTTTGAGAATCTTGGCCACAGTCTTGATCACGTAGTCCCCGCACGGATGTCCATAGGCGTCATTGAGGTTCTTGAAATAATCGATATCCATCAACAATAGCGCGAGGGTCCGATTATAGCGGATCGCTCGCCTGAACTCCGACTCGATCGAATAAATCAGGTAGCGATAATTGTACAACCCGCTCAGGCCATCCGTTATGGACAACTGCTGCAGTTTGTCTTTCGCCTTCTTCAGTTCGGCCGTGCGGTTCATGACCTTCTCTTCCAGATGATCACTGGCCTTCTGAAGTTCTTCCTCTGCTCGCTTGCTCTTGGAATAGAGCAGAGCGTTCTCCATGGCAAGGGCCATCGGGGTGCTCAGACCAGTAAGGAAAAAGAGGTCATTTTTCCTGAATCCATGAACCACATTCACGGATTGCAGATAGATGGCCCCCCTCGTTCCCACTTTGCTCACCAGGGGCACACATATCACGCATTTGACCCCGATCTTTTCCATGCTGTCTGAGAGATCTGCTTTGTTTTCCATGGCCGTATTAGGCATCATGACAGCCTTGCCTTCTTTCATCACACGCCTGACCAGGCTTTTACTATATCCCGGCGCCGCTGTTCGGTTTCCTCCCCTGAAACGGCTCGCAATCTTCTTAAGCTTTCCGCTCTCAGGCTCGACCAGGAAAACAAAGCCGCTGTCGATTCTTTTTAAACAACCGAAGATCGAGTCCAAAACTTTTTCACAAAGCTCAGTCAAATCTAGTGACCCCAGCAGCTCGACAGAGATGTCATAGATCAACTCCAGTTCCTTTTTCTGTTTTGCGCGCCTGTCGGTGGAGGTGGCCGGCTTCAGGCCGTCGTCTACCGGGAGCGGAATGCTAATCGAATACTGATTAGGCAGTCGATTTGGGGAACATTTTCTTCCAACACTCACCAGAACGTTGCCAAGGGCAATTGGAACTCCTTCCTGCACCTGGACCCTCTGTCCGCTCACTATGGCATGGCCATTGATCCACGTGCCGTTTCTGCTCTGGAGGTCTTCAACGTAGTATTGATCGTTATCCCTATAGATCTTTGCGTGCTTTCGGGAGACTGAAGCCTCTTTCAGACTAACCTCATTTGCCAAACCTCTTCCGATTTGAGCGGTGTTACCGTTGAGCACAAGAGAGCTACCTTGCTCCGTTCCCGCTGCGATGAAAACTTTGATCATCAGTCATTTCACTCCCGAATTCATACAGAGTCCCGATGGAAGAACCTTGATAGGCTCCTGCTCCCAAGGTGGGATTGGCTTGCGAGAGAACTCTACTTGGTATTGTAGAAATATAATATTACCAGATAATTATGATATTTTCAACAAAGAATTGATGGGATGTGGCGCTCAGGCCGAAAAGGGCCAACCCGGGAGACTGGAAGCCTTCCCCCCCTTCTGCAGGTGAAAAAAGCGGCGATGAGAGCCTTCGCAATGTAGAGGCATTGTCGCCTCAGTAGGTGTCACTCACACCGTTGACGTATAAAGCTGTGATCATCAGGGAACTGACATTCTCTATGACCGGTCCGCCCCCTTTGGAGAATCAGTATATTCTTGTTTTCTATTGGATGGTTTTCCCTGTCTTGCGTATGACCTGATCGCGCCGGCCGAAGGCTTGTTTATCTGAACAGGGTTCAAATCAGCAACACGATACGTAGTTTCAAATCCGACCGTTGGTCGAAACCCGAACTTTCGCGGGTTTGCTGAGGTTCCGGCTTATTTGGGCTAATCGTAACCAGCCCGCAACCTGCCTACCAGATGGGTTTCATTTGGTGATCGTTGCCAGATCTTTGTTCGCATGTGCAATAGAAGTATCGGTAATGGCTCGTTCTTCGGGGAGCTGAATTCCTTCAGACGCCCCAAGCAGCAACTCGCAACATGTACTTATAAATATGTCGCGTCCTTTAATGACCAATAAACAGGGGAAAAAAGCTCTGGAGCGCATCCGAAAGATAAAACCCTTTCTTCAGGCCTCCCTTAATATTACCAAAAAACGGTGTGGCAACCCGCGGTGCCGATGTGCTCAAGAAGGTCCCCTTCATGAAGTGACGTTGCTGACCTGGAAGGAAGAGAACCACACCCGGACCTTGTATGTCCCCAAGCAACTTCGCCCGGAGGTGGAGAGATGGGTACAGGAAGGAAAGCTTCTCAAGCGTCTGGTGGCAGAAGTATCCCAGGCCCAGCGGGAGTTTTTAACCAGCAAGAAAAAGAGCCGGAAGAGCAACAAGGGTTGATCCGTGCTCTGACAGGCACCCTCCACCATTTCTTTGGTGGTTTTTCCCCCTCTATTGGCTCCGGTTACCGACCCCCGGGATACTCAGAAGATCCTTTATCTCCTCGCGAGTCTGGCCTTCGCCGGTGTCCTGATGTTCCTCTTTCGACTCAAAGCAAGACGACAAATTGGGTTGTGAGCTCAAGGCCTTCTATCGACTGGCAGACCGACTCAAGAGGCGGTTCCCACGGCTGCCGATCCTTTTATCGATGGACGGTCTCTTCGCCGGGGGGCCGACCTTTGATCTGTGCCAGAGTTACGGCTGGAAGTTCATGATCGTTCTCAAGGACGACGACTTGCCCTCCGTTAACGAGGAGTTCGATACTTTGTCCCCATTCCAACCCGAGAACCGGTTGGTTTGGCACACGGGGAAGGGGGCCTCACTCAAACAGGTCTTCCGCTGGGTCGACGACATCGCTTATGTCGATTCCCAAAAGAAGGAGCACACGTTATCCGTAATCGAGTGCTTGGAGACCAAACCCAACCGAAGGGGCAAAAGAAAACGACGAAGTTCAAGTGGGTCAACAACTGCCAGGTCTCGTGCAAAAATATCGTCACCTTAGCGAATGACGGAGGGAGGATGCGATGGAAAATTGAAAACGAGGGATTCAACGTACAAAAAAACGGAGGATATGGACTGGAGCATGCCTACACCAATAATCCGAACTCCGCCAAGGTCTTTTACTTCCTCTTGCAGATCGCTCATCTGCTCGCCCAACTTCTCTACAAGGCCGACCTACTTAAAAGGGATTTCCCGGATGGGTTCGGCTCAGCAAAAAACCTGGCCTTCCGATTGCTGGAAGCTTGGCGAAATGCCCGCCTGACCCAAGCTGACATCCTCGCCGCCCTTCAAAAACGATTTCAAATCCGCTTTGATTCTTCTTGATCCACTCGGCTGCTCCAGTCCTCCCCTCCCTGACAACTTACACTCCAATTCCGGTCCTAATCCATGGATCGAGGCCTCCTGTTCCCTTCTCCTGGCCTCTCTCCATCCCCACAACCCCAGGCGGATACGCCGCCTGCCCATCACCCCCTGACTCTTCATTGCTGAGGCCATGAATCTTGTTTGACAATGAAAAGCCCCTTCTCTATGATGTTTATTTACAAAATCTTCCAGGAGTACCCCAGGAGTACCCTATGACTCTTAAGCAGCTTCTTAAACCGAAGAAAACGATTATCAGCCTGATCGCTATCCTTTTATTCCTCCTGTCCTTTCATGTTATTGCCGCCAACAAGACCGTGGTGCTTCTCCCTTTGAAGCTCTACGCGGATCCCGGCAAGGCCTATCTAGGCCAGGGGATCAAGACCATGCTCGCATCGCGCATGTCAGGTGAAGGTCTGGATGTGATCAGCAGTGATTCTGTTCTGAGCGAAGCGGATAAGCAGGGGGTCACCTCCGAACAGAGGGCGGAGGAATTGGCCAGGCTCTTAAAGGCAAACTACGCTGTTTTCGGCAGTGTCACGAGCCTTGGCGCGAGTTACAGCCTTGATCTTTCATTTCTGGATCTCACCAAAGACAAACCTGCGGTCACCAAGGTTTCCGAGGCGGCCACCGAGGACCAATTGATCCCCAAGCTGTCAGACATTGTCTATGATTTCAGGGCGATCGCAGCGGGTCTGGACATCCGGAAGCAAGTGAGCGCCGGAGCCTCCGGGGAGAAAGAGGTTAAGGGGCTTTTTTTCAAGCGAACATCCGACTCCCATGCTTTCAGCCCGACAGGCAGGGCTTCAGTGAAAGCAGGGGTCATGTCCCTTGATGTCGGAGATCTCGATGGGGACGGGCAAAGCGAAATTGTGGTCCTGAGCCGCGACGCTCTGATGGTCTATGACCGGAAAGAGAAATCCCTTGCGTTGAAGGACACGTTTCGGGCAGCCAGAGGCGAGGAATTCTTGAAGGTCAACGTCGCGGACGTGGATGGCAACGGGAGAGCAGAGATCTACCTCGTGAGTTTCTATGGATCACGGGCTCAAAGCTCGATCCTGGAGTGGACGGGAAAATTCACCAGAAAACTCGATCGTCAGAATGGACATTTCAGCGTTCTCCGTAACCAGAGCGGAGGCCAATCTTCGGTGTTATTCCAAGACTCGGGCACTGACAGGTTCTTCGAAGGCCCTATCTGGCAGATGACTTATGATAATGCCGGGAAACTGGTTCGCAAAGACGCCCTACCCGGGCTCAAAAACGCTCAACTCTATACCCTCACCCTCTATGATTTCGACCGCGATGGAAAGCTGGAATTCCTTGGTCTGGGAGAGCCGAATCTGGAGCATAGCGCTCCGCTCATGGTCTGGGACCTCCAGGGGAACCCTTTGACCAAGGTGGATGAGAAACTTGGGGGCTCCAATAACTACATTCGATCCGGGTTCACAAGACCCGGAGATCAACCTCCGGCCAATATTTTGAACAGCCGAGTCGTTGTCATGGATGTGGATGATGACGGGAAAAAGGAAGTTCTGGTTGTGGCAAACAACCCTTTGGTAGGCCGGCTGGATTTTGTTGTTTTCTATGATGGAAGTATCATCGTCTTCAAGACAGAGGGGGCGACCCTGGTCCAGGCTTACAAAAGCGGGAAGATCAAGTATTGCCTGACCGACATGCAGGTTCAAGGGAAGACTCTGTACCTGGCGGGCAACGAAGGGCAAATCTCAAACATGAGCGAGGGTGCAGGAAGGATTATGTGGTACGAATAAGACCAGTAGGCAGTAAGCAGTAGGGAGTAAGCAGAAAGAGGAAAAAGTAAGCAGAAAAAAATAAAGGAGTACGCAACAAGGAAAATGGCGAAGGAACCATACAGGGGTTATCGGGATCTCAAAGTCTATCAGCTGTCTTACAAGCTGGCTCTGGAGATCCATGAAACAACAAAGCCTTTCCCAAAGGACGAAAAGTATTCACTCACTGATCAGATCCGGCGCTCGTCAAGGAGTGTCCCGGCCAACATTGCCGAGGCGTGGAAGAAAAGAAAATACCAGAAGATGTTCGTCGCTAAAATCGTTGATGCTGTCGTGATATAGACTTCGTTTAGAAAAAAGGAAAATGATGTTACACTTGTGCATTCGACCAAACGGGAAGAGAGCCGGGAGGGTCGGGTGGACTTAACCTGGGAGGGGATCCATCCGGGAGAGGAGCACTGCTGAAAAGGGAAAGGACCTTCTGCGATTGTACTCCGCGATACCTGTCACAAAGAAAACGTTACCGCTGTTTCTTGTTGTTATTGTGCTGATGCTCGCAGGATACAGCATCACGCCTCCGTCTATCGGCGAACAACCGGATACAGGGCAACCCATGAAGAGCATCCGGGAATTCAACTTCCCAAAAGTACCTTCCGCCCACAAACACATGCGGCTTCTGCTGGAAAACGCATTCCAATATGTGGACCCGGTTCACGGGATCGTGGACCCTGTGTCCGGGTATCCGGCGGAAGGCTGGAACCAGGAACCCCGGAACGGGCTTTTTCTTCGTTCCTTCACCCAGCTCACAGCCATCGGCGAGTGGATTGAACTGCTGGCCAACATCGTCGCGGGCTATGCGGATAACCCGTATCTTTCCAGAGAATCGTCAATGAGCGGGCTCTCCCTCGCCGTAAAGACCCTGCTGGAGGATCAGAGGAACCCATCCCTTGCAGCCAAGGGGCTGCTGGTGAATTTCCTGGGCCTGGAAGGCGGGAAGAGAACCGGACCGCTCCTGGAATCCATCGAAAGAAAGAAGTTCATCGACGCCTTTGGTGATAAGACGGGCAATGCCATCTGGCAGGCCCTAGCGCAAAAGGGCTGGATCCTGGAGGAAGACAACGGCCGAAAAGGGAGGATACGCCGAAGTGAAAAATATGGCGCAGCATATTTTGACGGGGCGCTTGCACCCTATGCGGATGAATCCCTGAACTCCGGAATCATGGGGCTCCTTGATCAACGGGTTGTCCAGGTCATATTCGGCGACAACGTTAATCTCACCTCTTCTCTCGCCAAGTCGGTCGGCGCACTTTTGCGGCCTGAGATCCGGAATGATCCGAACGTCGCCGGGTTGAGGGAGGCAATGGAGCGCTTTATCGATGCGCAGAAAGATGGCTATTCCCATCTTTTCGACCCGAAGACCGGCACCTTTGTCTTCGGCTGGGATGCCACTGCGGACCGTTTTGTCGGCTGGGACGACGGCCGGGGAAACTGGGTGACAGGGCAGATGAATTACTTCATCAACGAATTTCGCGGGCCGTGGACGTTCGCCGTGTTGCGATACGCGCTGCCGGAAGCATCGATTCGGAATGCAGGGTTCAAGATCAAGCCTTACAGGTATGCAGACGGAAGAGACACCCATGCGCTTGCCGCATGGGAGGGATCAGCCTTCCAATTGCTCGGGCTTTCTCTTTTCATGCAGGAGCTCATGAATCCGGGCTGGAGAAGAAGTCTCGAAACCCTCGTGGAAGTAGAACTCGATTTTTCAGGCAGGAGAAGGCTGCCGGGTTTTTTGTCCGAGGCATACAGCGGCAACGGAACCGAGTACACCGGGCTTATCGGGATTTCCGACATAGCCGTCACCGATAAACCCCTCATCACCCATGCCCCATCCCTTTATGCCCTTGGCGTCGCATACATGATCGCCCCCGAGGAAATAGAGAGATTTCTGGAGGAGCATTGGCCGATGATCTCAGGGCTATTCACCTCTCACGGCCCCTGGGAAGGCTGGAACACATCAAGAAATGAGACCATTCCGTATCAGACAACCGTTCACACCCTGTCTCTGATTCTTGGGGGAATAGGCTCCGCCCACGAAAACATGCATCGATATCTCGAACAGTGGAACCTGTCCGGTCCGCTTGAAAAGCTCTACAAACCCGGAGACAGAGTAAACCTGTTGGGCGCAGAGAATCGGGTCATCCCCTGGGCCTCGGATCAGAGTCGGTTTGAATTCACATGTAAAAGGGGATTCTGCCGTTTTGCATCGCAGCTTGCCGGAATCGGAGGGATGACCTTCATTGTCCCGGAGGATCGCACCATCAGCCTATCGAACGGAAGGCTGGTTCTGCGCTACCGATCAGAGGGGCAGGTGGTGGATGCTCACATTTCCTTTAAGAGGGCCAAGGACGATCCCCTTCCAGCGCCGGCCATTCCCGCAGAAATATTCACTCGTTTCAAACACACGAAGGAAGAGGAAGGAGAGATGGAAATCGTTCTTCCTGCAACACCCGCTCTGAGCGGAATCAAGGAGATTTCCCTGGTCTTCGGAACGAGGGGAAGGCAACGACCGGTAGACCTGTCCATCACTGCTTTTGAATTCATACCGTTTGGCTTTGCCATCGACCCGGTGAGGTGAGCAGGGTGTGAGGCGACAAGTCCCCAAGGTCCAATGTGGAGAGGCTTTCAATAGCGAATTCCCTGGATGATGAAATAGATTCCAACCAGGATCATGAGGAGCGAGCTGATCTTGTAGATCTTGTGTCTGGATTTGACCCATCCGAAGACGGCCAGTTTCCCAACAAGAAAAAGAGCAGGAACCGTCCCGATGCCGAAAGCGAGCATGAGGCCCATGCCTGACAAGAAGCTTTGCAGGAAGCTATCCGCTGCCATTCCGGCTCTTGCCGATGCAATCAGGGCCGTATACACAGGACCACATGGCAGGAGCCCGAGGAGCAATCCGAGTGGCAGGTAGACGATAGCTTTCCACGTTCTCCGGCCGCTGGGGCACCTCACAATGATCCCCTGCCCCTCATACACGCTGTCCTTGACAGCTCTGAGTTCAACACGATTGGGCCCCATGTCCATTCCCGGCATTCCCAGGTCGATGTAAGGGTTGGCGGTCGGCTTTTCCCCTGAGAGGATAACCTGGAACTTAAGATCCTTCATGGCCATGACAGGTTTGGGCAGAATGTCCAGGGTCACGGTCATGCCCCCGAGATCTTTTATGCAGGGTCCTTGCTGAATGCTGCAGTTGACCAAGCTTTCAGGAGTTGGATCCGCCGCGATAGCTTCCCGCAGAGCGCCCTGCCCCGTCACCATCAAGAGGCCCGCGAGCACGAAAAACAAGAGTCTTCTTCTTGACTTCCCAAACCCATTCAGCATCTTTTTCTCACCCCTCTTCATCGAGCTTACCTGATGGGACTCCGAGAATCAAGGCACTGGCAAACTCCTTCTCTTCCATAGGCACCTAACGCACCAGAATACCCTGGACTCCAAGATGGACGGCGGGTTGGAAACCCGGAGGCATTAATCGGGTGGGAATCCGGGAAGGGAGATGGGCTTATGACAGGACAGTCCACTGCGACATGGTGAACCTGGTTTCCCGCAAGGTGCCTTCGGCCTCGATCTCTTTCCCTTCGAGTTCAGCGAGTGTCTCATCCCAGAAGGGGTTGCCGCGTTTACGCTGCAGCTTGAACTCTCCTGCAGCGGTGACTAGAACGAGCCCCTCGTGCTCGCTCTTCGTCCCGGCGTAAAGCAGTTTCTTTTCGACTTTTCCTTTAAGTTTCATGGGAGAAAGGCCCCAAAATCGGTGATCAGTCATCAGTAAACAGTGATCAAGTGGCTGTCGAATAAAATTGGGCAGCCTTGCCCATCATGGAATTCAGCATCCGGCCGATTTCCGAAAGTTCATCATTTACCTCAATTGCCTGGGACGAAGTCAGATACCCACAGTCTTCCGCTGTCTCAATCCAGTGTTGGGTTTCCATCTGCTCCCCATCCGCATCGCTGAGCTTGCTTACAAAATGCTTTTCATAGCGTCTCTTTGCCCACGCCTCAGCGATCTGTGCTCCAATGGACCGCGATGACCGACGCACCTGGTCGGTCAAAGAATAAATCTCTTCCTTCGGGAATACCCTGGACATTGTGAATATTCTTTTCGCGACCGCTCGGGCTTTCTTGTAAACCTCCAAATCTCGGAAACTCTTCGCATGAGCCAATTCACTCATAATGATTCCTTCCTGTCCACTGATTGCTGACCACTGGCTCTGCTATCCTTATGTTTTCCACTGTTCACTGATGACTGTTTACTGATCACTGACTTTTAGCGACTGTGCAATCTCCTCATATGAATCAGCTGCCCGTTCTGCACTGTTCCGATGATGACCACCACCCTTCCCGGAGCCTCCTTTGGCAGCGGCCGACTGCCGCTGACCATATAGAGCGCCCTTCCCTTCCGGGCAGGAGCAAAGCGCTTCATGGTCTCCACCATGGCTTCACCGGGAAACTTCACTCTGAAGGATTGCGCCCTAAAGCTCTTGATCGCTGACTCCCGAGCAACTGATTCAAGCACCACCGCCACCTCGCTGGGCAAGGCTTCATCAGACCTGTTCGGCGTACCCAGGCTGTTCCGCAAATTCGTGCCGGTTCTCGCTGCCCGCTCCCTCCTCAGCTTCCTTGTCCCTTTTGCATTTTGGCGTTCCCTGAATGCTTGCTTGAAGCTTTTCGAACGGGCGAGAGCATGAGGAACCGCTCCCACGGCGTGTATCGAGGGATCTCCAAAAAGATGAAACTGGATCATGGTCTTGAGATCCGTAGGATCAACGTGCGTGTAGGTTTGAGCAAACCGATGCCGGGCTTTCAAAGTCGCTTCTCCCAGCGAAGCGCCATCGAGAACCTCATTGATAAAATACTGGCATATGAGGTCTGCCTGACCATTTCCTTCGCTGGGGCCGTAAGCGATCGTCGAACTGCCGAAGAACCCATACGCACCGTCCCGGAGATAGGTGCTGCAAATGCCGGGTTGCATGTCTGCATCTGCGGGGTCATAAAGCTGGGCCCCGTAACAGCACTCCACGGCGATCACGGTTCCATTCATGATTTTCTTCACGAGTTTTTTCGCGGTGTGCGCGATGGGGTAACTCCTGCCGCGCTGCCCGTAGAAGTTGGGATCCTCCGGACTCCCATGGCAGTTCATGAAATGGACTCGTCTGCCGAGCTCCGTATTCGTCCAGCTTGGCCCTTTCGGGGGAGAGGTGGCCATGGAAGTGCTTGAGCCAAAAACCTTGGTCAGGCTTAGGGCCGTCGAAGCCTTCCAGACTTCAGCGCTCACGCTGAAATATTTCTGGTATTCAGATCTGGGGCGCGCCTTGTGCCTAGCTGCTGTTCCGAGAAGGGAAACAAGGTAGCCCGGATCACTCGATCGGACCAGATCCGGAAGTCTCCCCAGAACACGCGTTGGGCCTACAAAGTCACCCGGCTTTTTGCTGTAAGGTGCTTCACAAGCATAGGGGATGTCGCTTGGTACGACCTTGTCGTCATCCCCACCTGGATCGTATGCAGGGTTCTTCAGGTCCTGGTGCGGGACAATGTCCTGCGCTCCCAGGATCATGATGTAGTCCGGCTCATAGGCATCAAATACGGCATCAACGGCTCTCTTGACCGCTCTCTGATCCTCTTTTTCTTTAACCACTTCCCCATGCACAGCACTCATGTCGCTCGCCGAATCAATGGCCACAAGGTTTGTGTCGAGCCCCCGCTTCTTATCTGCCGTAATCAGACGTTGGATCGCTTGCTCGACCCGGCCAAACCCCTCGCCATATTTCTCTTTCAACGCCCCCATGTTGGTGATAATAACTTTGTCTGGCTTCATGACTTCACCCTCCTTCAACGGCACGCCCCGGGCATGCCCAGTCTGTTCGCCCATCCCTGCTCAAGAGAGACGGCCTCCTGCGTTCCAAGCCTGTTTATTTCGCTCACAAAATGGTTCCAGACGGGCTTTGCCTGATCACACCATTCCTGTTTCTCCGCTGCTTCATTGAAAGAAGCGGGCCTTGGGATACCTCGATCCCCTTTGAGATCCACCCAGTTCTTGAGCACGGAGAATTTTGCCATCAGAAGATAGAGACGCAGGTTCTCCCCTGTCCCCCGGATCCCCAGTCCCCTGTCCATGTCGCCCAGAGAATCTTTTAACAACGTTTTGATCTCTTCATAGGGATAGTCCCGGCCGACCATGTGCGCATAGGCCTGGTCATTCTTGATCAGACCGCGAAGGGCTTCTACCATTGCCATGTCCCGCGGAAGCAACGTGCTGGCGGGATATTCTTTTACCCTACGGATCGTCGTTAGTGCGGCTTCGTATTCACCCAGTCGCCATTCGGTAAGCGCTTTCAGCGTATACGCGATGCCGATGAGATTGTCCTTTTCAAGATCTGTTCTTTTCTCGACGATGAGATCGGAGAGTATCTTCAAGCTCAGCCGGTAAGAGGCATTGATGTTGCCCAGCGTGGCCACGTCCCCTTGCTTTGGATCCATTTTGAGTGCATTTTCAAGAGACGCTGCTCGGTTGAATTCATCCTGGGCGTCTCTCAACGTCTGGATATGAGAGACGCATCCTGAAATAACAAAGATAAGCAGCAGGAGAAAGAATTTCTCAAGGCATCGCACTGGCTGCTGGAAACCTTTCATCTCCTTCCCTCCTCTCATGGTTCCCTCGCCTCCTAATTCGCGACAGAAAGTGTTCTCAGTTCCCCAACAAACAGATCCAGTTGCCAGGCTTTTCCCGTCCGGATGTCTTCTGCCGCCTGTTCCAGTACTTTTCCAAGCTTGAGAATGTTGGCCTGGGAAACCCCGATTTCCGAAAGCCGCTTCAATGCGGCGGATGCCACAAGGCCGAAGACGTCGCCCCGACTTAAAATCCATCGTGCTCTTGGGTCGACTCCCTCGGAGAGCATGCCACCCACCATCAGGTCCAAAATAATCCCAAGCGCTTCTCTCTCTTCATTCTTGATTTTCACTCGGTCTAGAAACTCTCGCCGAAGGGCTACGGCCTTAATCACTGCCTTCAAAACCTGAACACCTGTTTCAGTACTGATGCGGCCGGGAGGTATCTTCCTCAATGAAGCAAGGGCTGTATTCACCGCATCGCCAAGAATCGTGTTCTCCACCGCTGCTCTTTTCACGAGCCAATCGGGATTCTGAACGACTTCATCCAGCACGGTTTCAGCGATACCGATGAGCTGGGTTTTCGAAAAAGCCGGTGTCCACTGCTCCCCGGGTCCCGCCGGCATTGACAAACCTTCCAAAAGCTCTCTCGAAGCGGCTATAAGGAGATGTCTTGCCGGATCTTTTCTGAACGCCTCCGGCCAGAGCACGTCCATGTTGAGCGCTGACTTTTCAAGGACAAGGCGCATCATTTCAGGGAGGATATCCGGACAAAGGATTCTAGCTGACCCGGCAAGATCTCCGGCTACCTGTCCCAGGATTCTTTGAAGCCCTTTGTGATCCACTCCCGCGAGCCCGGGATACTCTGAGAGGGTGACGAGCGCCGATTTGACCAATCTGTCCAGTGTTTCTCTGCTGCAGAGTCGGGTCAGATCAATGGTCTCCTCATCCAGGATGGCGTCCAGAACGCAAGTCCCCACGGAGCTGACAAGGGTTTGCCGGTCCGCCCCTGCCACAGACAGGTAACTCCCGGGATTTGAGAGGATCGTCGTCCCAGCATTGCTGAGAACGCTTCGGAGAACCAGCTGGCCCCACATCTCGAATTTTTCCTGTTTGGAGAGGTCTGTTGCGGCCACCTTCTCCATCCTCTCTCGGAGATCCTTGACCAGTCCTCTTGATACGGCCTCTATAAGCTTTTCTGCCTTGTCATCTCCTCCCAAGAGAGACGGCGTACCCCCGATCGTCTCGAGGGCAGCCGAAAACAGGTTCCTGGCAATCCCTTCGACGGATGATAGCGCGAAATCCAGGTCGTCGATGCACTTCAGAAAACCTTTCAAGGCTCTTCCAGTCGATGACCTCTCATCGAGAGCACCCGGTGCGTTTGCAAAATAATCAATTCCAATTTCTATCAAAGAGCCCAGCACCCTTTGAAAAGCGTGCGGGTAGGGGCTGCTGTTCCTGGCAAACTGCCTTACGGTCACCAGGGTGACTAGAGCTTCCCGGGAAAGAGCCGATTCCGACCCTTTGATGACCCCGGTTTTGACATCATCGAGGATCTTGAATTCCTGATAGGCGGCAAGGAACTCTTTCTCTTCTTCCTCGGAAGGGGCTCCGTGCGCCGCCTTTTCATACAGGTTCTTCAGCCAGAAGTTCTCTTCGAGGTGCTTGCTCCCGAGGAAGTAGTTCGTCGCCACACCCACTGTCACGTCCGGATTGAAATTAGGCAGCGGGAGCACGAGCTCCCGCTCGATCGTTGCCTCTGAATAGGCCCGGCGGCCTTGCTCTGCAAGCCGGATACCGGAAACAATGCCCAGCATGATGATATCCGCTGTGCTAACCATTCCTCACCTCGCTCCACCCCATGCTTGATCAACCCTTTTCCTTGAGGGTGCCTGTCCAGGTTTCATACTCCTGCTTCTTGCTTTCCCCCTCGGAGTAAACAATCGTGTAAGTGAGATTCTTCAGTGTGATGAATCCGCCTCCAAGACCCTTGATGTGCTTGGCCCGCCAAGTCCCTGAGTTCATGTAAACCTGCTCAAGACCTTTGCTCGTGATGCGGATGGGGACTTGCAGGGGATTGTGCGTGTGGCCCATGACCACATACCTGTACTCGGATTGGTGGGTCAGGAACTCTTTCGCTCCCTCAACAAGTTTCCCGTCCGCATTGTCGAGGGGAAGGGTGTCGGGGGAGCCGAAGATCCGGGAGTATATCTTCATCAAACCCTCTGCGGTCTCCATGCCCAGAAGCTTGAACATTCTCATCACGGCTTGAAGTTTGTCCGCTTCATCGAGCGTGAAGAAGCTCCACTTGTCATGCCTTTTGTACCAGCGCTTTGGGTATTGCAGGCTGTTGAAATTGTCTATGATCTCCTGAAGAGCTTCTTCAATTTCGTCTTTAATGGGCTTGTTCTCGGTCGTCTGGTAGAACAGCCAGTCAAAAATGGCGGAATAGGGCCTCACGTTTTCAACTTCTTCAAGATTTGTTTTCAGTCGATCCAGCTCCGCAGGCGGCAACGTGTCACCGATATGTCTAAGAATGGTATATGGAATGTTCGCGGAAATCTCAGTGGTGATAAGATCTCCTATGGGAACTTGGGCATAATCCCCATCCGTCATATTCACAGATCCCTCATAGTTCCAGACGTCGTATTCGTGACCGTGCCTTGCCAGGACTCTATATTTGCCCATGTCATCGAGCAGGTGAAGAAAAGATTTCTTTTCCCCGTGCATTCCCAAGCTTTCTCTCACTTTTTTCCGAAGGCTCGGAAAGACGTTGCAGAGCCTGTCATGATTTCCGGGGATGTAAATCCTTTCCGGTTCTACGCTGAACTTGAATTTATTCTTTAAGGAGCCTCTAAAGAGTTCAAAAGTTTTTTCATTCTTGCTGATGATGGCGTCGAAAATGTGATTGGCATGGGTTTCTATTTCCTTGATCTTGTTCTCCGTATCGCCCCAGGGCCTTTCGGATTCAGGTTTATCGAGCCAGTACGTGGACCGATTGATGTCGAAGACGTCGCCGAGGAACACCAGAATGATTTCTTTTGGTTTTCCACCATACCGCTTGAGGTCTTTTAGCATGCCCTCAAAGGCTCGGGTTGGGATGTTGTGCTTTCCCGCCGTCTCATCCACGAAGTGCAAATCACTGATAAACACGATCATGGCAGACCTCCTTTCACCGAGCATTGACCTTCATCCAGTCCCCCTCCTGCTGACCCAGCGGCCTGATCCAGTCTCCCCAGATCAAATGCTGCACTGCGTTTCGCTTGCTTCTGTCTCCCGGCACCCTGTAAACCACAGCCGATGGGTATGCTGCGAAAGACATCTCCAACCCTCCCTTTATTTTCCAAAGTTCCTGGCAATGTCCGATGATTTCCTCCCAAAGCTACCAGGATTACTGGTTCCATGAAAATAAAATTTGTTTTCAAATTTCATGCCCGAAGCGGGGTCACGCGTTTTCTCTATTGCTTTGGAGCTTTCACTTCCGGCCGTAACCCTTAAATTTCTCGATCACCTTCTTCATCTCTTCATCAGAAAGGATGGCCGGCTCACCGAGGTTCTTGGCCAGATAATAGACACGGGCCACATACTCGATGATTTCCGCCGCCTCAAAAGCTTTGGCCAGAGTCGCGCCCACCGTGACCACCCCATGACTCTCCATGAGAACGGCATTGTTGTCTCCTATGGCCTCTGCGACGTTCCGAGCGAGCTGCTCACTCCCGAAGGTCGCGTAGGACGCAAGGGGGACTTTCTTGCCCGAGTAGGCCACCAGGTAATGAAAAGGAGGAATTTCCCAGCCAAGGCTCGCCAAAGTTGTGGCATAAACGGAGTGGGTGTGAACCACGGCCTGAATGTCCTGGCGTCTGCGATAGAGAGCCAGATGAAAGAGCAGTTCCGAGGAGGGTTTGTACTTGGATGTCTCGATAAGGCCGCCCTCCATTCCCACAAGCACAACGTCTTCAGGACTCATTTCCAGGTAGTCAACGCCACTGGGTGTAACCGCAATCAGGTTCTTCCTGCGGTTTGCAACACTCAGGTTTCCACCCGTCCCTGCCGTTAACCCGGAAGTCAACAGTTTCCTGCCGAACGTCACAATTTCCTTTCTCTCTTTTTCCAATCGCATGACTACCACTATTCCCTTTCTTCCCAGATCTTCCGGACGCTCTTCCACATGATCGACGTGTCGCTGTCGCCAAAACCCTGGGCCCGGGCGATCTCATTGATAAGCTCCACGGTTCTGCCCAGTAAAGGCGGCGCATCCCCTGCCTTCGCCATCTCCACAGCAAGGCGAACATCCTTGATGAGAAGATTCACCGTGAAGGTCGGGTTCTCGTAATTCTCAGCCGCGATTCTCCCGCCTAGCTCTTTAAAAAGGTTGCTCACGGTCGCTGCCTGGCTGGAACTGATGGTCTCAAAGAGGACCTTCGGCGGTATCCCGATCTTTTCAGCAACAGCCATCATCTCAGCCGTCATGGCATTGATCGCGCCGAACATGAGTTGGTTGAGAAGCTTGAGTTTGTTGCCGGAGCCTGACTCACCAATGTGAAAGATCTTCGCTGCAAGGAGTTCGAGGACGGGCCTGCATTCTTCGAGATCTTGCTTTCTTCCTCCTACAGGCAAAGCCCAGTTCCCAATCGAGGCCGGCCGGCCCAGCACAGGCGCATCGAGATATCCAACCCCTTCTTTAAGGGCCAGTTCAGCCATGCGCCGGGTAATGCCAGGATCCACCGTGCTCATATCCACGATCACGAGCCCCGAATGACAACCTTGGAGCAGCCCATCCTGCCCGGCCACGCACACCTCGACTTCTTTAGGGCCGGGCAGAAACATAATGGCCATATCGGCTAGCCGCGCGACCTCGGCAGGTGTTGCAGCGACACCGGCGCCCATAGTCCGAGCTTTCTCCTGTGCTCCGGCCGAGACATCAAAGATCAGCAAAGAGTGACCTGCCTCGAGAATTTTCCGCCCGGCAGCCAGTCCCATGGTGCCGGCCCCTAATAAACCAATCGGTTTCATCCCATTCTCCTTCCTTTTCCTTCCCCCCAATGGAAGCTCAGAGCCACTACCAAGAAAGCAATGCCGATGAACTGAACGAATATCGAATGATGAAGTTTAATGACTTCGATCCTCTCCTTCGGCGTTCTTTATTCATTATTCAGACATTCTGCGGTTCGCTTTTGAACCTCTCGGCGAGTTGCGAAGGAGTTGCAGGCTCGGACTCTTAACCCCTTGCTCTATGCTCCTTGCTCTCTGCTTCTTTACGCGATCACCAGCTCCGTTTCCTTGTCAAAGAAATACGCGCGGTCCATCCTGGCAACGAAGGGAGCGCTCTCTCCCATTTTTAACGGCACATGGGGCGCCATGCGCGCCACCAGCGTCGTCGCCTCTACTCTCAAATGAACAAACTTCTCAGACCCCAGAGGCTCAACCACCCACACCGAGGCTTGAAACGTTTCCCCTGTTCCTCTATGTTCAGAGGAAAGAGGGTCCAGAAGGTGTTCAGGCCTGATGCCCAGAAAAACATCTTTCCCGACATAGGGCCCAAGCTTGCCCGCCCTTTCTCCAGGAATCTGGAAATCCAGAGTCTCTGTCCTCGCATGGAACTTTCCATCTTCCTTGGTGACTCTGCACTCGATAAAATTCATGGGAGGCGAGCCTATGAAGCCCGCGACAAACCGGTTGACCGGGTGGTCGTAGAGGTTTTGAGGCGTATCCAGCTGCTGGATGCGTCCCCGGTTCATCACCACGAGCCGGTCCCCCATGGTCATGGCCTCCACCTGGTCATGGGTCACGTAAATGCTGGTCGTCTTGAGCTTTTGATGGAGATCCAGAAGCTCGGCACGCATGACGATCCGCAATTTAGCATCCAGGTTGGAGAGCGGTTCGTCGAACAAAAACACCTGCGGGCTCCGGACAATGGCTCTGCCGAGCGCCACTCTCTGGCGCTGACCGCCGGACAGTTGCCTCGGCTTCCGCTCCAGCAGTTCATCGATACCGAGAAGTTTTGCGGAACTCCGAACTTTCCGGTCGATATCCTTCTTGGGGACCTTCTTCTGCTTCAAAGAAAAGGCCATGTTTTCATAAACGTCCATGTGGGGATAAAGAGCATAGTTCTGGAACACCATGGCAATGTCTCTGTCTTTGGGATGGACATCGTTCACCAGTTTGTCCCCGATGTAGATGTCTCCCGAAGTGATCTCTTCCAGGCCGGCAATCGAGCGCAGAACCGTGCTCTTCCCGCATCCCGAAGGTCCCACAAGGATCACGAATTCCCCATCCTTGATGTGCAGGGTGAAATCGTCGATGGCCTTCACTTTGCCGAACGTCTTGATGACATGGACCAGCTTGACCTCAGCCATGGGGTTTTTCCTTCTCTTACTTGAGTCGAAGGTGCACGGGCACGCCGCCGGTAAAGCATTCCGGGGTGCAAAGGATCCTCGGATTGGGTCCCACCAACTTCTTGGCCCGCTCCATAGCCTCTCCAAAAGCATTCACCGGAATGAATCCCATCCCCCTCACATACCCCGGCGCTTTCGGGCCGACAAGGAAAACGCCCGAAGTCCAGAGTTCAGGGACGCTACCGCCGCTGATCATCGACATGGCATGGAAGGGGTGATAGGTGTAGTAGTTTGAATACTTGAAAAGGTATTCTGTGTTTGTGGTGATCCTCTCCATCTTTGGGGAAGCGAGGAATTCAGCCGCCGTGCAGTAGTCTTGCAGAGCTTCATACGTCTCCGGATAGGAAGGGAACCAGTTCTCGTTGAACCACCCGTCGCAAATCGAGGCAGCGATAATGACGCCTCCTTCGCGAAACACGTATCCGCAGCGGGCCAGTTGTCCCCCGATCGCCAGGCTCATCAGGATCGGATTGGTTCCCATGCCGGGACCATAGTGGAAATTGCGGGGCAGCCCGATCACCAGGATATCCGCAGGCTCTTTCATGTCCAGAGCAATGTTGGTCCGCCTGTCCGCCAGGGGCCAGGTGGCATCCTCAATCATCTCCAGACTTCCGGCTTGCACGTCCAGGACCTGTGAGAATTGCCCGATCACTGCATCCACGGCAAAGATCTTCTTGCCCATCCCTTTTTCCATGCTGCGGCCGATCGACTTGAATTGCCGCCTCTGGTGGGAGTCGTTGAGGCTCCCAGCCAGTCCTTGCGGTGCATGGTCGACGGGGTATGGTGGGACCCAATCGATCGCCATCCGGACAAACCGGTCACAATCATTTTATATCCACCACTGTAACCCCCATAGGGATTCCCCGAGCAATGACCGATGACAATGGGAAGATCCGCTTCTGCAATGGTCCGGTTACACTGGACCACATTGCCCATCTCATCGGTTCCGTAATTCAGGATATCCGTCTCAGCGTCGTGATTGATGATGCGGTCCGGCCAGAACCTGTCCACGGTCTCTTTCCCCAGGTAAGAGTACCACTCCTCCAGGGTGTTCTTTCGATGCAACCCTGTCGCACACAGGAGCTTGAGGTTCTCGATCTTCGTGCCTCCCTTCAAAAGCTCCTCGATCACCATGGGGATCGCAACCTTCCGGTGGCACTTGGCATGGGCACCTCCCTTGACCCTGTCAGGGAAACCGATCACGACTTTTTTGTTCGGGCCGCCCAGTTCCCTCAGAGGAGGGAAGCCGAGCGGTTTCTCCAGGGCCTTTCGTGTGGCCTCGACAGGATCCACCTCCGGAGGGTCTGTATAAGTTTTGCCGTAGCGGACCACAACCGCAGAGGCCGGAAGTTCCACCCGCATTTTACCGTCACCGTAATCCAACAACACTTCTTGCATTTATCCGCCTCCTTTGAACAAATCTGATTCCCGGCTTATCTTGCAGCTCTCTAAACCGCGTTACAGGACTCCCGTATCACGAGCTCCGTATCCAGAGTTATCTGTCTGACGTGCATTGAATCGCCCTCAATCATTTCCAGCAGCATCTCCACCGCCATCTCTCCCATCTGCGCAGCAGGCACCCGCACCGTAGTGAGAGGGGGGTTGCAGTAAGCAGCAAAATCAATGTCATCAAAGCCCGCAATGGAAAGATCCTCCGGCACCCGCACGCCCTTTTCTCGGGCAGCGGCCAGGGCGCCGACCGCGAGCATGTCGCTCGCCGCGAACACTGCCGTCGGGGGGTGCCGCATAGAAAGAAGCTTCTGCATCGCTTCCTTGCCCTCTTGGAGGGTCGGGTGTTTCTCGATGACCAGTCGCGGATCAAACCTCAGGCCATTGTCGCTCAGTGCCGCCTGATACCCTTCCAGCCGCCTTTTGGCCCTCCGCACTTTGGTGTAGGGACCGAGAATCAAGCCGATGCGCTCATGCTTCAAGTGAATCAAATACTCGGTCATGGAGTAGGCGGCGGTAAAATTGTTGAAACCCACGAAGCTGAGCGAGCTGCTCTCCAGGGTCTCCCAGATCACCACACACGGGATGCCGCTCCGGACCACCTCCTTCACGGCGCTTTCCTGGCCGATAGCGAACCCGGTGAGAATGATCCCTGCCAGGCGCCGCTCCTGGAACTGGCGCAGCAGGGTCGATTCCACGTCCCCCTCATAACCCGTGTTTCCGATGATCAGAGAAAACCCGTTCTCCTGCGCCTTTTCCTGGATGATCTGGGTGGAATTGGCGAAAATAGCGCCCTTGGTCGTGGGAATGATGACTCCGATGACACTGGATCTTCTCCTGGAGAAGTCGCTCGCCGTCACGTTGTACACGTAATGGTATTCGGATATGACCTGCCGGATGTGTTCACGGGTCGAGGGTCTCACCAGATGAGGGGAATGAATAGTTCTGGAGACCGTGGCGAGCGACACGCCGGCTTTGGCGGCAATCTCCTGCATTCTGATCCGTGACACTAAGCCCTCCCCAACACAGGAAAAGCCAAAGGATTCACCGCAGAGCACGCTGAGAACGCAGATCTCAAGTTGAACTTCCCCTGTGACATGGCCCTTCCGAGGATCACAGGAACTCCTTCAGCACATTGCCTTCCGCGTTTTTCGGGATCGGTGTTCCCAGGAGATGGGCGATCGTGGGAGCGAGATCGATGACGCTCATCGGATACCCTCTTTCCTTTTTCCTCAACCCGCCCCCGCCGAGGATCACCGCAGCGTGCATTTCATGACAAGCCGGCAGGCACAGGTGCACTCCCGTGAAATTCCTGTGGAGTTGAGCAGGCTCATATCCCTCCGGGTTCATGATCACCCTTTCCGTGCCGTCACGGTATTTCACGGCTGCCGGGTACACGAAAGGATTGGCCATGTACTGGGGCTTGAGGGCAAAAAGCACATCTCCTATCCGCTGGAAACCCTGTTGTTCAAAAACTCCAACGGTCCCGGCTTCTCTCTTGGGGATCGCCATCTCCACAACACGCTGACCGTTTCGCGGATCCCGCATGCTCAGCAGAGCATCGATGATCTCCTCCTGAACCTTTTCATAGTCCTTCGGATCCACAATGCCGTCCGGATCCCTTCCCTTCAGGTTGACGAAGATGTGGGCATGGCAAGGTTCCAGAGGGAAGGCCTTGGTGCGGGACCAGTCAATCACCATCTGGTTGGTTTCATAGTCGAGCTTGAAGTTCACTAAGCCGGCTTTGGCCAAATGGTGCTTCAAATAAGGATTCCACTCGATCGCGGAAAATCCGTGGTCTGAAACTATGCAGACCAGCGTTTCATCGAGATTCACATCCTGAAGAATGCGGCCGATCCGTTCGTCGATTTCCGCATAAACCCTGCGGATGTACCCCAGGATCTTCGGCGCTTCCTGTTCATTGTAATAGCTGCACTTCGGGTCAATGCCCCCATAGAGAACATGCTGGATGTGGTCGATCGTTCCCACCCAGCTGAAGGCCATGTCCCAGTCGGTCTTTTTCAAGCCATAGCGAGTGGCCTTTTCCCACCAGTCGTTGTGCTGCGTCAGCTGGTCGAGGTAGAAGTCCATGCTCACCCACCCGTCCATGTAAGCCCAGGGATCATCGACTTCCATGTAAGGCCCCGCGGCCTTGATCAGTTCACCGGTGAGTTCAGGGGGAAGGGTCAAGTTCTCCGCGGTGTTGACCGCACTGTGATAGAGCCGGAAATCCTCGCGGCCCTGCAGGCGAATCACATAGAAATAAAATCGCCCCCTCTTCTGCTCTCCGTGGGAATCCACAAACTTCTCTTCGATCCAGGCGCTCCGTTCACCCTCGGCTAGTTCCGCAATCTTTTGCGCGACATCTTTGGCCGGGGCAATGATCACCCGGTCGTAACCGCTTCCCTTAGAGTCCAGAATCAAGACATGATAGGTCGGACCCTTGGCGTAGGTCGGAGGCACGTGGATCGCAATCTCCAGAGGTGCTCCCTTGTGGTCCGGCACATTTTTCCATCCCGAAGCTTGATCGGGCTTCACCTGCACCGCACGGCCGGGCACCTGATTGCACCGTTCCTTCCTGGTTGAAAAGATCGCCGAGGATGCAATGTCCCACAAAGGCATGTAGAAATACCGGAAAGGCGGGTTGAGCGAGGCTGCGAGCTGGATCCCGTCGTCAATCTTCAAGGGGAAAGTCACCGGCCAGTTCATGAGCAACGTTTTCTTTCCGACCCTGGCCCCAGCTTCCCAAAGGGTCTCCGCCTTGAGCATCCGGCGGTCAAAGGAGGTGTGCCACTTGTCGAGGGGCTCGCCGGGCTCGTGGACCATGAGGCTGGGGATGCCCGCCGTGCCCGGGCCTGCGCCGCTGGTAATGGCGCCCCATGCCGCAGCCGTGAGGGGCGGAAAGGTCGTGATCATTCTGGAGAAGAACCCTCCCTCCATCAAACGCCTAGCATTGGGCATGCTGCCTTCCTGAGCAAAGCGCTGGATCAGGTCCGGCAGCGCGGCGTCAAGTCCCAGCATCAAGAGTTTCTTCGCTTTCATCTTTCACTCCATCTCCCTCTTCACTCGTTACTTGTCACTCGTTTCTTGTCACTATCCTTTGGTTGCTCCCATCGTCATTCCCTTGACGATCTGGCGTTGGGCGACCAGGGCCACCATGATCACCGGCGCCATGATCATCACTCCTGTTGCCGTAAACGGCCCCCACCGGCTCTCCTCAGCCGCCAGAAAGCCGAAGATGGCGACCGGCGCAGTTTTTGTATTGGATCCTGTCAACACCACCGCATAAAGGAATTCATTCCACGATTCGATAAAGGCAAAAATGGCCGTCACCCCTACCCCGCCCCACACATTGGGCAGCACCACTTTTAAAAAGGTATTGAAAGGAGAGACCCCGTCCACCAACGCCGCCTCCTCCAGAGAGGGCGGGAGGTCTTGAAAGTAGGTGATCATTAGCCAGATGCTGAAAGGAACGGTCAGGGTCATGTGAACAGCGATCAGTCCTCCATAGGTGTCCAACAGCCTCAGTCTGCTGAGAATGAGAAAGCAGGGGATGATGAGCCCGATGGGAGGAGCCATCTGGGCGAGGAGGGCGAAGAAGGAAAGCCGGCCGCGAAAAGGAAACCGAATCCGCGAAAACGCGTACCCTGCAGGCACCGCAATGAGGAGGGTGAACAGTGTCGTCCCGCAAGCCACTAGCAAGCTGTTGATGATCCCCCGAAGAATGTCCTGTGCGAGCAACGCCTCGATGTAATGCTCGATCGTGGGCTTGAAAAAAATCGTTGGAGGGAGGGTGAAAATTTCCGTCCGGGTCTTCAGGGAAGTGAGGATAACCCAGATCACCGGGAAAGCCCAGACCAGGATCATGAGTACATAAAGGCTGAAAACCAAGCATGAACGGAGTCCTCTCAGCCACAAGGGCATTTTCTTGTAGGCCATTGCCGGGGCCTCCTACATCCTGGATTGTCTCATCCTGAAAAAAATCATGGAAATCAGAACGGTGATCACGAGAAGCGTCGTTCCCAGCGCGGCGCCATAACCAAGGTTCAAAGAGTTAAAGGATTCGCGGTACGTATAAAGATTGAGGATTTCCGTGGCCGTGCCCGGTCCCCCTCCTGTGGCGGAAAAGATCGCCGCAAAAGCCCGGAGAGCAATCATGGTACGGAATATGATCACTATAACTACGGCGGGCCGGATCATGGGCAGGATCACGTGCCAGAAGCGCTGCCAAGAGTTGCGGGCGTCCATCAGAGCCGCCTCCAGGGGATCCGCGGGCAGGGCATTCAGGCTCGCAAGGAAAACTAGGAACGCAAAAGGAGTCCACTGCCAGGTGTGAATGATGATCACGGAAAAGAGCGCCCACTCCGGATCCACCAACCAGGGCTTTGAACCAAACCCCAGCACTATGGAGATGTAATCCAGGATGCCGTATTCCGGGGTCATGATCATGGTTCGGAAAGCAAGACCTACGACCACCGGCGCCAGGATCATGGGCAGGAGCACGCTCACCCTGAGAAATCCCTGGCCCCTAAAGCTTCGGAAAAAAGCCATGGCCAGGGCAAGACCGGTCACCACCTGCAGAAATACGGTCGAAATCGTGTAAATGGCGGTCACCTTGAGCGCGTGCAGGAATCGGGAATCGTGGACCATCTGAAGATAATTGCTTACCCCGAGCCACCGGTTTCCGGCGGGGTAGGTGAGGTCAATGCGAAAACCGCTCATGGCCACCAGCATGATCAGGGGGAAGGCGGCCATGACAAACAGGAAGAGCATACTCGGTGTGATCATGGCAAAACCGAAGCGCTCCTGCTGCCGGATATAGATTGGCCTCGGCCGCTTTTTTTCTTCTCCGCCCTTGAACATGATCCATCCCTCTTTTGCATCTCCCTTTCCCTCTCCCCTTTAGGGAGAGGGATGGGGTGAGGGGGTTCGTCGCTACTTCACCATGAACTTGGCGATGTTTTCGTTCGCCTCGTCCAGGGCTTTCTTGGGCGTGGTCTGCTTGACCAAAGCCGACTGAATCGCCACAGCCATGGCCTCGCCGATCTTGGGCCACTCCGGAACCCTGGGCCGCCAGTCCGCATCCGTGTCCTCCTTCATGGAGGTGAGCACCACGTCCGCATAGTTCGGCGTGTAGGCGATCACCTTGCGGTACTCCGGATCACTCCAGATGGAAACTCGATTCACACCGGTCCGGACAACAGCCTGCGGGGTTTCCTTGAAAACAGCAGAGCTGAACTGAGTGGGCCTTGAGGCGAGCCATTGGAGGTAGAGCCACGTGGCGACCTTCTTCTTTTTGGGAAGCGCCGCATTAATGGGATAGGCCCAATTCCAGATGCTCGTCACCCGTCGTCCGGACGGTCCTTTGGGCCACCTCTGGTATCCGATCTGGCCCGCTACTTTGGATTTGTTTGGGTCTTCAATGATGGAGGCGGTCGAATTGGCGTCGATGTACTGCACCACGTTGCCGCCTGCAAAGGCTTCCATGATCTCGGGCCAGTTCATGTTCTCAACGCCCGGAGGCGCGTAGTTCTGGAGCAGATCGCAGTAAAACTCCAGAGACTTCACGCCTGCTTCGCTGTTGACCTGCGGTTTGCCTTTGTCGTCGAACCACTTGCCGCCGAAGGCCAGGAACAGGGACGGCCAGATGTACACATTTTGGCCCGCGCCCCTGAACCCTCTCAGAGCGGCGCCGGCGATCTTCCCGTCAAATTTGTTCGCCTTTTTAGCGGTTTCCTTGAATTCGTCCAGAGTTTCGGGTGGCTTGAGGCCCAATTTTTCATACACGTCTTTCCTGTAAATGTGTATGGTCGCCTCCCCTTCCATGGGCATGCCGTAGAGTTTCCCTTTCACCGAGTTGGCCGCACGCCACAGAGGAATGATGTCTTCGAGGTTGAACCAGTTCTTGTCCGTGAGTTTCGGATCGTTCATATAATCATCTAAAGGATCGATCCACTGATTGGCTTCATAAAGGGGCAGGAACATGGGGTCAGCCGTGTGAGTGACGTAGTTGCCCGTCTTGGCACCTAGATCAAGAACTGCCTTCTCACGGTTTTCTCTGGGAGGGATGATCTCAAAATCCACTTTGATTCCTGTGAGCTCCGTAAACTGTGGGGACACGGCCTTGAATTTAGCGAAATAGTGTGCCGGCGTGATCAGGACCTTGATTTCTTCACCTTCGGCCTGACGCCAGTTGATCTTGGCTTTCAGGTACTCTGCATGCTTTTCCTGCGCTCTGGCGAACTTCAAAAACCCAGGAGCTGCGCTTCCTGCGATCGCCAGCCCGCCTACCTTGGCCGTGGTCTTCATGAACTCTCTGCGTGTGATTTTTCCCATGACAATCCTCCTTTGGCAAATTAGGTTGGTATGAGGTTTGGAAGGAAACTTGGATACTGTCTTGTTCGAAAAGCGATAGATGTGAATCTCAACTGTTCCGTCATGACCTGAACTACAGTTCTCGCCTATGAAAGCGCTTTCATTTTACGTTTTGAACTTGCTCTGTCAAGCAAAAACGGAAGGCAACAGAAGGAAACCAATCCTTGAGTCAGCTCTTGACCCGGGCCTCTTTTCAGACTATTAAATCCGGTAACTCCCCCTGGTCTTTCAAAATCTCTTCAAGGAAAGGCGGCAAAGCATGCACCGCGAAATCATCAAGGCGAGTATTGTCGTTTTCATCGCGAGCTTCTGCACCCTGGTCATTGAACTCGTCGCCGGCAGGATCATGGCCCCCTACATCGGGGTTTCCCTTTACACATGGACGAGCATCATCGGAGTCGTGCTTGCCGGCATCAGCGTGGGCGCCTACCTGGGCGGATTGTTGGCAGACAGATACCCGACCCAGACAACCCTTGGATGGCTTCTTATCCTTTCCGGCTTGGGTGCGTTTGCCATATCGCCCCTCACAGACTACGTGGGCGGTTCGCAGTGGAACATGTCCCTGATGGTTCGCATTCTGCTCATCACCACCATCATTTTTTTCGCGCCGTCCGCCGTGCTGGGAATGATTTCTCCTGTGGTCGTCAAACTCACCCTCAACAACCTCAACAAAACCGGCAATATTGTGGGAAAGATCTATGCCTTTTCCACCCTGGGCTCCATCATCGGAACCTTTGCCACGGGGTTCTTTCTCATCTCCTGGATGGGAACACGGCACATCCTTTTCTCCATGGGAGCGATCCTTATGGTTTCGGGCGTTGTGTTCGGTGGATTCTTCGTGAGGAAAAAGATATTCGTGGCCGTGGTCGTTGCGCTCTTCATCCCTCTCCTGTGGGGGTTCTACGGCCATGCCTTTAAGCCGCCTCTAGACAGCAACACTTATTTTTTCAAAGAGAGTGACTACTACACCCTCAAGCTGAAGAAAAAAGACGAATCCACCAAAGGATTGACTCTGGAAGCTCTGGTGCTGGACCATCTCATTCACTCTTACACGGCTCTGGATGATCCCTTTCACCTTGAGTACGAGTACATACGCCTCTACGAGGAACTGGTGAGGTGGCAGACCATGGAAAAGAAATCCTTCAGGGTTCTCTTCATCGGCGGGGGAGGATACACCTTTCCTCGTTTCCTTGAAGCAAAATACCCGGAAGCGGAAATCGATGTCGTGGAGATCGACCCAGAGGTGAGCCGTGTCGCCAGGAAGTATCTCGGAATTCCCGAGAACACCCGGATTCGCACCTTCAACGAGGATGCTCGCTGGTTCGTGATGACCTGCAAAGAAAGCGGGACGTACGATTTCATTTTCGGGGATGCCTTCAATGACCTTTCCATCCCTTACCATTTGACGACCAAAGAATTCGCCGTCGAGTTGAAGCGTCTGCTCAAGCCCGATGGACTCTATTTTGCCAACGTGATCGACAGTTTCAAGAAGGGCCTTTTTATCCCCGCCTACATCCGCACGCTGGAAGAAGTCTTCGGACAAAAACAGGTGAATCTGGTGACGGCAAACACGGATCTGAATGATATGGGAATCAGCACCTACGTCGTCGTGGCGAGCGCAAAGAAACTGGAGCAGGATGATTTCATTGAAAGCATGAGAAGCCTCGGAGACACGGATGTGATCGGCCTGTTCTTCCCTCAGGCTCTTCTTCAGACATACCTCAAAGACCAGAAACCCGTCATCCTCACCGACGACTATGTCCCGGTGGACAACCTCATCGCCCCCATCTTCGAAGAACGCTACGGATACCGGAAATAATGAAAGGATTGAACTGAGGGTGAGTGTTCTCGACAGGGCCCGGACAAATCACTTGAACGTGCACGCACCGGTGGAGCAATCCACTGTCCGAGAGCTAACCCACGGCCAGTAGGATACTTTGAGTCCGCTGGGGGATGGGGGAGGTTCTTGGGGAGGGCTGATCTGTTTCGCTTCCCCGGAATCCTGGTTCACCATAAGGGAAGACACATCCACGGCCTCAAAATCAGATCCCTTCACCAGCTTCAGCTCGCTTACCAGCGCATCGTTGTTCCAGCGGGGATCCGGCACTCCCGAGATGTACCAGGCGCTCCCATTGTCGGCCAGGATCATCCCATACTTCTTGAAAGCTCGGAGAATCACCTGGACTTGTGCCGAAAACCGGCTGACGTCAAAATCTGCCTTCAAGCGGAATCGCTGACCCATGGGCGGATAATTGAGCGCCGTGAGACTCGAAGCGTAGTGACGGGCAGGCCAGACATAAGCTTTCCTCGTTCTTGGCACTGTAAACCGGATGGCATGACGGATTTCGCCGGTGGCCATCTCCTCATAGCGCACCAGCCCGGGAAGCACAGGAAGTCCTGCAGCATCCGAAGAAGTCCATCCGCTTGGTCGCAGCGCGTTCGAGCGAAGATCGAAAACAGCCCCTGATCCTGCCTCCCAGCTTCCGCCAGGCTGAGGATAAGTGGACCACGTTTCATAAAGGATGCACCGGTCCTTGTCCAGGACCAGAATGTGACGATCCCCTGTCGAGTTGTTCCCTCCCTCGATTTGAGGATCCGGGGGAATAGGATAAGGGCCCGGGTCGCTCTCATCCGAGTAATCAAAGGTGATGCCAACCTTTGGTTGGCTGCCTGGCACTATGTTGTAAGGAATCCCAATGGGACCACCGTCCCAGGTACCGGAACCGAAGTCAGGGTGAAGGCCTGTGCTCGCACCGATGGTGCTTACGTAGGAGGAAGAATTCGGATCGACGGGCAACTGATCGATCGGCGTGTTCCAGATGTTGTTTGCTGGAAGAACGGAACACCCCTCAAGAGACGGCGACAACTGAGCCGAGGCAATGTCCGTTAACGAACACAAGAAAAGTACTGAAAGCAGAGCACAGAAACAGGTGACGGGTTTCACAATTACCTCCTGAGGTTTGCCCCTCCCTTGAGAGCTACATTCAGCAAACCCAGTGGTTCCGCCATGAGGTCAATGCAAGGACCCTGCCAGGGATCAAAGGTTCATGTCTTAGGTAACTACTTCAAATTGGTGAGACTTTCTGGACTTCCAAGATGGCGTTCTTTTCCCCGCCTAAAAAGGATGGATGGTTTTGTGCAAGACGTAACTATTTGTGCTCTTTTTCTTCTTCGAGCTCACGCAGATAGATGCACAGACGCAGGGGCTGAAAAGGCGGGTTTTCAGGATCGAAAGTCTTTACATGCGCCGGCATCTCAGGCTTCTCTTTCTCTTCTTCCTTCTTTTCCACTATTACGGCCATGTGAAGCAACCCGACAAGGCGACTCATGCGGTTAGCGTTTATCCGACTTTAAGAGGTCCGCCAGCTTTGCAAAGGGTTTGTGAGTGGCAGGCGTTCCCTTCTCCTCGCTCTCCCCGGCACCTGCGCCCGCTTCATAGTCCAGATACCGCCTGTGCTCGTTGTCGTGGCAATAGATGCAGAGGTTCTCCCAGTTGCTGCCGTCAGAGGGGTTGTTTTCATGGTTGTGGTCTTTGTGATGGACCGTCAGAAGATGGAGATTCTTAACGGTGAATTCCCTGCCGCAGCGGGCGCAGACCGACGGATGGATTCTCAAGGACTGCTCCCTGTAACCCTTCAGGCGCTCATCTTCTGCCTGGCGGGCCCGGGCCACAATCCGGTCCAGACCCTCCTGGCTCCTCTTCTCACCACCTGGCTTCTTCTGCCCTGAATTCTTCATCCCCATTTTCCGCTTCTCCTCCGATACGATACATGACGACACAAATCATGCACCCTGTGCAGGCCTTTGGCCGGAACCAACGAGGCTTTTCTCCACCCCTTCGGCTACCCGCCCGTCATGGCCTAACGCTGGAACCACTTCTGCTTTTGGAAGTCATCCGGTGATGCAGGAAGTTCGCCCTTGACCATGGATCTGAGCTTCATCACAAGATCGTGCTTTTCCCCGAGAGAAAGAACAAGGGATTGCGAAGCCCGGCCAAGGGTTTGGTCCACAGAGGGCTGCAGCGGATCAAGCGCGTCTTGCGTGAGTAGCGCATAAGCGGCTTTCAGGTTGGACACCCAGATTTCGAGCGCTCTCATGTCTGGGTCTTTTCTGTCATACACATAGCCTTCGAGCGCACCTGCCGAAGCAGCGAATTCATAGAGTTGCCTGTAAAGATGCATCCCTTCTCCTTTGCCTCCCGTCGGGGAATCTTCCCAAATGAAGATTTGTTTATACCACCTGCTGAACAGAGTCAAAAGGGAAAAGGGGCAGATCGACGCGCGCGGCGATTTGACAGAACGCATTTACTCTTCTAAGATGCCTCCAGTCTAAGCAACTTACCGGGCTGCTATTACAGGCTCACAGGAGCAAGAAACGACATGGCCAAGAACCAGAATCTCCTCATGGTGGTTGTATCAGGAAAAGATCGACCGGGCATCACGGCCAGGTTCACCCGCATCCTGATGAACCACAACATTGAAGTCGTGGACATCGAGCAGGCCTCGCTCCAGAATCTCCTGGGTCTTTACTTAGTCCTTGACCTGAGCAAGGCAAGCCAATCCCAGGACAGCGTCATCAAGGACCTGCTGTTCGAAGCCAGCCAGTTGAACCTGACTCTCAATTTCCGTCTCTATTCTCCCGAAGACATGGAGGCCCTTAACCAGCGCAACCTCTATGTGCTCACCCACTTTGGCGGAACCCCTGCCCTTGCGGAGTTTTCCGCTATTCTGGCTGAAGAGAACGTCAACATCGAGACTATCTCCTCGACCACCCATCACGGTTCCCATTCGGTGGAGATGGCCATCAATGTCCATGGCATCTCCAGCATCGATCGCTTGAAGCAGCGACTCATGGTCAAAAGCCGCGAACTGAGTATCGGTCTTGGTCTTCAGAAGATGGAAGCGTACCGGAAGAACAAGCGTCTCATCTTTTTTGACATGGACAGCACCCTGGTGGACATGGAGGTGATCGACGAAATGGCCCGCTGCGCGGGCGTGCACCGCGAGGTTGCCCGCATCACCGAAAAAGCCATGCGAGGCGAGTTTGATTTTGAGGCGTCCCTGATCCAGCGGGTCGCATTGCTCAAGGGGCTGGGCGAAAAAGATCTCATCCAGATCAGGGAGAGTATTCCCCTTTCGCCCGGAGTCCAGGACCTGGTGACCACGCTCAAATACCTGGGTTACAGGCTAGGTATTGTGACAGGCGGCTTTGATTTTTTTGCCGGCCACATGAAGGACAAGCTGGGATTTGACTTCGCCTACGCGAACCGGCTTGAACTCAAGGACGGGAAGCTCACAGGAAAGGTTCTTGGAGATGTGGTGGATGCGGCGAGAAAAGCACGGTTCGTGAACCAGACCGCCTGTGATCAAGGCATCCTTCTCGACCAGACCGTGTGTGTGGGGGACGGAGCAAACGATGCGCTCATGCTCGCCCAGGCCGGTCTTGCCATCGCTTACAACGCCAAGAAAGGCCTGGACCGCTTTGCCAACGTGGCCCTGGCCAAATCAAGCATGACGGACATTCTCCATCTTCTGGGGATCACCGAAGAGGACATCCAGGACGCTCTCGCGTGCAGGAGTCCTATTTGAATACTTGGAACCCTCGCAAATAATGGCCAGTGAGCCCATTTCCGTTCACGGTTCGATACCTCACCGCGAACGGAAACCTGCTTAACGGCAGCCCGTTCGCCCTGAGGTATCGAAGGGTGAACGGGGCTTTTTGCGAAGGTACCCTATTTGAAAGCGCTGATGTCAATCCCCCGCAGTTTCGCCCGCTGCTCATACCACTCCATTTCATCCGCAGGAGGCGGCACGCGTTCTTTCTTTCGGACCAGTTGAATCGCTTCTGAAGGACAGGCGCTGATGCAGAGGCCGCAGCCGATGCACTTGTCCTGGATGACCCGGTAAGCCTCTTCCTCCTGCTCTATGGCGTGAACCTGGCAACGCTCATCCGCACAGATGCCGCACGCTTCGCACCGCTCAGGATCAATCTCCGCGTAATAATAGGAGTCCACGACTTTTGATGCCGGGATTCCAAGCTCATTGATCCCTCTCAGCACCCCGCAGCAGCACCCGCAGCAGTTGCAGATGAAAAAGTGCCCGTTTTCCACGTTCCAGGTCAGGTGAACCAGCGCAGCCTCTTCTGCTCGATCGAGAACACCGTAAGCTTCTTCTTTGGAGATGGCGCGGCCCACCTTCGTATTATCAAAGTAGCCCGGCACCGGCGCAATCCCCATACAGATGTCCATGGGCTTTTCACAGCGCCGGTCCAGGAGGCCGCGTTCTTTCTTGCAGATGCAGTCCATCAACTGGAAGGATTGACCGTTCTCGACGATGGAAGAAACCTTCTCGTAGTTCAGGGCCTCGTGTCTGGCCGGGATCTCCTTTTCAATGGGGATCACCCGCATCAACTGGGGC
The DNA here is from genome assembly GCA_963707125.1 of uncultured delta proteobacterium. Classification (GTDB taxonomy): domain Bacteria; phylum Desulfobacterota; class DSM-4660; order Desulfatiglandales; family HGW-15; genus CAVPDE01. Next base: position 66,414 of record CAVPOU010000026.1, on the reverse strand, counting down.
TTTTTGTCGAAGAACTGACGACCATACACCTCCATGAACTCCTCGCACATCTCAGCCAGTTCCCGGTCCATAAAGGGGAGCTGCAACTCGTAGATCCCGAAAGCCCAGGGCACCATCCTGAAGAGTTTCACGTCACCCAATTGCACTCCAAAGACTTGCCCCTTTTCCCACATGCTCGTCAGTTTCTCCTCCAAACCTTCCAGAGGGCGGCCGGTGCGGCGGGCGATCTTCTTGGCGGTCTCCAGTTTGAGTTTCAGATCGCAGAAGAGCTCCGCCTCATCAGGCTGGAAAATTCTCTTGAGGAGTTTGATCTCCACCCCGCTTTCCGTAGCAGGAAAACCATTGGGAAGAGAGTCGAGCACTTTGGCAAGCTTGTCATAGGCTTCATCACTCATCGTTTTTACCTCTCAGATTAGAAAATTTATTGAACAGTCGGGTCGCTCCTAGTCTTTCTTGTAGTTCGCCAGATAGATGCCGGCGCTTACAAAAAGCAGACCGAAGATGAGACCCGCTGTGAGCTGCTCTCCGAGGATCACGACCCCCGAGGCCACACCGAAAAACGGGGACAGGAAAGTGAACACGGCAAGCTGGGACACAGGATAGGTGTGGATGAGCTTGAACCATGTCAGATAAGAAGCAAAGGCCACAATAATCGACGCATAGAGAAGGGCCAGCACAGCCGCAGTGTCCACATTGAGGATCCATTTCTCTTCAAGAACAATTGAGCAGAGTAAAATGATCGGTATGGAGAAGACAAGCTGATACAGGAAAGTGTGGATGGGGTGCACTCTCCCGGCAAGGTACTTCTTGATGTAAACAGTCGTGGCGCCCCAAAACACGGCCGCTCCCAACTCCAATAGATCCCCGAAGAGCATGGAGGAACTCCATGTTCTCGGTTTCCCCTGAAAGACGAGATAGACGCCTACAAAAGCCAGGGCCAGGCCGATGATCTTGAGAATGCCTAACCGCTCCCGGAGAAACAGATAAGCTCCCAGGGCCACGATAAAGGGCGATGTGTTGACGAGAATAACAGCTCTTCCCGCATCCGTGTAAAACATACCGAGATAAATGCACACGAATTCAAGGCCGAAGAGCATGCCCACCACAAACCCGTGGAACAGCCGTCTGTCCCTGTGAAAAAGCGGTTCTTTGATGGATAGGCAGTAGAGGATGCCCAGCACGGAGGCAATGGACGAGCGGAGCAGCGCGTTGAAGATAGGTGAGAATCCGAGGTTCGATATCTTTACCGCCGGATAATTGCACCCCCAGAGCAGGGTGAGGAAAAGAAGAATGAGAAAACCCTTCAGATCCAGATGATCTTTTGCCGCACTGTGTTCCAAGAGACCTCCCGCACCGATCTTTTTCCAGACCTCCCCAATTCCTCCTGCGAACTACCCGCAGCGCTCTAAATTATTTCCGCAGCGCCTCTAGGACATACTTGGTGAGGGCCTGCCTTTCCTGCTGGTTCCCGGCAAAGGGCGGCATTTGCCTCCTCTCATCCCCCATCTCTTCAAGAATCGCCTCGAATTGGGCTGCCGTCATGCCGTCCGTGCGCTCCAGCATGTCGTTGCGGAACCCTCCCACAGAGTGGCAGGAAATGCACAGCAGCTTGAACAACTCTTTGCCGGCTTCCGCCTGGTTCGCTGGGGTGACGGTCTTGTTTCTGGTCCACCTGGCGCTTTTCAACACCCCTTGCTTCTGGAACTCAGGCAATGAGGACTTAAGGATGCTGTTGGAATACATGTACCCGTGAATGATGTAGGGTCGCCGCGCCGACTCCCTCACCATTTCAAAAGACCCCAGGTAGAGGAAGGCCAGGACCATGAGGACGAAAGAAAAACCCTGCTGCAGGGACTTGGGCATCCGAAGGGCCATGAACAGTCCGGCCAGTAAAAGGATGGGCGTGAGCACCAGAAAGGCCTTGCCCACAGAATAGACCGTAAGAGTTGGATCGCTGATCACGGCCTTGGCCTCAGGCGGAATGACCTGCAAATACCACCAGGCCGACGGCAGGAGCAGGACAAAGGGCGCCACAAGCCACAGGACACAGTAGCGGACCATTCGTTGCCTTAACGTATCGTCCTGGATCCTGGTCGAGGTGATGAGGCCGTAGATCCCTGCGAGGCTCAGGGCGATGAAGGTCCTGAAAAAGAGCGAAGGGCCAAAAGAAGGATTGAAAAAGCCATCCCAGAAACTCTTCGTTTCAAGCCATCGACCCGGTGTGAGCATGAAGGAAACAATGCCGTCAATGACAAACAGGGAGAGCCAGGCAAAGATGAAATAAATCCATCCCACGATCACGTGGTTACGGGAATCCATCCTGTTGAAGGTGTAGTAGTAGATCAGCAAAGATGCGATCTCCACAACGAAGAAAACCCATTCCGTGGCCCAGCCGAAGACAAAGGTGTGGATCAGGATGGACGTGGCAGCCGGACTCAGGATGGAGATGACGAGCCATATGCCGAAGCCGGTGAGGGCGCCGAAGACCATGGTGATGAGGAGGAAGAATTTCGTGTGACCGTGCACATAGTCCAAAATCCGCTTGTCCTTCTCGCGATAGGCTTTCATTTCCGTGAGGACCAGGAAAAGACCGCCTCCCACCGCAAAGTGGGCCACAAAGACGTGGAGTGTAGCGATCACCGCGACAAGGACGCCGCCGCCAAAGGTCGTTATTTCCCAAACCGGATAGTTCATAATTGGGGCTCCTTTCCAGGCCGGAGCGCCAGTTTCAGGAGGTAGACGACGACGGCCGTTCCTGCGATCAGTGCCGCAATGAACAGTCCCATGGGGCCGAGCTGCATGACCACCTCAGGCTTTGCTGCCGAAAGGTAGGTCTCGAGATAAGCATTCTGGACCGCGTATCGAAAGAGCACCATCAAAAAGATTGTTGCCACGGCACACACAGCCGTATGCCAAGGTTTATCACCCATGCCGTAAAAGACGGAGCAAAGGGCGGTGGCAATGGAAATCACGAAAACGGCCAGGGCGGGCGTGTTTTCGAAAGCCGCCTTTGCCAGAACCTGGTTGGGCAGAGTGCCGAGATAAAGGGCCCCCACAAGAAACTGGAAGAGCGTCGAAAAGGCATAGACACGAAGTCCCCGCGTCATGGTCGCGCCCCCTTCCGAATCGCCCTTCCGGGTTCGCCACCACCCGAGCAGCCCCATGGCCAGTCCTCCCATAGCCACGGATGAAACCACAAAGTGAAGGTAGCGGGGAATGAGGTTCGGTTCGCCGAAGTGAATGAGAGTGCCGCCCGGCCGATCAAAGTAGGTCGGCCAGACCTTTGGATCCGTCATGATGAGCAGGCTGTTGGTAAAAAAGAACCCGACGGCAAGCATCATGAGAACCGAGATCCCCATGATCCACATCCTGGAGCCCGCCAGGCGGTCAAACTTCAGATTGTAGAGGTACGCGCCGTAGTAGGCAAGAATGATCAGCACGAAGATGGACAGCCAGTAAACCGCCATGAGCATCGTGCTCACATAGATGAAGTTGCCGTATAAGATCTGCAGGAAAAGCAGAGGAGGGATGCCCAGATTCACGGTGAGCGCGATCGTCATGGGGAGCTTCGGCGCAATCTCCTTGTGAACGCTCGCGGCGTTGCCCTTTTCCTCTCTCCGCTCAAACCATTCGCTCATGAGGGCCATGATCCCTCCGCCCAGCATAACGTTGGCGAGAATCAGGTGAAGGGTAAAGGTGATGACCAGCAAGATGTAAAACAGCCCCCACGGGGCAGGGAGAATGTCCGGGTATGGGATGAGTCGTCCTGGATCCATGGCTTTCCTTGCCCTCCTCTCCTCATCTAAAGCCCAACGCGGCCCCAGCGCTAGGCCGCAACCAAATCAGAACCCTGAAAATCGAATGTCGAACAAGGAATTTCGAATGATGAAGTTGAATTCTATCTGTTTTTTCCTTCGGACTTCGTTATTCGTTATTCGATATTCTGCGGTTCGCTTTTGAACATCTAAGCATCGTGCATAGAAGCTTCAGTGCAAGAGTCTAAACCTGCAGGCAAATTCTTTAGCACAAGCTTGCCATTCCTTCAACCGAAATGCCTGGCCCCTCACGTCGCCCACACCGGCCCGTGCTTGTCGAACCAGGGGCGCGCTTTCTCGAGTTGCGCTGCCAGTCGGAAGAGCGCGGCTTCCTCTCCAAAACGCGCCATGAAATGAACACCCACAGGCAAATCATCAGATGTCCATTGAAGAGGCACAGACATGGCAGGCTGGCCCGTCAGGTTGGCCAACTGCGTGAAAGGCGTCTTGGATAAACTCGCCTCCGCCATTTGATCGATAAGCCCTGCCACTTTGAGGATGACACCAAGGCCTAGCGCATTGACCACTTTCATGGCAAGGCGCTCGTAGGGCTTCGGCTGGAGCTCTCCTATCCTCACCGGAGGGTATGCCAGGGTTGGCGTCAGGTACAGGTCATATTTCTGGTGAAAACGTCCCATGGCTCTTCCAGCAACACCCCACTCTCTCGTGGCCTTTGCAAAGTCACCTGCAGATAGTGTTCGGCCTAACAACCCCATGGTCCAGGTTAAGGCCTCTACATCGGATGTCTTTGCCTTCCTTCCCAGCAGGGCTTTCATTTCTTCCATATTTGCGGCCACTTCACCGAAGCACATCGTGAGATAGCTGTTTGCGACCGCTTTGCCGTTGATATCCGGCTGCGCCTCTTCGACCTTGTGCCCGAGGCTTTCCAGGAGCTTCGCCGTTTCTTCCACGGCCTTCACACATTCCGCGTGAACCGGGGTTCCAATGGGTGAAGCGCTCGTGAAAGCGATTTTCAAGGATCCGGCATCTCTGTCGATCTCCTGCAGGTAAGAGCGTTCCGGGGGTGGAATGACATAAGGAGCGCCGGCATCCGCCCCCTGGGTCTGATCCAGCATGGCGGCACTGTCTCGCACGGACCGTGTGATCACGTGGGAGACCACAGCCCCTTGCCAAAGCTCCCCTACATTGGGGCCGAGCGGGTTGCGCCCCCGCGTTGGTTTGAGACCAAAGAGCCCGCAACACGACGCAGGGATACGGATCGATCCTCCGCCGTCGTTTCCCGAAGCCAGGGGGACCATGCCGCTTGCCACGGCTGCAGCGGAACCCCCGCTCGATCCTCCGGGAGTGTGTCCGGTATTCCAGGGATTGCGGGTCGGGCCGTGCAGCTCCGGTTCCGTGACAGCCAGGAGTCCCAACTCTGGGACGTTTGTCTTTCCTAGAATCACCAGGCCGCTCTTCTTGAAGCGCTGCACCATTTCACTGTCCTGGGAAGGAACATAGTTTCTGAAGGCCCGGCTGCCCATGGTCAAAGGAACGCCGGCGTATTCTTCGATAATATCCTTGAGAAGGAACGGCACCCCGGTAAACCGGCCTTCAGGAAGCCCTTCCTGAACAGCCTTCCGCGCAATGTCGTACATTGGAAGAATGACGGCATTCAGTTTGGGGTTGACCTGCTCAATACGGCGGATGGCTTCCTCGCAGAGTTCTGAAGGAGTGACCTCTTTTTTCCGCACAAGATCCGCCAGCCCGAGACCATCAGATCGTTCAAATTCTTTGAATCCGCTCATCGAAAGCCTCCTTAAATAACTTGAGGGACAAAGGGACAGAGGCACAAAGCAGAAAAACCGACGGCTGACCGCTGCTAGGAAGCGTTAGGATTCATAAGCCAGCACGCGGATCAGGCCGATGGTCGCCCCCGTGTTGTCCGTTGTCGTCGCGTCGCTGACTGAGATCACCTTCTTGACGCCATTCTCGACGATGAACCGGTTGAGCTGCTCATCCAGAGCCCTCAGCTCTTTCATGGTCTGAAAGATCTTAACCTCTGACACAAAGGTCTTCACCTTAAACCCCTTCTCTTTCTTCTCTCCCTTTTCCTTCTTCTCACCCATGTTGCGACCTCCTTCTTTTCTGTGATCTCCCCTGCCGCCTTGGATCAGACAGCCACCTCTATGGAAATCCTGTCATAATCGAAGTGAGGAACTTTCTTAACACCTGCATCAGTGATGGCTACAATGCCCAGTTCTCGAAGATAGGAAAGGTCCTGGAGCACATTCTTTAGATCCCTGTCCAGCATTTTTGCCAGCTCATAAACAGATGAAGGCTTCCGGTCTCTGATCGTCTTGAGAATCTCAAGTCGCTTTTCAGTCAACACTCTCCTCATTTCCTTAAGGTTGGTGAAATAGACGGCACGCTTCTGCTTCACGGCTATCCCCTTGGACAGATTTTCGAATACCTCCCCAGCTTCTTTTAGGGTGCCATCAAGAGGTTTCACCCCGACAAAAATCTTTTTAATTTTCATCCCACCTTCCCCCTCTGAGTGTTTCTATATCATTCCTGAAATCATCAATAAGTTTCCAGATGCTGACGAATGGATACGGTTCCTCTTCGTCCAGAAAATGCCTGTGGTATCCCTTCTGCTCCGCATTGTCGTAGCCGGCCAATCTTCTTCCGCCCTTCACATAGACCATTGAGAACTTGATTCCGTGAGGTCTATCGACCGACTTCGGCATTTGCCAGATTTTGACCTCCACGATTTCATCCCCCTTAACCGTCTTTGTGTGAAAGACAAGCTTGGCCTTCATAGTTGGTATAATATACCCACCAGTGATCTCTTGTCAATGGGTGGAAGGTTTGCTGAGTAGCTTCATGGTCAACCCAGGGAACTCAACTCGCCCGCCTTTCTCCGGCTCATTGACCATCAACAACCACTGCATCTAAGGAACCTACCCATTGGGCGAGCGACTCAGGACCAACGGGGATAGCGCCCTTTTCAACAATCGCTCCGTTGTGAGTGCTTTCAAATGTGTAGAGAGACTTACCTGCGTTCAGAATCTCCTTACAAAATCCTTCGGTCTTTCCTCCTGGCTCGGCGTAGGCCACGAAGACTGCCGCAGAGAGGGCACCAACAAACTGGTTTCTGCGTTCGGATGTCTGTGCGGTCGGTCTCTTGACCTTTCCTTCGAAAGGCGAGAGGACGTGCACTCTTCCCTTTTCAATATCCGCCTTAAGGTTTTTGCCAAAGCGCATATTCTGGATGCTGCGGGCAGGACAAATCACGACCGGCTGGCTTCCCCGTAGCAGCAAGTCGAGGCAATCCTTTTCTATGGGTGAATGAAAGCCGCTGATGACCGGAACGCCAGCGTCGCGCAGTGCCCGGGCCAGGTCGTAGGTCCGCAGGATGAGGTCACCTGGGCATTTCACCGAACAGAAAAAACCAAGCAGAGGCCTTTCCAGAAGAGCAAAATTGCCAATAGCCCGGATTTTCGGAAATAGTGACCGAGCCTTCTTATCGCGGAGAGCGAGAGGATAATTGGGATAGGTTAGATGCAGTATAGCGGCGTCGAATGACATGGTTCTTGCGGTTATCCTATTGAATTGTCATTTACTCTAAGAATAGCCATTCGTGTCTGCCCAAAAACCCTAGACGCACTTGATTACCCTCGCCTTTCGTCCTCTCCGCTCTCCTGCCCCGTGCGGTACTTGATGTCGTAGTTGATGATGAAATCCAATTCCTCGTTGGTGAAGCCGTAGAAACCGCCACCTTGTTTTTCAGAAGAAGGCAGTATACGCAAATACGCCACTCCAGCAGACTCCCCCTCAAATCTTCAAGTTTAGAAATTAAGAACATCCCCTTGCATTCACAAGCACATCTCCTCAATGTTCCTTGCCTGTGCGCCCCTCATCCGTGGATGATCTCAATGCCTTCCTTTGTTTCCGCATCTTCACTTCCAGCCTCTTTATGTTTTCGGCCGGTGGCAGATTTTCCGGCATTGTTCCACCGAGCTCATGGATCGTCTTGCGGACTTTAGCGCCCACCTCGAAATGAGCCAGGCTGGCCTGATCCTTCTCTCTGACCTTGTCGCGGCGAAGCTTTTCTTCAGTTTGGGTGGCCCGGAACAGGTTCGCGGCCAACTCGGTACTCCCCATATGGTCAAGAATCTGTTGGCCCTTCTTCAGTCTTTTGCGACGGTGAATATCTTTTCTCCCCAGCCCGCCATAGAGGCCGCGGTAGCCGTGATCTTGAAAGATTGCATAATCCCTTGGCTCGATCACGCCTGCCTTCTTGGCCGTACCCGCCAAACGGACATTATGCATTTTCATTTCCTCGCGGAGAAGTAACCTTCGCCCCTCCTCCGTCGCCCGGCCGGAAAGTTCCTGCCGCCGGGTCTGGACGGCAAAGTAAGTCTGGCCCAGGGCTACGATTTCTTTTGAAGGGTCCGCGTTTTGGACTATCAGATAACAGGCGTAGCGGGAGAGTAGAACCGTCTTGATTGGCCGCTGTGCCCCGCTGCCGATGGTGACCATTTCGGTAACATCAACGAAATGGTCTTCGATGCGGTGACCGCTGTTGAAACAGGCCAACCGCGCTTTACCGATGACAGCCTCGAAGTTTCGATAATCGCTGTAGCCAAGGACTACGGCAAAATCACGGCTGGACCAGTACGCTGCGCCAGCCGCGTTTGTCCGGCGGATGCGTTCAAAAGGGGAGAGATCCCCGGCTACCGGCAGGTTTTCCTTCTTCTCGTTCATTTTCGAACTCCTCGCTCAAGCATCGGCATATAGATGAGACTCTCTGCCCAAGACCCCCTAGAAGCAGATTACCCTCGCCCGCACCAGAAGGAGCCGCTTGGCCGACCCCACGCACTCAAGCCGCCTGATTTCCTCCTGCATCATTCCTCTTCAAAACCCTCTAACGCGCTCGGATATTGAAACGCCTAAGTCCGAGGGCTCCCTAACTGTGTCCAACATGCTTCTCAAATTCTTATTGTGTTAATTCCCAGCTCCCTTAATTTCGGCTCATCTTTGGGATCCAGCTTCGGCACCCCGACGCACAGAAAGTCCTCGGCCCTACTCAAACCGACGTAAATAAGCCTACATGTATCATCTTCTGCATTTATATCGGGATCGAGAATATTGCTAAAATCTTCGGGCTCTTCCAACCAGACAAGTACGGATTTGAATTGGGCGCCTTTCGATTTATGAATCGTCCTTATATTACTCTTGCTTTCTTCGCCTAACCTGAGATCGCTGATAAGATCAAGCACTTGTATGGATTCATATTCGTCCCGTATGCTCCCTTTCCCGAATTCCTGCAAACGTGCTGCAAAACGCTCAAAAAGGAAACCATTCAGCTTCTCATAAAAACCCAAAGCTGTCTCGTCCTTTAGGGTTTCCCTTCTTGATATAATAAATTCAAGCACGGAAACAGCCGCCCCTCTCTTCTCTAACTCCGACCGAAGAGCCCCAGCCTTGAATGGCTTCTTAAGGTTTCCATCACTATCGGTCTTGAATATTCTTAACGCCTCTTTTAGGGCGATTTCGAATCGACCCTCGTATGCGTACTCTTCAGCCGTGATGACAGCAATTAGAAATCTCTCCCTAAAGCCATCTGCCGCACGCAGTCGCTCCCACAGCCCTTCATTGTTGTTATTCTTCCTTCTCAATTTGGAAACGGTGTCATTCCTTACCGCCAGAACGTAAGTTTTGCCTTCGTATCCGAAAGATTGTGCCAGATCTTGGTAATGCGATAATACTCTTGTGGTATCATCCCCAACTATGACGCAGACAGCTTCTCCCTCCCGATCGGCACCCTCCTGAGCCTGCATGACGGGATCGCCGGTACGAACATGATTCAGAAGGCTTATGATCCTTTTCGTGCTTCGACGGTTCCCATCGATTTTGTAATTGACAAGGCCGTCGATTTTGAACCCTAAGAAATCTTTTCTGCTGGCTCCTTGGAATTTGTAGATTGATTGAGCAGCATCACCTATCACTCCGATTATCGATCCACTCGCACCCAGCAATTTCACGATCTCAGTTTGGATAGGGTGTGTATCCTGAAATTCGTCAATCAATATGTATCCGAACCTCGAACTCAAGAAATCGCAAAGACAAGGATTCTCAGTCAAAATACGGTATGCAAAATATAGAACGTCCTCGTGATGGATCTGCCCTTTGTCCCAAAATTGTCGCTTATACTCCTCTACCTTTTCTACGAGAGGTTTAGCCAGACCATAATTTTTTCTAAATTCCAGGACACACTCGCCCGAATCAAGTTTCCAGTTAAGGCTCGACAAGCAGTTAACCAGCTCCTGCCTCTTCTTGTCGTTGATAAATCGAAATTTACTCTTACGCATTTCCTCTATCGAATTAATCCAACTATTAATAACTGGATAAAATACCGGGCGATGCTCCTCATGTCCATCAAGGCCGCTAAAATTGATTAGGAAACTGCCATCGTTTTTCTTTAATAGATGCGCATAAGGCTTGACGATGTTTTTGTATAGGAAACTGTGGATTGTTGACGTTTCAACTCGGTTCTCACCAATCCCGAGCCCCTCTTTTATCTCATCCGACGCAACATTAGTATAGGTGATACAGGCGATGCGTGTTGTGGAGCTAATGCGAGGTGACTTCCTTAGGATATGCCTAATGTTCTTAATTAACCAATGAGTCTTACCTGCCCCTGGTCCGGCAATCACCTTAAAATTTTGATCGAAGTCGGCCAATTCCGAATCGGATGTAATTGTGAACAATTTATCGTGATAGTTATTCACCTTGGGCATACCCATTCAATGGCTTCTTTTGTATAGGAGGGTGGAATAAAGGGTGCCCTCTTATCTGCAGGAAGAGCCAAATTCGCTCGTAACCTTTGCTCCAACGCCAAAGCATTTTCTCCTTTGGACTCTACCTGCAACAAGTAATACGCTGCCTTCAGAGCTTTTTTCTTATCCTCCTCTTTCCAACCGCACGCGCTTACTGAATTATTCAACTCCTCGTCCTTTCTTAGGATAGTCTCTTCAGGAAATAGGAGTTCGCATTCATCATTTTCAAAAGCGAGATCGTATTCGAAAGTTTTTCCTTTCTCCGTCTTGTTGAAGAAGATCTTCACATTATCACCCTTGCTCATCTTCCCCAGACTCAACACAACCCCGGAACGGGTTTTGTATTCATAGTCGTGGGACTTGGCTAGATCAAAGGGCCAGCATGCCTTATATCTTGGCTTCTTGTCTCCCTTCCGCAACCTAGACGGATCAACATCCAACACACACGCAACTTTCTTCAACAGTCCGTATTTCTTCCGATCCTCAGCGACACCTGCCCCGAACAGTTTGAGAAAATGCCGAAAGGTAAGACCATCCACTCGAACTACGGCAACATGGCTTTTCTCTATGGACTTGCTACAGTATTCCGCCAAACAAGGAAACAGGAGTTGCTCAGCTATGCCCTCCACCAGAACTACACCCTTGGCAAAAAGCATATTCGATTTTGTCGCGTCCAAATACCGCTCTACATATTTTTTTGAAAACTTGTCTTCTTCGGACTCAGAAAACACTCTGCCCGGATATGCAACCATCACAGAACCGTCGTCCCCGAGCGACATACAGATTATAGCATCGAGACTTACGGCTGCTGTGATATGGGTAGAGTGTGTAGTAACAAAGATCTGTTTCGAGATTTCCTTCTGTTCAATTTCTTCCTTCAAGAACCTCAGAAAATTATACTGAAGTGCCGGATGCAGATGGGCTTCAGGTTCCTCTATCATCAACATCGGAAATATTGTGGCATTTTCACCTTGCTCTTCAGATGCATTCATTTTAAGTTTTGATAGAATTAAGGAGATATAGATCAGATTGTTATACCCCAAGCCATTATTCACTATGGGGATTTCCAATCCGGTCTTCTCAATAACTAGCCTCAAGCAGGAAAGCACATCATTTTCATCTAGTTTTCCCGCGATGTTAGGCTTTCCTCCAACTGACGCTCCAGTTTTTTCTGCAAATTCCAGAATATTCCCCACGTTTACTCTTCTCCGAACGCTATCCACTAATTCCCCTGCGCTTTCCTTAAATGATTGCCTTCTTTTTTCCACTTCCTCCTTCGCTTTTTCGTCGGTCAACTCATAATCGAGGAAGTGCCTCAGCACCTGTCGAAACAAGTTATTCTTTGAAGAGAACATCTCGTCTTCTACATCTCTTAACGCACTCAGCAATTTGCAATCAAACTTTTGTAGCCATTCCCCTTCAGCCCTGTTCATCGCCTTAGGGTTTCCTCCATAAATCCTTAAAACGTATTTAGATAGGTACCTTTCGAGAGCGCCCCACAAGGCTTTATCCAACTCCTCCCTTTTATTTTTTTTATCCTCCTTCGCCTTTTGAATATCTTTCTTGTATTTCCCTATCTCGGTTTCCGGCAAAAAAAATCGATAGGTAAGCATAGCTTCCCATGGGGAATCCAATTTTGTTAACCAAGTAGCAACAGCAGCTTTCTCAGCTAGCCTGTCTTTTCCGCTTGAACGCAGGGTCGCCTTTATCTCTATTTCCGGCGGCTCCTCGCCTAACTCAACACCCTTATAAAAATCGTCAATATCCAGTCTCGAGGCATCCGTCCTACAGAAAATTAGCTCAAGAGCCTTCAAAATGGTTGTTTTCCCGGAATTATTCTCGCCTATAATAACATTCAGCCCCTCGGTAAAAGTAAGAGTGATGTCTCGAAAGCAGCGGAAATTCTTGATTGATAGCTCAGAGACAAACATATAAGTCCTCCTGTGTGATACGGCCACTTTCTATAGCGCTCTATTGTGAGTTGCGGGGACCATTTTTGGGCTACATTGATACTTAGCTATTGACCTCAATTACCTCTCTGGTCAATAGAAGGAACTACATATGTCACGATTTGAGGAATGCCCTCCTAAAGAGATCGCTAAGATAGGTAAAATTGTCTACGGTCGTTCCCCATCTTCGTCTTCTCCGCCATCTTGCCCCATACGATACTTGATGTCATAGTTGATGATGAAATCCAATTCCTCATCTGTAAAGCTGTAATACTCTGCAAGCAGCTCATCGATTTCATCAAAAATGGGCTTAGCAGTGCCTGGCTTGAATCGCTGATAGCTTACGGTCCCGCCAACAGTATAATTTCCAGCACCAACCTCTGAAGTTTCTTCAAGCCGTTCCATTATTTTGATTGCCAGCGTAGTAAATTTTCGCGGACCTGCCATGACAGCCAAAGGCACTGGTAGGTACTGCAAATCGCTGGGATTGAAATCTCGGCAATTGGTTCGAATCTGATACAGCCAATAATGCAAGGTACTGCAGAATAGGCAATAGGCTGTGTCGCGAATCGATTGAGAAGGGAAGAAAACCGCACTTTCTCTGGTTGAATGCCCCACCAAACCATCCCGCCAGAATCGGGGAGGGTTCATGGTGAAGGTGAACCAATGCCCGACACCAGTTATTTTGTAGTAAATCGCATATTCGGTTGAAGAGGGGCGCATCATTAAACCCATGCGTCGAGGAACGGAAGTGACCTTCTTGAAAATACCGCTCTCCACCGACGAACGGAACTTGGGAATGAAATCTGGTACCAATTCGAGAGGATAGGTGATGTAATCAGTGACCTCGAAAAGATTCTGACGCTCTTCCTTATACCACTTGTGGTACCTCGTAGTTGCGACATGCGTCCACAGCACATTTGGCTTTCCTTTTCGGGACAAAATGATCGCAAGGCGGCAGTGGTGCATACCATCGAACAACTTGCTCGGCCTATCATCGTATGTGGAAAAGAAGAGGCTGTCGGAATTTCCACGAAGTACGGCGCGGACTTCACCCATTCGCTGTGTAGAAACAATCGGTGCTTGGACAATGAACCCGAACCGTCCCGCATTTCCTAGCAGCCTATAACTCCGCTCAGCACAGAAGGCATAAAGGTTCCCGGCCGTCTCAGTACTGTAGCCCAGTATTCGATACACAGTCCGTACTTTGCTGTATTCAACGTAGGGAGGGTTTCCAATTATGACATCAAATCCATTCCGATTCATGATTCCATAAAAGTCGGCGAACCAATGGAAGGGCCGGTGGGCTATGCGCCACTTGTGGAAGGCAACCTGATACTCTTTCTTGTTCAGGATTATGCTCTCGCTAATCCCGTACTCGGTCGCCAGATAGCGGTCGAGTTGCTCGGTCAACTGGGCAAGGCGTGATCGAAGCTCTCGTTTGGCCTCTGCGAAATCCTTGGCGTCCATATCGTGGACGGTCTGCATTTCGTGGAATCTCCGGTACGCTCGGTCCACGATCTCTGCATCCTCAGTGATTCGATCTACCTCGCCTTTCTTGAATCCGAATTTTCCATCCAGGGTGGCCTTCACGTCATCGAGTCGGGCGAACCCGACGAGAGTGTTGCCGGGCCGGATGTTGAAATCGATGTCCGGGAGAGGCTCTAGGTCCTTGACCCTGTCCACCTGGGCCACAAGCTTAAGGAAGAGGCGCAGCTTGCAGATCTCCACAGCCTCCTCCATGATGTCCACGCCATAGAGGTTGTTGATGATGATAGATTTCAGGATGAAGTAGCGACGGTTAGGATGCTTGTCGATCTCAGCGAGGACACGCCGGAAATCGCCGAACTTCTCAGGCCTATGCTTCTCTCCTGAATGTTCCAGGTCTTCTAGGAATGCCTCCATCCTGACAAGGCATGCCTCGTAGAGTGGCTCTAGTATGTTGAGGGCTGCGAAAAGAAAGGCGCCTGAACCGCAGGTTGGATCTAGGACGGTAGAGCTCGAGATCGCCGCATAGAATGCCCGCAATAGCTCAGGTCCCTCGCAGGTACTGATAGCGTCCTCTGCGAACTGGCGAATGTTGAGGTTGAAGGTGATCAGATCATTGATCTCATGGATCTCCCCATTCGCCAGCTTCTCTCTCAACTCCAGGCAGCGTTTTCTTCGATTCGCATATTCGCGCCAAGTTTCGGAGGGCAGGGTTAGCTTCCGGCCTTCCTCATTCCGCAGATCCGCATCACCAAGGTTATACTTTTTCTCAAACATGCGGGCCTTTGGGTCGTTCATGCCTTTCTGAACGAATTCCGGAAGAACTGATTCTGGGATCACCTCGCCCTTTTCGTTTACGACTCCTCTCCTCACAGGTTCGTAAATGTAGCGATCCGGATCATTCGCGGGGAGTTGCCATAGGGCAGACCCTGGCTCAAACGCTATCGTGCATTTCTTGTGGGCCGAATCAAAGAGGTATGGGATGATGGTGTTCTTGCCGATGTATTCAGTAATGTCCTCTTTAGTATAGTAAGCGCCCATCTGCTTCTGGTTTACAAACTTCTCGAAGATGTAGCCGAGTACGTCGGGATTAATCTCCCGGTCGTTCCGCAAGGGCCTCGCATCCAGATGCCACTCGTACTGGTCGAAGAAGGTAAAGAGCCCCTCGAAGGCTTCATCAGGAATATTCATCTCGGGGTATTTTTCTTCGAGCTGATGGACATCAAAAAGCCCGCCGTCGAGATAGGGGATATTGCCAAGAAGTTCCTCCAGGTCAGGAGCACGCTGAGCCTGTTGCTGGGTAAAACCTTCGTGGAAGAGACGCAGGAGAAAATACCGGTAGAAGGTGTAGAACCGGCCCTTTCCTTTCCGCTCCTGGACCATTCGGAGGCGGTTTTGGAGGTACCGCTGGTCGCCGTCCAGAAAGCTTTTCTGCTGGATGAAATACACAAACATGAGCCGGTTCAGCATGAGAGAGGCATACCACTCTCGGTCGGCGGTGTCGGAGATCCCGGATATGAACTTGAGAAACTTCCCATGTTCTGCTTTGAATCTCTCGTAGAACTTCTTAGTGACCCGGTCCCTGTCAAAGGCATCTCGGAGCCTGTGAACAGTGCCGGTCAGGTCGATCGCCTCTTCTTCGCTCAAGGGGAAATAGATGGTATGCAGCTTTTGGACCAGTGACTCCCCTGCCTGGTGTCCCGGATGGTAGGCATATTCCCGGTACTTGGCAGGCTGACCAGGTTCCCGCGCAACCCACTGCCAAATCTGCACCGCACGGGCCCCATCCACAAAGATGATGAGGTGCTCGTACGCGGATTTTGTGACCTGCTTCTCAATCTTTCGCCGGGTCCCGTGATCAGGCATTCTACCGTCGCCGTCCGCATCACACTGGAAAATCTGCACACCCCGCTTTTGCGCCAGTCCTCGGAGGAGATATGTTCGCCCCTCTACTGTCACCGGCAGCTGACCTGAGTGGCGGTCCCACCCAAGCTCCTCCACAAACAGGCCGGCAAGATCGAAATCTCTCAGGCGGCGGCGAACAGTATCGGGGCTTACATTCATCCTTCATCCCTCAACCTTCATCCTTGACAAGGTCATGACTTTCTCTTCTTCACGTTCTTAACACAGGTCTTGAGGATTGCGGCCAACTGGTTGGCCTCGTCCAGGAGATGGGACACCGCCTTGAGCTTTGCGACTCCTGAATCGACCAGAAGCTCAAGCCAGTAGATCGTTTCCTCAAGCTCTTGAAGGCCCCCTTCCAGTTTGCTTATGAACTCAGCATTCGACCTGCTTCGGATTGCTTCCCTGTAGTGAGCACCCACAGAAGTGCCCGATCTCAGCACTTGCCTGCCTATCACCTGCGCTACCGTGCTGTTCGGCAAACCCGAATACGTCTTGATGATCTCAAGGGCGAATGACTTTGTCCTGGCTTTCAGGTCCTTTCCGCCTTCATCCCTCATCCTTCATCCTTTCTCCTCAGTCCCATTGAACAGATGATGCGGGGCTCCTGCAGTTCCTCTTCCTCGTGAATAATACACAATCGGCCCTCCTCCCGGAGCTCGAGTACCCGCTGAGCCAGGGCCTCGTCGCTGATGCCGCTTCGAAGTTGCCGGTTCAGGATGTCAATGGCTACCTGGCGAAGGGGACAACTATAGATATCCTCAATGGCACGGCGGAGCTGGGGGTTGTCAAACAAGGTCCCCTTGATCACTTCGGCATACCGTTGCAGTCGCTCGTAAGTCCGGAAACGTGCTCCTGATGGCCGCCCCAACTGGCCTCCCATGGATCGCTCCTCCCTGGCAACAGACTCCACGCCGGCCTGGACAAGTTTGTGGTGGTCATTCAGTCGTGGCAGTGCGGGGGTTTCAGGGGCGCACTCCGCGGCCTTGAGGATAGCGAACTGGGACTCTGTGATACTCTTTCCTTCTTTGTTCACCCAGGCCAGAGCATCGTTTCCCTGGGCTGTGCGGACATACACCAGCACGCCTTCAGGCTCCTCATCCGTGGGAGAGTGAGGCTTAGTGGAGTAGACAACATTAGGTAACGATGGGATCATTTTCTGCAGCGATGGATCTCGGTCTGTAGCCCTCTTCCAGATCTGGTACGCATAGGATCCCAGGTCGACCTCCGTGTCCGCATCGCCGTCCAGTATCCCCGCTTTTTCCGTAAAGAGATCCCTAATGGCCTGCTCGTTGCGGTCGTCCTC
This sequence comes from uncultured delta proteobacterium, assembly GCA_963707125.1. Lineage (GTDB taxonomy): Bacteria > Desulfobacterota > DSM-4660 > Desulfatiglandales > HGW-15 > CAVPDE01. Next base: position 49,169 of record CAVPOU010000026.1, on the reverse strand, counting down.
GAAGAAGGCCTCGTCCGTACCCACCACTTCCGCATTTTCCTGAAGCCTTTGCCGCACGCGCGCGCGGAGGCGGATGATGCGCTCCACCCCTTCGGCAGGCAGAAAACTGTAGCAAAGAATGGTATCCGACTTCTGCCCAATCCTATCCACCCGGCCTGCCCTCTGAATAAGGCGGATGATGGCCCATGGGAGATCGTAATTTACGACAATGGCGCCGTCTTGGAGATTCTGGCCTTCACTCAGGACATCAGTGGAAATGAGCACGTCGAGTTCCTGCTCCTGCCCGGACCTCTAGGCGCTTTTGGTTGCTCTCAGGGCTGAACCGCCATGCAACCTTGGTCGGGTCTTCCGTGTCGCCCGTAACCCCGGCCATCCTGGGGATTCCCCGAGCCGCCAACTGGGCGCTCAGGTAATCAACGGTGTCCGCGAATTGGGAAAAGACAATGAGCTTCTGGCCAGGATGGTTGCGGCTAATCAGGTCTATCAGTCTCTTGAGCTTGGCGTCCCGCTCAGGGTCCCAAGCGCCACAGCGTTGAAGTACCGCCAGGAGCGTATCGATATCGGATCGCAGGTCTTTCTTCAGTTGAGCAAGGAAGCGCTCGCCACTTAACCAACGGAACCGCTTTTTAAGGGGACCGGCATAAGACTGATAGACCTTCACAGCTCGCTGCCGAAAGTCAGCCTCAGTCCGAAGCCCTTCATTCTCCCGAGGAGCGATCGTTTCATCATCATCTTCGTCGGAAAAAAGATCCAGGTCCCTGTCTTGGACGCGGTCATCCAAGAAACTGGCGTCCTGGGTGCCAATGGGGATGGGCTGCTTGGTCTCGATGGCATGCAGGCACACGAAGTTCCTCAGGATGTGCCTTTCAACGGATTGTATAAAGGCCTGACCGCTGCTTTCGAGTCGCTTGAAAAGGTTAGTCCGGCAAAACCCCATCAACCTCTTGCCGGCTCGCGACAGGTCGGCAATAATTCCTGCTTCTGCAGCTGTGGGCGGCTCATGCGGACGTTCTACGACATAATTCCCCAAGCCGTAGCGAGGCAGCATGAGGCCATTGATGGCATCGACAACATGAGTTGAGTAGAGAAGAGCATATTGGTCCTTAGGATCTTTTTCGTCGATCTTAAACTTCACGGTCTTTGGCCGGCGAATCGGGAAATAGGAACGGGTGCCATCCGGAAACTCCAGGTATTTTTTGCCATTGCTCGGATCGGTCAGGGCGTAGTTTTCCTGAATAAAGCTCCTCGTCCTTCGGACCATGTACAATCGCATCAGTTCACGCCAATCATCGGCGTACTCGCTGTGCTCGAATCCGGCAAGGGAGCGGGGGGAGCACTGGTGTCGTCTGATAAACTCGGTCTCCCCAAGGTCTCGGAGATAATTTTCAGGTCTGAGCCCGATATCCAGGTCCTCCGGGATGAAGAGGCGGAGCTGATTCGAGAGATCAAGGTACGTCTTGTTGTAGGGCGTGGCAGAGAGGAGGATGACTTTGCTTTCGTTTTCACGGATGTATTCCTGGATTGCCCGATAGCGCTTTCCTTCCCGATTTCTAAGGTTATGGCTCTCATCAATGACCACAAGTCGGTAGCGGCGAAGCTTGGGCAATTCCCTGTGTACAAGGCTAATGGAGAGTACCCTTGCCCGCATGCGGTACTGGCTGCGGTAGTCCTCCCACATGGACACGAGGTTCTTAGGGCAGATGATGAGGGTCTCCAGGTCCTGGTCATCCTCGAAGATCCGGGCTACAGCGGTAGCCATCAAAGTCTTTCCTAGCCCCACCACGTCGCCTATTAGAACTCCACCGCGCTTATTCAGGTGATGTGAGGAGATCTTCACAGCCTGGACCTGGAACTCAAAAAGCTGATTGCCGAAGTCGCGGGGTATGCGGAACTCCGAGAGGCCCGAGCGTGCTTCCTGGGAAAGATGATAGGCCATCTTGAGATAGATGTGATAGGGGGGTAGCGGCTTCTCGCGGGCCCAACTCTCGTCAATGATCGCCGCCAGTTCTGAAGAGATATCGATGCAAAAACGGTCTTGCCAGCGGTCCTCAAACCAGTGGGACAGCTTGGTGCAAGCATCCTGGTCAAGGACATCCACGTTCAACTCCCCTTGCTTAGAAAGTCCGGCCAGAGTGAGGTTGCTGCTTCCGAGGTAACCCACCTGTCGGGGCAATTGGGTCTGGACGAAAAAGAAGGTAAAGTTTGGCGTGGAGAGGGTGGCGCAGGAACAGCTTGACGATGACCTTCTTTGCTTGAATCTGGGCCGCCAGCCGCCTGAGCCCTACCTCGTCATCCTCTGTAGGCATCCCAATCATCAGTTGCTCGCGGAATTCTTCAGCCAACTTCTTCTTGAGGCGAATGGCCTTCTGATTGTCTATGCCCTCCTGGCCTTTCACGATCCGCAGTGCATCCCGGAGTTCCTCTTGCGGCAGCCGCTGCATTCCAACTAACAGACGACAACAGTGTCCTTCACCACCGGACCATTTGTCTATTAACTCATCGATCTGCTTCCATCCACGAAGGTTGAAATAGCCGACGCAGAAATCAGCTCGGTCTGACAATTTAAGGGTTTCTTGGAGAGCGGGTAAAAGGGATGTTTCAATGTTGTCGAAGATTCTGGGCATAGAACATCCTTTTCAAGACGAGAGACTAAAGGGATTGCTACTGACTTTGTATTGCACCTGCTTTAGAGAATCAACAATTACGCATACTGCAATGGGCTTCAGACGAATTCGGTCAAAATAAGAACCCCGTCTCCTCTCAGAAAAGGAGGGGCGGTTGCACCATTCGCCAATGTATGTTAGTCCCTTCACGTCCCAATGCTCCGGCACTTCGCCAAGCCAATCTATCCTGCTGGGTTTGTAGTTCGGGTATCCGGGGGACTTCACTGGAGGTCTCCTTTCTTCTTCCCCCGCTTCCGTTGCCCGGCAAGCTTCTGCACCTCTTTAGCTGCCTGGAGGAAGTGTCTTTCCACCGGCGAAGCATCGTTCAGGTGGGCTTGGCGGTACTTCTCATATTCGGCGCGGACTTGGGAGAGCGCCTCCTCGTGGCTGATACTCCCTGCATGGGTGAGGATGTCCCGCTCGCTGATCTTCAGGAAATCATCCAGCTTGGCGATCCAGTCCTTCATATACATGGGCTTCCGGTTCATGGCCTGAAGCTCTGCAAAGTCCAGGTAGATGGTGACAATCCGATTGAGGGTGTCCAATTCCTCGACGCTGAGGTAGTTCTTGGCGATCTCGGCATCAGCCTGCGTTGGCCTCGAGCCAATCCAGGAGGTCAAACCCATATTGGGCCTGGCCGCATCGGCTCTTGCCGCAATGATTTCTGCTGCTGTGTGGCGATGGGCGGCCCAGTGCATCTTGTTTTGCACCACGGAGAAGAACTCCCGTGACAGATCGGTATTTGGGTCGTAGTCGATGCTCGTGGCATAGATGCCAAGGACCTTGCGCCAGAAGACCTTTTCCGAAGACCGGATGTCCCTAATCCGCGCGAGCAACTCGTCGAAGTAATTGCCGCCGCCGGCCTGTTTGAGCCGCTCATCATCCAGCGTGAAACCCTTGATGATGTATTCACGCAACCGCTGGGTTGCCCAAATACGGAACTGGGTGCCCCGGTGGGATTTCACGCGGTAGCCGACGGAGATGATGACGTCGAGATTGTAGAAATCCACTTCCCTTGATACCTGTCTAGATCCCTCGGTTTGAACTATTCGGAATTTCCGAATAGTTGGATCAGGCTGTAATTCGCTCTCTTCATAGAGGTTTCTGATATGCTCGTTCACCGTCGGAATCGACACTTGAAATAACTCGGCCATCAATTTCTGGCTTAACCATACTGTTTCATTCTCCAGCCGAACCTCGATTCGCGTGTTTCCATCATTGGTCTGATAAATGAGGAGTCCCGAGCGGTTTCGTCCGTCTGGAACCTTGGTCATTGCTCAACCTCCTCTAAGGGCGTTTCTTGGAGAGCGGGTAAAAGGGATGTTTCAATGTTGTCGAAGAAGTTCAGTAAGTCCCTAAGCTTCTCGACGTCTGATTTCAGTTTTGGCACCCGGCGTTTTTTCACAAGAGAGGAGATCGGGAAGGCCTTAAGCCACTTTAACTGGGAATGAAGTTGATCCTCCTACCTCAAACGTGCCAGGGTCTCCTGATAGTTCCTCTCAAGGTTATTCCAGAAAGAGGCTGGAACCCCTAAAGCTCTTTCGAGCTGAATCGCCGTATCGGGCGTGATAGCAGCCTTCGCCTTTATGATCTCATTGATGGTTTTCTTGGGCCGACCGGTTCGCTGGGCCAATTCAGCCTGGGTCATTCCGAGCGATTCAAGCGTTTCCTTGAGTGTTTCTCCGGGGGGCACCGCATAATTCGGCTTGAACCCACTTTTGGCCGAAGCAAGGCTATCTTCTGCCTTGCTCCACCAGTAGCGCACCATTTCCGAGCGTGGTCTTTCGGTTGTCATACGCGGATACCATCCCTCATGATTTCCTCTCTCAGGGGTAGAACAGATACGATGCCTGTCTCCCACGTCTTTTGATCGACAACCAGTGTGCTGAAATTTGTGTCATATTGTAGATTGACCTCAAATACGATGTCTGTGATCTCGTGGCGCCTGAAGCGGGTAAGTGGCTGAGAGGTAACAATGAGAAGATCCAGATCAGATTCCTCGTCCGCCTCCCCTCTGGCGGCTGAACCATATAGAAGGATATCCACGACAAGGAACCTTTCCCGTACCCTACCTTTTATCTGATTCAGGGCTTGATGTTGAATGGGGGTTAGGGGAATCGAGTTCATCCATGACTCCTTTCTGGACCAAGACGTTTATGGGGTCGTATTGGAAACAGTGGCCGGGACTGGACCCAACATTCAAAACAATCCCTATCTTGATCCTTTCTTTTGTCAGATATACCCAAAAAGCAAGAACCCCGACTCCTTTCGGAAGACGGGGTCAGTCGTGCCCACAAAGCGCTTCAACTGCACACTTCGCCAAATCCATTTGGCTTTGGGCATCGGGCATCATAAGATCCTCTGCCTGTAGGTTAGGTTAATTTAGATTTTGCTATTTTTAGCAAAAGATAGAAAACAAAGCAAGGGATTTCCTGGCTGGAAATGCCTTAAGGAATGAGAGCAACCGTGTTGAGAAGGTTTCAGAGTCCCTTATTTCCGTTGACTCTTATACGACTCTCTGTACAATCTCGGTTCGTTCCTCTTCGCAACAAGGAGGTTTTCATGTTTTGGCGATCTGCTGCCATAGGCTTTCTCATTATTCTGCTCCTCTCCGGCTGCGCAGAGACCAGACTCCAGACTGTGGACGATGCGACCCTGCAGCAGCAACTGGCTCTTCTGGAGGATGGAAAAACAACCAAGGAAGACATCCTTCTCAAATTCGGAATCCCGTCAGCACTGTTCGAAGGTGAAAGAATCCTTACTTACAGGCTACGGTACAATCAGAAGGAAAATCGGTTCGAGGTCATTTCAGTAGAGGTGGATCGCAGGGATCCCCGTTTCAGGGAGTGGCTACAGACCGAGTACAACCTGGTACTCGTGTTTGACGAAAAGCACATTCTGCAAAAGCACAGCATGCTGAGGATCAATCCATAAGACAAATCTTTACCGCAGAGAGCGCAAAGGGCGCAGAGAACGTTTTCTAATAGAATCTTCTGTCCCAAAACCCAGGGGGCATTGAGAGCCGGCAGGTGCCGGTAAACCTGATTCTGTGAGAGAGGAGTGAAGGCGTGAGCTTTCTGCGATGCATCTTACTGCCATTCATAATGTTAGCGTTGGTCATGGCCTGCGCTCATGGGAAATTGGATGAGACTTTCGTCAGCGAGCCTTATGTTCGTGAAAGGTGGCTTACGTACTTAGCGGATGGTAAAACAGAACGGAAAGAAATCATCCAGAGGCTTGGCGAGCCGAGCTCAGGGTTCCAGAGCGGCGAGATTCTCAGCTATAGGCTGATTCTCGTTGAGGAAGGACGAGACATCTCGGAGAAGGAGTATCGAGGCATTCTCATCAACCTTGAGACTGCTTACCTCAGCGGCTATTACGGTTGGGTGGATAACAGAAGGAAGCTGCTCTCCGAAAAAGGAACTCTTTTCACCGTGCGGGAACAGAATAAAGAGGAGAAGCTTCTTGAGATCCTGAGCCGCGAGGCTGAGTACAGCCTCGTCCTCGTGTTTGACGATCAAGGGACCCTTGCAAGACACAGCCTTCGGAGAATCATGCCGTGAAAGTCTTCTTTGCCCTCCTCCTCATGCTGTTTTCCTATGCCTGCATGATTATCCCCACCCCTGAACACAGGGATCATGGAAGGGTCCCGTGCGACGATGAGAAGACAACCTTCATGGTTAAGGATACGACGAGCAAGGAGGAGGTGCTGCTGAAACTCGGGGAACCGGACCTTGTGCTGAACCACGAGAAGATCTTCGTATACCGATGGGAAATGGTTGCTGCCTATTTTTTTGTGGGTGGGTATTACGCAGCGGACCGGCGGGCCCATTCACAGACCCCACTTTCTCATCATTGAATTCGACGACAGAAACATCGTTGCCCGCCACGAGGTGAGGGAAAGCGTCTTTTCCTCACGAACCCCTTCCGTCGAAACCTTCAAATCGCTACCACAAGGCAGCGGCACACCACCGGCATCCCCCAAAGGCTTACCATAGAACACCTAAATCGTTCCGCGCTCCTGCGCCGGGTATCTCGCGTTCAATCCAAAGCCTTTCCTCACCCTCCCCTAACCCCTCCCCTCAGAGATCGTGTCATATGTCATTTCGAGTCCCCGATTGATCGGAGGCGAGAAATCTTGATTCTGCATGTAGCGGGATTTTGAGATTTCTCCCTTCGGTCGAAATGACAGAAAAGAGACACCCTCAGAATTGCGACACCGCCCCTCAAGGGAGGGGGATCTAGAAGAATGCAACTCATCCCCACCCCCTCCCCTAACCCCTCCCATCAAGGGAGGGGAAGTGGAAAATTGAATTTAAGGAGAAAGGGCTGTATGATGTGTTACCAGAAATTCAGATTTTTAGGGGAGAAGGAATGATAGCAAGAAGATGGTTCCTGAGCCTGCTGATTCTTCTTATGATGGGTTGTGCTCCCGTTATTTCTCAGGAAGTACTCAGAGAGGTAGACAAGGATCTGCCTTTTCAGGTGGTACTGAGAAACCCTGATAACTTCAAGGGAAAGACGATATTGCTTGGAGGCAGTATCATTGAAACAACGCCTTTGCCGGGCAAGACACGGATTACGGTCCTTCAGTATCCACTTGGCTTCAGAAACAAACCCTCCGTTGATGCGGCATCCGGGGGAAGATTCATTGTCGAGGCGACCGGTTTCCTTGATCCGGTTGTCTTCAGCGCCGGCCGGCAAGTCACTGTTGCTGGAATCGTCGACGGAAAGGAAGTGCTTCCCCTGGGTGAAATCAACTATGTTACCCAGTGGTTATGAGCAGGGAGATTTATCTCTGGCCTGTTGATGACGCTTACTATCTACCCCAGTTCTACATTGGCATAGGTATTGGCAAAACCTTCTAAGGAAAGGGACTAAAGCGTTAGAAGACTGGAACGATGGAATATTGGAATGACGGGAAAATAGGTAAAGAGGAATTCAGAAGACAGTAGACAGAAGCAAGAAGGTGCACGGTGCAGGGTGCAAGGTACACGGTTCAGAACAAATCAACTGACAACTGACCACAGACAACGGACAACCCGTTACCTGCCCCTGCCAATGTTCACTGGTCAATGCTCAATGTTCAATGACGAGGTTTCTCTATGACGGTTCGGTCGCGTAGTGGATTATTTCATGATCAGGTCGGGAAACCACAGGGTGATCGGGGGGAAATAGGTCACGAGCAGCAGAACGATGATCACAGCGATCAGGAAAGGCGTCATGTGTCGCGTTGCAGACTGGATGTCAGTCTTGGCAATACTCGCGGCAATAAAGAGGCTGGTACCGACAGGCGGCGTAGAAAGCCCGATGGTCATGTTCAGAACGATCATCACCCCTGCATGAACCGGGTCAACACCCAAAGTGGCGAATAAGGGTTTGATCACGGGGATGAAGAGAATCATCAGGGGCAGGCAATCCACAATGGCCCCCAAGAACAGAAGGAGGGCATTGAGCATCATCAGGATCAGGATCTTGTTTTGTGTGATGGCAAAGAAGAAAGCTCCCAATTTATCGGCGAGCTGTTCAAGCGTCACGGCATAAAGCAGAATGTTGTTGGTTGCAACAATGAAAACAACAGCGCCTGAGAGAATAGCACTTTCCGCTAGTATACCGGGGAGATCCCGCCACTGCAGTTCCTTGTAGATAAACTTGCCGAACACAAAAGAGAGGACGACCGCCACGCCGCTCACCTCTGTGGGGGTCATGACGCCCAGCCCCATCCCTCCCACGATGATCACCGGCAAAAGAAGAGCGAGGGACGCTGATTTGGTTTCTCTAAGCAGAACGGAGAAGGAGAAACGGTCTCCCCTTGGGTAGTGATGCTTTTTTGCCAGGACGTACACCGTGATCATCATCGCAACGCAAATAACGACACCCGGGACAACACCTGCAAGAAACAGGCTGGCAATAGACACATTGGCCATGAACCCGTAGACCACGAAAAGAATGCTGGGTGGGATAATGGGTCCCATGCTGGAGGCCACGGAGGTGAGAGCGGCACAGAAGCCCTCGCTGTATCCCTGCTTGCGCATGGCAGGGATCAGAATAGAGCCCACCGCAGCAATGTCCGCCGACGCTGCGCCGGTGACCCCTGAGCAGAACATGAGGGAGACGATGTTGACCATGGCCAGACCGCCCGGCAGGCTTCCGACAACGGCCATGGAAAACCGGACCAATCTGATGGAAATTCCCGCAAAGTTCATCAAGTTGCCGGCAACGATGAACATAGGAATGGCTAGGAGCACAAACACATCGACTCCTGAGAACATTTTTGCCGGGATCATGGTCACGGGCAGGTCGCTGAGCAGGATGTAGATGGCTCCCGGAATGCCCAGAGCAAAAACAATGGGCATGCCGAAGACCATGCAGGCCACAAATACGACGGCTACGATCCAGATCATAGTTGCTCCTCGCCCCATATGGCGAGGGGGCGTTTCAGCCTCAGGACCATGAAAAACTGTTCCAGGTTAAAGAGGAGCATAAAAAGGCAGGACAGGGGAATGCAAATGTAGACAATGGCCATGGAGATTTCAAGAGAAGCGGATCGCTGATGCAGAACGGCGAGGGTGAGTTTTGTCCCGAAGACCAAAGAAATGAGGAGGAAGATCCCCACGACCGCATCCAGGATCAGACCGGTTTTCCATCTCAGCCCAGGCGAAACCCAGTGGGTCAAGACAGACATGGAGATCAGGGCCCGGTTTTTGTATGCGCAGGTTGCTCCTATAAAGGTGACCCAGACAAAGGAGTAGCGCACCACTTCCTCGGCCCAGTAAAGGGAAGCATCGAGGATATACCGGCCGAAGATATTGGCGCTGATCACAAGCGTGATTTCCACGGTGAGAAGGATCATCATGACCTTGCAGACGGAGTAAACCGCGGTGGAAACCCGTGTAAGAGTGCTTTCCATAGCACGAAACCCATTCAATAAGAGAGGACCGGCCCGGGCCGGTCCTCTCTGCGGTTGCCTTATTGCATGCTGATGGCCTTGTCCACGATGGGCTTCAGGTCAGGAAAGTCTTTGAGGAAGTTGTCCTGGACTGGTTTCACGGCTGCGACAAAAGGCTTGAGATCGGGAGTGGTAATCGTTACTCCGTTCGCCTTCATTTGCTCAAGGCCCTTCTTGTCGTGGTCCTCGATGATTTTGAGGCTCTTATCAAGCGCCTCGGCCTGGGCTTCCATCAGGGCCTTTTGTTCTGCTGGAGTGAGGGAGTCCCATGCCTTCTTTGCGACCACCACAAAACCTACATCATAGAAATGGCTGGTGAGAGCCAGGTTCTTTAACAGATCCCACGCTTTCACATGGGCCAGGGTGGGGATGCTGTTTTCAAAGCCGTCGATCACCTTGGTCTGAATGGACGTGATGACCTCGTTCCAGCTGATCGGAGTGGCTGTGGCTCCCATGGCATTGATGGAGGCCACATGGATCTTGTTTTCCATGACACGGATTTTGAGGCCCTTGAGGTCCGCAGGCGTATTGACAGGTCTTTTGGAGTTCATGATGTGCCTGAAGCCTTCCGGGAAAAAGCCGATCATCTTCATCTTGGCTTGAGCTTCGAAGAGGCCGTTGAGCTTGGCTGCCTCAGGGGTTTTGTCAAAAGCCAGGCACTGCTTGGTGTTGACAAAAACATAAGGCAGATTGTAGAGACCTTGGACCGGCGCGAAATTGGCGAGAACCGCGGCCGTCAAAATGCCCGCTTCCAGGGCGCCTGTTTGCATCTGTTCCGTGGTCTCTCTTTCATGTCCCAGTTTTCCGGAATCAAAAACCGTGATATCGATTTTTCCGTTTGTCTTTGCCTTCACCCTGGCCGCCCAGTCCACAGCATGCATGGTCATGGGATCATCCTGAGCCAGAATGCCCCCATTCTCCACTTCTTGACGTCCTGGGCCTGTGCAAGGCCAGCCAACCCTACGAAAAGAAATACGCAAACCACTGTCAAAACGACAATCCTTCCCGAAGTTCTCATAACACCCTCCTTCTTTGAGTGAAATAGGGGAAACCTCTGTCTCCCACCCTCCTCCGGCATCATCGACTCCGTTGCCGGCGAAATCCTCTAAAGCCGAGAAAGCCTGAATCATTTGTGGTGCTCATAGATATACTGACAGTAAGGAGCGCCACTGGCAATGGTTCTGTTCACTCCTCCCCGGTGGAAGATAATTTCACCGGGTAGGTAGGTATTGTAAAGGCCATTATCAATGGCGCAATAAGGCTCTGTTAGTTCCGGAATGCCCAGTTTCCTGAACAGATCGTTCCAGGGGCAAAATAAATTCCGGTACGTATACCGGGAATCATTGTGTTCGTCAATCTTTAGATTTCCGTCTTCAGTGAGCATCTTCTCGTAAAGCATCTCGTGAAAACGGATGATATTCTCATAGGTCCGAGGCGCTTCCACAATACGGAATCCCGCTCCGTACCGCACCATGGCCACAGGGATGATCACCGCTCGCATAAGCGCAAAGGCTTTGTCTTGCCCCAGCTTCTCTTTGAGGCGAAGGTACATCCAGGCTTCCAGGGCGACCGTCTCAGCAAACTCCTTTGACACATCTGAAGGAAGCGTTCTCTTAAAAACGGCCCAGAGTCAAAAGGGTTTGGACCACAAACCAGGCCGGTTGCGTGAGGTACTGCCTCAAGATGCCGTAAGCCAGCAAGGCCCTTGAAAAGGTCTTGAATTTGGCCGGTTTCTTAATGGACGTTTTGATCAAAGGTCGTCTCACCTAGCGGGTATTCATTCAGCGGTTTTTGGGGTGGAGCCAGCACTCCATTACTCCAACACTCCATTGCTCCGTTCTCATTTCCTCGTGATCATCATGTCAGCCAATGGCATGCGAAGCGACTTGACGGAGCCGACAGCGGTCCACCCGATGGCAAAATGCAACGCGGGTTTGATGTATTCGGGCAAACCGTATTTTTGCTGAAAGTTCTTTGCCGTTTTCTCGGTGCAGCTCAGCCAGACCGCGCCAAGCCCGAGAGCGTGGGCCATGAGGCCCATGTGATCCCCTGCAGCCGCGCAATCGTAGAGCATGTTTTGCGGCACGAGGGTGTCGTGGCCCACGGTCTCATAGACGCGGGTGTCGTAACAGATCACGATAAGGACACACTGATCCATAGGCGTTGGGATGTCGCTCCAGACCATTTTGGCTTCTTTGGGGTCCCGGATCACAATGAACCGGACCACATCCAGATTGCAGCCGCAAGGCGCAGCCCGGCCTGCCTCTAAGATCTGTTCAATCATGTGATCTGGGACGGGCTTGCCAACAACCCAGTCCCTCACCGAGCGCCTTCCCCAAAGGAGCTTTCGAACCACAGTCATTTCCTGCTCAGTGAACGGCTCGGGTATAACCTCTTCTAGCTGGACCTTTTCTCCTGCCCTCATCTTCGCGGCGATATCAACGTATTTCTTGCACCACTGAATATCGTCTGGATCTTCGGAAAATCCTCGCGTCTTCCACACATCCAGGAGGAGGGCAGCCTGGAGACCGAATTTCTTCGGCATCTTCTTTCGGCCCAGCAGGATGAGGTACAGTTCCACCTCAATGGTGTGGTGAACCCGCTCTCTAAAAAGAGCCCTCAGACAAACCGGTTCCATAGCCATCAAGTCCTCTCGGGTGTAAGGTCTGGAGAGGACCTTGTCCACAGTCACACCTTCTAATTCAGATTTTGTCATGGCTTTACTCCTGAAAACTGATCCGGAAATCGCAGCAATCGCATCCTTCCATGATCGTTTTGGTTCTGGTGAGCCTCATCTTGGGGTTAAAACCCGAGATGAGTTCAAAGTCCCTTCCGCAGGACAAGATCACGCCCAGATCGGCAAGCCCGATTTCTTTGTACATCTCCGCATAACGGCATCGAGTGATGTTGTAAACATACTCTGTCTCGGAGAGCGTGATCACGTCCATTTCATAGGCATCCCCTTTGGCCCAAGCCGTAAGGCCACGGGCCAAATCAGTCATAGTGTTTCCACCAAGAGCCTTGGACAGATCCCTTCCGCTCTGCCGGGCCAGCTTGCCGATAACGGAGCGGACCACGGCCAGAGCCTTCTCCTCTCCGACTTCCTCAATGAAGGCCTTGATCAGCGGGCCTGCGATTTCGGGCTTCGATTCTCCTTCGATCCAGAATGTTGATCGGCTCGGTTGCAGCGCTCATGAAGGCGTCTCCATAATGCAAGGTTCGCTTTTATAAGGGCTTAAGAATATGGGAAAATTCATCAAGAATGTCAATCCGAATTCTTGGCGCCCGAGGATCCGGTCAGGTGTCGCTGAGGCGTTATACTAAACAATCCTTTTCCGGAGGCCCTTCTCACACTTTTTCAGGTAAGCTCTCCACGTGATGCCCCACTTGTCCGGGTGGTCGAGATTGCCGTGCCCGGGCCGATGGGTGACGCTTTGATGAGGAGCGGTCTTCACGATTTCCGGATTCGCGTAGGCCTCTTCCGAGATAAGCCTCAATGCAGCAACATACTCGTCCAGCTCCGCTTTGGCATAAGACTCTGTGGGCTCCAGCGTAAAGGGCTGTGGAACGATGAAGGGGTGGTGACTTGCCCACATGTGGAACCCGAAATCAGCCATGCGGCATGTGACATCATCAGTCGTCACTCCGGTTTCCTGAGTCATGGTTTCCCAGCTGTAGCGGACCTGCTCGATCCGGGGCTGTCCCTCGGCATAGGGAGCGCTTGCCCCGCGGATCTCCTTCACCTTCTTGAGCAAATAGTTGTTGTTCAGCACAGCCACCCGCGCGACTTCCCTTAACCCTTCGCTCCCCAGGCTCATGATCCATGCATAAGCCCGAAGAACCGCAGGCACCACTCCATAGAAACTTCTCACCTTGCCGATGCTCAGAGGAACATCGTAATCAAGAAAATACTTTTTTCCGTCAAATCCGATCAGAGGAACCGGCAGAAATTCCGAAACTTCCCCAGTCACTCCTAAAGCACCGCAGCCAGGCCCGCCGCATCCGTGAGGAGATGAAAAAGTCTTATGGAGGTTAAAGAAGCACATGTCAAACCCGGCCTCCCTGGCCCGCGTCAACCCGAGAATGCCGTTCGCATTGGCCTGGTCATAGGTGCACAGGCCGCCGTGCTGATGCACGATTTTCGTCAATTCGTCGATCTTGGGATTGAAGATTCCCGTGTCTTCAGGGTTTGTGGCAAACAAGGCCGCCGTTCTTTTAGAGACAACCTTCTTCAGGGATTCCACTTCAGGGAGTCCGCTCTCATCCTGGTAAAGCGTGACGACTTTGTAACCGAGGACCGCAGGGGCCGCTGCATCCGAGGGATGGGAGAAGAGGGTGGTGATGATCTCGTCTCGTTGCTCCGATTCTCCCCTGGACGCATGAAAGGCCTTCGCAATAGAAGCCATAGCCAGAATCGCCTGGGAGCCTGACGCCGGCTGAAAGCTGAACCGGTCCAGTCCCGAAATCTCTCTCAAGAAGAGATCCGTCTTGTAAAGGATCTCCAGGATCCCCTGAACCTTGCTCTGATCCTGAAGCGGGTGCAGCGCACTGACCTTGGGGGACCGCACAAAGAGCTCGTTCACCTTGGGGCTGTATTTCATGGTGCACGTGCCCTGCCCTATGTCCACATTGAAATCAGCGCCAAGATTCTCCTGGGACAACCTGAGATAATGCTTGAGCACCTGCATCTGGGAAAGTTCAGGGAGCTTGGGCGGCGTTTTCCTCCTCATTTTTCTGGGAAGCTTTGAGATGCCGTCGCCCACAACGTCTTCGATCCCCTTCTCAGCCTGAGGGACCAGGATGCCCCTTTCCCCTTTGTTGCTCAGCTCAAAAATAACCGGCTCATCCCACTTTGCCTGATGAAACCGTCGAACCTTTGTCCTCATGTCCATTCCCATGGCTATCCTCGCTTTCCCTTCTTCGCGATCCGGGCTTTTCTGCTCCGGCCCAGGATGTTCTTTAGGGTTTCAGCCAGACGGTCTATTTCTTCCTTCGCGTGAATCTCAGTGATGCAGAAAATGGCGGCCTGGCCCATCTCTGGGAACTGCTCCGACAGATCTACCCCGCCGAAGATCTTCTCTCTGAGAAGCGCTGCGTTGATGGTCTTCACCGATTTGCCGGTCTTGTTGAAATCGACGACAAATTCCTTGAAAAACACGGACTCAGGAAAACTCAGTGATGCGCCACGGAGTTCACAGAGCCTCTTGGCCGCGTATTGCGATTTCTGCATAATGCTTTTCCCGATCTCCTGCATGCCCTTCGGTCCCATAAGGCTAAGATAGACTCCCGCCGTGATCCCCCACAGGGCTGCAGCGGTGCCGACGAATTCCTTGGATTTGTCGCGGTCTGCAAAGGAGGTGCGTTCGTAGAGAACATCCCCGAATCCATATTCCCCTTCAACCGCTGTTTCCTCGATTCCGAAGAGCCGCGAAGGATATTCCCTGACGAAGCGCTCCTCATCCCGCGTCGCGATGAATCCGCCATGACCACCGCCGAAATGCATGTGGATTCCCAGGGGCTGGATGTCACCGCACACAATATCCGCACCGTAATGGCTCGGAGGCTCAATCACCCCAGGGAAATTGGATCAACAGCCACAACGCTGATTCCGCCAGCCTGATGAATCAGGTCTGAGATTTTTTCACCTTGGTCATCCACGCATCCCAGGTAGGAGGGGTTTTCAAAATAGACGGCTGCGGTCGCCTTGGAGATTTTGCCTTTCAAATCCTTAAGATCTACTCGGCCGGTGACTGGACAGTGCCTGACCGCTTCGATCTTCAGATCCGACCGGCAATAGTTTCTGATCACCAGGAGTCTGTCCGGTGATAGGGTGTCGGAAACCAAGACATGGTCACGGCCTGTGATTCTCGAAGCCATCCGGATCGAGGTGGCGGCCGCCTGCGCGCCGTCGTAGGTCGGCACATTGACCACGTCCATGTCCAGAAGCTTCTCCCATCAGGCTCTCGTACTCGAAGAGCGCCTGGAACCGGCCATGATCCTCAAAGGGCTCGCCGGCATAGGCGGTCAGAAATTCAGAGCGCTGGTTGATCTCGTCGCAGACCGCAGGCACGTGATGCTGACAGCATCCGCCTCCGAGAAAGCTGAGATAGTCCCGGCAGCTCGTATTTCTGGAAAGAACAGTCTCCACATGTTTTTTCAGCTCAAACTCGGACAAGAGCGGCTCCGGAAGATTCATTTCTCTCTTCAAGCCGAAGCCGTTCAGGGATGCGTCGCGTGAAGCTCCTCTATGCTCGCTTGACTCCAATATCCCGAAGCATCTCCTGCTGGACTTCGGGCACGGAATTCGGAATATAAGGATGGACACCGAATTTTTTCCTGGCCATGAGATGACCTCCTTCGAATGAAATCAGGCAAGTTTCAAAAGTTGTGTAATATACTCCTCGCCTCGTCTGAAATGCCACAAGCCTTTTTGCAGAGAAGATATCCGGTCAGAATTCATTACCTCATCAGCGGGCCTTGATTGAGAATTCACTCCGTGGTATTTACATATCCGTTTTTCCCTTTGCCTCCGCCGGGCGTCCCCTTGCGGAAGGTCCGTGAGCCGCTCGACGTTTTGGGCGCGAAGCAAACCACAAGTGAATAACCTGTTTGATGGTCTCGTAAAAAGTCCCGTTCACCCTTCGATACCTCAGGGCGAACGGATGAGACAGACCGTAACGATCTGATTTTCCGTTCGTGGTGAGCGGTTCGACTTCGCTCACCGCCCTGAGCAGGTCGAAGGGGTATGGAATAAACGGATGGGTTTGGCGGAGAGCTCAAAAGCCAACGGATAATCTGTTTGCAACTTGAACGATCAAGTCTTTCGTGTGAGGAGTGGAGATCATGGAGAGCCAAAGCAAAGTGTCGATGTGCATGCAGTGTGGAATGTGTACGGGGAGTTGCCCTGAATCAGGAATGACCCCTTTCAACATACGTATGCTCGTGAGGAAAAAGCTTTTGCAGAGGGACATAGAAGCATCGATCCCCTGGTACTGTACCTCCTGCGGGGAATGCACGCTCAGGTGCCCCAGGGATGTCAAACCGTCGGAGATGATTTTCGAGCTCAGGTCGGCCCTCGTCGAAGAGGGGGAGATCCCTTTGACGATTCAAAAAGCTCTTGAAAACACGTATGTACAGAAGAACCCATGGGGCCGTCCAAAGCCCAAAAGGGGCGCATGGGTGGATGAGGCAGGCATAAAGGTCCCCCATATAAAGGAAACACAATCTAAAAGACTGCTTTTCACCTGCTGCATCCAGGCCTACGACCCCCGATGTATGGTCATCCCTGTGAACGTAGCGAAGATACTAAACAAGTGCGGCGTGGAGTTCGGTATTCTGGGGCCGGAGGAAGCTTGCTGCGGCAACGAAATACGAAGGATGGGAGAGACGGGCCTTTTCGAAGACCTTCAGCAGGGGAATGCCGCTGCTTTCGAAAAGTATGGGGTGAAGGAGATCCTGGCCTTGTCGCCTCACTGCATGAACGCCCTCAAGAAGGAATACGGGGAGCTCGGCATCAAAGTGTCCCATTACACCGAACTGCTGGCAGAAATGGTCGCAGCAGGGACCCTTTCCTTCAAGACGCCTTACAGCAAGAAGGTCATTTACCATGACCCCTGTTTTCTCGGTAAACAAAACAAGATTTTCGATGCACCCAGGGACATCCTCAAGGCTATACCGGGTCTCGAACTCCTGGAGTTCACCTCTTCAAGAGAGAACTCCCTCTGCTGCGAGGGCGGTGGCGGAAGAATGTTCTACGAGGCCGAGGTGGCCTATCAGAGAAACAGTGAGAAGAGGGTCCTCGAAGCGATCGAAAAAGGCGCTGAAGTCATTGCCACGAGCTGTCCCTTTTGCGTCATGACTTACGAAGACCCGGCAACAGACAAAGGGCTGCTGGTCAGAGAATTGTCCGAGATCATGATGGAAGCGCTCTAAGATCCGGCTCAAGGCATACGGCGGTTAACCCTTACCGCAGAGAATATTGGGACATAGATGAACACGGATTTATTGGATCAAAAAGAGAAAAAATCCGCGTTTACCTGTGCAAATCCGTGTCCGCTTTCTTTGGTTCCTCTGTGTGCTCTGCGACCTCTGCGGTGAATCTTTACCGCTGAGAACGCTGAGAGCGCAGAGATCTTAATGTTCAAAAACCAAACCTACGACACCCTTGTTCACGTCTCATCATCTACTCTGCGATCTCGGCGCCCGCTGCGGTGAATCTTTGTGCTACGCCGGCATGCAAAGGACCGCCTTGAACTTGGTTTCAAACATGCCGGCGGCATAGGCCGGCTTCAACACGACCGCCGTGTCTGCTCCCGTGCCTGTCCCGCCGACGGCCACCACCTCTTCGTCCGGGGTTACGAATCCTGCCTCAGCGGCCATGACAGCCACTTCCACGCAGACCTTCATGCCCTGGGAGAACATTCGGAGCGTATCTGCAACAATGTTGAGCGGAATAAACCCGCTCTTGTACTTGTTCTCGAAAGTCCTTTCCGTAGCGCTCAGGGCGTGAATCCCCCTTACGACCCGAATTCCCTTTTCAACCAGCGTTTCACGGTTTCGATTGAACTCCTCCACTTCTTCCCGGTATTTGCTCCCTGCCCCATAAGTGACGGCGATGACTTCTATCGAAGGCTTGGCTTTGTCATGCAGCCTGAGAGCCGTCGTTCCGGTTGAAGAAGCCACAACAATTTTCCGGATTCCCTTCTCCTCACAGCAGGCAAGAGCGATTTCCAGAGCTCGATCCGTGTTAACAGAGCCTTTCTTCTCAAAATAGAAAACCTTTCCTTCTACTCCTTTGCTCATGCTTGATCCTCCTTTTTTTCAAACTCGCTGAAGACTTCTTTTACTTTTCTCCTCAACTCCTCGTAAAGCTTCTCATAGGAGGCGTTGCCTCCTTTTGAACTAAGTGCTGCTACCAGCGAAGTGTAATACCATTTCTGATCCTCTCGTCCTCGCCGGAAGCGTTTCCAAACCCTCTCCCCCACGTTCCTGTAGTTACTTGCGATGGTTCTGATGTTATGGAGCTTATCGGCACAGACAACAAACTTGACGTCGAGCCCGGCCTCTTTTAAGGAGTCAAGGGTATGCTGTTTGCGCTCCCTCCAGGACCGCCTTTTGTCCGGCTCAGTGCATTTTTCTACAATAAAAGCCACTTGCTCCCCGAACTCCTCCCTTATGCGACTCCGTTTGATTCGGGCATCTTCAATCGTATCATGCAGAATGCCGGCGGCAACAACTTCCTCAGAGCACCCTGCTCCGGCAAGGATTATGCCCACTGCAAAAGGATGGGTGATGTAAGCAATGCTTGTCCCTTTTCGTTTCTGCTTTTGATGCGCTTTCACAGCGACTTCAATAGCTCGATCGATGAGGTCCGCCTGTTTAACCTGCTCCATGTCATGCCTCGCAGTACTGTTGAGCTGTTGAGCGACTTGACTCTGTTCCTACTTTTTGATAATCTTTTAGGCAACTTTCCTGTCTTCTATACAATGGGTTGACGTCGTTTTCGTTTGAGTCAATAAAAACGCTCATCCAGAGGATGTAAAGATATGCAAAAGACCTTAAGAAAACTTGTCATCTGGGCCGTTATATTAGCATGCGGTTATTTTATCCTCAGCAACCACTTCATTTTCATCGGCAAGGATCTGCGGGTTTTGAAAAAATCGCATCTCACCCTGGAGTACACCATCTTCAGCACACAGGGAAAAAGCATTGAATCCATCATGGACGTCGACGAGCTGAGAAAAGACGGGATCGGCAAGCTTCTTGTTGAGGCGGGAAAAATCACAGAGGACCAGCTCGAAGTTATTCTCGAAAAGTACAGGTAACGGCTCTCACACCTCGAAATCCACCTTGATCTTGAACATCCTCACCGCGGGCAAGCTGTATATTTCTTCCACCCCGGTTTTTGCGGAGATTTCCTTTAACGCATTCTCAATATAGGACGTGCTCGGGGCGATGAATAGTAAACCACACGTTGTAATCGTGGTTTCTCAGGTAATTGTGGGTGACACCCGGGTAGCTGTTCACGATCATCCACAAAGTGCTCGATTTTGTCTTCCGGCACCCGGGCGGCACAGAGCGTGCTCTTATAGTTGAGCTTGTGGGATTGGAAGTTGCCGCCGATCCGTCTGATGATGCCTGCGGCTTTGAGTGCTTTCACCCGATCCAGGATTTCGTCTTCCGGCAGGTGAAGTTGCTTTCCAAGCTCCTGGTAGGGCTGTGAGGTTATTGGAAAGTCGGACTGAATCGCATTGATGATCTTCCTGTCAATGACATCCATGGACAGCCTTTCTGGAGGGCTGATGCGTGCAAAGAGGTTCTTCCGCCATGAAATCGCCTGTCGCTTCAAAGGCTCTTGCCCTGCACCCTCCGCAGAACCGCAAGTATTCACATACGCCGCATTTCCCTTTGTAATTGGAGAAGTCTCTCAGTTTCTCGAAAACAGACGAATGGTCCCAAACCTCTTTAAAGGTCGACTTCTTGAGATCCCCGCTCTGGAGTTCCAGATATCCGCAGGGCTGCACAGTGCCCACGTGAGAGATGAAACAAAAGGATGTGCCCCCCAGGCACCCCCTGGTCATGGCATCAAGACCATAGGTGGCGTAGTCAACCTTTTCACCCCTCTTGTGGGCCTCCTGCCGCAAGACGCGATAAAAATGAGGCGCGCAGGTCGCCTTGAGGTGAATGGGCACGGCGCTCCGCATATCATAGAACCAGTGAAGAAGCTTCTCGTACTGCTCCGCATTGATCTCCTGATTGGTCATATCCCGGGCACGTCCGGTAGGAACAAGCAGGAAAATGTGATGGGCTGATGCTCCAAGGGTTACGGCAAGATCGAGCATCGCTTGAGCCTGCTCCACATTGTGGCGTGTGATGGTCGTGTTGATCTGGAATTCGATCCCCTCCTTCTTGAGCTCTTCAATCCCCTGGATCGATCCTTCAAACGCGCCCTCCACCTGTCTGAACCGATCATGAGTGGATGCATCCCGACCGTCCAAGGAGATGCTCACCCGCTGAATTCCGGAGGACTTTATTTTGCCCGCAATCTCAGGAGTGATGAGGGTCCCGTTGGCCGCCATAACCATGCGAAGCCCCAGATCGGTCCCATATTGAGCAATTTCGAAGATGTCTTCTCTCAGGAGAGGCTCGCCGCCGGTGAGAATGACTATCGGCTGGCCCACAACAGCAATCTGATTCAGGATTTCCCGGCACTTCTCCGTGCTCAACTCGCCGGCATAAGGACCATGACTTGCTGCGGCCCTGCAATGCACGCAATTGAGATTGCAGTTCCGTGTAACTTCCCAGGCCACCAAACGTGGAGCTGCACTCGCATGTGGATGAACTTTGTTCATGAATCCGATTACATCCCCGCTTACATTTCCGGAAATCCGAAATTCGAATTTCGAAATCCGAACCAAAATCAAATGACCAAAATTCTAATGCCCCAAATAGGAGCCCTTATGACGTAGCTTTCGTTTCGGTCATTGGGTTTTTGAATTTTGGATTTGTTTCGAGTTTCGAATTTCGTGCTTCGGATTTCTTTTGTTGAAATCATCGACCCACTACCCATCCGACCCATGATCATTTCACACCTTATTTTTATCTAAGATCAAAGCTGCTTCTTTAGCAAAGTAGGTGAGGATCAGGTCGGCTCCTGCCCTCCTGATGCAGGTCAGCACTTCCATCATCGCGCGTGTCCCGTCTATCCAACCCTTTTCGGCAGCCGCCTTGACCATGGCGAACTCACCGCTCACATTGTACGCTGCCAAGGGCAGGAGGCACTGCTCGCGCACCCGTCTCACAATGTCAAGGTATGGAAGCGCAGGTTTCACCATGATCATATCCGCCCCCTCCTCGATATCGAGCCAGGCTTCCTTCAAGGCTTCCAGGGCATTCGCAGGATCCATCTGGTAGCCTGCCCGGTCCCCGAATTGCGGGGCTGATTCCGCGGCTTCTCTGAATGGACCATAAAAGGCAGAGGCATACTTCACCGCATAAGACAGGATGCCTGTGTCCTGGAAACCGGCCGCATCCAGGGCCGTCCGGATCGCAGCCACGCGGCCATCCATCATGTCCGAGGGACCGACAAAATCGGCTCCCGCGTACGCGTGGCTCAGCGCCTGGCGCGCCAGAATCTCCAGCGTTGAGTCATTGTCCACTTTGCCGTTTTTGATGATCCCGCAGTGGCCGTGATCCGTGTACTCGCAAAGACAAACATCCGTCATCACCACCATGTCGGGCACTTTCGATTTAATCCCTGCAACCGCCCTCTGCACGACGCCGTCTTCCGCATAGGACCTGCTTCCCACGGCATCCTTCCGGTCAGGAATCCCAAAGAGGATGACCGAGGGAATCCCGAGGTCCCACACTTCCCTTGCTTCTTCAACAATCGTGTCCACAGAGAATTGGTATTGGCCGGGCATGGAAGGGATCGGGTCCTTCTTGCCATGACCCGGTTTTACGAAAAGAGGATAGATGAAGTCCTTTGGCGAAAGGTTCGTTTCTCGAACCATTTCCCGAAGCGTTGCGCTTTGTCTAAGTCTGCGGGGGCGAACCATCATAGAGGAACCTCGATCATTGAAGAAACGCACGTGGCAGGTTGCGTGTTGCAGGTTGTGAACTGTCAGTCGTCAATTGTCAGTTGTCCGTTGCATGTAGCAGGTTGCAGGTTGCTTGTTGCGGGTTGTCCATGGTCCGTGGTCAGTTGTCAGTTGATTTGTTCTGAACCGTGTACCTTGCACCCTGCACCGTGCACCTTCTTGCTTCTGTCTACTGTCTTCTGTATTCTGTCTTTTCTTCTTCAATCCTATTTCCTCATCCGACAGGTAGCAGGCAGGATCCGGGGCCCAGAGATCGTCGGACACTGCTTCGGCTCTCACTCTGAAATTCCCTCCGCAGATGTCCAGCCATTTGCAGGCAGCGCACCGGCCTTTCACGTGCTTCTTCTTGTCCTTGAGCTTTGCCATCACCGGATGGGAAATATCAGACCAGATCTTGCTGAACGGTTTCTCCCGAACATTACCGAAGCTAAGATGTCTCCAGAACTGATCCGCATGAACAGAGCCGTCCCAGCTGATGCAGCCTATTCCCCTTCCTGAACTGTTTCCCTCATTCATCTTAAGCAGCTCAAGAACATCTCCTGCCCGCTCGCTCTTCTCCTGCACCATGCGGAGATACACATAGGGACCGTCCGCATGGTTGTCGACCGTGAGCACCTCTTTCACAAGGCCCCTGTTGTGGAGATCCTTGGTCCTGTCTATGATGAGATCCACGACTTTTCTTGTTTCTTCATGATCCAAATCGTGCTCGACAAGATCGGAACCCCGTCCCGCATACACCAGATGATAAAAACAGGCTCTCGGGATCTCCGCCTCTTCCAGAAGATCGAAAATTCTTGGAACCTCCTCCACGTTCATGCGGTTCAGGGTGAATCGGAGCCCGACCTTGAGCCCTTGCCCCTGGCAGTTCCGAATCCCCTGCATGGCATCGCGGAAGGCACCCTCCTTCCCTCGAAAGCGATCATTGACTTCCTTCAGGCCGTCCAGACTCACCCCAACGTAGGAGAGCCCCACCTTGCGGAGCTCTTTGGCCATGTTCTTGGTAATGAGCGTTCCGTTGGTAGAGATGACCGCCCTCATGCCCAGGCCCACGGCGTAGCTCGCCAGATCAATGATGTCTCTGCGAACCAGAGGTTCGCCTCCTGAGAAGAGAACGACCGGCACACCGAATTCGGCCAGGTCATCCAGCACGGCAAAGCCTTCCTCTGTGCTCAGCTCCTTTTCGTGCCCCTTTTCAGTGGCATGAGCATAGCAGTGCATGCACTTCAAGTTGCAGGCCCGGGTCACATTCCAGACCACCACCGGTTTCTTGTCTGAAGAGAACTGGAGAAGGTGGGAGGGGAGCTCTTTTGAGGACCTTCCGTAGCGGAGGGCATCCGAGGGTTCCACCGTCCCGCAATAGAGTTTCGAAATCCCAATCATTGTCTATCTCACCGATTAAAGTCATCCGGAGACTGTTGCGTGCTGTATTCCTTCCGATAGTACCGCTTCACCAACTCGTTGATGTATTTGTCCATGTCAAGCACCGCATCCTTGGTGACCACAAAATGATCCACACCGGAGCGGTCTTTGACCAGCTTGAGCCCGTACTCCAGCTTCTTCGCAAGCTGGAAGGTCAGGGAACCTGCATCCTGCCCTGTCTCAATCGATCGACGGAGCAGTTCATCAATCGCTCCATTGTCAAAGGTGACATTCAGTTCCATGTCGTGAGCCAGAGAGGCTTCTTCCGCCTTGATCTCATGGTACATGGCCACAAAATCTTCAAAGGCCGTGTTCACGTCTGAGATCTTTCTGAGATACATCTCAGCGATCAGGCCCAGCCTCGAATCATAAATCTCGAGACCCGAGATCCGGCCAAAGTCCTTGTCCCGCATTTCAATGAACGACTTGACGTTTTCCAACTCCGTGAGCGCTGCTCTCTCAAACCTCGCCCTTCTCTCAGGGTCATCATGTCCCTCCCTGAGCCGTGTAAGCTCGGCCTCTGGATCATCCACCAGCTCCGGTGTCACGAGGAGTCTCTTGATCGGTGTTGAGGGCAGGTGCTTTTCAAAGGGGATGAGCACCTTTTCAATGGCGCTCACAAGACCCCTTGCCCCGGTTTTCTCTTTTGCCGCTGCTTCCGCTATCTTGACCAAGGCTTCCTGTTCAAACTTGATGTCAATGCCGTAAGCCTTGAAGTCCAGCCTCTTACTCAGGATAATGGGGTTATTCGGGTTCTCGAGAATCTCAACGAGGTCTTCCTTTTTCAGCTCGTCAAAGACAACGACGACCGGCAGGCGTCCCACGAATTCCGATTCAAACCCAAATTCCACGAGGTCCTGGGCTGTGACCTCTTTGAGAATCTCCCACGGGATCTCCGTGGGCCGCACATCCGCCTCGAATCCGATCCCCTGCTTCTGAAGCCTCTTTTTGATGATGTTGCCCAGTTCTCCAAAGGCGCCGCTCATGATGAAAAGAATGTTCTTGGTGTTGACCTCTCTCTTCTCTTTCTTGCCCGTCCTACGGAAATGCTCGATCGCCTGGATCTGGGAGACCGCATCGTGAGGGACTTTCAAGTCCACTTCCGTTTCTTCCATCGGCTTGAGCAAGGCCCTCTGGACGCCGGTACGTGATACATCATGCCCGAAGAAGTTCCCTGATGAAGCAATCTTGTCAATTTCATCGATATAGATGATACCGTTTTCAGCAAGACTGATGTCCTCATTGGCCTCATAGACGAGGTCCCGAACCAGGTCCTCAACATCCCCGCCCACATAGCCTGTCTCACTGAACTTGGTGGCATCCCCCTTCACAAATGGAACGCCCAGTTTCTGAGCGATCAATTTGACGATATATGTTTTTCCCACTCCGGTCGGACCGATCATGAGCACGTTGTTCTTGATCATTCCTACCCCGGCACCCTTCTTCTTGTTCGACTGCTTTTTGAAGTGCTTGATCCGGTTGAAGTGGGTGCAGACTTTGGTCGCCAGCACAGCCTTTGCCTGATTCTGTTTCACCACAAAGCTGTCCAGATGGGATTCCAGCTCCTCAGGAAGCATATCGAAGCTAATGACAGGCTCCTTCTTTTCTCCTGGTTTGCCTTCTTCCATGCCGATTTCCTGGGCCCTCGGATAAACAAAGGGAGAAATGATCTTGATCCGGTTCCCGTATTTCTTCGAAAGATAATCACTGAGCTCTTTTTCGAGCTCTTTCTGATTCGGGAGCTTTTCTCCATCCTCGTATTTGCTCAACTCATCATTCATCATGATTTCCTCACTCGCCTCAATCCACAAAAGCTTTCCAAAACTTATCTTATGACTGCTCAAGAAATATAGACACTCTTGCTCAGCGTTTCAACCCGATGCGCTTCCGCTTATTCTGTTGACTCAACAGTTGGGACTGTTCTAGAGTTGATAACATCATATCAGAATCTCTATAAAAAACAAGGAGTAAGGGATGATTTCCCGACTGGAGATCCGGCTCAAGAGCAACCTCACCGATGCGGAAGGCGCAGGGGTCAAAGCAAAGGCAAAGGACTATTTCGGCATTGAGGTCGACGAAATCCGCGTCATCCGCATCCTCGCGATCGATGCAGGGCTCACTTCAGAACAGATGGAAGCGGCCCGGACCAGGATTTTTTCGAATCCGATCACTGAAGAATCTTCCTTCAAGCCTCTGGCTCGGAATTTTGACTGGCTCATTTGGGTCGGCTATCGCCCGGGGGTGAGAGACACAGCCGGGAGCACGGCCGCGGAAGCCATTGAAGACCTTTTCAAGATCAGGTTCAAGGCCGAGGAGGCTGTGTATACCTCCAAGTTGTATGTCCTCAAAGGGAAGGTCCAGGAAGCCGATGTCAGAACCATAGCCAGGGAGATTCTTGCCAACGACATCGTTCAACAGTGGAAGATCTTCAGTCACCGGGGATGGAATCCCGAAGAAGGTATCGGCCACATCCTGCCCAGAGTGATCCTCAACCATGAGCCTCAGGTGACAACGATCCCCATAGGCAGCGATCGGGAGCTGAGAGAGATCTCCGACGCCCGGAATCTCGCACTTCAAGAGAAGGACATTCCTACCATCCGGGAGTATTTCCTGAGAGAAAACATCCTGGCTGAGCGAAAGAAGATGGGCCTCAGCTTGCCCACGGATGTCGAGATCGAGTATATCTCCCAGGCGCGCAGCGACCACTGCAACCACAACACCTTCAGAGGCCTTTTTAGATACAAAGATCTCTCGGACGGCCGCGTCCAGGTTGTGGACAACCTCTTCAAGACCTGCATTGAAGCACCGACGCTCAACATAAAAGATCAAAAACCCTGGGTGGTCTCGGTTCTCTGGGATAACGCAGGCGTAGCAAAATTCAATTCGGAAAACAACTACGTCATTACCGGGGAGACCCACAACAGCCCCTCCAACATGGAAGCTTATGGGGGATCGCTCACGGGCATCGTCGGGATTTACAGGGACCCCATGGGTACCGGAAAAGGAGCAAGGCTCATTCTGGGCACTTATGGGTATTGCGTGGGTCCCAGGGACTACAACAAGGAGATGAAGCCTCACCTTCACCCGAGACGCCTGCTGGACGGCGTGATCGAAGGCGTGAAGGACGGTGGCAACAAGAGCGGGATTCCGACTCCCTATGGCCTGCTCTACTTTGATGAGAGCTACATGGGGAAATGTCTGGTCTTCGTGACGGCTCTGGGAATCATGCCGGCTTTCATCGGGAAGGAGCCTTCTCACACAAAGAAAACGTCCAGAGGCGATCTGATCATCATGTCCGGCGGCAGGGTGGGCAAGGACGGGATCCATGGCGTCACGGCCTCTTCCGAGATATACACAGAGCACACGCCGGCCGGCCACGTGCAGATCGGCGACCCCTACACTCAGAAGAAAATGCACGACTTCCTGCTGGAGGCGAGAGATGAAGGGCTCACTTCCTACATCACGGACAACGGGGGAGGAGGCCTTTCCTCGTCCATCGGCGAGTCTTCCCGCTTCAGCAACGGGTGCCGGGTAGACCTCGACAAGGTGCCGCTCAAGTACGAGGGCCTGGACCAGTGGGAGATCTGGGTGTCCGAATCGCAGGAAAGAATGACCCTTGCGGTCAAACCCGAACACCTCGATCGCTTCATGGCCCTTTCAGAAAAGCACGGTGTCGAAAGCACGGTCATCGGCGAATACAATGATTCAGGCGCCCTCAGGCTGGACTACAGGGACAAGACTTGCGCCTACGTCCGGATGGACCTTCTCCAGGCTGACTTTCCCCAGTGGGAGTTTGATGCGGAGTGGTTGACGCCGGAAATGAGAGGCCTTACAGAACCCGTGCTGAGCGAACCCGGGAAGCACGGGGCTCTTCTCAAAACCATGCTGGCCCGTCCGAACCTTTGCGGCAGAAACTGGATTGCCAGGCAATATGATCACGAGGTGCAGGGGGGCAGCGTCATCAAGCCTCTCGTGGGCAAGAAGCGGGACATTCCCACCGATGCCGCAGTCTTGAGGCCCATTCTAGGATCAGAAACAGGGATGATCATCAGTCAGGCCCTGAGTCCCTTTTATTCTGAGATTGACACCTACCCCATGACCGCTGTGACGATCGATGAAGCGGTCAGAAAGGCGATTTCCGTCGGAGGCGACCCGGATCACCTCGGAGGGGTCGACAATTTCTGCTGGCCCACGGTTCAGTATCATCCTGTGACAAACCCGGACGGCAAGTACAAGGCAGCCCAACTTGTGAGATCCTGCTGGGCGCTCAGGGACACCTGCCTTGCCTTCAAAATCCCTCTCCTCTCAGGGAAAGACAGCATGTACATCGATGGGAATCTCGTAGGACCTTACGGGGAGAGGCGCAAGGTTTCAGGTAAGCCGGCGCTGCTCTTCACCGTGTCGAGCGTGGTTGAAGACGTGAAGACCTGCGTCACCATGGATGCCAAATTCCCGGGTGACCTGGTTTACGTGCTGGGAGAAACAAAGAATGAGCTCGGAGGGAGCGAGTATTATCAATTGATGGAAAAAATCGGCCTTCACGTTCCCACGGTCGATGTCGGCCTCCTGTGGCCCCTCTACCTTGCTTTGCATCGGGCCATCCAAGAAGGACTCGTCTCCTCGGCGCATGCCGTGGCAAAAGGGGGACTGGCCGTTCACCTTGCCATGGTGGCCATGGGTGGCGAGCTTGGAATGGAGATTCACATAGGGAAAGTACCTTGCCGTCCTGGGCTTTCACCCGCGCAGCTCCTCTATTCCGAATCCGCGGGACGTTTTGTTGCCACCGTGGACCCTGCAAGAAAAGAGGCTTTTGAAAAACTCTTTGCGGACATGCCGGCCGCATGCATCGGAATGGTCACGGAAACCCCGCGCTTCAAGGTGCAGCATGGAAAAGGGGAACTGATCATGGATGAGGATGTGTCGGATCTGAAGAAAAGCTGGAATTCGCGCTTCGGCATGCTGATCTGATTTACCGCAGAGAACGCCGTGACCCCAAAGATTAGACGGGGTTTAAGAGACATACTTTGATCGAGGATTCTTACACCGATACCTCTCTGCGTGCTTTGCGACCTCTGCGGTTAACTCCTCCACCGCAGAGAACGCAGTGAGCCCAGAGAATAGAGCGGGTTTGAAAGACATCTTTTGTTCAAGAATTCTCAAATGGAGCATCCTCTGCGTGCTTTGCGAGCTCCGCGGTTAAATCCTTCACCGCAGAGAACGCAGTATACGCTGAGAGATAGATAGTGTATCCAACAAACCCAATCATTGCATGGTCTTGACAAATAAAACCTCTCCGCGTTCTTTGCGACCTCGGCGGTAAAATCTTTCACCGCAGAGAACGCAGTGAGCGCAGAGAAAAGAGAGTTTAATAAAGCCTTTCCTTCTATGGTTTTTGCAGATAATGACCCTCCGCGTTCTTTGCGACCTCTGCGGTAAATTGGTTTTTCAGAGGCGAGAGAGATGAGCCAAGAGCATAATAGAATCACCCACACGATCCTTGGAGGTGCCCTAGCTGTTCATAAGGCACTCGGCCCTGGGTTGCTGGAATCAGCATATGAAGCGTGTTTGGCCTTTGAATTATCTGAACGTGGGCTGAAAGTTGAACGTCAAAAAGCATTACCGGTCCGGTATCGTGAGGTCGACCTTGACTGCGGATATCGAATCGATTTGCTGCTTGATGGCAAGGTCATCGTTGAGGTTAAGGCTGTGGAGAGACTGAATCCCGTCCATGAAGCACAGCTTTTGTCTTATTTGAAGTTGTCCAACTGCAAAGTCGGACTTCTCATTAACTTCAACGTGCGGATACTCAAGAACGGTGTACGCAGGCTGGTTCTTGGCTTAGAGGAATAAGCTCTGCGTGCTTCGCGCTTTTTGCGGTTAACTGTTCACCGCAGAGCACGCAGTGAGCGCAGAGAAAAGAATATAGAGTCTTGAAAGAACTTCTTTGTTTTTTGTTTTTCTAACACAATAAGTCTCTGCGTTCTTTGCGCTCTCTGCGGTGAAATCCCCACCGCTGAGCGCGCTGAGACCGCAAAGAACTATGGATAAACTGAACCATCCGCAGGGAAATGGTTTTAAGGTTTTGACAAACTAATAATCTCTGCGTGCTTCGCGTTCTCTGCGGTTAAATCTTGTGGAGGTTTGAAATGAATTCTGTCAGGGCACTGGTGCTCACCGGGTTTGGATTGAACTGCGACTACGAGACGGATTACTCCCTGAAACTGGCCGGAGCCGAATCCCACCGAATTCACATTAACGAAATCATCTACGGAGATCGATGGGGATCCAGTGTCAAGCTGGAGCATTACCACCTCCTGGTTTTCGGAGGAGGTTTCAGCTGGGCGGACGATCACGGCGCCGGTGTGCTTCTCGCTTCAAAAATCGGTTTCAACCTCAGAGACGAGTTGGATCAGTTCATCCGGTCCGGAAAACTGGTCATTGGGATATGCAACGGTTTTCAGGCCATTGTCAACCTGGGCCTGCTTCCCGGCTTCAACAGCAATTATCATCAACGCAGGATCGCATTGCTCCCCAATGCAGCAGGGAATTTCATCAATACCTGGGTGAGGCTGAAGATCAATCCAGATTCTCCGTGCGTTTTTACAAGAGGCATTACAGAGATCGAGCTTCCTGTCCGACACGGGGAAGGCAACTTCTATGCTCTGGACCATGATATGGAGAGCCTCTTCAAGAACAAGCAAGTAGTGACTCGGTATGCCGATTCCTCAGGAAACCCGGCGAACGGTCAATGGCCGGCCAACCCGAATGGATCGCTCCGGGACATCGCCGGCATCTGCGACCCCACGGGCCGCATCTTCGGACTGATGCCCCACCCTGAAGCGTTCAACCACGTGACCAACCATCCGGACTGGACCCGACACAAAGAAGCCCTCCGTCGCCAGGGGAAGGAGATGGAAAAAACCGAGGGAGACGGTGTCCGCATTTTTCGGAATGCGGTGGACTATGTTAGGAGCACCCTGCTCAGTCTCCACCATTCAACTTCCTGAAGCGAGTCAATTGCTCCTTTCTTTCTTTGTGCCTATGTGCCTTTGCAACTTTGTGCCTGTATCCTGCATGCAAAAACCAAACTGAAATCTTGGCCTAAAGGCGAGGGTTTTTCTCCCATTCCCCGAAAGGGACAATCAGCCAAACAGGCCGCTCACACCTTCATCCCACTGGGTCATCATGCGCTCGCCAATTTCTCGAAACTCCGGGTGCTCAGCTATGTATCCGGGGATCATCGCTCTTGTTTCGGTGACTGCCTCGGCAATACGAGTGAAAACGTCGGAAATTGCTCCTATCGGCAAGGAGAGATGAGTCACGGCAAATCGTTCCAGTACCTTTCGCGACCACCACTTTTTCGTTCCCGCCAGAGAGAGCGCGGGCACGTCTTCTCTGATGTAGGCTGTTGTGGTCACCACGTCGTAAACAGGCGCGAGCACGACGGTGTCGCCGGGTGAAACATACAGAACACCGAAATTCTTCAAATGAGCGTCGCCGTTTCGCAGCAAGACCGACAGTACGAGGGTCGCAAAAAACTGCTCCCTCGCCGCCATCAGGTTTTCCCCGGAGACAAAGTCCCTGATACTCCTCGCAACCCGTTCATAACTGCTTGCGTATTTCTGTGGAGTCCCCAGGGCCTGGAGGGTGCACATATCCTCGAAGCCCATGGAGACGCCGCCCTGGGTGAGATCGAAGCGACGCATGATGAAGAGGCCGCCGTTGTCAGAGAGATAGAACTCCGGCACCGGCAGGCCGGCCCGTTTTGCCGCGGTCATGCAGAAATACTCGTTGGCGGCAAGAAAGGGGTAATCGGTTCCCCACGACTTGACGATGTAGCGGGCCGATGTGAAAATACCACGCTCTGTGGCATCCAGTAAAACCTTCGGCTGAACGCCCGATATCCCCGAGCGGAGCGCATATCGGGCCACAAGCTCATGGAAAAGTTCACGGGTGTCAGGGTGGGTGAGAAGTTCGTCGAGGGATTCCGGTGTTTCTGAAATGCTTGGGTACTCATCGCCGGGGAGGGAGAATCGGTTTCTACCCACTTGGTTCCCTCCGGTCACACGGAGAATCGAGAGGTCATCTTCCCCCACCACCTTGGCAATAGCCCGGCGGATGGCCTCCAGCAGGGCCCCCTCCGGCAGGTTCATCTGGAATATGGGGTGCAGGTCACGACTCACCCAGCTTTCCACCCTTACTGGCATGGTCAGGGAAACCTGGGCCTCAGTTCCGGCATCCGCGGAGTAGGCGAACACGTACTCCTGGCGCCGTTCCCGTGCAAGAATGCCGGACCTCACCTTTGCGGCCCACACGGCGAGGGAGGATGCGGCGCCCATCAGCGAATCTCCTCTTCCCGTAACTCTTCCAGCGTTGGAGGTCTGCCCGCCTGCCGGACCCGTATCTCCAGCCCCAGGAATTCAAGCAGCCGGAGGAGCTTCCTCACGCCAATGTCTTGCACCGTGCCTTTCTCGATCTGCCCAATCGTGGAACGGCTCATGCCCAGGGCCTTCCCCAGTTCAGCCTGCGTGATCTTCCGGCTCTTCCGCGCCAGTTGAATTTGTCTGCCTACCTCAAATAACATGAATGCCGTATATATGATGCATAAGTGCTTGTCAATGCAGAAATGGCTTTATATATGATGCACGACGAATTTGAACAGGTCTATGACGAGCGCTTCACCACCAAGTATGGCTTCTTCCGTGCTTATGTGAAACAGGTGATCTACCGCTATCTTGATTGCGGAATCCTCCACAACGGCTTCGCCCCTTTTCGCTCAAAACGTTGTTTCTCAGCAAAGATAAGGCTTCCAGCCATTCCCGTTCGCGACGGACAATATCATTCCGTGCCCTCCACATGCAGCGCAATCCCCTAGCCCCCCAGCATGCTGTGCCCGTTTCTCTCTTGACACACAGGGGCGGATTCCTCTATACTCCCTCCCATTCGAAGCAAGTTCTTATCACCTTATCACCTCACCAGATATGGCGTGATGATGCCATCGTGTTTAGAACAGTCTTCACCTGCAAAGAATGTCGATCAAGGCTCAGGCTCGCCAAAAGGCCGATACGCCAATACAGATGCGAGTCTTACGGCAAAAAGGGATTGGTCTTCTTGAATGAGAGGATGTGGTGGGACTGAGCAAACAAACCCGATGATCCCATGTATCAGCGAGAGGCAGCTGATTACACCTATGCACTACACTGAGGTACGTGTTGGTTGTCGATTTCACCGGCACTCTTCCATGACATCCGAATTCGTGGTAGTATTTAGGACACGAGGAGGAATAAGACAATGGTCAAAATCACCAAGCTCAAGGTATTGAACGCTTACCGCCTAGAGTTGACATTTGACGACGGAGTATGTGGGATTGTGGATCTCTCCGAGTTGGTCGGGAAAGGCGTTTTCGCTTTGTGGCACGACCGTCATATATTCGAACAGGTCCGGATCGGTTTATTAGGCGAGCTTATATGGGGCGACCAAATTGACCTCTGCCCAGACTCCTTGTATCTCAGAGCAACGGGCAAGAAGCCGGAAGACGTTTTCCCAGCCCTGCACCGTGAGACCGCCTATGCCTGAGATCAGCCGTTTCTTTGGGATCGTCATCAAGATGTTCTTTGATGATCACAATCCACCTCATTTCCATGCGGAGTACAGTGGCGACGTTGCTTTGATCGAAATTCGCAACTTGTCCGTCTTCTCTGGCCACTTGCCGCCTCGCGTGTTGGGATTCGTAATTGAATGGGCCACAATCCACCAGCAAGAACTCCTCTTTGATTGGGAAAGGGCACGGGCCCAACAGGACCTGCTCAAGATTGCGCCGCTCGTTTAGAAAAAGCCAACAAATCGCTGTCCTTGACGTGGATTCCGCTGTGCTCTATCTCCACTAATGAACCTGGTTGGCAGTTGGCACCAGAGGTGGCGTGAATGAGGATGAATCAGAATCCAAAGAGCAGATTGCGGGATCTGGCGAAAGCGACATATCGACAAGATTGGGCAATGTCTCTGGAGACGTCTGGGTCCCGTCGTTAGCGCGGTTTTTGATAAGCTAGTGTAGCGTCTCACCGGCAAGTTACGTGGGCAACTTGCCTTCACCCCCATCAAGCACCTCGGTCTATGGGAGCTCACGCCCAGGCCCCCACCCCGAAGCGTCAAATCGCAGCCTTTGTCAACCGAGCCCCATATCGATTATTCGGCCCGCCCTGGTGCGACTCAGTTCTTTGTCGTAGCGTGTGACTACGCACTATTCCAAACGTGACCTCTTAAGAATACAGTGCTGGTGATCGGTCTGGGCCAGGGACACGCAGGTCTTGTCTTCCGATAACGGGTTTTATGTGGACCCCATATACCCGGCGGACCTCCTGCCATGAGCAAAAAAATCGAGATGCGGCATCGAGGGTGATCTTCGCCTTTTTTCGCTCAAAACGTTGTTTCTCGGCAAAGATAAGGCTTCCATCCCTCCCCGTTCGCGGCGGACTATATCATCCCTTGCCATCCACAAGCAGCGCAATCCCCCCGGCCCTCAACATGAAGTGCCAACTTCGCTCTTGACACATAAGGGCGGATTCCCTTAGGCTTCACGGCATCTGAAGCAAGTTCTTACAACCGTATTGTGATCCAATGTGGTACAATTCCACCAGCTCTCGCGAGGAGGTGTCACATGAAGGCATATGAATATTACGCGGAGATGCTGCCTGACGGCCATCTGTCGATCCCACAACGCCTGAAAGACAAATTGAAAGAGGATTCAAGAATCAGGGTGATGGTTTTCATTGAGGACGAAGAGGTTGACTGGGAAGGGCTTACCAATAGGGAATTCCTGAAAGGCTACTCTGACAAGGACTCGATATATGACAACCTATAAGCTCGGCGACGTAGTGCTCCTCATTTTCCCGCATACCGACCTCGCGGCCATTTCGAAGAGGCCGGCCGTGGTGATCTACGATTCCGGTGATCAGGATGTCCTCGTCGCCAGGGTAACCGCGCAGGAGTATGCTTCAGAGGCCGACTACAAACTGGTTGAATGGCGAAAATGCGGGCTTCTCGCAGAGTCATATGTCAGGCTGGGCAAACAGGCGACAGTGGGCAAACATCTCGTTGTCAGACAGTTGGGGAGGCTGGAGACACAGGACAAGGAAAACCTCAAGACCACCCTAAAGAAGATCCTGTGCCTCGGTTGAGACTCATTCAACTTGACAACGAGAATGAGCGCATTAAGGCAGTGCAGGCGAAACGGCAATTTGTCGTCTTACGGTTGGACGATATGGATGGTCTTTTTCGCCCCTCCTGTTCCCGTGGGAAGTCAGAGCGGCATGGTCTTTATGAAAGAAAGGGGAAGATGTTAGGTTGTTAAGTTGCCTTTCTGGAGGGGGGCATCTTGATTTGTTGACATTCCCGATCTGGCTGAGTCTCAATGGTCTACATATGCTTGATGCCTTGGAGTGGCCTCGGACTATATCATCCCGTGCCCTCCACATGCAGCGCAATCCCCTGCCCCCCAGCATGCTGTGCCCGTTTCTCTCTTGACACACAAGGGCGGATTCCCTTATACTTCACGGCATCTGAAGCAAGTCCTTATCACTTTATCACTAGCCTTCAAGGGGAGGGGAAAACAAAATGTCTGAAATGCTTGAACAAGCCTTTGAGAAGGCGAGAAGACTTTCTGCGGCTGAGCAGGACGCAATCGCCGCTATTATTCTTGATGAGATGGAGGATGAGGCACGCTGGGAAGAAGCCTTTTCCCGCTCTCAAGAATCCCTCGCCAGGTTGGCATCAGAGGCAATGGAGGAAGACCGAAGGGGGGAAACGAAGGACCTTGATCCGGATTCCCTGTGAAATCGAGAACCACACAAAGATTCAGAAAGGCATTGTCCTTATTGCCTCCGGAAGTTCGTCTTCAGGCCCGACGAGCGTATAAGAAGTTCAGGAAAAACCCCTGGGATCAGAGTCTGCGGTTCAAGTGTGTGCATCCAATCCTTCCAATCTACTCGGTGCGGATAGTGAAAGGATATCGCGCGGTAGGTCAGAGAACGGAAACTGGAATGGTTTGGTTTTGGATCGGCTCGCACTCGGATTATGAGAAACTGCTGTCGCAGCTATAGACGATCCACTCGCCATGGCGGTCTTCATACATACCGTGGACATCATCATGCGACGGGCGGAACTTCTCTTCACAGCTTATACAAGCATCTCGGTGTGTGGGAAGTGAAACCCCGACCCCCACCCCGGATGGCCAAGACGCAGCCCCTATTCACCGAGCCCCATATCGATTGAGCGATGAGCGAAGAGCTTGGAGCTTAGAGCTGAGTATCAGAATCTCCGTACTCTCCTCTTCCCTCCCTGCTCTCTGCTCTTCGCACTATGCCCTCAGTGTGGACCCGGTATACCCCGCGGACTCTCCAGCCTGATTTTGAAATCGAGATGCGGCATCGAGGGTGAACTTCGCCCTTTTTCGCTCAAAACGTTGTTTCTCAGCAAAGATAAGACTTCCAGCCATTCCCGTTCGCGACGGACCATATCATCCCGTGCCCTCCACATGCAGCGCAATCCCCTGGCCCCCAACACAATGCGCATGTTTCTCGCTTGATATGCAAACCCGGATTCCCCGTCAAAACGCATGCCTAGTCTTCCACTCCTTCCATATCTCTCCGGATCGGCTCTGCTCTTTGGTTAAGGTGGGTTTACCCGGCTCCCAGCCGCAGGGCATGTAGTCCCCGGTGGCCTGGTGGTATTGCAGGGCTCTGAGCTGGCGAAGGGTTTCGCCTACATCTCTTCCCAGGGGATCGGAGAGAATTTCAATGGACTGGATCACTCCCTTTGGATCGATCAAGAACCGGCCCCTCTGATCAAGCCCTTTCTCTGAGTTGTAAACTCCGTAGAGAGCTCCGATCCGACCTCCCGGGTCGGAGAGCATGGGGAAGAGAGCGCCGCCTCTCACCATCTGAGAGAGTTCTTTTTCCTGCCAGCCCCGGTGCGTGTCAACGCTGTCTACACTCACAGCCAAGACTTCTGTGCCCAATTCCTTGAAAGCGGGATATTTGACGGCAACTGCCGCCAGTTCTGTCGGTCAGACCGTGCTGAAGTCGGCGGGATAGAAGAAAAGCATGACCCAGCGGCCTCGATAATTAGCCAACCTCACTTTTTTCACCTGACCTTGATCAAAAGCATCGGCAGTGAAGTCCGGGGCTTCCTTTCCAACCATTACACTCATTCTCGTCCTCTCTTTGTCTTTGACCACAAGCTGGTTATTGTTTCTTCCCAGGCGGCTCAGAGGCAGCCGGCTCTGCGGCCCGATCAGCACGGTCCTCGATATAGACATCCATGAGCTGGCCGGGGAAAATGGGGAGGTCCGCTCGCTTGAAGCTGAACAGGACCTGCATCACCCGTGTGTCCACTCTTTCGGTGCTGTCGCCCGTTAAGCTGCGCTTGGGCACCACATAAGGTTCCACGTATTCAAAAGTCAGGGCCGTCTTCAACTGCGGATTGCCCCGTACAAAGGCGAACGCCGAAGAACCGTAATGGAATCGCCAGGCATCATTCTCATCAATGTCCACCCGAACATGAAGCCGGTCCAGGTCTCCCATCAAAATCAACGGTTGCACAAGGACTCCTCCTTGAGCATACTCGCCCGGCCGGATATTGACCTGCAGAATACTTCCGTCTACCGGAGCACGGATGGTGAGGCGATCGATCTCTACTGCGGCGGCATTGACATCCGCTTCCGCTCTCGCGATTTCAGCCCTGGCTAAAGCGATGTCCGGCTTCCAGGCGCCTGATTCCAGAAGCTCCAGGTTGTACTTTGTCTGTGCCAACCTCGCTTCCCCTGCCTGCACCGCATAACGGCGCCTGTTTAACTCTTCGACGCTGATCGCACTTCCTACCGTGACTCTCTCCGCATTTCTGAGCTGCATCCGAAGGTCTTCAAGATTGGCTTCCGCCTCCTTGACTCTTGCGCGGGCTGCAGGGAGTTCTTCCTTCCGCGGCAGATGGAGCAACCGGTCGTGTTTGGCTTTCGCCTCGACCAGGACGCTTTCGCGAAGCGCGAGCACGGCGCGCTCCTTCCTGTCATCCAGGCTGAACAGAGGATCACCCGCCTTGACCCGTTGCCCCACCAGGACAAAAACCCTCGCAACCACACCGGATACAGGGGTACCCACTGCAATGTTCCTCGTGCTTGCTTCGACAATGCCGGAACCGGAGATCTTGTTTTCATAGGGCGGACGGGGAGGCTCGGCGATCGGTTTTGAAGGAGGGATTGGCTTGGCTCCCTGCATGGCCGTCCACAGGGCAAAAACAAACCCCGCGGCGGCCAAAACCGGCAGAACGTATTTTCGAAACATAGCTACTCCTTCTGAATGCGGGCCTCTTCCCGCATTCAAATCCGAATCCCGAAATTCGAATTCCGAAACAAATTCAAAATGCCAATGCTCCAATGTTCAAAACAGAAATCCGCCAGCCTATAGTTTTGGTCATTTGAATTTGGATCATTGAGTATTGTCTCGAATTTCGTGCTTCGGATTTCGGATTTTCAGCTTCTTCGCAAATTGCGAAGAAGGTGCGTCATCAGCCTTCTAATGGGCCACTTGGGACTCCACACTCACTATGCGGCCGTCCTCCATCCGCGCGATCCGGTCAGCGAAATTGAAAATTCTGTTATCGTGGGTGACGATAATCAAAGCCCGCTCCTCTGATAAGGCGGTGTTTCTCAAGACGTCTATCACCCGCTGGCCTGTTTCCGCATCCAGCGCACTGGTGGGCTCATCGCAGACGATGAGCCTTGGCTTGTGGACAAGCGCTCGGGCGATAGCGACTCTCTGTTGCTGCCCCCCGGAGAGTTGCGCCGGGAGTGAATAAAGCCGATCTTCAAGCCCTACCTGCCTTAGGATATCCTTCGCCCGGGACTGAGCCTCTGTTCGGTGAAAGCCCAAAATAAGAAGCGGCACAGAGACATTCTCCAGCGCCGTGAGCGTGGGAAGGAGATTGTACGCCTGAAAAACAAAACCGACATTTTGTCCTCTGTACCGGGTCTTCTTGGTCTGTCCCATGGCTCTCAAGTCCTGCTGGAAGACCAGGCACTCCCCGTCATCGTGATCAAGGATTCCGGCCACGACTGAAATCAGGGTGGTCTTGCCGCAGCCTGAAGGGCCGACGAGCATGAGCAGTTCTCCCATCTGTACGTCAAGGTCTACTCCCCGCAACGCCATGACTTTTGTCGGTCCGGTGACATAGCTCTTGGTCACCTCTTTGCAGAAAACAGCGATTTGGTTTTCTGTTGCATCCATATTATCCGTCTCGAGATAGTATTGGCGATGTGCTCCCCCTCACCCTTCCCCTCTCCCCCAAGCTGGGGGAGAGGGGAAGGGTGAGGGGGCTTCTGCGGGTCAATACAATGATGCGACCCTTAATATCGTCAAGCTTTGAATACGATTGCCGGCTCCAGCTTCATGACCTTGCGGATGCTGATGAGCGCGGAAAACACGATGATCAGGCAGATGGCTCCCCCTGAAAAAATGAGTAGATCCTTGGTCAGGCGAAAAGCGAGTTCCGTGCCACCCAGCAGGTATCCGAACAGGGAGGCTCCCCCCACACCGAGGCCATATCCCAAGGCACCGACCACCAGCGCCTGCAGGAGGATCATGCGCAGCAGAATGCCATTGGTCGCGCCCATCGCCTTGAGGGTTCCAAAGTAGCGAATGTTTTCCAATGTGAAATTGTAAAAGGTCTGCCCCGCAATCGCCGTCCCTATCACGAAGCCTAGTCCCACAGCGATCCCGAAGTTAATCGGAATGCCCGTGTTCTTCACGAAATAGTTGTAGGTGAGATCTTTGAATTCCTGAGCGGTGTAAGCGGCGAGGTCCGTTCTCTCGCGAATCCGGGCAGCGAGTTTTTTGAGGTTCTCCCCCTCTTTCGCTTTGACAAGCACAAAGGACAGAAGCTTCCGCTCCTTGGGTGCGAAAGTGGTGGCACGACTGTAAGTGGTAAAAATTACAGGTTGCGACTGAAAGGTCCGCGAGACCCTGCAAATCCCGACAACCACGGCACGGCGGTCGTTAATTTCCAGGGTATCGCCGATCTTGAGCGGCTCCGGCTTGCCCCCGGGCACCTTCGAAGGCTTAGCCAGTCGGGTCCTGGCGCCCACATCGTTCACGATGACGGCATCTTGCCGGCGAAGATCACTGAGCTTGCCCTCAAGCATATACGGAGGCCCGCCGATCAGAGTGGCATCATCCAGGCCGAAGACATTGCAAATCTGGTAATTGCCGTCTTCCAGGCGGGTTTTGAGGAGTCCTTTGTACAAAGGAACAGCCCATTCCACTCCTTCCACGGACCGGATGCGGAAAAGCTCCGTGTCCTGCAAGGGTTTGACATCATCAATGAATTGAACCTTGGGATCCATGACCCAGATGTCCGGCTGGGAAAGATCCGTGATCGCGCCATAGGTCCTGGTCATTAGACCTGTGAAGATGGAGGACTGCTGGGTGATGAGTAAGGAGGCAAAAGTCAGACCCATGATGATGCCCAGGTACTTGCCCCGGTCACCGATGAGCATTTTAAGGGCAATGGAATACACTCTCGATCTCTCCCTGATTTTTCAGGTTACACATTAATCACGAAAAATGCTCATTCCAGGGCCATGTCGGAGCGGGACTCTTTCTTGCATTTTCTCAGCGTGGAGAGTGGCGGAACAAAAAAAGCTTCAAAACGGCAAGGTGATGGAATACGCGTAAGGCCCTCTCCTCACGACCAGATTCAGTGATATCAGATGGTGGTACTGGCTGATGGCTTTCTTGAAGTCTTCCAGGTTTGTCACGGCCACTTCGTTGACTTGTGCGATCAGGTCACCGGCTTTCAATCCGATGCGGGCCGCTTCGGAATCCTGTTTCACCTCTTCAATCGACACTCCGGATCGCTGCTGAGCATTGCCTTTACGCGCCTCCCCCACCTTAATGCCCAGACGGCGGTAGACGGTTTCCAGGGCGAGTTCGGGTGGAAAGGATGCGGGCTGTAAAGGGGTTGAGATTTCCTTTCCCCTTCGGAAGAGTTTAAGGGTAATGCGGTCTCCGGTTGTGAATTCTGCCAGAGCATCCTGGTAGTCGGAGAGCGTGGGGACGGCAATTCCTTCAACCTCCAGAAGGACATCGCCCCTCTTGACTCCTGCTCGATCTGCGGGGCTGTCTCGATAGATGTCGCTCACCAGGACTCCGCCGCTCCCTGCGGGGAGCGCGAAATGGTGTTTCAGCTCAGGGGTCAAATCCTGCAAATCCAGGCCAAGCCAAGGTGGCCGCACTTCGCCTGCGCGGAGCAATTCCTTTACGATTCTCCTGGCCTTGGTGATGGGAATAGCGAAACCTATACCCTGGGCTTTCTGGTAGATCGCCGTGTTGATGCCAATGACATCCCCGTCAATGTTGAGGAGTGGTCCGCCACTGTTGCCGGGGTTAATCGAAGCATCCGTCTGAATGAAATGTCTGTAAATCCGGTCTTCAGCGCGAACCGAACGATCGATAGCGCTCACCACACCCGTGGTCACCGTGTGGGTCAATCCAAAGGGATTGCCGATGGCGATCACTGTTTCTCCAATCAGCAGATCCTCGGAGTTCCCGAGTTTTGCCTCGGGCAGTTTCACGCCGGCGTCAATCTTGATCACGGCCAGATCAGAACGGGGATCGGATCCAAGACTTCGGCCCTTGTACTCCTTCTGGTTTGACGTGATCACCTTGATCTCGGTCGCCCTCGCCACCACGTGGTGGTTGGTGATGATATAGCCTTTCTCTCCGTCAATAATGACGCCAGACCCGAGGCTGGAGCGCTGATACTCCCGGCTGAACATGTCAGGGAAAACATCCTTGAAGAAATCCTCTCCGCCAAATGGGAAAAAGGGACTTACCTTTTCCGTAACCACCGTGCTGATGTTCACCACCGCAGGACTCACCCTTTCGACGGCAACGACTATGGCGCTGCGACGCAGAGACTCATTTGCCGCAGCGTTCGCTTCATTCAAGCCCATCGTGGCTGCAAGAAGCAAGAGCGCGATGCTGCATCGCCGTTGCCACATTTTTATCACTCGTTGATAATTAGCCATTGGTCGCCGGTTGCCCGTCGCCTTTAAGATCTTGGAGTAATGGAGCATTGGAGTACTGGAGTAATGGTTCAAACCCAATACTCCATCACTCCGT
Source organism: uncultured delta proteobacterium (assembly GCA_963707125.1). Lineage (GTDB taxonomy): Bacteria > Desulfobacterota > DSM-4660 > Desulfatiglandales > HGW-15 > CAVPDE01. Next base: position 7,366 of record CAVPOU010000026.1, on the reverse strand, counting down.
CAATCCAACACTCCACTCTTTTGATTCTGTCTTCTGCCTACTGTCTTCTGTCTTCTGTCTTCCCTCTTCCGGCTTTCTACGGTTTTACTGATAACCGATAACTGTTAACTGATCACTGGCTTTTAGTCACTTCTTCCGAGAAACTCCCCAATGATCCTCTTGATCTCATCCTCATGTCCCATATAGAAATGATCCGCACCCTCAATGACACGAAAGGTTGCCTCACGGTTCCAGAGGGGAAGCATTTTTCCCACCTTTTTGTACCCCGCAATATCATCATGTGTCCCGCAAATGACAAGCTGGATTTTGGGGCTGTATTTCAAGAAGCTGAAGTCAATAAAATCAACCGGCGGAGAAACCATAATCAAGCGCTCGGCATCCTTGAAAGCTTCAATTCCGAGTGCGTTCACCCATGATCCGAAGGAATATCCTGCCAGATCGACTTTTGTCTTTCCCAGTTTGGTCAGGTACCGGAGCGCTGCGTGGACATCTTCCTTTTCCCCGTTGCCGTTGTCATAATCCCCTTCGCTGAGTCCCACGCCCCTGAAGTTGAACCGCAGCGTGCTGTACCCGTGCTCCCGGTAAGCCTGGGCAACCGCCATCACGACATTGTTGTGCATGCTCCCGCCGTAGAGGGGATGGGGATGGGAAACGACCACGCCCTTTTCCCCCTCAAGATTTTCAAAAAGCGCTTCTATTTTCAGTCCGCCCGCTTCAAGAAATATCCGCTCTTCAGCCATTTGGATTACCTCTTTATTCAAGTGTAGTAAGATCTCCTTTCTAGCCCTTGGCAGGTTTCCCTGTCAAGGGAGAGGGTGGGAAACCTTCCTGTCAGCTCGCTTAGAAGAAATTTTCCACATCACCTTGACAGAAAATAAGCGCAACGTTATGCTATTTTCTTTAAAAATGTTCCAAGAACCTTATGAGTTTCCAACAGATTTGATTTCTCGATTTGGAACCTGCTTTTGGGATTAGTGGCCGCGATGATCCTCGTTTCACCTGTGCCCTCCAAGCTCGGTTCACTCGCGACCTCAAACTATTGTTCATTAATACGCAGGGCTTTCCCGTCATCACACGCGCTCATCCAACCCATGTGGAAGTGAAGGCTGACCAGGCGAAATAAACCAAACGGAAAAGGAGAACAAAATGAAAACAAAACAACTGGGAGCTGAATTTTTCGGCACATTCTGGCTGGTTTTGGGAGGTTGCGGCAGTGCGGTCTTGGCAGCCGCTTTTCCGAACGTCGGCATCGGATTGCTTGGCGTTTCGCTCGCATTCGGACTCACCGTTCTCACGATGGCTTTCGCCGTCGGTCATATTTCCGGTTGCCATCTCAACCCGGCCGTCTCTATTGGTCTCTGGGCTGGAGGGCGTTTTTCCTCCAAGGACCTGCTGCCGTACATCGTGGTGCAGGTGCTAGGGGGCATTGCCGCCGCCGCCATTCTGTATTTCATCGCCAGCGGCAAGGCCGGCTTTGATGTCTCTGCGGGCTTCGCTTCAAACGGTTACGGTGCCCACTCGCCGGGAGGCTATTCTCTTGCATCTGGTTTCGTGACGGAGGTTGTGATGACCTTCATGTTCCTGCTGGTCATTCATGGTGCCACCGACAAACGTGCGCCCCAGGGACTGGCTCCGGTTGCCATCGGCCTTTGCCTTACGTTGATCCACCTGATCAGCATCCCGGTCACCAACACGTCCGTCAATCCGGCCCGCAGCACCGGCGTGGCACTGTTTGTCGGCGGTTGGGCCGTCCAGCAGCTGTGGCTCTTTTGGGTCGCCCCGATCATCGGCGCCTTGCTCGGGGGAGCGGTCTACCGCTGGCTGGGCGGAAAGGATTAGATGGAACGATCGAGAAAGTGACCATGAAAGCAATGTAAACTGTACCGAGGCAGCAACAGCGGATATCAAGCGCAGAGGGCGGCGCTAAGGCGCCGCCTCTGAACCTCCGCTCGCTATCGAGTGCTTAGATCGTAAACAAAAAATCTTTTTCAAGGAGGTGAATGATGCAAGGCAAAAGTGTTTCCATTATGTTAGCAGTGATCTTCGTTCTCCTGATCTGGGGCCAGGCATCCGCTGACGAGGTTTGGCTCAAAAACGGTGACCGCCTCACCGGCAAAGTCGTGTCATTGGATGCCGGCACGCTGCTCTTCAAGACATCCTACGCCGGGGACCTGTCCATCAAGTGGGAAGAAGTGGTCAACTTGAAAACAGATGAGCCCGTTAAGGTGGTGCTCGGCGATGAGACCACGGCCCAGGGCCCGGTTTCACCAGGGGATCAAGGAAAAGTGAAGGTCAAGGCCGAGCAGATCGCAGAACCGGTCACTGTTGACCTTGCCAATGTCAAGGTCATTAATCCCAAGCCTCCTCTGAGCACGACGCTCAGGATCAGTGTGGGGGCCACGAAGAACAGTGGGAACACGGAGAACCATGACTTCTACGGCCAATTGGACTTCATTGCTCGCACCGCAATGAACCGATTCAGCGTGGGAGGAAACTTCCAGCGATCGGAAGACAACGACGTCAAGACGGCGGACAACGCCATGGGCTATATCAAGTACGATCACTTCCTCACCAAGAAATGGTATCTCTATGCCAATGCCACCGGCCAACAGGACGAGTTCCAGGATCTCAATCTCAGAACCACTCTGGGCATAGGCGCTGGCTACCAATTCTATGAGTCGGAACGAACCAATCTCTCTCTTGAAGGCGGCTTGAGCTACGTGAACGAAGATTTCACCATCGCCGAGGACAACAGCTATGCGGCAGCACGCTGGGGGCTGAGGTTTGATCACTACATCCTGCCCAAGTCCCTTCAATTCTTCCTATATCACACGGGCCTCCAGAGCGTGGAGAGTTCGGATGATCTCCTTCTGTACACTCAGACCGGGTTCCGGATTCCTTTTTACAAAGATCTCAACGTGGCTCTTCAAATGGACTGGCAATACGACAAAAGCCCGGCTCCGGGAAGGGAAAAAAATGACTATACCTACATCATTTCTTTGGGGTATCTTTGGGCCAACTGAGGACTATGGGTATTTGATGAAGGACTTTTCACAAGAAAGGGAGGGAAGATCATGCTCAAAGAATTTAGAGAGTTCGCGATGCGGGGCAATGTGGTGGACATGGCCGTGGGCATCATCATCGGCGCGGCTTTCGGCGCCATCGTTAAATCCCTTGTGGATGACGTCATTATGCCTCCCATCGGCTTGCTGTTAGGCAGTGTTGATTTCTCAGACTTATTTATTGCGCTCAAGCAAGGGGCTGCTGCAGGTCCCTATGCCACGCTCGAATTGGCCAAGAAAGCAGGCGCGGTCACGCTCAGCTACGGTGCTTTTTTCAACACCATCATCAGCTTTCTCATTGTGGCTTTTTCCGTCTTTATGCTGGTCAAGGGCATGAACAAGCTCAAGAGGCAGCAGGAAGCGGCGCCTGCCGCGCCGACAACCAAAGAGTGCCCGCACTGCCTATCCACAATACCGATCAAGGCGATCAAGTGCGCCCATTGCACATCGAATCTGTAGACTGAAGGCCCTGGGAGGCGATCCGGCAACAGGAACTGATGCCCTTGCAATAGGCAACTGATCGTTCCGTTCATGGTTCGATACCTCACCACGAACGGAAAACCGAGCACTTACAAACGAGCTTGCCCGTTCGCCCTGAGGTATCGAAGGGTGAACGGGTAACAGCTCTCAGTCATCGGGCAGCTTCGTGCAGGACATCTCCTGAAATAGGGAACGCCCTTGATCCCTATCCGTGTGCCGTGCACCCTGGACCGTGTACCGTATTCCTATTCCAACCACGGGTTCGTTGCCTTCTCATACCCGATGGTCGAACGAACCATGGCGCCATAATCGTGCCCGGGCCAAACAATGGTCTCAGGGGCGAGGCTTATGAGTCTCTCCTTGATGGACTTCATGAACTGCTCGTGGGAAGAGCCGGGAAGGTCTGTCCTGCCGATTCCGCCCACAAAAAGAGTGTCCCCAGTGAAGAGGTTCCCATCGCTCAGGAGGCAGATCCCGCCGGGACTGTGCCCGGGAGTGTGGATCACCTGGAGGGAAACGTCTCCGACAACAATAGTGTCGCCGTCTTTCACCGTCTCATCTGCGGGCGGTGAAGGTTCGAAACCCCATTGTCTCGCCATGGCATACCCCTCTGGGGTGCTGAACACCCGGTCGTCTGTCTCATGCATGATGATCTTGGCCCCAGTGAGTGCTTTGACTTTCTGATTTCCACAGGTATGATCCGCATGGCCATGGGTGTTGACAATGTACTTGAGGGCCAGGTTTTCTTGCTTGATATAATTGACCAGTTCCTCTTCGTTCCCGGCAGGATCGATGAAAAGAGCTTCTTTGGTCCTCGAGCAAGCCACGAGGTAACAGAAAACGTCCATGAACCCAACCTTGATTTGTTCAACGATCATAAGAGCCATTTCCTCCACGTGTCGTTCCTTCGCTTTTTGATAATCCGTTTCTCCATTCAGGGTTTGCTAGTCGACCGAGTTTGAGAACTTGTTAAACAGCTCGATCATATCCTGCTTGAGCCCATCCGGTACCAGTTCCAGCTTGTCTTTCGGGATCTCCACAAACTCGCCTGTGGCTCTCGCTAGAATCTGATTTTTGTCATCAAGAATGTCCGCAACTGCTCCGACGTAAGGCGGCTTCCTGTCTTTCATCATCCTTCCCTTCACGGTCAGGGGAACGCCAATGAGAACCGGCCGGACATACTTGACCTCCATCTTCCTCGTGACAAAGAAAATTCTTTTAAAGTACATGATCGTCCACGCCATGACCTCGTCAAGGAGGGTCGAGATAATGCCGCCGTGGGCCATGTTCTGCCATCCTTCATGATTCTTGCCAAGGGTAATATCGGCACACACCGTGTCGTTCATGTTGTAAAATTCCAGTTTTAGCCCTATCGGGTTCGCGGTCCCGCAAGCAAAACAAGAATGGCCTTGCAGCTTAGGGAGATCGGTGCGTTTCTCATCAACCGTCAAAGCCTCTTCCTCCTTTCAAGGATTTGAGAATAAGGCACTATACAAAAAACCGCTTTCATGTCAAATCGTGAATAGAAATCCACACGACAGATCAAACTGAGCAGCTAAGAAGGAGCGGTCGGCACGGAGACCGACCCTACACTCAGAAATCCAACCCGAGGCCAAACCAATCACGAAGCCACTCCAATGAAGCTCCCCGCAGTCCCGCCCTGCCGGGACGGGGTATGTTGAGCGAAATTGCGCCGAAGCCCCACCCGCCTTCGCTAACCAAAAAGCCCCTTGGTTTCCCAAGAGGCTTTTTGTTTTAAAGGATCTCGGCGGCGTCCTACTCTCCCACGTAGTTCCCCACGCAGTACCATCGGCGCTGAAGAGCTTAACTTCCGTGTTCGGGATGGGAACGGGTGTTTCCTCCTCGCCATCGCCACCGAAAACTATATAAAAGTAAAGAATACAGGAAGCACGTTCCCAGCAAGGGGAAAAGAAAATTATGGCCAAGCCTCACGACCTATTAGGACCGGTTAGCTCAACGCGTTACCGCGCTTACACATCCGGCCTATCAACCTCGTAGTCTACGAGGGGTCTTCAGTTCCCGTGTCTCCACGGGAAGGGATATCTTATCTTGAGGTTGGCTTCCCGCTTAGATGCTTTCAGCGGTTATCCGATCCGGACATAGCTACCCAGCGATGCCGCTGGCGCGACAACTGGAACACCAGAGGTCCGTCCATCCCGGTCCTCTCGTACTAGGGAAAGATCCTCTCAAATATCCTGCGCCCACAGAAGATAGGGACCGAACTGTCTCACGACGTTCTAAACCCAGCTCACGTACCGCTTTAATTGGCGAACAGCCAAACCCTTGGGACCTGCTTCAGCCCCAGGATGCGATGAGCCGACATCGAGGTGCCAAACCACGTCGTCGATATGAACTCTTGGACGTGATAAGCCTGTTATCCCCGGAGTACCTTTTATCCGTTGAGCGACGGCCCTTCCATACGGGACCGCCGGATCACTAAGACCTACTTTCGTACCTGTTCGACATGTCTGTCTCACAGTCAAGCTCCCTTATGCCTTTACACTCTACGGCTGGTTTCCAATCAGCCTGAGGGAACCTTCGCGCGCCTCCGTTACACTTTGGGAGGCGACCGCCCCAGTCAAACTACCCACCAGACAATGTCCCCGGCCCGGATCACGGGTCAAGGTTAGAACCCTAGACCGATAAGGGTGGTATTTCAAGGTCGACTCCACCCCGACTAGCGTCGAGATTTCACTGTCTCCCACCTATCCTACACATACGAGCCCAAAGTCCAATGTCAAGTTATAGTAAAGGTTCACGGGGTCTTTCCGTCTTTCTGCGGGTAGAGGGCATCTGCACCCTCAATTCAATTTCACCGGGTCCCTGGTCGAGACAGTGGGGAAGTCGTTATACCATTCGTGCAGGTCGGAACTTACCCGACAAGGAATTTCGCTACCTTAGGACCGTTATAGTTACGGCCGCCGTTTACTGGGGCTTCGGTTCGATGCTTCTCCACCCGAGGGTGAATAACAAGTCCCCTTAACCTTCCAGCACCGGGCAGGCATCAGACCCTATACGTCGTCTTGCGACTTAGCAGAGTCCTGTGTTTTTAGTAAACAGTCGCTACCCCCATTTCTCTGCAACCTCCTTCGGCTCCAAAAGTAAATTTCTTCACCTAACGGAGGCACACCTTCTTCCGAAGTTACGGTGTTAATATGCCGAGTTCCTTAACCAGAGTTCTCCCGAGCGCCTTAGGATACTCACCCCGCCTACCTGAGTCGGTTTGCGGTACGGTCACCAATCTGACTTGCTAGAGGCTTTTCTTGGCAGCATGGGATCAGCCAGTTTGTGGGATTACTCCCTCCTCATCACTTCTCGGTGTTAACGAGAGGGTGGATTTACCTGCCCTCTCCACCTACGAGCTTGAATCCGGACAACCATCGCCGGAATGGCCTACCCTTCTGCGTCCCCCCATCGCTCAAACGCCAGTTTGGTGGTACAGGAATATTAACCTGTTTTCCATCGCCTACGCCTTTCGGCCTCAGCTTAGGGACCGACTAACCCTGAGAAGATTAGCTTTACTCAGGAACCCTTAGGCTTACGGCGAGCGGGTTTCTCACCCGCTTTATCGCTACTCATGTCAGCATAATCTCTTCCATCCGGTCCACCAGTCCTCACGGTCTGGCTTCACTCCTGAATGGAATGCTCCCCTACCACTCCTCCGCCGAAGCGGAGAAATCCGCAGCTTCGGTAATATGCTTAAGCCCCGTTGAATTTTCGGCGCAGAATCACTTGACCAGTGAGCTGTTACGCTTTCTTTAAATGATGGCTGCTTCTAAGCCAACATCCTGGCTGTCTCTGCG
>CAVPOU010000025.1:0-11580 GCA_963707125.1 uncultured delta proteobacterium | reverse complement strand
TGATCCGCTTCCTGCATACAAGCGATTGGCAGTTGGGGATGACCCGCCACTTCCTTTCGGAAGGCGCCCAGGAGAGGTTCAGCCAGGCGCGGTTTGATGCCATTCGGACGCTGGGGCGAATCGCCACGGAGGAGCACTGCCAGTTTATGCTGGTGTGCGGCGATGCCTTTGAGTCCAACCAGGTGGACCGGAAGACGGTCGCCCGCGCGCTGGAAGCTCTCAAGGATGTGCCTGTTCCGGTATTACCTCCTGCCGGGAAACCATGACCCCCTGAACGCGGCCTCCGTGTACCGTTCGAGCACCTTCATCGAGCGGAAGCCGGCTCATGTTCACGTCATTGAGAGTGCACCCCGATCCAGGTCGCCGATGGCCTGGAGCTCGTGGGTGCGCCGTGGATGTCCAAGCGGCCCGCCGCCAATCCCATCGAGGAGGCGCTCAACGCCCTTACGCCGGCGAGCGGGATCATACGCATTTGCATGGGGCACGGGGCGGTCGATACGCTTACGCCGGACCGGGACGCCGCCGGGATCATCGAGGTTGCCGCGATCGAACGCGCCATCAGCGAAGGGAAGGTTCACTTCGTGGCGCTTGGGGACCGCCATTCCCTTACCAAAGTCGGGAACGGCGACCGCATCTGGTACTCCGGGACGCCGGAATCCACCGACTTCTCCGAAACACATTCCGGATATGCCCTGATTGTCGATGTCGGCGATGGCCACGTAGCCACCAAGAGGTCCAGGTCGGGCAGTGGCGGTTTATCGAGCGCGCACGCGTTGATCTGAATACCGCCGATGACGTGGAGGCGCTTCGGCAGTGGCTGGAGAAAATCGAAAACAAAGAGCGCACGGTCGTCCGGTTGCACCTTGTGGGCTCGCTTTCCTTGTCGTTGCATGGGCTGCTTCAGAACCACCTTCTTGCGGCAAAGGATGTATTTGGCGCTTTCGAGGTTCGGGAAGACGATCTCCTCGTGCTGCCTGACGATGCGGATTTCGCCGACCTTGGATTCTCGGGCTTTGCCGGCGAAACCGTGCAGCGGCTGCGAAGCAAGATCGCGGAGGGCGGAGATGAAGGCTCTGTGGCCCGCGATGCCCTGATGCTCCTTCTTCGGCTGGCAAGGGGGACGGCATGAGATTCCTTCGTCTTCGAGTCGCCAACTACCGCGGCATAGACGCCGGCGAGGTGAAGTTCGGTCCACCCGGCATCACTCTCGTGCAAGGGCCGAATGAAGCGGGAAAACCAGCCTCGGCGAGGCGATAGGACTTCTCTTTGAGTACCCGGATTCGAGCAAACATCGCAATGTCGAAGCCATCAGGCCTGTCCATCGGGATGAAGGACCGGAGATTGAACTTGAGGCCGAGAGCGGGCCCTACGCCTTCACCTACTTCAAGCGATTCTACAAAAAGCCGGAAACCAAACTCACCATCACCCGGCCGAAGCCCGAGAACCACACAGGGCGCGAGGCTCATGAACGAGCAGAGGCCATCCTCCGCGAGACCCTTGACATTGATTTCTGGAAGGCCTTGACCATTCAACAAGGCGACGCGATTCACCAGCCTGACCTGGGGAAACAGACATCGCTGTCGGCCGCACTCGATCAGGCGGCCGGCGGCCGCCCCGCCGATCCGCAGGAAGAAGGCTTGTTCGACAGGGTCAGGGAGGAATACAGCCGCTATTTCACCGAGCGCGGCGCCGAAAAGAAAGATCTCCAGGAGGCGCGCAAGCTTCAGACGGAAACTCGCGCCGAGATTGCCAGGATCGAACAGCAGATCCGCGATCTTGAGCAGGACATCGAAAGATCGGCAACCCTTCAGCGGGAACTGGGACAACTAAAGAAGCAGGAAGACGAACAGGGGAAGGCAGTTGTTGCCTACACTGCTTCGCTTGAGGAGATAAGGGCTTCTGGAGAATGCCCTTGCGGCGGCTCGCTTGAAGCTGGAGTCAGCGCAGAAGTCCGAGCAAATGGCACGCCGCGACAAGGAAACGCGCCAAGGTCTCGTTGATGCGGTTGCCAAGGCCGCCAAAGCTCATGGAGAAATCCAGGATCCAGCGTGATGTCGCTTTCGGCGCTGAACCAGGCAGAGGACGAACTCAAGAAGGCGCAGGCAGCCTTCAATGAGGCGGACAAAGGACGAAAGGGAGCGGACAACCTCGCCGCTCTTCGGAGAGCCGATTTCGACTACTACAACAACAAGCTGCATCTTGAACAACTCAAGGAGCGCAAGGAGCGCATTGACCAGGCCAGGAAGAATGCCGCCCAAGCAGAGGAGGTACTGGCGCGAAACAAGGTAGACTCCCGCGCCCTGAAGGCAATCCAGGACGCTGAGCGTGGATTGCTGGCCGCCAACGCACAGTTGGAGACGGGCGCGCCGAGTGTTCTCCTTCGAGGCTTGGCCGAATGCCGCCTGCAGATTGACGACGCGGCCAGTGTCCTTCGCAAGGATGAAGTCCGAACGATGTCCGTTGCCGACAGGATGCGGTTGACCATCCCGGGGGCACTCGACATCGAGATCACCGCGGGCTCCAGCGCGGAGGGGCTCTCCAGGAAGGTTGCGGAAGCCCGCCGCGCTCTTGACACCGCTTGCGGAGCCGCAGGGGTTGGCAATCCGGATGAAGCAAGAAGGGCCTTCGAAGAGCGCCGTGAGGCCATGCGACATGTCGAAAGCAAAGGACAGGTTGAAAAGGAAAATCTGCGGGATCTGACTTACGAGCAGCTTGAGAGAAAGCTGATTGGCTTAGAGCGTAGCGTGCCGGGCTACCTTGCAAAGCGCGTGCGGGATCCCGCCCTTTGCCCTGACCTGGAGTCGGCAAAAAAGGAACGGGCAAAGGCCGAGGATGCCCAAAAGAAGGCAAATGAGGAATGGGAAGCGGCACGCAAGTCACTTGATGCCGCTCGCAAAGTCCGAGACGAACTGAGAGCGAAGCATCAGGAAGCGCGAGTACAGCTCGATATGCTGGCCAAGGATCTCAATCATGCGCGTGAAAACCTTGACCGGGCCCGGAAGACAGTTCCAGATGACAAGCTCGATGCGAACCTTGCGGACGCCACTCGAATCGTGTCTACGGAGGAATCCAACGTGCGGTCCGCTGAGGCGTCTTTGAAGGCTAAGAACCCCGAGCGGGTGAAGGCATTGGCTGAAACGGCGAAGGGGTCTCTGCGAACGACGCAGAATCGCCGGACCGCCGCTCAAACCGATCTGACGGAGGTGCAGACCAGGCTGAAAATCCACGGCGAGGAAGGGCTCCATGAAAAGCTGCACGTGGCTCAGAGTCGCTTTGAGCATTTGGAGAAGGATAACCTTTCATTGTTTCGGCGAGCTGTCGCGGCCAAGGTTCTCTATGAAACCATGCGCGAAGAACGCGATAAGGCGCGGCGGGCTTACGTGGCCCCGCTTAAGGAGAAGATCGAACATCTTGGCCGCTTGGTCTTCGATGACTCCTTCCAGGTGGAGATTAGCGAGGAGTTGCAGATTGCCAGCCGGACGGCCAAGGGAGTCACGGTGCCATTCGACTCGTTGAGCGGCGGCACGCGGGAACAGCTTTCTTTGATTTTTCGCTTGGCCTGCTCGATGATCGTCGCCAAGGATGGGGGAACACCCCTCATTCTGGATGATGCGTTGGGTTATACGGATCCGGAACGGCTGCGACTGATGGGGGCGGTTCTGGCTAAAGCCGCCAAGGAATGCCAGGTCGTTATCTTCACCTGTGTTCCTGATCGATACAGCAATGTTGGGGAAGCGACCGTTGTCTCTTTGGGATGACACATGTCTGCGAGAGGTTCCGGCCCGGTGATGTCAGAGGGGTCTTGGAGGCCTTTGAATGGATCCTATGTAGAAGGCGCCCGGCCTGAGGCGTGTGGATGCCGGCGACCGGGCGCCCAGCCTAACCCTAACCCTTGGCAGGCGTTAGGGCGGCAAAGAGGGTGTTTTCACCTCTCTGGATGAGAAGGAGAATGGTTTCCTGATCTTTTGCACTTTCGATTTTCTGCTTGAAATCCTCTACGTCTTTGACCGGCTTCTTGTTGATTTGCTGAATCACATCCCCTGAACGGATATCTGCCTTCGCAGCCGGACTTCCCGGGACAACGCTTGCAACCAGAATCCCTGTTTCGCTTTTCAGGCCCAGACCTTTTGCTATTTCAGGAGTAATGTTTTGCACGGTCATGCCCAGAGGCTTGTGGGTTGAAGAATCCGCGACTTCCTCTTTCTGCTCCATCTCCCCTATTTTCACCTCACGGTCAACCACGTTGCCGCCTCTCAGAACCTTGACAGCGACGGTCTTGCCCACGGGGATGGATGCAACCATGCGAGGCAGGTCATTCGAGTCAGAGACCTTTTTCCCGTTAAACTCAACGATCACATCTCCTGTCTCAATACCTCCTTTGTCGGCAGGCCCACCCTTAGCAACTTGGGAGACCAGAGCCCCTTTCTCGTCTTTCAAGCCGAAGGACTTTGAGAGTTCAGGAGTTACCTTCTGGATTCCAACGCCGAGCCACCCACGGGTGACGTGGCCCTTGTCCTTGAGCTGGGGCACGATCTCTTTGGCCATGTTGACGGGAATGGCAAAGCCGATCCCCACGTTCCCCCCGCTCTGAGAGAAAATGGCGGTGTTAATGCCGATGACTTCCCCTTCGGTGTTCAGCAAAGGTCCACCGCTGTTTCCCGGGTTGATGGAGGCATCGGTCTGAATGAAGTTGTCGTAAGGACCGGACCCGATGACTCTCCCCTTGGCACTGACAATTCCTGCCGTCACAGTCTGCTCAAGGCCAAAAGGACTTCCGATGGCCACGACCCAGTTTCCGACCTTCAAGGAATCCGAATCGCCCAATTGAAGAGACTGAAGACCCGAGACTCCCTCTGCTTTCAAAAGAGCCAGGTCTGTCTTTGGGTCACGGCCCACGACTTTGGCGTCATACTCTTTGCCGTCGGCGAGCTTGATCTTGATCTGGTTCGCATCATCGACCACGTGGTTATTGGTGAGAATGTAACCGTCGGAACTGATCACGAAGCCCGATCCCACCCCCTGCTGCTCAGGGCCGCGATGAGGGTTTTCATCGGAGAAGGGGCCAAAGAAATCGCCGAACGGGTTCCTAGAAGAATGAGGGAATCCGAAACCCGCGTTCTTCACCGTCTTCACCACCTGGATGTTGACCACACCCGGCCGAACTTTTTCTGCGAGGTCACTGAAGTTCGCCGGAATCATGGGAATGTCCGAGTTCTTTGTTACCGCAGACGCGGGAGTGTCGTTGCTTTTGACCGCGGGAGATATCCCGTAACCGACTCCCACCATTGCGCCCGCCATGATGAGGGCGAGCAGTGCTTTCTTGATGCGCCTCTTCGTTTCCATTTTGTCTTCTCCTTTGTAACAGGGTTTAGCCACGAATGGCTTTCATTTGCCCTTCAACTTACGCCATGAACATGACGAGAAGATGGTCGGATCATTACAAGTTGGTCATCTTGGAAAGAAGAGGGACAAAGGGACAAAGGCACAGAGGCACAAAGGCAAAGAAGGAGGCAAAGGGAAGAAGATGCAAAGGCACAAAGCATACTGGTCTTTCTGCTTTGTGCCCTTTGTGCCTATGTCCCTTTGTTCCTGGGCAGGGTGAGGGTGAAGGTGCTCCCCTGTCCGGAGGTGCTTGTCACCGCGATGTCTCCCTGGTGGGCGCGGGCAAAGGCTCTTGCCAGGCTCAGGCCGAGGCCTGTCCCGGGCTGGGACCGGCTGTGATCACACCGGTAGAATCGCTCGAAAATATGGGGGAGATCGCCTGCTGGAATGCCGATCCCCGAGTCCTGGACAGCCACGACCACCTCTTCCCCATCCTTTTCTGAAAGGGAAACCTTCACGGCTCCTCCGGAGGGAGTGTATTTGATAGCATTGTCGAGAAGGTTTGCGAGAATCCGCTGAAGCATTCGCCGGTCTCCGACGAGATGGCATGCATCCGGCGTGTCGCACGTCAGGCCCAGTCCCTTGTCTTCAGCCACAGGCTCAATCAGTTCACAGGCATCTCGGACCAGGCGAGCCAGGTCAATGCCTTCGTCGTTCAGTTTGTCCAGGCCGGACTCGGCCTTTGTGATCATGAGCATGGTGTTGATCATGTCGAGCAGGCGATCGCATTCTTCCACGGTGCCGGATGCCATGTTTTCGTATTCCCCGATCGCCTTGCCGGTGGTCAGCGTCACCTCGGCCATGCCGCGGATTCGCGTGATAGGGCTCTTCAAGTCATGGGCGATGTTGTCACTCATCTCCTTGATCTCTGTGACGAGAGCCTGAATGCGATCGAGCATCTGGTTGAACGTCGCCGCGAGTTGATCGATTTCATCGCCCCTAGTTCCTACCGGAACACGCTTGTCCAGAGTCCCTCCTGAAATCTCCCGGGCCGTTCGCGTGACCGCCTCAACGCCTGAAACCGCGCGCCTTGCCATGAACCAGCCCACCCCTGCAGCAAGACCGACCAGCAACACCATCGTGATCACGAAGATGTTCTTGAAGGCATCGATGAACCGGGAGTCGGCTTCCATGGATTGGCCGATCTGCAGGATGATGCCGGTGCCGACCATGACGTGAAGGACTCGGACCTTGTCTTTGCGGTTGGGTATGGTGATTGTCTCGAAAACATTCCTGCGGTCGCGAACCAACTCCTTGATGGCCGCCTCCCTGATGTCGATGTCCTGCCAGTAGGACATGTTCGAGGAGGAAAAGACCTGTCCGCTTGAAGAAAGGAGTCGAAAAAAAACCTTCTTCACCCCGGCGGCCTGAGCTTCGAGCATAGCGAGGCTCTTGACCGCTTCAAGGCCTCTTGCGGCCAAGACGGTAGAGAACTCCCTTGCCTGCCCCAAGAGTTCCTGGTCGGTTCTGTCGCGAAAAACCGAGGTGATCAAGGTGTAGAACAACAGGAAAGCAACACAGGAGGAGACGGCAAAAACCCCGGCGTACCAGAGGGTGAGGCGAAAGGCCAGGGTCTTGCGGTAGCTACGAAGCCGCCTTAAGGGCATATCCCACTCCCCGCACGGTCTGAATCAGCTTCTGGTCAAATCCCCGGTCGATTTTGTCCCTGAGCCTGCAAATCCGTGACTCGACCACGTTCGTTTGAGGATCGAAATTGTAGTCCCACACGTGCTCCATGATCATGGTTTTGGAAACAACCCTTCCTGCACTGCGCATGAGGTACTCAAGGAGAGAAAACTCCAACCGCTGCAGTTCAATCTTCCGCCCCCCTCTCGTCACTTCCCGGTTGAGGAGGTTCATGGTCAAGTCGCCGACCGTGAGGCGGGTCGGTTCTGAGAGGCCGCTCCCTCTCCGGATCAGCGCCTGGACTCTGGCGAGAAGCTCGGAAAAGGCAAAGGGCTTGGGGAGGTAATCATCGCCGCCCACCTGAAGCCCCTTGACCCTATCATCGACCGAACCTTTGGCACTGAGAATGATGACCGGTGTGTTCACCTTGTCCTTCCGCATTCTTTCGATCACAGAGAGGCCGTCGAGCTTCGGAAGCATCACATCAATAATGGCTGCGTCATAAGGCTCAGTGACGGCCAGATGCAGACCTTCCTGCCCGTCCGGGGCGTGATCCACGGCATACCCTTCCGCCTTCAACCCTTTGAGGATAAAGGAGGCAATTTTGGGGTCATCTTCAACGAGGAGTAAGCGCATGGTCTATCCTTATCGGGCTGTTGCCCAAATGGCACTGGAGCACCGTGCATCTGGATGATGGTGCCTTTTCTTCCATACCGGGGCTCCCGTCCTGCTCATTTCAAGGAGTTACGGACGGGTGATGCCCGCCCGCTTCGCCTCACGGCTCGCGATTCGGCGGGCACTGCCTCCCCCCTCGCTGTTCCCCTCGCGTTCGCTCGGGGCCATCGGGTCCCCCATTCCGTAACTCCATGAAATGAGGAAGGTCTCCCGCCAGGCATTACAGAAAAGGCACCATCATCCAGCTTTGCAGCCTGATTTAATGATTTGGGCAACAGCCTGTTCATCGATGTTCGCTCTGTTCCTTCGAGGAAAGAGTATAGGGGGAATTGCTGCTGCCTGTCAATCATGACTGGATGTCAGGACGTTTCCGGCGCAGGAAAAGGGAGGTTATTCCTTAAAGCAGAACCGGCTGTCACTCTCCGAGGCTAAGGTTGCCCTCTCCAACATGACCTTTTGATCATGTTCCGGTCATGTTCCTGTCAACTTAGGGTACTACAATCGCTTCAGATCAAACAATGATTCCTTGGAATGACAGAATGATGATTTCCATCGGCCATAGGAATTTTCTCGAGAGCAGTTACATCGATGAAATTCTAACCCCTCTTGGACCTCGGGCAGCCAGGTTTAAAATCCATGCAGCTGAAGTGGGAATGCTCATCAGAGCGACGGATGGAAAGAGGGTTAAGAGCATGATCAAACTGAAGACCAAGCACATTGTTCTCAGTTCGTTAGAACCTGAAACGATTAGATCGAAGCTCATTCGATTGAACTCTTGCCCGGCATGCGCAAACCATTGCACAGCCGCGCTTCCCATGGAGAAGAACATGCAGGAAAACCATTCAGAAGTCGGTGCCGTAAGTGACAGGACGTGGGGACCGGACCTTCGGTTGTTTCCACGTGCCTGTTATGATGAACCCGATAGAAGAAGCGGCATAGAACGACGGCGATTTTCATACACCTGCCATATCCCTGAGAGAAGGATCGGTGGAGACCGGAGAAAGTCTCGATGACTCCCACGGCGGACCATTGGGTTAAAGGGGATGACGCTCACTGCGACGTGATGAGGAGATGGAATCATGACTAGGTACCAGGCCGGCAAAATCGCTCCAGCCGCCACAGCTCTGATTAACTGGTTCCGATCGGATTTTCTGGGAGTGATTCGGTGTATGCGGTGGAGCTATGTGCCTCCCCTGATGGTCTACTTTGCAGCAGGCGTATCCGCTTTTACGGGCATCATCGAAGCCTTCTTTGTTAAGGAGAAACTCGGTTTGACGGCCGCATCTCTGGCCAGCCTGGGGTTTTGGGCTGGGCTGCCGTGGGCGTTGAAGATGCCGCTGGGGCACCTTGTGGATCTGTTCTGGCGCTGGAAAGCGCTTTTCGTATATCTCGGTGCAGCCGTGATGGGCCTCAGCTTGATGATCATGGTGGGTTTAACCGGATACCCTGAGCAGATGTCAAACCTTCTCCCTCTGGACACATGGTACGTGCTTTCCGTGCTGCTGGCTCCCATCGGGTTTGTGATGCAGGATGTGGTCGCTGATGCCATGACGGTCGAAGCCGTTCCGGCCGTGCGGGAGGATGGTGTTCCCTATCCAAAAGAGGAGCAACAGCAGATGCACGTCACCATGCAGACCCTGGGACGCATCGCCATTGTAGGCGGGGGTGCAGTGGTGGCAGGCGCAGGCGGTTGGTTGGCCAGGGTGTTGTCCTACGAAGCGATGTACTGGATGTCTTTGTCCATTCCCGTCATCTCGGTGCTGGGAGTGCTGCTGGCCTCATGGATGGGCAGCGGAAGATCAACGTCCGGGAAAATTTACGGGGCGCCATCACGGGACACGGCCCGGCAAGAAACGATTTCTCTGGATGGTCCGATCCATCTGGACTGGTCCATTCTGGCCGGCAGCGCCGCGTTTGTCGCTCTGACACTCACCCTCGGCTTGAGTGCGATCGCTCTTAAGGAAGAGATTGTTTTGCTCGGATCCCTGGGGGTTATCGTCTTCCTGATGGGTCGGCTCTTCCGCGATCTGGATCCGGGTAAACGCCGTGAGATCATCGGCATTGCCGTCATCATCTTCGTATTCCGGGCTATGCCGGGAATGGGTGCGGGTGCCGGCTGGTGGCAAATAGACGTGCTCGGTTTTGATGAAGCTTTTTTCGGCACCTTGCGGCAGGTGTCGGCAATCCTTGCGATTGCAGGAATGCTGGCTCTCCGCGGCTGGATGGGACGCCGGCCTGTGCCCTACCTGGTCGTTTTCCTGTCCTTGTACGGAACGGTGATGATGATGCCCTTCATTGGAATGGTCCACGGCTTGCATGAGTGGACACAAGCCCATTTGGGATTCGGTGCTCGCACCATCGCGCTGATCGACACCATGGCCGATTCCCCGCTAGGCCAGGTGGCGATGGTTCCGATGCTGGCGTGGATCGCCAAGGAGGCACCGAGAAATCGAAAAGCAACCTACTTTGCCGTGATGGCCGCATTTACGAATCTCGCACTGTCGGCCAGCCAGTTGGCGACTAAGTATTTGAACAAAGCTTTTGTAATCGAGCGGGGTCAGTACAATGAACTGGGAATGCTGATGATCACCGTAGCCTTGCTGGGTCTGGTTCTGCCCGTGATGACGGTGTTTGTGTTTCAATGGAAGGGAATCGGAAAATGGGGACGCATCGTCAGCCATGTGAAGGCGTTTCGGTTTTCAGGGCGTTCAAAGGTTCGTCCAGCCTGAAGCGCGGGGACAAAAGCTCTGCTCTTGGCTCTGAGGACGGAGTTTTTAGGGGAGCAAGAGAAAGCACAAGAAAGGAGATTTTACAATGCATAGATCAGTTATGCGGCGGCAACAAGTCCAGGCCCTGTTTCGGGCCGATGAGGTCATGCAAAGCATCCTTTACTACATGCCGCTGGGGTTCGGCTTCCTCACTGTGGTGCTGCACATATTCCCAAGGGGTACGTTCTAACCCCTCACAGGGATGGGGTCGCAGTTACAGAAGGACCCGCAAAGCGCCTGGTGTCCCTGGCGCTTTAATTGGTCATGGGTCATTTAAGATGGCGCGTTGAAGCTCGATCATTTGATTTTGAGTCAACGAAGCTCCCCGCAGCAAGCTGCGGGGTATCTTGAGCGGAATTGCGCCGAAGCCCTGCGCGCCTTCGCTCTCACGAGCTACGGCGCGATCGCCTCGCCATTCCTCTCTGCAGCAAGCTGCGGAGTATCCTGGCGAAGGCGAATGAACAATGAGAAATGATAAATGCTTTGGTTTCATCAAAAAACTTGCATTAGTTTTTGTGCCTTGGCATTCTGTTGACTCTGTGGTAGGGTGCTTTCTGCGGCTGGTGGAGTATGAACGCGCTGTAAGTGTCGAGTGACGGGCATTGGGCTGAAGTTTCTCACAGGAACATTGGATGAAAGGAGGGCACGATGATGTGGAAAAGACGATTAGCGGTTTTCACATGGCTCACTCTTGGATTGATGTTCTTCACGGCTCCGGTCTGGGGAGCAGAGCCCATAAAAATCGGTATTGTTCAGGGCTTTTCCGGCGCTCTGGAAGCTTATGCCAAACAGATGCTTACCGGATTCAAAATGGGACTGGAGTATGGGACGAACGGCAAAAATGAAGTCTTGGGAAGAAAGGTAGATTTGATTGTCGAAGATGACCAGTTGAAACCCGATGTGGCCAAAAGGCTGATCACAAAGTTGTACGCCGATGACAAAGTCGATCTGGTTGTGGGAACTACGAGCAGTGCTGCTGCCCTGGCCATGCTTCCCGTAGCGCTGGAGTTCAAGAAGATTTTGCTGGTTGAGCCCGCCGTGGCCGACTCTATCACGGGGAGCGCATGGAACCGATACATTTTCAGAACTGGAAGGAACTCAGGCCAGGATGCCATCTCCAATGCTAAAG
>CAVPOU010000024.1:0-275568 GCA_963707125.1 uncultured delta proteobacterium | reverse complement strand
CTTGGATCAGTAATCGCTCGTTCTTGGGCGACCCCATATACGCGGCGGACCTCCTCCCATGAGCCCGGAAACCGACATGCTGATTGGAGGGTGATCTTCGCCCCTTTTCCCCTTAAAACACCGCCTCTCAGTAAATCTCGGGCTCGCTCCCCTTGCATTCCCAGCGGACTGTACCAACCCGGAACACCCTCGTCCACAGGAGTCCTCGGCCCTCAACATGCTGTGCCAAGTTTGCCCTTGACACACAAGGCCAAATCCCTTACGCTCCCGGCCATCTGAACCCAGTTCTTATCACCTTATCACCTCACCTCACCTTATCACCTCACCTGCGCCGCAGCAATGCATGATTGGGAATGAATACATCAGGATTTGGATGCCTGTAGGACTAACCAGAACCCGTTATCGGAAGAGGGAGGGGTGACTTGGGAGTCCCTGGCCCAGACCGGTCAACCGTTGCTATTTTAGCTCTCTCCTTGATAGCGCGGGCCTATGTATGACGAAGGAAAACAGTCGCGCCAGGGCGGGCCGAATAATCGACATGGGGCTCGGCCAATAGGGGCTGTGCTTTGGCCGTCGGGGATGGTGGCCGGGGTTTTGCCTCCCAAAGGCCGAGGTGCTTGAACGATTTTTTCTTATTGACACACAACTCCTTTTTTTTTATATTTAATTCATTCCCAAGCGAGTTCTTATCAAATGCAAAGCGAGTTCTTATCAAACAACCATACGGAGCGGGCAGAGCGCGGGCCGGTCGTGGGCAGGAAGAACTTCGGCGGCTGCAAGTCAGAGCGAGGTTTGGAGGTGGCAGCGTTGTTCTACAGCCTGCTCGGCTCAGCGAAGCTCGCGGGCGTCGAGCCGAAGGCCTATCTCCGCGCCATGGCTTACGCCGCCATCCGCGGCGAGGAGCTGCTCTTGCCGCATGAGTACGTCAGCCAACTCCCCGAGAAGACGACCGGATACCCGAAGGGCTTGGTCAAGACGGGTCAGGCCGAGTAGGATGGTTGGCGAGTTCGTACAATACGCGACGCTCGAGTGGGTCGACTGGTGCAACAACAGGAGACTGATCGAGCCGATCGGATGGACAACCCCAGTGGAGTATGAGAAAGCGTACTACCGAGATCACGCAGCGTCTGAGGAGGCGGCGTGACTCAATCAACCGAGTCTCCGGAGAACCCGGGGCGGTTCAGCCCGTCACAAGACAGCAAGACGTACCAAGCCAAAGAGATAGGAGGGACCATGACCAGGAACCTGAAAAGAAGCCTCTTGACCATGACCGTTGCTCTTGCCGTTAGTTGGGCGGTCGGCACGAGCAGCTGCGCTGCCCCATCAACGGAGGGGAAACCCGCTGCCACGGGCCACGCAGGTACGGCCACGCCCGACAGGAAGGGCGGACACTACAAGATCCACGACTGGTGGCCGGAGATGCTCGATCTGCGGATCCTGTACCAGAACAACCCCAAGTCCAATCCGATGGGCGAGGGATTCAACTATGCGCCGGAGTTCTCCAAGCTGGATCTGAAGGCGGTCAAGAAGGACATCGAGAAGGTACTGACTACGTCTCAGGACTGGTGGCCCGCGGATTGGGGGCACTATGGTGGCTTGATGATTCGGTTGGCCTGGCACAGCGCCGGAACCTACCGGATCAGCGATGGTCGCGGTGGCTCAGCATCAGGTACGATCCGATTCCCGCCGCTGAGCAGTTGGCCTGACAACGCCAACCTCGACAAGGCGCGCCGCCTGCTGTGGCCCATCAAAAAGAAGTACGGCCGCAGCCTTTCCTGGGCCGACCTGATGATCCTCGCCGGCAACGTGGCCTTCGAATCGATGGGCTTCAAGACCTTTGGGTTTGGGGGTGGTCGTGAGGACGTCTACGAACCTGATGATTTCTATTGGGGCTCCGAAACCGAGTGGCTGGGGGACAAGCGTTTTGAAGGCAAGGAGATGGTCGACAAGACGGTCGGCTCCACCCAGATGGGTCTGATCTACGTCAACCCGGAGGGCCCCAACGGCAACCCCGACCCGATCGCCGCGGCCGAGCATATCAGGGTCTCTTTTGGCCGCATGGCCATGAACGACGAAGAGACCGTCGCGCTCATCGCGGGAGGTCACACGCTGGGCAAGATGCACGGGGCCCACAATCCAAAGGACTGTGTCGGCCCCGAGCCCGCGGGCGCCCCCATCACCGAGCAAGGTCTGGGCTGGAAGAGCCGATGCGGCAAGGGCATGGGCGTCGATACCGTCACCAGTGGTTTGGAGGGCGCGTGGACGTCCACGCCGATCCAATGGTCGCACGAATACTTCAACAACCTGTTCAATTTCGAGTGGGAGCTGACCAAGAGTCCGGCGGGAGCCCATCAGTGGGTCCCCAAGGGCATGAATCCGCTGGTCCCGGACGCCCACGATCCGTCAAAGAAGCACCTACCGGTGATGCTCACCACGGACCTCTCCTTAATCAAAGACCCCGAGTACCGCAAGATCTCGAAGCGCTTCCTCGACAATCCGGAGGAGTTCAATCTGGCGTTCGCCAAAGCATGGTACAAGTTGACACACCGGGACCTGGGTCCGCATTCTCGCTTGCTCGGTTCAGAGGTTCCCCAGCCGCAGCTGTGGCAAGACCCAGTACCGGCGGTTGACCACAAGCTCATCGGGGAGAAAGAGATCGCGGCCCTCAAGGGCAAGATCCTCGCCTCGGGCTTGACGGTTCCCCAACTGGTATCCACCGCATGGGCTTCGGCATCGACGTACCGCGACACGGACATGCGCGGCGGCGCCAACGGTGCGCGGATCCGCCTCGCGCCGCAAAAGGACTGGAAGGCCAACCAACCAGCCGAGCTGGCAAAAGCCCTCGAGACTCTCGAGAAGGTCCGAGCAGAGTTCAACAAGGCGCAGCCCGGCGGTATGAAGGTCTCGCTTGCCGATCTCATCGTGCTCGGTGGGGTCGCGGCAGTGGAGAAAGCAGCGAAGGACGCAGGTGTTGAGGTCAAGGTGCCCTTCAAGCCTGGACGGACCGACGCGACGGCAGAGATGACGGACGCGGCATCGTTTGACGTCCTCGAACCGAAAGCCGACGGATTCCGCAACTATCTCGGCGAGCAGCAGAAACGGTCGCCGGCGGCGTTGCTCGTAGACCGTGCCGCGTTGCTGACCTTGACCGCTCCGGAGATGGCGGTGCTCGTCGGTGGCCTGCGCGTGCTGAACGCCAACTATGGCGGCTCCAAAGACGGTGTGTTCACTGAGAAGCCCGGCGCCCTGACCAACGATTTCTTCGTCAACCTCCTGGACATGGGCGTCGAGTGGAAGAAGGTGGGAGACCAATTCGAGGCCGTCGACCGCAAGACCGGCAAGGCCAAATGGACGGGCACCGAGGTAGACCTGGTGTTCGGCCACAACGAACAGCTCCGCGCCATCGCCGAGGTCTACGCGGCCGATGATGCCAAGGAGAAGTTCGCCAAGGACTTCGCCGCGGCTTGGCACAAGGTGATGAGCCTGGGTCGTTTCGACATGCTAGACTCGGCGACGGCGGTCGGGTTCGGGGTTGCCTGTCGAGAGGACCTGCGAACGACGCCAAGAAGGCTGAACGTGCCGGCAACGTCTGGAGGAGCTGGATGCTGGCTGAGTAGCGGTAGTCCATCCGGTGCCGTCATCAGTCGATGACGGCACCGGGGCGCTACCTGCTGGGGATTGTGACCATGAACCGTCTGCTCGAAGAAGTGAAAATCTCGCGTAGCGGTTTTCTTGCAGCAGCGGCGTGAGCAACCTTGGTCTGGGTGAGGTGATAAGAACTTGCTTCAGTGGTGGCGGAGTATGCTGGAATCTGGCCTTGTGTGTCAAGCGGAAACACGGCACATCCTATTGGGGGCGGGGTTTTCCGGTGGACGGCCGGGAAGCCGGGTGGTATGGTCCTGCAACTCCGGGAGGTGATTAGTGGCCGATCCTTCCCGGGGAGAGCGACTCTTGGGCGAAAGGAGACAGAGATCTGCCTCCGGGCCGGATGTCGGTTTCTGACTCAGGCGGGCAGTTCAGCGGAGCAGTCCTGACTCTCCAGCTCGTCACATGAAGGGGGGTCTACATAAAAGCCGTTATCCGAAGCAGGGAGCTGCGACACTGAATAATCGATATAGGGCTCGGCCAATAGGGGCTGTGCTTTGGCCGTCGGGGGTGGTGGCCGGGGTTTTGCCTCCCAAAGGCCGAGGTGCTTGAGGATCTTTTCTATGACGTCCTCGGCCTCGATGAATGAAATGATGGCCATCGGCCCATGGCACTTGGGACAGGTAAGAGGGTCCACCTCATATATCTTCTGGATCAGCCTTGCCCAGTTCTTGCGGTATCCTTTGCATGATTCCTCGGGCTGCAGGATACAGGGCACCAACCTATCTTGATCGGCTTTCTTCCGTCTACCCCGGCAAAGGTTACTGTAGTATCCGTAATAACGGGCTTTATCACCCCACCTTAAGTCAAAACAACCGATATGTCTTGGAGGCTAAGTAATGCGCTGCTCAGCCTTTTCTGTTTTAAGCAACGTTATGACTTGAGTTGCTAATCGCTGGTCAAGAGGACCACCTGCTCGCTTTCGATAACGATACTTATGTTGATTTCTTGGAGCTCCAGAAACGATATAGATTACAGGTCGAAACCGAAACTCCTACTGAGGGTTCCACCCTCTGCTATTACGCAGAGGGTGGATGTAATGGACGAACTTCTACTATGCGAGAAAAATACTTCAATGGTGGATGCCTGTGGTGGGAAGGCAGGATACTCCTACCATGCGTAAGGAAATTTGCCGGGCGACGATTTTGAACCATACGTGTGCGATGGCTCATCCCTAATGCTGCTCATGCGGTTTTGACTAGCATGATCTAGCTCAAGGCAGATATGCTCTGTCTGGGTTTCTATTTTATGTTTTTTTCGATCAGGTCCATGCACCGGTCGATATGATCCCTCGGGCATGCGAACATCATCCTTGCCCTGCCCTCCCCCTTTGACCCGAAGAACACTCCGGGCACAATCGCCACCCCGGCATCCAGCAGCCGCTTGAAAAGATTCTGCGAAGAGGGTTCAATGGCCGAGAAATCGGGGAACACGTAAAACCCACCCCTGGGAGGGGTGCAGCGGACTCCGGGAATGGCATTGAGCCTAGCCACCATCCCCTCCATGTTGGCCTGGCAGAAATCCCTGGCTTTTTTCAGGTAGGCGTCACTCTTGTTCAAGAACTCCGCCATGGCCCACTGGCCGATCGAAAAGGAGCACAGGGAAATACTTTCCTTGAAAATGCCCATCTGTCTAATGATCCAAGGGTGGGCGATGGCGTATCCGAGCCGCCACCCGGTGACGGCAAAGGTCTTGGAGAAGCTGTTGACGAAGATGAGATTATCCAGAGACCCGCAGCTCAGCGCACTGGCATGGTCTCCCTGATACACATAGTTGTGGTAAACCTCATCGGAGAGCACAAACACTCCCTTGTCTTGAGCCGCTTCCAGAAGGGCCGCAAATCCTTTCTTTGAAAGAGTCGCTCCGGTCGGGTTGGAAGGGGAATTGACGACCACGAGTTTTGTTTTCTCATCCATTCGCTCGACAATGGCTTCGGGATCGATCATCCAGCTCCCCTTTTCTTCCAGAGGGTAATGCTCGACCAGGGCCCCTTGCCGTTCTACCACGGTGCGCATCACTCCCCATCCCGGATCCGGCAGGAGCACCTTGTCCCCCTTCTCCAGAAGGATTCTTGCAGCCAGGAAGATCGCCTCCATGCCTCCCACGGTCATGAGAATGTTGGTCCCTGGGTCTACCTGTCCTCCGAACTGCTTCTGTGCAAAGGCGGCAATCGCTTCCCTGACTTGAGGGATCCCGTTGGTGGAGGTGTAGAGATTCTTCCCTCCCTGCATGGCTTTGACGGCAAGCTCGATGAGCTCCGGCGGGGCCTCGAATCTGGCCTCTCCGGCAGAAAGGCTGAGGAGATCCTTTTTCTCCTCCATCATTCTCATCATCTCTCGCATGGGCGAGCTCTCGGATTCTTTGACCACCGGCTTCACCCGCTTCAGTGCCTTGTTTTCTTTCATCGCTCTTTCACCTCGTTCTCTTACACTCCACTTGTCCTGTTGCCCCGGCTTTTATCGCAGCCCCTTGAAAATATCAATATCAAAACGGTCTCCATCCTCTTGAACATTCCCGTTCGTTGAGGATCTCTTGTACGGCTTGCAAATTCTGGTGAGTCTGGTATAAGCATCCCCTCAACCACATCCAATTTGATAGGACGTCCATCATGCAAACACGGAAACATCCTTTTCCGTCTAAGAATTCAATTGACAGGAAATCATTCATGCTTGGCATGATCACCGCTTTTGCGGAATGTCTTGCCGGCGAAGCGAAGAAGCTGGCTTTCTCTCCTCCCTTCTATCCTGAAGACTACAAGAGCCTTCGCAAAGAGGCTGAGCAAATCTGCCAGGAGCAGGGAGTTTTTGTCTGGTATGAAGAGAATGCGGAACTTCCTGCGGAAAAAAGGGTTCACTGGCTTGTGCTGTTCAAATTCCCTGAGGTCCTCGAGGAGTACAAAAAGTTGCGACAGGAGGGGTTCAATCCTGCCCTTCACTTCGAGAAATTCATGAGTCTTCTGAGCTATGGGACCGCGTGGGGGACAAAAGCGGATAAGGTCGTCCCGAGAATGAGAGAGAAACGACCCGTTCTGGACACGGTAGCCAGGATTCTTCTCAAGCCCGGCGATTGGCCGATAACAAACGGCACAAGGCGCAAGGCTCGAGGCGCTAGGTGAAAAGCCTAATGCAGGGCCGCCTTTAAACCAAACACTGTTCAAGCCCGGAACGGGCCCAAGGAGTCTTTGCCCGAAGCCCAGTCCCTCCATCGGGAACCATGCTTTCTCCTTTACTTTTCAGAAACTTTTACTATGATAGCCTCTCGACCGAGAAAGCCTTTCATTCCAGGTGGAGGTTATCTGGTGAGAACGATTCTGACCGGGGACGACATTGATCTCGCTTATCAATCAGGCAAGAAGGAAATTCATGTCCGGCCCGATGACATCATCACGAGCATTGCCAAAGAAAAAGCGGAGAAACACGGGATCCGTCTCGTAGCCCATGTAGGAATCCATCCTGCCGAACCAAAGCCTCCCCTTGAGATGTCCAGGCCCCCTGCGGGCAAACCGGGAAGGTTTATCCCGCCTTCCCTTCAGCAACAGAGAGAGGGATTAGTCGCTCCGGGCGGTCGTCCGGTTCCGCCTTATGACATGGAATACTGGCGCAAGCAATTCCCTCTGCTCAAAACTCATATTCATGTGGCCAACTGCTCCCAGGCTCCCCAGTCCACATTCACCCGCCAGGCGGCTCTGGAGTATCTCGACAACTGGGACCGGATGGGCATGGACTGGGACCGGTGGATGGAGGAGATTCATTTCGCCAAAGAGGAATTTGCCAAGATCATCAATGCGGAGCCCAACGACATTGCCATCGGCACCTCGGTTTCTGAAATGACGAGCGCGGTGGCCAGTTCCCTTCCCCTGAACGCTACGAGAAAAAAGGTTGTTGTCACGGATGCCGAGTTTCCTACGGTGGGCCTGATCTGGCAGGCTCAGCAGAAATATGGGTTCAAGGTCCAGTTCCTCCCTCTCAAGAACGGCATCCTTGACGTCAACGATTATGACCGGTATGTGGATGAAGACACGATCATCACTTCAGCCTGCGATACTTACTATTACAACGGGTTCAGGCAAGATCTGAAGCGCGTCATCGCCAAAATTCACGCCAAGGGGTCCCTGGCTTTTGTGGATGCCTACCAGGCTGCAGGCACGCATCCCATCGATGTAAAGGAACTGGACGTGGATTTCCTTGCTTCCGGGAATCTCAAGTATTTGCTCGGGGTCCCCGGTATTGCGTTCATGTATGTGAAAAGGGACCTCGTGGAGTACCTCCATCCCTCGTTCACAGGCTGGTTTGGGCAGGAAAAGCCTTTCGCTTTTGATATTCATAACTTCGTCTATGCTGCCGGTGCGAAGCGTTTTGATAATGGGACTCCTCCTGTTCCTACCGCCTACATTGCGAGAGCAGGGATGAAGATGATCAACACTGTAGGCGTAGAAAACATCTACAATTGGACCAATGTCCTCTCGGAATATTGCATGAAGGGAGCGCTCGCACGGGGGCTCGATATGGTCAGCCCGACCGATATCAGCATGAAAGCTCCCAATACCGCTATCCGGGTTCCCAGTGATTCCCACGATTTCGAGCTCGCCTTGAGAAAAGACAACATCATCGCCTCGGCCAGGGGAGATGCGGTGAGGATTGCTGCCCACTTCTTCACCACCCTGGAAGATATCGATTACGTCCTTGATTGTTTTTTGAAACATCTTGAGCCTTAACACTTTAGCTTTTTGAAATAGTCACAGGAAAAGGTCATGGGGGTCTCCCTCAAAACAGAAAACGAAGAGTAATCGGTAAAAGACTATGCAGATAAGGGGCAGCGAAGGCGGGCGGCGAGGTTTCAACGGCACCTCCATGCAGAGTCTTCGACGGCGATTCCCCGGTAGCCCTCCGCCCGCCTCACCCATGGCCTCAGCAGGCCTCTGGGCAGCGGCCTCTTCGTTTTTCAGTTTTGAGGGAGACCCCCATGACCTCAGCCATCCATTTCAAAAAGCTAAAATGTTACGAAACATTTTAACCCAAAGTGAGGAGTCATCATGAAGCTCTGCAGGGTCATTGGTTTTGTAACAGCCTCCATCAAGCGTGAGGGGCTGAGCTCTTACAAACTTCTCATCTTGAAACCCATCGATGACAGCGGCCATCCCACAGGCGAGTCCTTTCTGGCCGTAGACACGGTAGGGGCCGGGCTTTCCGATGTTGTCGCCGTCACCACAGGCGCACCCGCAACCAATGCGCTGGGGGATAAGACTTTGCCTGTGGATGCGGCGGTGATTGCGATCTGTGATCACGTCACGATCAACAAAAAAGAAATCGACACCAAAACCAAGGAGGATTAGATGAAAGCGCTAGGCATCATTGAAACAAAAGGTCTGGTAGGCGCGATCGAGGCCATGGACACCATGGTCAAATCGGCCAATATTGAAGTGCTGGGCATGAAGGAAATCGGGGCGGGACTCGTCTCTGTTTTCGTCGAAGGCGACGTCGGCGCAGTGAAAGCGGCTGTGGACGCCGGTGCGGCGGCGGTCAAGAAGGTGGGCGAGGTCTTTTCCGTGCACGTGATCGCCAGGCCGAGCGAGGAGACCATGAAGGCGCTCCCCATGCTGATTAAATCGACAAAACCGAAAGCGTAGAGAAAGATCAGGCAGAGACCATGGCTGAAGAACATGTCCAGTTGAGGACCTATGCCTTCATCGACAGCATGCAGCCTCAATTCGCCGCTTTTCTCGGTTCTGAGCTGGATGGCGACGTGCCTCTCTCCGGCATGGCGGAGCTGTGGATGGAGCTGGCCCCGGGAAGTGAGGTTTACAACCTCCTCGATTCCGCCCTGAAAACCTGTGATGCCAAGCCGGGCCTGCAAATGGTGGAACGGGAATTCGGAGTTCTCGAGGTTCATTCTTTCAGTGTGGACTCCGTGAAAGATGCGGGGGCTACGATTCTGAATGCCTGCGGACTGAATGTGTCCCAGCGGCTCAAACCGAAAGTCGTCTCCTCCAAGATCATTCACAAGGTCAATCCCTACCAGGCTCAGCAAATCAACAAGAACCGCAAGGGCAACCTCCTCCTGCCCGGGCAATCCATGCTCGTTTTTGAGGTGGAGCCGGCAGCCTACATTGTCCTGGCCGCGAACGAAGCTGAAAAGGCCGCGGACATTCAGCTCATCCACTTTAACCCCTTCGGCCGCTTTGGAAGGTTGTTCCTCGCAGGCACGGAATCCGAGATCAAGTCTGCCCGGGAGTCAGCGGCCACCGTGGTCGAATCGATCTGACGGGTTTTGAAATGGCAGAAGAGAAGAAGACGCCATTCATCCCGGACTTCTTCACGCAACCCCATGCGACCTTTGTCCCCGGGTGGCTCAAGGCCGTGAAGCCCGCATCAGCGGTGGAAGCGGGCGTCTCTGTTGCACCGGGCCTTGCCCTGCCTCCTGTTGCTCAGTCACGCGGTAAGGCGCTCCTCGTCAAAGGCGGACACTGCATTATCCCGCACAAGGGCATTTTTCCTCTCGACGTCAGGATTCAGGGCACAAAGATTGATTCCATCGGCGAGAATCTTTCCGACCCTCAGGCCCTGACCGTCGAAATCCAAGGTAAATATGTCATCCCCGGAGTCATCGATCCCCACGTCCATCTGGGGATCTTCACTGATTTTGACACGGAGATTGTCACGGAAACAAGATCCGCCCTGCTCAACGGGGTGACCACCCTGGGGCTCTACCTTGGGGGGCAGGATTCACACCTTGGCAAGCTTGACGAAGTCATCGCTAAGATTGAGAAAAGGTCCTTCTGTGATATCTTCATCCACCTCGTGATCCTCAACCGCAAGCAACTGGAAGAAGTCCCTGTCTACTATTCCCGCTACGGGATCACGTCCTTCAAAACCTACATGTGCGGCATACCGGGTCTAATCCCTGAAGTGGAAGATGACTTTCTACTGGATCTCATGGAAAAGGTTGCTTCCCTGGGTCCTGATGCGATCCTCAATATTCATGCCGAGAACTACAGGATTGTTCAGAGAGCGACAGAAAAGCTGAAAAAAGCCGAACCTCTTTCAGAGTCCCTGGCACAGTGGGAGAGAAGTCACCCGGCCTTTGCAGAAGCTGAAGCGATCCAGAGAGCGGCTTTCCTTTCAAAAGAGACAGGAGCCAGGATCTACTTCGTTCATGTTTCATCAAGGAAAGGGATTCAGGTGGCAAAAAATCTCAAACGAGAGAACAAGAACCTCTTCTTCGAGACCACCTCCCCATACCTGACCCTGAACATTGAACAGGACCTCGATCTTTTATACAAGATGGTGCCTCCCATCAGAAGCAGGGAAGATCAAAAAGCCTTGTGGGATGGGCTTGCTGAAGACACGGTGGATACGATCGGCTCAGATCACACGCCCATGTCTTTGGGGCAAAAAAAGACGAGCGCCAACCTCTGGGATATTCCCCCGGGCTATCCCGCTGTGGGGACTCATCTCCCGTCTCTTCTGGACCGCGCGAAGAAAGCCGATTTCCCTCTGGCGAAACTCGTTGAGAAGATGACTGCTTCGCCGGCAAAGATTTTCGGCCTATACCCCGCGAAAGGCACTCTTCTGCCCGGCAGTGATGCGGATCTTGTCATCATTGATCCAAGCCTCAAGAAAGAAGCGACTCCCGAAACCGCCGCCTCTCGCTCCGACTACTGCCTCCATCAGGGAAAAACCTTAAGAGGTTGGCCCGTAGCCGTGATCAAGTCCGGCCAATGGCTCACTCCAGGTAGTCTTGAGCGAGCCAGGGATTCCTTTCGAGCCAAGTATTTGAGAAGAGCCTGAAGCTGGCCGGATTGAGGCACCGCCTCAATGTTGGTTTTCTTTTTGAACAATTTTTCAGGCTAAATCTTCTTGACTCTTTTTTTCGTTGTGCTACCTTGCCAGCGTTCGGTTTGAAATCCCACGGAATGGATTGAAGTTAGAATGGATATACTCTCCCGCCCTTCCTCCCTCTTCGAGTCGATCAGAAAACCCCCCTATGATTTTGGCTTTGAGAAAAGACAGTTTCATAGGGCGGACTGCCTCGTTCCGGTGAACTTCGCGGTGAAAGGGCGGAGCTACAGGGAATCCTTAAAGAACCTCAGCCAGGGAGGCGCCTGTATTCACGCCGCCCGGGCTTTCTCAGTTGGAGAGGAGATCTCTTTGGAACTGCCGCCCCAGGATCACGGTGAGAGAGTGGTGGGCGATGTTGTCTGGGTCCGACCGGAGGGAATTGGAGTGAAGTTCAGAGTCCCGGGCCAGGTGATCATGGAAAAACTGGTCTCTGGCCAGGAGAATCAGAATAAAGGATGTACCATCACGGAAAAGGAGGCAAGTAGAATGGGCAAAATCAGAAACAAGAAACTTCGCTGGGAACCTGTGGCCGGTGCAGAGGCAACGAAATATAGGCTCTACTGGTCGGAAAATGGAACGGTGGATTACAGTTCCAATTTCGCGGAAGTGGGAGTGGTCACGCAGGTCGTTCTCCCGGATGATATACCGTCCTTTCCCCGCATTGCAGGAAACCTGGAACTGGGCATAGCGGCGGTGAACCAGGCAGGGAACGAATCTGACATCACGAAGATCAGCGCCTATTTTGATTTTACCGTGCCCGAGGCTCCGAAAAGCCTGGTGGTCGAAGACGTGTAACACCACCCCCTCATTATGGGTTTTGAAGTCGTGAATCACACCGATCGAGAAACTCAAGCTCCTAGAGCAGACAGAAGGACCTGTCCAAGAACGGGCTTTTCTGTCCCGGTGGACTATCTTGCCAGCGGTCGCGTTTACAGGGATTGCGTAAAAGATGTGAGTCTTGAGGGTGCTTCCATTGGATGTCGTGATTTCTTCATTCCCGGAGAGCAGATATCCATTGCCTTCCCTCTGGCCAAGTCTCCAAACCAGATCAATGGGGAGATTGTGTGGGTGGACACCAATGCCTTTGGGATTATTTTCAAGTCCGTCGGCCCTAAATGCAAGGAACTGGATCTCTCTCCCTCGGAACCTTTCGAAGAGCGCCCTTTCGGAATCAAGGTGGAGATCAAGAAAACAGGGAAGATCAAGAGAAAGAGGATTCGCTGGTACCGTTCACCAAGCATTGAAGTGATCAAGTACAGGCTTTACTGGTCCATAGGGGCAGAAGTTGACTACAATTCCCAGTACGTGGAACTCGGCAATGTGGCAGAAGCGATCCTTCCTGATGACATTCCCTCCTTTCCCCTGATCATTGGCACGTTGCATCTGGGAATCACGGCCCTGAGCAAAGCCGGGAACGAATCCGACATGACCAAGATCAGCGCCTCTTTGGACTTCGCGGTGCCGGAGGCTCCGAAACAGGTCTGGTTGGAAGAGTGAACCTAACCGGCGCGCAGCTTTTTTCGTCTCCCCTTGAGCGTCTAGCTCTACCTTTGGCTTTTCGAGTTTTCATTTCATTAACTGGCCGCAACTCCAAACGACAGCCAAGGGCATGCGCATACTTTTGCAACGTGGCCAGCGATGGGACCGCTTGCTGCAAAAACATTGACCGGCCAGAGGCATGAAAGGAGACAAGGAATCAGGATCACTTTAAGCAGTGAAAGCATACGGGAATCCGGTTTCTCATGCATGAAAGGTTCAACGCCCTTGGGCTCTTAGGGGTAGGGGGAAGCAACGTTCACCGTCGGGAAATAAGTCTTGATTCGCTTCACATCTCTGGTGACCAGTTCAAGGTGTTCTATTGCCGCGTGGGCTCCGATAAAGAAATCAGGAAGGGGGAACAGCTTCTTTCCCTTCAGATGTTTATAGGTTAGAAAAGCTTTTCCTGCCAAAAACAAGGCCTCTTTCCGGATTTCTCGCATGAGAAATCCACAACCCAGGAGCGCCTCTTCCAATTCTTCGATGCCCTCGAAACCTATCGAGACTTCAGCGTAAATGATAGGATTAATGTAAAGAGCCTTTACGAAGCTCAGTCGCGAAAGTGTGTCTTCTGCCCAGCCCCCCCAGCGAGGATCATCCAGAAAAACATCCAGGATGACACTCGAATCAACAAGTACACCTTCCACCGTTCATCTCCGGGTCAGTGCCATAATTTCATCGGTGCTCATCCGGACAGTCGCTGCCCCTCTGAATTTCCTGAAAGGGCTTTTCTTTTGATCTCTCTCTGCGCGTTTGACGAGGCAGACCTTGCCTTTTTCCTCGACGAAGTCGACCTCGGAACTCGGCATAATACGCAGCTTTTCCCTGATATGCTGAGGGATGGTGACTTGCCCTTTGATGGTCACTCGCATCCTGCGCCTCCTCTTAGTAATAGTAATACCAGTAATACAGACAATCATCAAAATTGTCAAGCCCTTTCCCCAGGACCGGCCATTGGGCGCAAACAACTTGAAAGGGGCGCTTCTGAGCGTGGCAGGCATCATCCGCGAGAAGAGCAAGGCAGGTCAGCTTGTCTCAGCAGAGGAGCTTTTGTTGACGCTCAAGTTGGAAGACCGGGCAAAGCCGGAAGGGGATGAGTAGATCGTCCCGCCGGAAGCCTTGCTCAACAAAGTGATGGCAGAAAACAAAGATCTCAAAGAAATCCGCGCCAAAGATGGCGCTTCTCTCTACTATTCTTCCATGTTCATGAGCGACGCCTATGCCACGCTCTTGTTGCACAAGGAAGAAGGTGCTGAAGCGCTCATTGCAGACACGGTTCGCGAGGACTCGGACCGGTATCCCCGCCCTACCCCGCTGGATGTTTTCAAAGAACCTCCCTTCGACTTGAGCCAGGAAGAAATTCTTTCCTGTTTGGAGGAAATGTCTAGCCGGGACGAGTATCAGGACATTAGCCGGGTCTCGACCTCCATCGGCCACGTGTTCCTGTATTCTACAAAGCACTTGGATCGAGACTATGCCTTTATGCTTGCCGAGTGGATCGACGTGGACCAATTCGAGAATCCTTAGCCGCGTCTTTTCCTCTCTTGTAGGAGCAAGCTCCTGCTTGCGATAACACGCGAGTTAGAGGAAATAATTTATGACAAGCCAGCGCCTGACTTTCTCGTCAAGGGTCATCCTTCTATTTGCAGCGCTGGTGCTGGGGAGCCCTATGCGCTCCACATCTTCAGGGCATCCACACTTCTTGAAACATTGCTCAGCCTTCTTTCCATTGAAGAAGATGCGTTTCAAGTTGGGACTCTTTCGCAGCCGTGTCTTGAAATCGTTGGGCTTACCATTCTTTATCTTTGAATCGTTTGCCCCTTCCCGCGTACAGCTCTCCAGGACGTCCCAAAGAGCAATGCAGTTCATCTTAAGGAATGCAGTTCTCTCCTCGTAATCCGGGGGTGGTTCCTCGCGCCCGTTTAGAATGCGGTAGATGATCTTCCAGAACTGATTCCGCTGGTTTGCGTAATATTCGTGTTTTCTAAGTGATTCAGGGCCGGGCATCGTCCCAAGGATCAGGACCCGCGAATTGTTATCAATGATAGGCTCAAGTGACTTAATCACCCTTGCCATTCATCCTCTCCCTCAGCACCGGCGAACATTTAAACGTGACCACTCTGCGTGGCCCCAAGGGCAAGTCTTCCCCCGTTGCAGGGTTCCTGCCGCGCCGGGCGGCCTTTTGTCGGACGGTGAATTTGCCAAAGCCGCTGATCAGAACGTCATCGCCATCGGTGAGTGAGGTCTTAATGATTTCCAGGACAGATTCAACGATTCGAGTTGACTCGAATTTGGAAACGCCAAGGTGGTTTCGGATGGAAGCTACAATATGGTCTTTGGTGAGAGTCATGGACGGTAACTCCTGAAAGAATAAGAGATTTGTTTCAAAGGAGCCCGTTCCGCTTACCGTCTCCACGAGGATTTAGTATTTGGGGTCCACTTTGTCAAGAGATTTGAAGCCCTGTCCTAACCGTTATGAGATCCTTTTTCAGTTCGCTAGGACAGACTCCCCTCGATGGAGGGAGCTTGTCCTGAGGAATTCGAAGGAGGGCAATCTCACTCATGTTGTGAGGAGGAATGGGGGATCAATGCCTGCGTCGTTTTGCGAGTTGGTGCAAGATTTCCAGATCGCCAAAAGCGAGCGCTTCTCGCCGACGCGCATCGGAAAAGATCTCTAATTCTTCGGAATAGAGGAGGGCGACAGGCGGTCCTACTCCTTCCTGTAGGCGGGAATAAATCTCGCCCCTAGATTCTTATACGCCTCTGGCGGATTCATGGGCGGGGTTGACCGAAACCCAGTTCATGAGCGTTTACGAGACCGTCAAGTACTGGTAGGGATGCATCGCGCTACGGATCATTCAATCCGAGCAATTCCCTTACCCTGCGTGCGCCCTCACGGTTAGCTTCCGCCATGAATGGATCTTGGCCCCGATCTCTTTCAGCGTCCTTGAGAAGCGCTTCAACGGCTTCACGCCCATCGGAGGACTTTACGGCTTCTCTTGGAGTTTTCCCGCCCAGGGCCGGTATTTCTTGATCTATCCAGCCGTCCCAGTGCCTGCCTATTATTTCGGACAGATGTTCCCTGACCTCAGGATGTTGCATCAGTTCGTTATGTTCCGCGGAATGTTTTTTCCCAGGGCTCCTTCCGTCGAGTTCACTCAGCATTGATTTCACATCCTGGATTTTATCCATCTTGAAATGAGCCCTGCGGCCCAGCCTCGAATCGATTTCACGACGGAGCGCCTTGGCTCTTTGGGCGGAGTTGACCTCAGCGGTTAACCGGCGTCCATCGATAAAGATACGCCCCAATACCGTATTGGGCATCCCGGGACTGGCCTTGTGACCGAGGCGGTCCCAAGGAAATTCGATGCGAATGATCTGACCGGCGCCATCTCGTTTTGCATCCGCAAGAAGCTCCTCGGCTCCCGCGGTAACGCATAGATCACAGAGTTTCTCGAAAGCCTCTTCGGCAGAAGGCACCTCGTAAATCAGCCGGTGAAATTCCAGCGGATCGCCGTCCGTGTTGCAGACTTGCGGCAGGGAATGCAAAGAATGCTCAATATGAAAATACATATCCCGAATTTCGACATCCCATTCATACAATGTATCATCGGTAATGGAGGATAGACCTTTGCGCAATTCTTTTCTCAACTGAATGATTTCCGGTTTGCGGCCTGGAGGAATAATGGTGGGGCCAAGGCCTATGATCATTCCCACGCCGTCCACAGAAACCGCACGGCTGAAA
This sequence comes from uncultured delta proteobacterium, assembly GCA_963707125.1. Lineage (GTDB taxonomy): Bacteria > Desulfobacterota > DSM-4660 > Desulfatiglandales > HGW-15 > CAVPDE01. The sequence goes on along the minus strand of CAVPOU010000024.1, from coordinate 258,804 downwards.
ACCAGGTCCCCGGGCTGCACATATTCCGATCCCGACCGTTCCTGAACCTCGATACTACTGCCCTGAAACACATCCTTCAGCCGCATGCCTTTCCCGCGGACAACGTGCTCCACCTCAAAGAAAGTATAAGGTTTGCGATTAATGCTCTCGATCAGTTTATGTTCGAGCGGATCGAGTCTGTTGCCGTGTTCCTCAGCATAAAGCTCCGCCACGGTTCGGCCCTCCGGCCCTGGAAGTTTTACTTCACTGGAGGAGGAATCGTACTCCCAGTTGAATAAAAACCAGGGCCAAAACAGGGGAGCAGATCCCGGCGGATGGCCTGCTCGCCGCACCCCACAGGTCCCACAGATATGCCAATCTCTGATCGTGTCACTTTTCATGCCAGATTCCGGCTTTCACAAGGCGTTGAATGAGGGCTTTGCGCCGCATGTGGTCGGTCATGAATTTTCTTAGCTCCTGTTCGAAAATCTTCGGGCTCCTATGAACCGAATACGCCTCAGAGAGGTCGGCAAGGACGCGGCATGCCTCCTTATAGGCCAAACCCGATCCCCGTTCGACCGACTGCTGAACAGACTTCCACGCCTTGGGAAAGTTCTCAGCTAAAGCTTTTAGGTATGCCTCACGCTCCTTGCGTTGCTTAATCTCACGCCTTTCCTGTTCGCGTTTTTCCTGTTCCTGCCGTATCCTTTCAGCCGCCTCTGCATGCTTACGGAGTTCTCCTACCGTGCGCCGGGGTGCCTCGCTCCTGTCGCCCTGTAAGCCGCGCCGCCATGCCGCAAACCGATTCTTGAGCGCCCTTTCGGCCTGCTGGCCCTTGCCGGCCAGAAGCAGTTTCAAAAGTGCCCTCACCTCATCCTGCGGCAGGCCGCCAAGCCAGTCATCCATCTCCTTTTGCGAGGTCGCCTCGTGCTGCGGGGCTGGGCTGCCTACACGGGCGCCCGCCAGCAGGTCCTCATCCACCTCCAGGAATTCGGCGAGCGCCTGTTGGGCCGGTGTCAGGTTGCCCAAACCCTCCATGGGCAAGGGTTCCATATCGTCGTCATCGATCATTTCTCTGGTCACGGCCGACAGCCATCCGATATAAAGACTGCGCATATCCCCGCTCAATAACTCGTCCCGCACCGGGGCAAGGCGCGCCATCCAACCCCGGCCATTCTCCATGCCGAAGCGGTCGTAGTTCTCAGACTCGTTCAGGCTCCAGGTGATCACCCAGTGGGTTTTCGTGGCCTTGAAATCGAGGACGCCTCGCACCGCCATTCCCTCTACCGTTTTTTCCGATATGGCCTCGATGGGCACTCGAACCTTGAAAATGGCCGTCATCCAGTTGGCCACGTAGACATGGGCATCGAAAAAGCGCCTCATGAGTTCATCCGGATTGCCCTTGAAATCACCCCACTGGTATTGGTTGGTGAAACTGACGGCCGTGATGTGAGCTCGCGTTGAAAGCGTGCGCAGGGCCGACATCTCCTCCGACGTCAGCGGCCTGTCGATGGCGAGAAACTCGTAATACTGGTATTCACTCATGGGGGACTCACCTTGGATTGCTCTTTATCCGTCGTCTCGATCTGCCGGTGGTTCAGTTTTGCCTGACGCTTTCTGGCTTTCTTTTCTTTTTGAGAACGAGCCTTCTTCTCGATTGACAACACAACGTCCGGCCCTTCTTTGCGGAAATGCTTGAAGTAGAGATGCTCGATATACTGCCCGAGGGGCATTTTCCATGGCTCCTGATCGCGGTTGTCCATCTTGCCGAACTTCTTGGGGTTCAACCCCAGCTCCCGAGCCATCTGAACCTGGGCGTGAGATAGATGGTGACGTTTGCGGGCGTCTATCCACACCTGCACCTTGGGATTCAGGTTTTTCTTTTTGGGCATGATTGGTTCACCTTGGTTGCTGTCGGGTCTCAATGGAAGGTCTTGGGGCCTTCGTCGTCATCCTCCTCGTCCTCATGTATCTCCCCGGCCATGGCCAGGGCCTCGAAGACTGCATCGACGATGTCCTCGTCGTCGGATTCCAGCAAGGGACTGAGAATCTCCGATGCTTTGTCCGGCAGGATAAAGACCGCCGCCTCAATAGCGGCAAGGAGCAGCTCCTTTTCCGTTTCCTCAGAAGTGACAAGTGCGGCGATGTGCGGCCACGCTGCATCGATTCCCCAATTGCCTGCTGCGCAGACCGCATGGTAGTGGATGACCGGGTTTTGACTTTTCAGGGATTCGAGGATCTGTTTGTCAAACCCTCGAATGAACTGCATGCAGAAGACCGCGGTCAGCTTCCAGGCTTCATCTTCGCTGCCATAGGCGGCGTCCACAGCGTTCTTATGCCACTTCTCCGGCGCGCGCACCGACGCCTCCAGAACTGGCCGCCGCACTTCCTTCGGGGTTTGGGTATCCATGTAGAGCTTGTGAAGCGTTCCCTGGATCTTGCGGAACATTGGTTCGGTAATCGGCACGTCATCAGGGTCTTCGAATCCGTCCATATCAGCGTACTCAAGGGCTGGCCCAAGAGAGATGGCGGCCTGGCCGCGAATGCCATCCGGTTCGCGCGGATTAGAAAGAATGGACAGCAAAGCATCTGCGAGGTCGTCATTGATTACCGTAGAGTCGCCTGCCAGTTCAGCGGCGAGCTGTCGGTCCGATACGTCGGCCTGATTATTATGAAGTGTGTCGAGGATTATCTGGCCTGCACCCTTTGACCATTGCCATGGAGGAATGTCTTTCAAAGTCTTGATGTTCATGTTGCCAGCTCACTAGAAAAGAATACAAGCACTTTGGCGGAAAGATCGGGGACTGTCAAGTCTTAGCCATACATGGGTGCGTGGGGGTAGGTGGAAGGCTGCGGGCTCGCGCTGCACAACTTTTTTTCTTGTAACAAGCCTGAAAGTAATCGTTTTTCTAGGAGCGTAATCGTTTTTCTCGTTGCGCCGTTGTTAGTATGGCTCGTATGTTTGTAATCATTTTTCTTGACATAGCCCAAAATATGACCAAAAATCCTTGGACGTAATCGTTATTCCAGAGGGAGCCGTGGTTGCAAAAGATCAGGATAAATCGACACATAGGCCCGTGGGATATGTAGCACTCATTGAGCGGTACGATCTCGATGTTATTCCGAACTGGCACAGGTCCATTGTCGCTACCACCGGCACCCATCGAATCGAGTCGACCGGGGGCGTGATCGAGGAGGTCTACCCGTCCAAATACTGGCCGGGAGACACGCTGGTCGATCATCTTGAATTTGCGCTTAAGTATGACGGAACGAATCTGGCGATCCTCGCCAGCTTGTTTCAGAAGGTGGCTGAGGAAGATCTCCTCGAATATATCCGGTCCAAGCTGGCCGGCAAGTACGCCAGGCGTCTGTGGTTTCTGTACGAGTTCCTGACTGGTAAAAAACTCCCGCTCGATGACGTGAAGCGGGGCAACTACATCGATCTGCTCGATGCCGATGAATACTACACGATCAGCCCGGCTCGCCAGGTCCGTCGTCAGCGGATCAACGATAATTTGCTGGGCAATCGCCGGTTCTGCCCGACGGTTCGCCGCACGGAAACCCTTCGCGACTTTGAAATGGCCGACCTTCCCAACCGATGCCGTCAGGTGGTGTCCACCTATTCTCCGGAAGTGCTGAAGCGGGCGCTCGGCTACCTCTACACCAAGGAGACGAAATCTTCCTTCGAGATCGAACACATCAAGCCCACCTCGACCCGAACCGAGCGCTTTGTTGCGCTGCTTCAGATGGCGGAGCAAGAAGACTTTTGCGAGAAAAAGGAATTGATCGAGCTTCAAAATCGCATTGCCGATGCGCGGTTTCGCGATTCAGACTACCGACGCACCCAGAACTATGTCGGTGAGACGGTCGCCTGGCAGAAAGAAAAGATACACTTCGCATGTCCGAAGCCTGAAGATCTGCCCGACCTTATGGAAGGTCTTGTAACCGCCCACAAGCGAATGGACGCAGACAAGGTACCCGCCGTGATTCACGCCGCCGCCATCGCCTATGGATTTGTTTTCCTCCACCCCTTCGAGGACGGCAATGGTCGAATTCACCGCTTCCTGATCCACAACATCCTTGCCCGACGGGGTTTTACGCCTGAAGGCGTCATGTTTCCCATATCGGCATCCCTGTTGAAGAACCCTGCCGACTATGACGCTTCTCTGGACGCGTTCTCCCGGCATCTGATGGCCTTGGTGGAATACTCGCTCGACGAAGAAGGCCGCATGACCGTCCATAATGATACGGCCAGGTGGTACCACTATATCGACATGACACCCCAGGCGGAAGCGCTCTTCCGGTTCATCGAGCAGACCATCGATAAGGAACTCGCCAGCGAATTGGCGTTCCTGGCCAACTACGATAAAACCAAGAAAGCCATCCAGGAGATCGTGGACATGCCCGACCGGAAGATCGACCTCTTCATTCGCTTCTGTCTGCAAAACAATGGCCGGCTTTCCGCACGGAAACGCGCAGGCCACTTCGATTTCCTGTCGGATGAAGAAATCGCCCGCATAGAGCAGGCAATCCAGTCCGCCTACGGAAGCAATACGCCGGACGATGCGTGACGAATACATGCATTGGATTTTCTCGGTCGGTTGCCGGACGAAACCGTCGATGATGTAAACGTACCAATCGCTCATAGGCTATTTGCTCGGGACAGACTTCCTTCGCCCGCTCGGTGGCGGGCTCAGGACAAGCTCACGCCCAGTCCTCGCTGCAACCAGGAATCAGAAATTAAAAAGGGGCTAATTTGAATAGCCCCTTTTTAATTTCTGGCTCCCCGGGACAGACTCGAACTGCCGACCAAGTGGTTACAAGTGCCCTGATATTTCTACCAGGCTTGGACTATCTCATCACCCGTCCCAATGACTTGGGCTGAGGGTGTCGGGCGCTTCCCCTCCGGGTTTCACCCGGAGAGTACGAGCCGAAGCTCTAGTCTCTGCACCTTCCCTGAACAGCAATTATTCAGGGCTTGGCTCAGGATTACCATTCTCCACAATAAGTGGAGGGCAGGCTTCCCTGAATTCACCCGATTTTTCAACCACGATTTCTCGTGGAAGCTGCAGTTTGCTTCTACAGCCACCCGCTCTACCAACTGAGCTACCGGGGAAAAATTGATGAGGTAAACGCCTAAAATCTTAGCATAAGATTTAACAAAATCATCTCTGCAGGTCAACAGAAATCTTTCAGTGCTTTTTGCCAAGATTTCGGAGTGCTGAAGGTCTTTTTCATGACTGAAACAAGGCCTTATTCGCCTTGACAGGCTTATGGATTCACTCTATGTAAAGGTGTCTATTGGAAAAAGCGAATTAAAACAGGTAAAACCATGAAACAAATTATTCTTGGAACAGCAGGGCATATCGATCACGGGAAGACCTCGCTCGTCAAGGCCATGACCGGCATAGACACGGATCGGCTCAAAGAGGAGAAGGAGCGAGGCATCACCATAGAGCTCGGATTTGCCCACCTCGAACTGCCGAGCGGTCAGATCCTGGGAATCGTCGACGTGCCGGGCCATGAGAAATTCGTGAAACACATGGTGGCCGGTGCGACCGGCGTGGATCTTGTGGCTCTCGTGATCGCCGCGGATGAAGGCGTGATGCCCCAGACGAGGGAGCACCTGGAGATCTGCCAGCTCTTGAGGGTGAAGAAGGGGCTTGTTGTTCTGACCAAAATAGACATGGTGGATCAGGAGTGGCTTGAACTCGTGAAGGAAGACGTGGCGGCTTTCTTGTCCGGCACGTTTCTCGAAAACGCACCGATTGTTCCGGTTTCTTCTGTGACAGGACAGGGAATCAAGGAGTTGGTAGGGGTGCTTGACGGCCTGGTCAAAGAGGTCGCGGAGAGGGAGATGAGCGGGTTTTTCCGTCTCCCGGTGGACCGGGTGTTCACGATGAAAGGCTTTGGCACTGTCGTCACAGGGACCACCATGTCCGGTCAAATCAGGACAGCCGATGAAGTCACTGTTTATCCCCAGGGTCTGGACGCGCGAATCAGGGGGATCCAGGTGCACAACCAGGAAGTGAACGAGGTGAGCGCCGGGCTGAGAACGGCGATCAATCTGCAGGGCGTTGAAAAAGAGCAGCTTGAGCGCGGCAATGTTCTCGCCACGAAGGATTCGCTCAGAGCCACTCGAATGGTGGATGTCGTTCTCGATCACCTCAGGAGTGCGCCCAGAAAGCTCAAGAACAGGGCGAAGGTGCGCTTTCACACGGGCACCTCGGAGATCATTGCCACGGTGGTGATCCTGGACAGGGATGAACTCAACCCGGGAGACACTTGTTTTGCTGAAATAAGACTTGAAGACCCTGTGGCGGTTCTTGCCAGAGACCGCTATGTGCTGAGGAGCTACTCGCCGGTGCGGGCCATTGCAGGAGGAGAGATCCTCAACGCTTATCCCCAGAAGAAGAAGCGTTTTTCGGAAACAGCCCTCTCCGAACTAAAAGCCCTCAATTCAGGGAACCTGACCGAGATCACCGAGCAGTTTGTGCTAGCCAGTCGCTTCGATGGAGTGGCGCACTCGCAACTCCCGTTCCTGACCAATGCGAGCAGGAAAAAACTGGAAGAGATCATGAAGGCTCTTCAAGCCAAGAAAAGAATCATCCAGTACGACAAAGAGAAGGGCACCCTTATTCATGCCGATTATCTGAAAAAAGCAAGAGATCAGATCCTGTCTATTCTCGATCAGTATCACAAAGATTTCCCCTTGAAAGCGGGGCTGCTCAAGGAAGAGCTTCGCTCCAGAACAGCCGGTACAGGAGATTCCAAGCTCTTCAACTTCCTCATCACCCAGTTGGGCCAGGAAGGAATCGTGATCCAGGAAAAGGAGATCCTCCGGATCAAAGAGCATCATGTGACCCTCGCCCAGGATCAGGAGAAGGTTCGGCAGCAGATCCAAGAGGTCTATTTGAAGGGAGCTCTGCAGCCTCCCTACTTCAAGGAGTTGACAGGCAAGTTTCCCGGCAACTCAGGCGCCGATGTCCTGCAGGTCATGGTCAAAGACGGCATCCTGATTAAAGTCAAAGAAGACTTGTATTTTCACAAAGACGTGATTGAGGAACTGAAAGAGAGACTGGTGGCCGTCCTCAAGGAAAAGGGGGAGATCGACACCCCTCAGTTCAAGGACATGACCGGCGCTTCGAGAAAGTACACCATTCCCCTTCTCGAGCATTTCGACATCACTCAGTTGACGATGAGGATAGGGGATAAGAGGGTGCTGAGGAAGAAGTAAGACATCAGTGGTCAGTAACCAGTTAGCGGTGATCAGTTAGCAGAATACAGGGGACGGAATAAGAAGTGCCTAAAGTTGGGGAACCCAGTAACAAGTGACAAGAGACAAGTAACGAGACACGAGAAAAAAGGATTACTCGTCACTCGCCCTTCGACTGGCTCAGGGCCGTGAGCTTGTCGAACGGTCACGCGTGACTCGTCACTAAACAACCAACAGTCAACAGACAACCGGCAACAAGCAACCTGCGACAGGCGACAAGCAACGGGCGAAGTGACGCGAAGGGTGGCACGGACAAGCGTTGCTTGCTTGTCCGTGAGATAAAGGGCACAGGACAAGGCAACACGGATAAACGGACTTTATCCATGCCACCATTTCGCAAAACGGATAACGGTGAACGGTTAACGTGCGGAGCGATTGATTGAAAGAGGAAGTCCATAGTCTGACTGAGGCTCTTGCACTCGGTCCCCGTGAACACGTTGCCCTTGTTGGAGGAGGCGGCAAGACGAATCTAATGTTTGCTCTTGCCGAGGAACTTAGGCGCACTGGGAAACGAGTCATCACGTCAACGACTACGAAGATGTGGCACGGGGAAGCCCTGCAGTATGAAAAGATTGTTCTTGTCGGTGACGATCTTCAATGGAGAGACAAGACGAGGGAGGGGCTCGGCAGGGAAGGAACCGTCTTTGTCGGCAGGAGCATCCTCGACTCAGGAAAAGCGGAGGGTATCAGCCCTTCTCTGGCAGACGATGTCTATCACGATTCAGAAGTCCACTACCTGGTCGTGGAGGCAGACGGTTCAGCAGGTCACCCGGTGAAAGCGCCGGCAGAACATGAGCCTGTGATTCCGAGCTCCGTCACGATGGTTGTCGCCATGATGGGTCTCGAGGCCATGGGCGCACGGCTGGATGAGGCGACCGCCTTCAGGGTAGAGCAAGTCAAGAACGTCACGGGACTTCATCCTGGGGACATTCTCACTCCAGGCGCCTTGGCAAAAGTTTTTCTTCATCCGGCAGGGCTGTTCAAGGGGACGCCTGAGGATGCAAGAAGGATTGTGTTTTTGAACAAAGCGGATCTGATCAGGGACGAGAGGAATGCGTTAGAGCTTGCGGATATCCTGCTAGCCGACCCATTGAGAAAAGTCGGTCGTGTGATTCTGGGATCACTTAGGGAAGGAGTCTATGAGATTAGAACTAAGATGGCGTCATAAAAAGTCGTCACTCCGGTGAAAACCGGAGTCCAGGTCTTCTGAAAGCATTCGAATAAGCTGGATTCCGGCTTGCGCCGGAATGACAAGAAAAAATGTTTTCCGACTTTTTACGAAACCGTCAACTAAGAAGGACAAGTCATGAAGGATGTTTATACCAAAGCAGTCGAATTGTTGGGCAAGAAAGAGTTCTCTGTGCTCGCGACCATTATCAGACTCACGGGATCCGGTCCAAGAGGAGCAGGGACCAAGTTCCTCATCCTGGAAGATGGGTCTTATGTGGGGACCATAGGAGGCGGACTTCTCGAAGCGCACGTGCTGGAGGCCGCCAAAAAGGTTTTTGCAACTCGTTCATCTATGAGTCTAAGCCTCAACCTTATGGGGAAGGATGTGGCAGAAACGGACATGATCTGCGGCGGGGATGTGGACATATTTCTCGAACCGCTCTCCCCGGAGAACCAGGACCAGATCCAGGGCTTCAGAAGAATCCTGGATATCCAGAAGCGGGGCGGAGCAGGGCTCCTCGTGACCGTGGTCAATTTGGACCGGTGGCAAAAGGATAGAGTCCCCAGGTTGTTCATTTTGCCTGGCGCTGAGCCCACAGGTTATCTACCTGGGATGAAAGCCATTGAAAAAGAGCTAGCGAAAAACATGCCCCTTTGGCTCAAACAAAGAGAGCCCCGCCTCGTGGCTTCCAGGGATGACCTCGGAGCCGGCGTTGAGCTCTTTGTGGAACCAATTCTCTCGGATCCCGTTCTCTACATTTTTGGCGGCGGGCACGTTTCGGCCCAGATTATACCTCTGGCGAGCAAGGTGGGATTCAAAGTGATGGTCATTGACGATCGCCCTGAATTTGCTGATCCCAAGAAGTTTCCGGATGCCGCCAAGGTCCATCAATTTGCGTTTGAGGGCGTGCTCGCAAAGATTTCTGTGGACGAATCGTCCTACCTTGTCATTGTCACCAGGGGGCACATCCATGACAAGTCCGTGCTCGAGCAATGCCTCAGAACCAAGGCAAAGTACATCGGTATGATCGGGAGCCGCCGCAAGAAAGCGATGATTTACGAAAAGCTCCTTGAAGAAGGCTTCACGAAATCAGACCTTGATCGAGTTCACGCGCCCATCGGTCTCGATATCGGAGCGGAGACCCCTGAGGAAATAGCGGTGAGCATTGTGGGGGAATTGATTCAGGTGCGGGCTGGAAAGGAGGCATGACGTCATGGATCAGAAGTGGCTCTGGGAAAAACAGGGTGAAAAGTGCGTCAAGGCTCTGAAGGATCACGGCTTTGATGCCCATTTTGTCTCGACCGTCGAGGAAGCAAGAGACCTCATTCTGAGCATGGTTTCCGGTTATGAAACCTTCGGCTTCGGCGGGTCACATACCACGAGATCCCTTGGTCTCAAAGAAACGCTTCAGGCAAAAGGGAAGACCCTCTTTGACCACTGGGAAGGGAATCTTTTCGGTGAAGAGAACAAGAAAATCCGTCTTGCACAGGGCCGGAGCGATTGCTTCGTCTGCAGCGCCAATGCCATCTCTGCTACAGGTGAAATCGTGAACGTGGATGCGGTGGGTAATCGCACTGCGGCGATGACCTTCGGGCCGAAAAAGGTGATCATTGTGGCCGGCATGAACAAGGTGAGGCCGGACCTTCAATCGGCGCTCGAAAGGATCAGGGAAGTGGCAGGTCCCCTGCGAGCCAAGAGCCTCAACCTGGATACGCCCTGTGCCAAGACCGGAGTGTGCATTGACTGCAACGCCCCCAAACGCATCTGTGAAGTCACCACGATCCTTCACCGTAAACCCTGGATGACGGACATCTCGGTCATCCTTGTGAACGAGAGTTTGGGGTACTAGCAGGCTGATGAAAAACGCCAATCTGCCGCGTTACCCTCATTTCTCGTCATTGCGGCGCACTACTACGTACGCCTCACTCCTCGAAATTTCGGGTGCCTTGCATCTTGACGTTTTTGATCAGCCTGTACCATGGGTGTTTTTCAGTGACCTGCTAGTGTTTTCGTGACAAAGGGTTTTGTTTTCTTAAGGCTTGATCACAGTGGAAACGGAGAAACTTTCCATGCCAAAGCACAGCCATAAGTTTGTTGATGATTATGACGGGCTTGTGGGATTCGGTTTTGACCGGGAAACGGATGAGAGCACTCTCACCTGGTACATGCAGAAGTTCTCGGATGATGACCACATGGCCCTGATTCGGGATAGAATGTCGGATGAGGACCTGAAAACCCTCTTTGATCTACTGGGAGGTCTCCTCAAGAAATACTTATCCGAAGAGGAATATCACACGGTCTTTTTGAAGGAGGAGGATTAGTTCCTGCCATAATATCCTTATGTTCCGATTAAGAGATCTGATATTGCTTCTCGTCATTTACTCCTCCTTGCTTGCGGGAATTTTTTCCCCAAGAGCATGCGAAATCTTCCAGCCTTTTCCCCTTTACTGCATGATGTCCCTTCTCTTCCTGAGCTTTCTCTCGATTAGCCTTTTGGACATCTCGGAGACCCTACGCAGCAAGGGCCTTGTCATCGGCGTTTTTCTTTTCATCAGAATGATCCTTCTGCCTGCGGCGATCTTCTTCCTCTTTCGCGCCTTTTGGCCGGGCTACAGCCTTTCCGCATTGCTCCTAACCGGAATATCGGCCGGCGTTGTGGCGCCGTTTATTTCTGGCCTTCTCCAGGCCAACACGCCTCTTGTGCTGGTTGTGGTCGTGTGTTCCTCCCTGCTGGTTCCCTTCACCCTTCCTCCCATGGTGGATATTCTTTGCGGCCGGTCCTTGGAACTTTCCGTCTGGGCTATGATGCGCCTGCTGCTGATTGTTGTCTTTGTTCCTGTCCTGCTCGCGCAAATCATGAGGAAGGTCTCTTCGAGCGTGGTGCGATCGCTGAGGCAGCATCAGTTTCCGATTTCTCTATTCCTGTTTGCCGTCACGAACATGGGGATCTTCTCCAAGTATTCCAATTTCTTTTACCAGGAGCCCATGACGATTGTGATGGCCACGGTGGTGGCATTTATTCTGGGGGCTTTGTACCTTCTGGCGGGAATTCTTCTTTCGTCGGGAAGACCGGTTGAAGATCAGGTGGCTGCGGTCATTTGCCTGGGGATGATGAACAATGTCCTGGTCATCGTCTTTAGCTCTGAGTTTTTTACCCCGATCGAGCCCACGGTCGCTGCGATGTACATGATACCCTTTTTTGCGCTCATCGTGCCTTTGAGAGCGTATCGAAGCTGGAAGACAAAGCGGAATGGCGTAATGGAGTAATGGAGTGTTGGAGTGATGGAGTCGAATGCTCCCCCTCCCCTTTGTCCCCTCCCGCCAGGGGAGGGGAGATTTGTTTTTTCTTCTGCAATACAGTTATTCGCTGAAAATGCGATTGGCGGTGTCCTTGTATGTGTTGAGGACTTTTTTACCGAAACAGACAAAGACGACCTTTGTAAGGGTTTTGTCTGTCGCCAGGAATTTCTTGGTTTCCTTCAAAGCAATCTCCGTGGCGCGTTCCAGGGGAAAGCTGTAAGCGCCGGTGCTGATGGATGGAAACGCGACGGTCTTTACCCCCTTCTCTTTTGCCGCGTTGAAGGAGTGTCTGTAGCAGCTCGCCAATAGGCTGTCCTCGTTCTTGTTTCCCCCGCCCCAGATCGGTCCCACGGTGTGGATCACCCATTTGGCGGGAAGACGATAACCTTTGCTCACCCTGGCCTCCCCTGTGGGGCACCCTCCGATTTTTCTCGTTTCCTGCAAGAGCTCAGGCCCGGCAGCCCTGTGAATCGCGCCGTCCACGCCGCCACCTCCCAGAAGAGAGTTGTTGGCTGCGTTGACGATGGCATCAACCTGTTGCTTGGTAATATCTCCTTCAAGGATTTGTACTCTCTGATCCATAGGGCACCTCCTGTAAATCCAAATGTCAAAGCCAAAATGTCAAAGGAATGTCAAAGCCCAAAACTCACGACCTTTGACATTTGACCTTTGGATTTCACTTGGCATTTGGATTTTGACATTGGCCATTGTGCTGAGAATATCTCCTGGAGTTTCGAACTCTACAACTCCTTTAGGGCTTTTTCTATGCGATCAAAGGCCTCCTCAAGCACAGGACGCGAGGTGGCGAAGTTGATTCGGATGTAGTTTTCGCCCGGAGGGCCGAACTCGGCCCCATCCATCACAATCACTTTCGCTTTTTCTTTGAGGGCCTCGGATAACTGTTTTCCCGTCATGCCTAAACCCGAGATGTCCGGGAAAAGGAAGGGCGTCGCCTGAGGTACCGGACAAGAAACCCCTGGGATCCTGGAAAATCTCTCAACGCCGTAATCTCGCATCTCTTTGAGGTGGGCCATGAGCTTGGAAATCCAAGGGCCCCCAGTCGTCAGTGCGGCCTTTGCCGCAGCTTGAGCGAGCGTGTCCGTGTGAACAATAACGTCGTGGATGCGCTTCTTGAAAGCGCTCACGAACTCCCCGCCTGTCACAATGTAGGCAATGCGATACCCCGGAATACCAAAGGCCTTGCTGAAACCAAATACCGTGAGGGTCCTGCGGAACAGATCGTCGCTCAGGGAGGCCAGGCTGACATGTTCTCCTTCAAACAGCATGTCCTCATAGAGTTCGTCTGTGAAGATCAGGAGGTCATGCTTTTGGGCAATCTCGGCTATTCCTTCGAGCTCCTTTCGCGTGAAAACCCTTCCCGTGGGGTTGTGGGGGTTTGATACCATGAGCATCCGGGTACGGGGTGTGATGCGGCGCTTGAGATCATCCAGGTCGAGCTTCAGACCGTTCCGGAAGTCCAATGCGTTGAAGACAGGAACGGCCTGGGCGTTGAGGACATTCTGAATGAACGGAGGGTAAACAGGCCCCGGGCAAATAAGGGCCTCATCGCCCGGCTTCAAGAAGTAATAGCAGGCCATGAAGATGGCGAACATGGTCCCAGGGATCATGTGGACATGGTCGGGGGTTGCCGAGATTCGATTGATCCGACGGAGTTTATCGCAGACCACCTCCACCACGTCGGGATCGCCCCCGTAAGAGCCGTAGGGTGTCCGGTCCTCCCTCGCGGCCCTGATGACCGCCTCTTTGATCTCGTCAGGAGCTTTGAAATCAAGATCCGCCACTGAAAGGGAGATCACATCCTTTCGCCAGCGCCCCCACTTGAGGGCCGCACGTTTCCGAAGGAAATCAAGATCAACAGAATCGAAATTAGGCATAAGAGCTCCTAAAACATTGGAGTAAGGAGTACTGGAGTATTGGAGTGTTGGAGTAATGGAAAAGAATACCATCTCGCAACAGACTGATTGCAAGCGCACTTCCGTCGCTGGCGGCGTCACTCCCGCGAAAGCCGGAAAAAGAAAGCCCCCTGCCGTGCCCCGTGTGCTTGCGCCCTCACCTACCGTCTACATCTGCCCCCAGATCACGAGCCCCATGGCGTGGCGGCTCTCGGGGTTGGGATGATTGGGTGTGATCCGAACCGTTACCCCAAAGTGTCCTGCTTCCTCGAACATGATTTCGCATCGGTACCTGTACACGTGATCACCCATTGTTTCTGAGGGCTTCATCACCTGGGTAAACCTGTCCAGAAAACGGTTGGATGGATCCACCCTCCCGGCATAGGCCTCCACCAGCACATCTTCCGGCAGCAGTTCCCCGAGATAAAGGTCGGTTTCCACGGTATACCCTTGGCCCACAACCGCTTCAGAAATCTCAGGGAGCCGGATTCCTTTGATTCCCACATTGGTCCAGTTGTACATCACCTTTTCTCGCCATTTGGCCAGTTTCTTGAGGTTCTCCCATTCACGTTCCATCAGCTGGGCTCCCCGTTCCGCTGCAGGGACATAGAACCGGTCCCAGTATTCTGAGACCATGCGGTGAGTATTGAACATGGGGGAGAGCTTGTGCATCGATGCTTTCATTTTGGCAACCCATCGCCTGGGGATTCCGTCAGGGCCCCTCTCATAAAAGATGGGCATAATATCCTTCTCCAGGATATCATAGAGTGCACGGCTTTCCAGGTCATCCTGGAAAGCATGATCCTCATACTCCTCGCCGTTTCCGATCGCCCAGCCGATTTCCCGGTCATAGCCTTCGTCCCACCAACCGTCGAGCACACTGAAGTGAAGGGCGCCGTTGGCAACAGCCTTCATTCCGCTTGTCCCGCAGGCCTCGTTGGGCCGCCGGGGCGTATTGAGCCAGATATCCACTCCCTGGACCATGGCGCGGGCGATATCCAGGTCATAGTCTTCGAGAAAGACCATGTGCCGTCTCAGCGAGTCCCTGTTCGAAACCTGGACGAGCTGTTTGATCAGGTCCTTGCCCATCGTATCCTGAGGATGGGCTTTGCCTGCAAAAATAATCTGCACCGGCCGTTCCGAGTTGGTCAGGATCTTCTCGAGCCTGGCAATATCCTTCAGGACAAGATAGGCCCTCTTGTATGGGGCAAATCTCCGCGCAAACCCGATGGTGAGGGTCTCCGTGTTGAGCACCTCGTCGGCAAGGGCGAGCTCCCTGTCTGAAGCCCCGCGTCTTGCCAGCTGCTTCTTGAGCCTCATCCGCGTGAACCCCACCAGTCTCTCCCTAGCCCTTTCGTGGGTTCTCCACAATTCCGAGTCCGGGATTCTGTCGACCCTCTCCCAGATCTTCACATTGTCCGGATCCTCAATCCACCGGGGACTGAGGTATCGGTCGAAGTTCTCTGCCATGCCTTTGGATATATAGGAAGGAATATGAACGCCGTTGGTGATGTGAACAATAGGCAGGTCGGACTCAGGGGATCTGGGCCATATCTTCTGCCACATTCGACGGCTCACGTCGCCATGAAGCCGGCTGACCGCATTGTTCCAGTTGGAGAGCCTCAGAGCAAGAACCGCCATGGAGAACTCTTCATCTTTGTTCCTCGGATCCTGTCTTCCGAAACCCAGGAGCACGTGGATGGAGAGTCCCATGGCCTTTGCGCTGTTTTCAAAGTAGGCCCGCATCAG
The DNA here is from genome assembly GCA_963707125.1 of uncultured delta proteobacterium. Classification (GTDB taxonomy): domain Bacteria; phylum Desulfobacterota; class DSM-4660; order Desulfatiglandales; family HGW-15; genus CAVPDE01. The sequence continues at coordinate 243,416 of CAVPOU010000024.1, read as the reverse complement.
ATCGGGGTGAAACGTGTCGATGCCTGCAGGAACAGGGGTGTGGGTGGTGAAAACACTGGTGACCCTCACCAACTCGACGGCTTCATTGAAGCTCAGGCCTCGATCTTCTCTGAGTTCCCTGATCCGCTCAAAAGCCGCAAAAGCAGAGTGACCCTCATTCATGTGGTAGACGGCCGGCTGGAGACCTATGGCCTTGAGCATCCTGACACCGCCGATCCCGAGGATGATCTCCTGGCGGATTCTCATTTCCCGGTCCCCCCCATAGAGCTGGGAGGTGATGGTTCTGGCCCACTCGGAGTTCTCTTTCATGTTCGTGTCAAGAAGATAGAGGCAGGTTCTTCCGATGTTCACCTGCCACACCTGAACCCTGACTGCCTCGCCTTTGAGGTCCACAGAGATCGTGACGGGGCTGCCCTGGCCGTCCCTCACGAGGTGCATGGGCATCGTGTTGAACTGGTTGACAGGGTAGCTCTCCATCTGCCACCCATCCTGAATCAGGTATTGCCTGAAATACCCCTTTTGATAGGCAAGGGATATGCCGACCACGGGAAGCCTCAGGTCGCTTGCGGATTTCAAATGATCGCCGGAAAGGATTCCGAGACCTCCGGAATAGATGGGGAGGCAGTCCGCGACGCCGCACTCTGCAGTGAAATAGGCGACAAGGAAAGGTCGTTTTCTGCTCCCGAAGACCATGGGGTCAGGCTTTTCAGACATGTAGCGATCAAAGTCCTGTTTGACCCTTGCCAGGTGAGCACAGAACCCCTCATCTCCAGCCAGGCTTTTCAGGTCGCTCTGCTTGAGGCGGACAAGGAGTTCCACAGGGTTTTCCCTTGTCTCTTCCCAGAGATCCGGGTTCATGCTTCGGAAAAGGGTTACCGCATCAGAGTTCCAAACGAACCAGAGATTTCTGGAAAGCTCGCGGATGGTCTGAATGGCCTCGGGGATCAGAGGCTTCACATCCAGGGTCTTGATGGGTGTCGTCATGGCTGTTCTTCCCTCCGAAGAAAGTAGGAATCATGTTCATGGCGTTTCATGGAACTTGAAGGTGATCTGAGACGGTTCGATACTCACGATATACACACGCTCGTTCGGGAGCATGAAAAGATCCCTGGTGATGGCAAAGGACTTTTTCCCTGCGGCGGCAGGAGAAAGATCGAGCTCTGCGTGCACGTTCTTTTCGCTCAAAACGCTCGCATCCTTTCTGAGGCCTCTGACCTTGATGCGGACTTTCGGATTCAGGGGTTCTGTGATCTCCATGGTGGCGGGGACATTGCGCACTTCCAGGGGCACGGCAAAAGCCACTTCAAAATCCTGCTGGCCTGCAAGAAGGAGCCAGAAAATCAGAACCAGGAGAAGGGTTCCATATTTCGCCTTCCACTGGTTGACCAAGAGGGGGCGAACCTTTTCCTTCCAGGGGACCGTTTCCCGGCCTGCCGGCCTCAGCGCGTCAAGAAGAATTTGATTCATGACTCCCGCAGTAGCGGGATGGAAGACCTTTCGTTCAACAACCAGGGTGACTTCTCCTCGTTCCTCAGAGACCACGACCATCAGCGCATCACACCGTTCACTCAGGCCCATGGCCGCCCTGTGCCTTGTTCCCCATTCCTTGGGCAGCCCTTCCTCCGAGCTCAGAGGCAGGTAGCACGCAACGAGTTGGATACGGCCCTCCTTGATGAGGATGGCGCCGTCATGGAGGGGGGATTCTTTCTGAAAGATGCTTATCAAGAGCTCCGGACTGGGCTTTCCTTCAAGGTTCTGGCCCGAAGTCACACATTCTTCGACCCTTTCGGTTCGCTCGATCAGGATGAGGGCACCGACCTTGCGTTCGGCGAGAGCGAAGACCGCATCCGAAAGGCTCTGAGTCCACTGACCGGGTTGGGCCGTTTTGCGTAGACCCAGGGTGCGAAGAGGATCAAATTTCTCAAGGACCTGACGGATCTCGGACTGGAAAAGGATGATCAGGAGAATCACGAGCACCTGCCACAGAATCTGGAAGACCCACGTGGTCAGGAAAAGGCCCCAGGTCTGTGCAATGGTGAAGACGACACCAAGGGCGAACAGCCCGATGAGGGCCTTGAACGCCTTGGTTCCTCTGAACCAGAGATAAAGATGATAGGTGAGCACGGTCAGGAAAAGGATGTCGAGCACATCCTGGATTCTTAAGTTCGCGATGAGAGCAATGGTACTCATGAGAGATGGCTACCGGGCTGCCTCATTTTGAGTTTCGGCCATAGATTTCCGTCATTCCGAGAAGCTTCTGCGCCAATGGAGCCGTGAGCTGCTCCGGCAGGAGCCGCCACTGCCAGTTTCCTTTTTCCTGGCCCGGCCGATTCATGCGTGCCCATTCGCCTAAGTCCAGGAGGTCCTGCATGGACAAAATCGCTGCGTCGGCCACAGACATCATGGCCAGTCGGATCAGTTCCCTGTGGACATTTTCCACGGTAATGTCTTTCCCCACATACCGGGACAGTCGCGATCTGTCTTGTTCGCCGGCTTCCTTTTCGAACCAGGCTCTTGCCGTATTGTTGTCGTGAGTGCCTGTGTAAACCACGGCGTTCTTCGTATGGTTATGGGGAGCATAGGCATTCCTTGGGAGGCTTTCATCAAAAGCAAAGAGGAGCACTTTCATTCCGGGAAAACCGAAATGCTCCATGGTGGACCAGACATCCGGGGTGATCGTGCCGAGATCTTCCGCAATGATGGGAAGAACCGGGAACATCGCTGAGAGCCGGCTGAAGAAGTCCATGCCCGGTGCCTCCGTCCACCTCCCGTTGACAGCGATCTTTTCCGTTGCAGGCACTTCCCAGTAGGCCATGAAACCCCGGAAATGATCCACTCTTACCACATCAAGCATCTTCAGGTTGTGGGCGATGCGCTTTACCCACCACTCGTAATCCGTGCTTTTGAGCTCCTCCCACCGGTACACGGGATTGCCCCACAACTGCCCTGTCTTGCTGAAGTAGTCGGGCGGCACTCCCGCCACGGTGACGGGTCTCTTTTCATGGTCCAGATTAAAAAGGTTTGGGTGCATCCAGACGTCTGCGCTGTCATGGACGACATAGATGGGGATATCCCCAATGATTTTGATTTCCCGCTCTGTGCAGTATTTTCTAAGCGATGACCACTGCTTGAAGAAGAGGTACTGAAGAAACTTCTCCTTCTGAATCCTCTCGCTCAGTCTTTCTCTGCCAAGGAACAGCGCTTCCGGCTCCCTGTCCCGCAGGCTATCCGGCCACTCGTTCCAGGGCCTGCCCTTGAAGTCCTGTTTGAGTGCGACAAATAGAGCGAAATCATCAAGCCAGGAGAATTGCTCAGAACAGAAGCTCCTGTATTCTCCATTCGCACCCTCTCTTTTGAACCGGTCATAGGCCAGCGAAAGAAGCCTATCCTTATAGGAAACGACGAGATCGAAATCCACCCTGTCCCGGGGGAAAAAAGGGAGAATTTCCAGGTCTGCCTCGGTGAGCAGCCCTTCCTGAATGAGCAGTTCCGGGCTGATGAGAAGAGGGTTGCAGGCAAACGCTGAAGGGCTGTGATAAGGAGAATTCCCGTACTCGATATCGGTCGGATTGAGGGGAAGGCACTGCCAGTAGCTCTGCTTGGTTTCGGCGAGAAAATCTGCGAATCGATAGGCCCAAGGCCCGAAATCACCTATGCCGAAACGAGACGGGAGAGATGTAAAGTGGAGGAGAATACCACTCCCCCTGTGATCCAACATGGGTTCCTCCGTGGCAAGTGGCTATCAAAGCTAAAACTTTACTGGATTATTCAAGGCGGGGCAACAGGATTTTTACTGCCTCTTCTTCAGGTAATCCTTTTCCATCTCCTCAAGGTTCTTGAGGTAAGTCTGTTTGAAGCGAAAATCAGGATACAGAGCGATCTCTCTGGCGAGAGGAGCAATGAAGGGGAGGACATCAATTCCATAGGAGTTCTTGCCCTGTTTGTCCGCTTCCTGGAGGATGAGCAGGGAATAGTAGCTGCACAGAAGGCGCAACCCCAGAGACCTTCGAAAAAGATAGGACCTTCCGCCGATCGTGTTGAGGAAAAATCCGGCGTAATGATAAAGGACGCTTTGGGATGGCCGAATGCCTTCCGGATCCGGGCATCGCGAGCCCAAAGTCAGCCACCTGTAAAAGAGGTCCAGAGTGGGTTCCAGGGTGTCCCCTTCGTTCTTGAGGAGGTCCCGGGTCAGCCTGAAGTCATTCTTGTCGAGAACCCGGAAAAATAGAAAAATGTTGTCACTGATGATCGTTGAGTCTATTGCTTCCCCTGCAGGGATGGGGAGCTTGGCGGAAAGCTTCCGAACCATTGTCTTGAACTGGGCATAAGTATCCAGGCCCTCGCCCAGATGCTTCACATAGCCCTTTGCGTTCAGATATCGGAAGTAGCCCTGAATCTCCTGATCGATGCGCTCGCAATAAGTCTTTTCATCAGGAGGCTTGAGTTCCTCAGTCTCCGGGAGGATGACAGGCCCTTTGGCCACCGGGGCTTCAGGTGGGGCCGCCTGTTTCTTCGGGGGCAGAGCTTTTTCAGCCGGCGGCTTTTCAGTCTCTTTACGACCCTGCTCCATGCCCAGGAAATATCCCGCCAGGACCCCGGCCACGGCGATGACAAGGATGGAGATCCACCACCAGAGACGGCCCTTGCCTGTTCTCTTCATGAGCGCTCCTTCACTACTCAGGATGCCCGCACAGCGGCATCCAGGGGCAGCCTGATGGTCACCACGGTTCCTTTTTGAACTTCGCTGGTGATCCGGATGTCTCCATGATGATTCAATATCACCTGGTGCACTAAAGTGAGCCCAAGTCCGATTCCCTTGGATTTCAATGTGACAAAAGGATCATAGATGGCGGTCAACTGTTCCTTCGGAATGCCGCACCCGGTGTCTTTGATCGTTATGACGAGAGAACGATCCTCACGCAGGGCTTTCAGGGTCAGAGTCCCCCCCTGCGGCATCGCTTCAAGAGCATTCTCCACGATATTGGTAAGAGCGACGGTGATCTGACTGGAATCCAGTCGAGCCGGCGGCAACTCAGGAGCAATTTCCTTTATGATACGGACGCCCAGTTGATTCGCGAAAGGCTTTGCAGAGTTCAGAACTTCCTCCACAATCGGTTCGATTTTTTCCAGGGTCGGGCTGTAGGATTGGGTCTCCGTGAAATCATGGACCCGCTTCACGATACTCTCAAGGCGTGCCGCCTCATCGAGAATGATATCCACGTACTTTTCGAGTTTCCGGTTTTCGCCGAGTTCCTTTTTGATCCTCCGGGCAAAACCTCCTATGGTCGTGATGGGGTTTCGAATCTCATGAGCAACTCCCTGAACAAGGTTGCTCATGGAAGCGAGTCGCTCCGTGCGAATCAGCTTTGCCTGGGTGAGCCGGAGTTCCTGAGTCGTGACCGCGAAACTTTCTTCCAGACGGCGGTAGAGGTTCGCATTCTCCATGGCGATGGAGACGTGCTGAGCGATCGCAAAGAGGATCTCAAGATCCGAGCGATTGAAGGGCTCTCCGGATTTCTTGTTGATCACCTGAAGGGCGCCCATGGGTCTGTTCCTCAGCATGAGGGGAACGCAGATCGCGGACTTGGTCCTGAATCCTGTGAGCCGGTCGATTTTGTCTGTGAATTTTTTCTCCTGGCTCACGTCCTGGATGACCATGGGTTTTCCTGTCTTGACCACGGTTCCGGCGATGCCCTCCCCGACCTTCAAGGTAACCCGCTCCACGGACCCTTTCTTTTCTCCCCTTGCAAGGCGGACCACGAGCTCGTTTTTCCTGTCTTCGAGCTCATAGACCGTGCTGGCCTCAGCGCCCATGAATTCCTCTGCCCACTTCATGGCGTTGTCAAGAACCTGCTCGATGTTCAGGGAGGAATTGATCAGGGCACTGGAACGAAGAATCGTCGCCAGCTCACGGCGATAGAGGGCTTCTCGGGTTTCTTCTTTGCGGCTAGATTCTTCCATAATGCTCCGAGATGCAGGCACAAAGTTGCAAAGGCACAAAGCTACAAAGAAAGAGGCAAAGGGACAAAGGTGCAAAGGCACAAAGCAGAAAAACCCTTCCGCTCTGTCCCTTTGGCCCTCTGTGCCTTTGTGCCTATCTTCATCCGTCTCTTTGTCCCTCAAGCTGTCAGCTTCAGCTGACAGCAGTTTACTTATACAGCAATCCCAAAATGGAGGCAAATAAAAGATGGTACAAGGGAAAGGGCGCATGTTATAGGAGACCGTTGAAAGAGGCTTATCTATGAGAGTGCTGCTGACGAACGATGACGGGATTCACGCGCCCGGCCTAAAGGCTCTTTATCAGGAACTCAAGAGCGATTTCCAGGTGCACATCGTGGCCCCGGATTCAGAGATGTCAGCCGTGGGACACGCCATCACCCTCACCTCCCCCCTCAGGGTTCAGGAGGTTTACAAGAACGGGAGCTTTTTTGGATACGGAGTCAAAGGGACGCCGGCGGACTGCATAAAAATCGCTGTGCAGGAACTCCTCGAAGCAGCGCCTGACGTGATTCTTTCAGGGATCAATCTGGGTGCAAACGTGGGCGTCAATGTCCTCTACTCGGGAACGGTCTCCGCCGCCACCGAGGGCGCCTTCCTGGGCATTCCTTCTGCAGCCATCTCCCTGGACACCCGGACCAATCCTGATTTTCGTTTTGCCGCCCGATTCAGCCGTGAGATCATCCGCTTCATCAAGGAGAACGGCTTGAGGGAAAGAACGGCTCTGAACGTGAACATCCCTGCTCTCCCCCTGGAAAAGATATGCGGCGTTTCCTTCACCAGGCAGGGCGTTGCAAGATTCAGGGAGAAGTTTGAACGCCGGATCGATCCGAGAGGAAACGTGTATTACTGGCTTTCCGGTGAAACCCCTCTTGAGGAAGGAAACCCTGATGCCGATGCCAGGGCGTTGAAGGAGAATAGGATCACGATCACTCCGATCAGCTATGACCTGACGTGCGCGGAGGAGTTGTTCAGATTGAGGACCTTGCCTTTGCCAGCATTGGATCCTGTGGCGCTTTCAAATAAAGAGGAGAAAGATAGAGCTTGAAAAGAGAGTATCCAGAATCGCCCATCGTGGGGGTTGGAGGGGTCATCTTTGACGGCGCCTCAGTACTCCTCGCCCAGCGAGGCCAGGAACCCGGAAAAGGATCCTGGAGTTTACCAGGGGGCGCGGTCGAACTCGGAGAGAAGTTGATCGATGCGCTGAAGAGGGAGATCCGGGAGGAGATCGGCATAGAGATCGAAGTGGGAGGCTTGATCAGGGTGCTGGACCGCATCATTCAGGATGAAGAGAAGAGAATCCGGTATCACTATGTCATTGTTGATTACTGGGGATGGAAGGTCTCAGGAGAGCCGAAACCCGGTTCAGACGCGAGTGATGTTTGTTTTGTTCCCCTCAAGGGGATTCAGAAGATGGATATCCACAGGGAGGTCCACGAGACTATTCTCATGGCAGCAGAGCTGAGAGAAGGCTCCATCCAGGGATCTAAATAAGGATCTCAGCACCCACAAGTGCGCTACCTTACCAGGTGGAAGAACCGGTTCCAATTGGGCCATGACCAGTAAATGATAAACGCCTTGCCTTTGACGGCTGCTGAAGGAACAAATCCCCAAAACCTGCTATCAAGGCTGTGATCCCGGTTGTCCCCCATCACGAAATAGTGATCTTTCGGAACAACCACCGGCCCAAAGGATCTGTTGGGGTTTCCTGCCTTTTCATCATAGAAACCGTACTTGTCATCAAAGGGCAGGTCATTGATGAAGAGCTGTCTGCCCTGCATTTGAATCTTGTCACCCGGGGTTCCGATGACCCGTTTTATGAAATCCTTGCTCTTGTCTTCGGGATAAATGAAAACAATGATGTCTCCTCGCGTGGGTTCGCTGATTGGGATCAGGGTGCTCTGAAGATAAGGGATCTTGATCCCGTAAATGAACTTGTTCACGAGGATGTGATCTCCCACCAGCAAGGTCTGCTCCATGGATCCCGAAGGAATCTTGAAGGCCTGAACCACAAAGGCTCTGATAAACAGGGCGAGCAGAATCGCAATGGCGGCGGCTTCGGCGTACTCCCTGATGGTGCTCTTCCTTTTGATCTTTTGCGCCCTCTCCTCCAAACAGACCTCCCCCTTGCGTTCGCCCAGTCTAAAGCAGGCCTTTGGCCGCAAATAAACTCGAATATTGAAATCCGAAATTCGAAACAAATTCAAAGCACAAATGCTCCAATGTTCAAAACAGAAAGCCAGCGGACCACAGTTTTGATCATTTGAATTTGGATCATTGGATATTGTTTCGAGTTTCGTGCTTCGGATTTCGGATTTTAAGTTCTCCACGCCTTTCAGAGAACTTGCAGCATAAGGCTCTAACGTGCGCTCTCTATGGACGCCGAATGTAATCTTTCACCAAAGGTTTTGTAAAGGGATTTCTGGTGAGAAGGAGTTATGGACTAGAGTTTGAATCACTCGCCTTCGCCGGAAAGCCCTGCGGGGCAGAGCATGTGGCTGCACTTTCGTATAAACAAAAGATTCTCAGTGCCGGGAGAAAAAGGCTCTTTTCCTCAGAAAAGCACAGATGGACCTGAGGCAATTAAAAAAAAGGGCAGATACCATCTGTGGTATCGTTTCATTCTATTCTACACTATACATATACAAATTATATCAATTTGAGTTCAATTATCTGAAACTTCTTGACAAATATGGCCAGTTATATATGATATTAGGCCAGCGGCTGAGGTTGTGATCAGGAAACCGGAAGTCTGGAGGAAGAATTGCGAGAGAACGTAGTGAGAGAAATCAGGGAGGAGCTCTTGATGAGCAAGGCAGAGCTGGCCCGAAAGGCTGGGGTTTCGCCCTTGACCATCGACAGGATTGAAAAGGGCAAGAGCTGCCGGATGGAGACGAGGAGGAAGATCATTCTTGCTCTCGGCTACAACCTAACTGATAAAGACAGGATTTTTCCCGAGGATTGACTAAGGGGCGGATATGCCTACACCCAAAAAAAATCAGCTGATAGGACTGGACATCGGGTCTCACGCGATCAAGCTCGTGGAGATAGAGGACACGAAAAAAGGCCGGATTCTAAAGAACTTCGGAATCATCGGCCTCCCGCAGGATGCCATTGTGGAGGGCGCCATCAAAGAGATGGAAATCGTCTCCTCTGCGATCAAGACCCTGTACAAGAACTTAAAGCTCAAGAACAAAAGTGTCGTCACCTCCATTTCCGGATACTCGGTCATCGTAAAAAAGATCAGCATTCAGAAACGGGGAGAAGCGGAGCTCGATGCCAGCATTCAGGACGAAGCAGAGCAATATATCCCATTTGATATCAACGACGTGAACCTCGACTATGAGATCCTGTCCCTTCCGGGAGAAGCGGAGGCCGAGAAAAAAGAAGAAGGCGACAAGGGGGACAAGGGCCTCATGGAGGTGATGCTCGTTGCCGCCAAGAAGGACATTGTAGAGGATTATGTGAGCCTTCTTCACCTCACCGGGCTCACTCCGGCGATTCTGGACGTGGACGCGTTTGCCCTCCAGAACGCCTTTGAGCTGAGTGCTGAGAGTATCTCAGGCTGTTACGCCCTCGTCAATGTGGGGGCCGAAGAACTCGGAATCAACGCGATAAAGAACGGCGTCTCCATTTTTACCAGGGATTCCTCTTATGGTGGATACCAGATCAACGAAGCCATCATGTCGAAGTTCGATGTGTCCTATGAGGAGGCAGAGAAGATCAAACTGGGAGGAACCAAGATCGAACACAAAGACAAAGGGACTTTGGAAGAGGTTTTTTCTTCGGTGATCTCGGGCTGGGTGAACGAAATCAAGCGCGCCCTCGACTTCCTTGCAACCACCTACCCGGACGAGACCATCGGAAAAATCGTGCTCAGCGGGGGCTCCTGCAGGATCCCCGGCTTTCAGAAATACCTTGAGTTGGAAACAGAGATCCCCGTGGTAGAGTTAAACCCGTTTGGCAATCTCCAGGTCAATGACAAGTTGTTTGATCCCAAGTACCTAACCTACATGGCACCTCAAGCGGCCATCGCGGTGGGCTTGGCATTAAGGAGTATTGGTGACAAATGATACGCATTAATCTCTTGCCCTTCAGGGCAGCCAGGGTAAAGGAGAACATCCGACAGCAGCTCATGATTTACGGGTTGAGCGTGGTATTGCTCTTCTCCGTCATGGGCTACACCTTATTCTACCTCACGAGCACCTTGAACGGTCTCAGAGAGGATGAAAAAAGGATACAGGATGAGCTCAAAACCTATGAGATAACCATTAAGAGAATTGGAGAGCTGGAGAAGAAGATCAAGGAGATTCGAGCCAAGCTGGAAGTGATTCGAGAGCTTGAGAGGAACAAGAGCGGCCCTGTCCATCTCCTGGACGAGATCGCCCTGGCGGTTCCAAAAGAAAAGCTGTGGTTGAGCAGCGTCAAAGAGACCAGGGGCTCCCTGACCATGACAGGGACGGCTATGGACAATGAAACGGTTGCTCTCTTTATGACGAACCTTGAGAAGTCGGACTACATATCCGGAGTGGATCTGCAAAGTGCAAAACTGAGGACCATTCCGGATTACAAGTTGAATGTGGCGGATTTTGTCCTGGAATGCAAGACCTATGCGTACAAGGAAAAAGCAGCGCCTCCAACGGCCAAGAAACCTTAACAAAATCAGCTAGAGGACCGGTGGGAAATGAATACAGGTGCGTTGTTCGAAAAAGTTGAAAAAATAAAGATGCCCATCAGGATTGCGATCTTTCTGGGAACCCTTGTCCTTCTGGCAGGCTTGTTTGTCTACTTTGTCTATCTCCCGAAAACTGAAGAGATCGCAACAACCCGGGAGGAGATCGCGAAACTCCAACAGAAACTCAATCAGGCGTTGTGAGGGCCAGAGCCCTGAAGAAATTTGAGGCGGAATATGCCGAGGTGGACGCCCAGTTCCAGGAGGCCCTGAGGCTTCTTCCCAACACCAAGGAAATCCCCAGTCTCCTGAAATCGATCACCCAGCTCGGCACGGATTCCCAGCTGGAATTCCTCCTTTTCAGCCCTCAGAAAGAGAGGGCGCAGGACTTTTTCATGGAAATACCCGTCTCCATTGAAGTGAGCGGGACGTATCACAACGTCGCTATTTTCTTCGACAAAGTGGGGCAAATGGAGCGGATTGTGAACATCCTGAACGTCTCCATGACGCCTCAGAAGGAAAGATCAACGATTGTAACAGCCCGGTTTGATGCCGTAACCTACAGATTCAAGGGTGAAACCGATGCAACGTCGCAAGCTAAGAAATAGCCTTTTACCAGTCTTGGTGTTCTCTTTCTTCGCTTCAGGGGTCCATGGCCGCTCCGCCTGCGGCGGACGCGGTTTACAAAGAGCCAAGACCGCTGAAACAGATCATTGAAAAAGATAAGGCAGTTCCGCCTGCCGAAGCCAAGAAAGAGGAGAAAAAGGAACCGCCGAGATACACTTACGATCCCACAGGCAAGACCGATCCCTTCAAGTCCTTCATCGCCGAACAGGAAGAGATGGAGGAGAAAGCCAAGAGAAAGCCCAAGACTTACCTGGAGACCCTTGATCTCTCCCAGCTGGAACTAATCGCGGTTATCGTTGGGGCCAAGGGGAACTATGCGATGGTGAGAGACTCAAAAGGCACAGGCCATGTCATTCAGAAGGGGACGGCGATCGGAGCCAATGGAGGGTTTGTTGAGCGGATTACGGATAAAGAAGTGGTTATCCGGGAAGAGTATAAGGATTTTAAAGGCACGGTAAGGTACAAAGATATTGCCAAGAAGCTTCCGTCCCTCATGTAGTTCTCCCCGGGGTTTTAAAGGGCCTGGGATCAGGAGGATTGGGGACGGGGAATTCATGACTAAGGTAAGGAGAAAGTCCATGGGGAAAATGCGGAGCCTGTTAAGAAAGGGAGTATTCTCTTTGGTATTTGTCGCAGCGGCAGGGTTGACCCTGTATGGATGTGCAACCATTGCCGATAATCAGGCTGCCACTGAGAAGGCCAAAGCCCCAGTAATAGAAGCCATCAACGTGACACCCTCTCAAGAGCAGACGGTTGTGGAGATTGTCAACTCAGAACCGGTTTTCTACACGGCCTTCAAGCTCCTCGATCCCCCAAGAATCGTCCTCGACATCCGGGGCGTGCCTGGCAGCGCTTTGCCTCGAGTCAAAGACGTCAACAACGCCGGGGTGAAAGACATTCTCATTGAAGAGGGAAAGACCCAGATGATGACGACACGGGCGGTCATCAACACGACCCAGTCCGTGCTCTATCAGACGGAGCCGAAAGGCAATGTGATTGCTTTGACCTTGACGCCGGAAAAACCGCTTCCGGCTACCGCAGAGGCGCTTGCGAAAAAAACGGCTGCCGCTGAAGGGACAACCGTCACCCCTTCAGAGCCGAGGATTTTCTTCAAAGACACTCCCGGTGCTCTGACTCAGATCCTGGGGATTGATTTTACCCTCTTTGATCAGGGCAATTCGCGTCTCATTGTGACCACCGACAAGAAAACCAAGTATGATCTGAATCAGCAGGGACCCAAAACCCTGGTCCTCAAAGTGCCCGAAGCGACCATCCCTCCCCTGATCATGAGGCACATGGATTCCAAGCAGTTTGAAGGCGCGGTCGATTGGGTCAAAGCATCGCTATCGCAGAAAGATGTGGCCATAGCCATTACGCTCAGGGAAATGGTTCCTTTTCATGTCAAACAGACGGAGAGCGCCATTACCATTGACTTTGGGCCGACCGCAATAAAGCCCCCGGAGAAGAAGATCGTGCCCCTGCAGATGGCCCAAGCTCAGCCTCCTGCTGCGCAGGCTCCTGCAATTCAACCTCCAACCGCACCCGGTATGCTGATGCGGCAGAAAACCGATCTCCCTGGAGTGATTGCGGTTCAGCCGGGGCTCCCTCCTGCACAGGCAGCGGGCATCCCCGGAATGAAGAAGGACTACAAAGGAGCCGCGATGACCATGGACTTCGTCAACGCGGATGTGACCAACATTCTCCGCCTGATCGGCGAGGTCAGCAACCTCAATATCGTCTGGGGTCCGGAAGTCAAGGGAACCGTCTCCATGAGACTCAAAGACGTTCCCTGGGATCAGGCTCTTGATCTGATTCTGGACAACAACAACCTGGCCAAGCGAGAACAGGGCAACGTGAGTGTGGGTGACCACCAAAGCCGCGATGTCTCAGGTTGAAGCGGAAGAGAGACGCAAAATCCAGGAATTTGAGGCCAAGATTGATGCGGAGAGGAAAAAGATCATTCAGGAGAAGGAAAAGGAAAGAGAGTTAGAGCCTCTTTTGACGGAATACATCCCGGTTGATTTCGCCAAGGCCACTGAAATTACGCCCCTCCTGACCCTCAGTGAAACAGGCAAGAGTCGGGGAGGCAAACTGAGCACGGACAGCCGGACAAATACGATTATTCTTACCGACATTGGCTCCAGCGTTAAAATCGCGAAAGACATCGTGAAGCAGTTCGACACCCCGGTCAAGCAGGTGATGATCGAGGCTCGAGTTGTGGATGCCACGGACGATTTTATCAGGGATCTGGGAATCAAGTGGGATCAGTTCCAGATTAACAAGCGAAGCAATACCACGGTTCCGTGGCCCACGATGGATGGGCTGGCCACCACTCCCACTGACCCCTCGGTGACGCCACCTTTCCCGACTTCGGGAAGGACTCACAGCCCCACGTTTACCTCCAATGCGCCGGGAGACTGGGCGCCGAATCTGGGCCTTGTTTTCTCCACCCTCAGCGCTTCCGGTCTGACCGCACTGGTTCTGGATGCCAAGCTGGCGCTGGCGGAATCAGAAGGCAAGACAAAGATCATTTCCGCTCCAAAGGTGATCGCCATGAACGGCCAGGCGGCCACGATCAGCCGGGGGGATTCCATCATCATTCCGGCCACGGAAAACGTGGCTTCCACCACCATTGATGCGACCCTCTCACTCGAGGTGACGCCGACGGTGAGCTACAACAACTTCATCACCATGGATGTGAAGGTAACGGATGACACGGCACCAACACAATTCCGGATCCGGAAGAAGGCCCTTAATACGAAGCTGATGATCAAGAGCGGAGATACCGTGGTGATTGGCGGCATCTTTACGGAGAATCAGAGCTCCGATGAATCAGGGATTCCCGGCCTGAGGCGGATTCCTTTCTTGGGATGGCTGTTCAAGGCTCAGCGGCTCACGAACACGAAAACGGAGCTCTTAATTTTCCTGACTCCCTCTGTGGTTGCCTCCACTTTCAAATCCTAGGGCAAACCACGCTGCCGGCAATGGCCAGCAATTGATCCACATGAAAGGCAGCGTCTAAGTTCCTGTTCTTGTAAGCTACGAACGGAACGGACGCTGCCTTTGCTGTTTCATAATCCACCTGAGAGTCCCCCACATAGAGAGCCTGATTTGCCCTGATCGAGAAGAAATCGAGAATCTTGAAAAGGGATTCGGGATGAGGTTTTGGTCTCGCCACATCCAGAGAAGAGACCACGATGTCAAAGTACCCGGTGAGGCCGTTCGACTCAAGAACCTTCCCGATCGTGTTGCTTCGGTTGGTGGCAACGGCGAGGCCGTACTTGGGCTTCAGCAAGGCCAGGAGGTCCTTCAGTCCAGGCTCCGGGACCATATCCCGGATAAAGGGCGTGTAGTCCATCTGAAGCCGGTACGCGAGAGCCTCTTCCAGGTAGGGTGTGCCTTTGAAGACATAACGAACCGACTCATCCGCCGTGGCCATGTGAATGTAGGCCACCTGCTCGTCCCTGAGTAAGGGGAGCCCGAAATGGGATAGAAGGTGGTTGTAGAAATTGATGTTGGACTGGCGCGAGTCAAACATCACGCCGTCGCAATCAAAGATCACAGCAGAGAATGCGTTCACGGGATTAATTGTCCCTCTCGGGGAATGCGAGAAAAGCCAGTGCCTTTAGGCGAAGGAGTCCGTTTCGTTTTTCAGGACCACGATGCAGGCACAAAGCTACAAAGAAAGAGGCAAAGGGACAAAGTTGCAGAGGCACTAAGCAGAAAGACCATTCCGCTCTGTCCCTTTGCCCCTCTGTGCCTTTGTGCCTGTCTTCATCTGTCCCTTTGTCCCTAGAACTTAATACACCTTTCTCATCCTCTTGCGGCGTCTCTTTGCAGCTTTGGCCTGTTTTTTCTTCTTCTGAACGCTCGGCTTGTCATAGAAGCGGCGTTCCTTGATCTCTGAAAAGAAACCTTCTTTGGTAAGCTTTTTCTTGAGATCCCGAATGGCTTTTTCGATCTGGTTATCCTGAACAACGACTTTCATATGTCCTTCTTTCGTAACTGCTTAGGTGTTTAGGCTGAAGGCTGAAGGCTGAAGGGCAATAATGATCATCCATGACACAATCACCTGTCAACGTTTCCAAACGACTTTGGCTTTGTTTGATCGCGCATGTCTTTTCCTTCAGACTATCTCCCTTCGGTCTATCTCCCTGAGTAGTTACCTTCTTTCTATTAAATGGGTGGTCAATTATCTTTAAAAGGTCGTTACCAATCAGGTTGCTTAGGCTGTAGGCTGTTAATCACGCATTGACCGAATCAAGGCGCTTAGAACCTTCTCGGTCTCCACCATTTTCGAGTCGCATTCGGGAACATCCAACTCATTTGCATAACCCAAGCGGCTGGCCAAGCCGAACTGGTAATGCAGTTCCCTTGCGGAACTGAAGGCTATTTCAAGAAAGCGAAGGTATTCGGCTTGACTCTCGCGTGCACATCCTTCGACGATGTTTGATGGCACAGAAACCGCCGCTCTTCGCATCTGGGAAGTCAGCCCATAGATCTCTTCCTTCGGAAACCCTCTGGTCGCCCGATAGATCAAGACCGCCACTTCGTCGGCCAGTTCAAATGCTCTGAGCTTCGTATGGTCGCGCGTAATTTCCTCCTACAGGCTAACTGCCTACAGCCTATCCACCTGAGCAGTTACAAGGTCATAAAAAAAGCACCCCGAACCTAATCCTGGGATGCTTTCCTGGCGCTGCCTTCTGCAAAAGATTACACGATCAGTCTCCTACCTTTTCAACAGGAAGATCGGAAGGCGCGGAAGCATCCGGACGGCCGAAGCAAGAGTCTATAAAACCGATAAGCTTCACGGTCGGATCATGATTGCCAATAGCCTCGGTTATGGGAATCACCCCCTTTCTCAGCCCTCTTCCAAAGGGCATCTCCGGTGAAACAAGCTGAGCAAGCGTTTCGAAAGCGCTTACTAAATTTTAAAGCTTATTGAATATACCAGCAAACGACACCTTGTCAATATCTTTCTTGTCGTCAAGATCCGGACGCTGGGGCATGAAGACAAGAACAAAATCTATCACGAAAGCACGAAAGCGAGAAAACACGAAAGAAGAGGGTTTTATAAACACCCTTGCCCTTTTTCGTTCTTTCCAAATTTCGTGCTTTCGTGATTGGTCTTGGGTTTCTTGTTTTTCCACTGATCACTGGCGACTGATGACTGATTACTTCCTCTTCCTCGATAGGAGGGTGCACGGCAAACTTGTTGTCCGTGTTTCAGATAACTTCTAAGGAGCAGCTTGGTTTTTCTGCGGTCGGCGGTCGTCCGTCCTCTGTCATCTTCTTCTCGACAGCTTCGCGACGCACTCAACATGATAGGTGTGCGGAAACATGTCCACAGGCTGGATTTCAGAGACGTGGTATTGCTTCTGCATTAGACCCAGATCCCTTGCCAGGGTGGCAGGATTGCAGGAGACGTAAACGATTCTTTCCGCCCCGATTTCCAGAACACGGGAAAGAACGTCCTGATGCATGCCTGCCCTGGGCGGGTCAATGATGATCACCTCCGGTTGAATCTTGAGAAGGGACAGGTTCTCACGGATGTCTCCGAGGATGAACTCGCAGTTTTCGATCCCGTTCTCCTGACAATTCCTACGAGCATCGAGAACAGCGCTTTCAGCAATCTCCATCCCGATCACTCTCCTTGAGGAACTTGCCAGGAAAATGGGGATAGTGCCTGTGCCGCTGTAAAGATCGAGGACGATTTCCCTTCCCCTCAGTTCAGCATACTCGACCACTTTCCCGTAAAGCCTATCAGCCCCGAGGGAATTGGTTTGGAAGAAGGAGTTGGCGGAGATCTGAAAGGAGGAGGGGCCGATCCTGTCCTGGATCGTTCCAGCACCGGAGAGAATCACTTCTTTTTCGCCGACAGCGATGGAGGCTTTTCTTGCAGTGATGTTGTTGACCACAGTTTTCACGTTGGGGAAGCGGGCCGTGAGCCTTTGCGCAAGCGGGAGCACCACTTCAGTTCTCATCTCTGAGGTGACGAGGTTGACCATCCATTCATCGAGATAGGCCGAATGCCGAAGGGTCAGAAATCGCCAGAAGCCCTCGTGGCTCTTGAGCCCGTAGGGAGGGAGTCCGGATTTCCCGGCAAAGTGTTTCACCTCGCGCAGAATCTCGTTTCCCCGCTCCTGCTGGAGAAGGCAGGCTTCCATGTCGATGATCTTGTCAAAGGTCCCGGGCACGTGAAGGCCGAGAGCCAATTGCGATGCAAAATCTTCCCTGGAGGCTGTCCGAAGCCCCCTTGTTTCCCCCTCCCCTTTGTCCCCTCCCACCAGGGGAGGGGAAACCAGTTGTCGGCCAGCCTCCCTGTCTCCCTTTAGCAAAGGGGGATGAGGGTCGGATGTCCCAGTCACGAGGGTGGGAGACGGATTACCACTACCCCCTCGATTGATGGGAGGGCTTCCCGAAACTTCCCTCCCCCTCTGACGGGGGAGGGACAGGGTGGGGGCGGAAATTGGAGAGGGCGGATGCGGGAGCCATGGCCGGTCTGAAAAGGAGAACTCCATTTTGTTCCTGTAAGCAAATCGTTTTTCCGACGCGATAGGAGCATGGACCTCAATGCCGGAAAGGGAACCGATGTGGGAAAGAGCCTCTTCCACATGCCCTCTTTTGTACTCAAGCTGTCGCTCGTACTTCACGTGCTGCCACTGGCATCCCCCGCAGATGCCGAAGTAAGGACAGGGGGCTTCGATTCGGTCTGGAGAGGGAGCTAGGAGTTCCTGCATCTTTGCTTCGGCATAGGCCTTTTTCTTTCTGAAGATCAGGGCGTTCACCCTGTCCCCGGGGATAGCGCCCTTGACAAAAATCACCAGCCCGTCCACGCGAGCGATTCCCTGGCCGCCGAATGCGACGCGGTCAATGGTGAGATCGAGAATGGCACCTTTCTTAGGGATCATGGAAATCGGCTTCAACAATTTGTTTTTATTAACAGTCTCGAAATTGAATTGACATGGTCCGTAAAATCTCCCCTCCCTTTGTTAAAGAGCCTGTCCTGTCGCAAACCCTGAGTTGAGCCGAAGGGAGCCTGTCGAAGGAGAGGTCAGGAGGGATTTATGGAGAGTATCCTGACACCTATGAGACCATTAATAAGTTCAAATTTCAAAATCTAAATGACAAAGGAATGTCAAAACTCAAAACCTCAAATTCTCCTATTTGGATTTTGGAATTGATTTAAGATTTGAACTTTGGCATTTGGCATTCCCGAGAAGTACAATATCGTAACCACTATGGGAAGTCCAATACTTGCGAAGAGGCCGGAAAGGCGAAGGAGGACAGCCTCTGGATCAAGTCTGTCCCCCTTCCGCGTGTCGCTTGAACACGGCGATGGATCGGTCTAACGTCTGCCGAAGTGCCAGAAACGTGCCTTGCCTTTCGGCTTGATAATGTTCACCTTATCGGTCCCTTCAAAGGCGACGCCGACTCTGGTCATGCCGGTCAAGGTAGCCTCGGTACTGTTTTCAGGGAGATTGAGCTGTTTGATCTTGAAGAAAAAGACCATGTCCTTGTCCCGGTCACGATCTACATCATAGCATATCCGCCAAAACGGCCTAGCGCCGGCAAACTCCACAGTGCCGGGGTCAATGGATCTGGCATCAAAATCCTTCGTGGTCTTGACGGCAACGGGCAACAATACCCAGGAGTTGAGGTTGATCTTGTTCTCCGAGCATCCCGGTTTGATGTCGATGTCGACATGGATGATTTCCTCTTCTTCTTTAAACTCGTCAGCCCCCATGTCCGGACCTTCGCCGAGGACTCGCGTATCCCCATCGATATCGAATTCGGCGATATTATCAAGCGGAACTCCGGCGTCTATGCACGGCGAATCCGGGCTCAAATGATAATTCCCTGGCTCGACAAAGGCCGGATCCTCATGGATGTTCCCGTCTTCTTGGATGGCTGAAGATCCCAGGGCGGAGATGTTGCTTCTACTCTCTGTCCCCTGATTGAAAGCGCTGAAGCTAATGTCGAGCCGACTGTTGAATAAGTAGAACTCAGACCCACCCTCAGTCGAGTTACCCCAAATTATGGAATTTGTTATAGCAGGGAAGTCGGGGTCCAGGCAGAAATAACAATACATTCCGCTGCCAAAACTCGTGGAAGTGTTCCCACTCACGGTACAATGGGTGATATTCGGGGCACAGCGATTGTAACAATAAAATGCACCCCCTTCTTGGGACGCGGAGTTGTCCGCGATCAGGCAATTATAAAAGGATGGGGACGCATATTTGACTAGGTAAACACCGCCGCCTCTGTTTGCACTGTTGTTCGCGATAGTGACAAGCAATAAGCGTTGGAGATGGGTCTGATGCGACAGTGTTGTAGACGAACAGACCACCCCCCAGTGGAGCGTTGTTGTTTTTCATGACACAACGACTGATGATCGGGGAAGATTGAAGGCATGCAATGGCCCCCCCATAACTTGTGGCTTCGTTAGTGGAGAGGATGCAGTCGGAGATGTTGGGGGAAGCGCCATTCTGGCAAAGAATGGCACCTCCCGACGCCGCTTTTCCTCCCGTAATTGTAAACCCGCTCAACACCGCCCCGCTCGTGGCTGCACCGCTGAAAGTGAAAGCCCTGCTGGTTCCCCCGCAATCAATGATGCATTTTTCGCAGTCCGTTTTCCGATTTAATGGTAATGGCTTTATCAATGAGCAGATTGACATTTCCCTCGCCTGTGTAAACCCCGTCAGCAACAAGAACCACATCGCCCGGATTTGCGGCAGCGATCGCATCTTGAACCGTGCGATAAACTCCTGTTCCCTGATTGACGTATCGATCAACCGCAAAAGCGGTGGTCCCCCACATCACGGGCACCATCACGAAAAAACAAACTGCACTTTTCCAAAGTTTTCTTGGTTTCATGTTGTGTCCTCCTTTTTGTTCTCCCTTCCTGTGCGGTAGAGAGAACAAGACCGCCTCCTAAACACTACTTTATGATGCAAATAGGATGCCGTTCGGCGCCTGGGCATAGCAGTGCTATTTACTTGTAATCATGGAATAAATCAGAGGTAATGTCCGGGGTCGGAGTGAGAAAACCCGGGAAAAGAGCCGAAAATCGGTAAGAATGGCCGTTGCTCGTCACTTTCCACAATGCAACCAAGAACACATTGCGCCGGAAGCCCCTTCAAAATCCGGATTCCAGGTTTCGGGGCTAAATTAGTTGAAATAGCATTTCGAAGGAGCGAGGTGACTGAGAAATCTCTGACTCAACATTTGGCGCAAAAAGCACGATCCCCCCTGCCCACGATGGGCTAGGGGGGATCCACTGTTCTATGCTTCTTTTTTTTCTTCTATTCTTTTCTGTCTTCTGTTCCTTACTCTTCTGTCTACTGTATTCTGTATCCTGTCTTCTTTTCTTCTTATTCCGTCTCCCAAACGAGCGGAGTGATGCCGCCGGGAGGTCCTGGAATGTTGGTGGACCCGTCTTCACCGACACCGGCGACGGCGCCTCCGGCACTGATCAGACCGGCTGCATGACCATCTCTCATGATGACCCGGACTCCTGAAGGAATGGAGCTGCCGGAGATGAACCGGTAAGTGTCTTTCAGTGTCCTGACGTCATCGATCGCCGTGTCGTTCGTGACATCGTAGTTGAACGCCGAGGTGGCGAAGGAGAAATCGAGGGCATAGATGAAGGCATTGCCCACGGGGTTGCAGGGATCATCAAACACCGGCTGATAGCTGGTGAAGTACACGTTCTTAAAGAACAGGGTAGGCTGGCTCATCACTGCCTCGCCCGCATGGCTCAAACCGGCGCCATCCGTGCAGAGGCCCTGCTTGTCAAGGACACGGTAGAAGCCTCTGACCGAGTTGGTCCCGTTCAGGAGGATATTCCGCAGCGCTAGTTTGGTGCCGTCAGCGACGGAGGCGTCCTCTTCCAGTTCTCCGCAGGTCAGGTTCAGGAGGTCTGTCTCATCCGCCAGAGTGCCCTTGTCGCTCACAAAGTAAATCCGGTTCGAAATCATGGTATACCTTGCATGCTGCCGGTCGCCTGTGCCGACGTAGAGAATCGGACTGCTGGTCCAGTCATTGCCGAACAAGGACACATCCGGAGAGTAGAACATTTTGCGTCCTGCATCCGTGGAAACAAGGGCCTGGGTATTGTTGGTGAAAGCCGTTGCATCCCCTGAGGCGAGATCAGACCCCGGATTCGCCGTAAAGATCCTCTTCACCGTCCACTTGGTGGAAGAGGAACTAGTGTAGTCGTGAGCCAGGTCGGCAAAGTAATCGTACCGGATTCTCCAGATCTGGCCATAGATATCCGCCGCATACATGATGATGTTGGAATCGGACAAAGGAATCAATGAGATGTCCGCAGGAAAGCAGTACTTCATCATGGCGTACTTCTGGTTAATTCCGGTGGTCACATCCTCTGCCTCGTTTCCATCGCCGTCGTCATCTCCATAGGCGGCCTTGAAGAGGATGCTGCCGTCTGCAATGTCCACCACGAAGATTCCGCGGCCCATGTTATCCCTGGTGGGATTCCATTTGTCGTAGTTTTCGGTTCCGCCGACAGTGACGCCATGGAGTTCACCGGTGTCCCGTTGCCCGTTTTTGTTCTGGTCGTCGAAGCCTTCAGGGAAACCGTCCTCAATCGGGTCGTAGCCACCCGCGAAGATGACCACTTCCTTGGTGGTGGTGGAGTCGATCTTCATTTCTGTGAAGAAAGGCTTGCTCCAGGTGTAGCCGAGTTCTCGGAACTCCGTCACTCCACTGGCGCCGCCCTCGATCTGCCACTTCACCTTCCAGGTTGAAGGATCAGGCGCTGTGACGTCCAGGGCCCAGTAGCTTCGGCCGCCGGCCCGCTCACCGAAGACCAGCGTCTTTACATAGTGGTCCGTGCCGGAGACGGTCCTCGTGGTGTTGGAGCGGAAGAGAGCCGGGGAGCCGTCCACCGTGTAAATATGGGTATCCGCTCTGCTGAACTCCTGGAGCCTGCGGAGGAGATCCCGCGGAATGAAAGCAAAGATCTCGTCCCCGGCCTGATAGGTCGTGCCGCCGATAGTGACGGTCACATCGGTAAAAACGTGAAGCATGCCGTCGTTGACACCCACGGCAACGAAACGGTGGGTCAAGGTGCCGCTGTCGTTAAAGTAGTCGATGATCTTGGGCTCCGAGTGAATGATATCGCCAAGGACCCATTCCCTTTTTGAAACAGGATTTGAATTCGCAGACGAAACGGCATCGTAGGTGTAGCCGTGCATGAAGTTGATGATCCGGTACCGGGTCAGGTCGTCAATGACCTCGAGGTCCGTGTTGGCGATATTGGCATGGATGAAGGGAACCAAAGATCCGTCCCCAGCCCCCTTGTAGGTGTAAATATTCCTGAAGCTATAGTAAGGAGCTGCAGGGATTTTTGGATCCGATCCCGACATTCTGGCTTTCAACAATGCTCCCACTCCGCCCTTGTCCACATAACCGCCGTCGGCTTCCGTAGACCAGAAGGACTGGCTGCTGGGCTTGAAGGTTCCGTCGCAATAACCGGCCACATTGCCGCTGGCGTCCACCACTGTCCATTCTGGAACAGTTCGGCTGCAGTCGCTTCGTGTGACCCAATCGAGCCCGTACTTCTTCATGTTGCCCTGCCAGTAGTTGTCGGACATGGGCTTGAAGAAGGCCATATAGAGCTTGTCGCCGCTCTGGGTCCGGTTCGCCTCGTCCACCGACACCACAGGCGCCACGTGAGACACGCCCCGGCTCAGGATGTCGGAGAAGGTCCGGGTGAGCTGCTGTTCAAGCTTGAGCGGGTTGACCACGTAGAAGTAAGTGTCCGGCACTCCATCACCGTCTGAATCCCACTCGCTCTGGAGATCCGGCACGTTATTATCGTTCTGGTCCACGAAGCCACCCCACTTAGCCGCATACCATAGCGGCGTTTCGAGCAAGGTCGCTGCGGTTGTCGTCCCCGGGGTGAAGATTCGCTCGGACACCAGAGGCAGAGGCTGATTGTCGTCCCACTGGGCTACCGTCGCAGGAGGGGTTACGCCCGGAGGGGTGTCCAGGTAGTAGTCCACATCACTTCCTGCGGCAGTATCCTCATCTCTCACCTCCAGGTAAGTCCCGTCCTCGGTGGTTCCTGAGATGATGTAACCGATGTGCTGGATGATACATCCCGCTGCATATTCCGAGAGAAGGCTGATTTTCACACTGGTGCCGTCCGCCGGATTGGCCACAGGGTTTCCGGCGGCATCGATCACCTGATAGAAGTAAATGACAATGGCGTCCATATCGTGGTCTGCACCCTGCTCCACGTCCTCGTAATTGATTCTGAAGGTCCCGGCTGCAGGTCTCAGGGATTCCACGTAGAAATCCACGATCGTGTTTGTCGGCTGGAAATTGCCCTGAGTAGGGGTGACGCCAAGGCACCCGCCCACGGACTTCGCAAATGGAACCATTGTCACGACACTGTTTCCTACCGGGATTTCGAGCCTGGGCAGAGGGGAAGCAAGGCCCACGATGTAGCTCAGCACATTCTGTGTTCCCGTTGCCGCATTGATGTCATGGGTGCGCCCGAAATAGGCTGAGCTTGCCGAGTAGAAGCTGCCCTGCTTGGTCGGTTCCTCTGGACAGAGACCGCGTGATCTTCCGAACCCGTTGCCGGTCATATCCTTCGGTGAGCAGGAATTGTCATAGGTCGTGTTCATTTGCCCGATGTAACGGTTCCCCGTAACTCCTTCTGCCGTGCTGATGGCTTCTCCGAGATCTTCCGCATCAAAGGCCACAGGCGTTGCGTCGGACGAAGACAGGGTACCTGCGAACCCTGTGCTGAAGGCAGAAGCTACGCCCGGTAACTGGTTCGAGTCATAGCTCGGGTTGATGTCCGTAATCGCCAGGATGAAGGGCTTGGCGCAGGCGCCGTTCGTGACAAAGGGATCGTCCCAGGTGGCCTTGGGAAGAGTCAGGACGTTGTCTCCCAGGGTCCCGCCTGTTCCGTAGGTGAAGGCGGGTGTGGCCGAACTTTGGCCTGCGTAGTATCTCATCCCTTCGAACATCATTTCAGCGATCGGGTTGCCCCAGTTCACGCACTCGCCTTCATTAATGGGCCTGGTCGTGATCCATCCGCAATTCTGATGGGTATAGTCACTGTAAGTAAAATTCAGGATTCTGAACTGATCGATGGTGTACACGATCCCCTTGAAATTGGGATCGGTGTGGTGCTTGAACTGACCCGTGTTGGGGACGATTTCATCGGTGAAAGTGCCGACCGCTTTCCGCAGAACTCCACCGGAGGTATTCTTCGCATAGGAGCCAGTCATCAGGCCGAAATTGAGTTTGCCGGGTTCCCCGAATTTCTGGAGAATTCCCGTGGGCTTGTAGGTCCCGTTCGGATATCTCTTGCAGTTGCTCTCCGGTAGAGAGGCTGTTCCAACCAGGATCTTCACTTCGTAATCCGTCATCAGCGAAGCCGGAGTTGCATCCGTGAGGAGCGCGTAAGTGGTCATGGTCAAACCAACGTACTTGGCCGCAGGGATGATCTGCCAGTTGTTGCCGGAATCAGGGCCATTCCAGTGGAGATAGTAATTATCACCGCCCCCTGCTTCTTCGTGGTGGAACTCCACCGTATGCTGCCCGGCGCTCAGATAGAAAGAAGCGCTCTGGTGGGTTGTGCAATTGCAGCGGCCGTGAGGACCATAGTAGCCGGCCCTCACCACCCCGTCGATGAGAACCTCAACCGCATCATCCCCGTCCACCGCGAACCGGTAGTTCCCCGCGGTGGTCACGTTGATGAGACCGGTGAAGATGCTGAGGTAATTGTCATCGGCGCCCCACGGGTTGCCGCTTCCGTTGATCTGGGCCACGGCTCCGGTGCCGATCAGCTTGGCAGGCACTGCATAGATATCGATGAGGTCTTGGAACTCCTGAGGATCGTCAGGGTGGCCCGGATGCTGCCCGCCTGCACTGGCAGCCCTTGCGCAGTTAGGCCCGCTGCCCCCGTCCTCACATCTTGTTCCTGCCACCGGCCTCTCAATAGAGACCCATTCCCAGATGCGGTAGTAGCTGTCGTTCAGAACCCGCAACAGGGGCCGGTCAAGATCAGGCAGATCAGTTGCACCGTCCTCCAGTGTCACGTTGGCAAACAGGTGCCTCGTTCTCGCGAGCGGGAGGTCCAGCGGCGTGTAATACGTGATGTCGTAGCCGTCCCTGGCAATGCTTTCATACTCCTTGCCCCAGGCATGGGCGTCTTGAGGGATGTAGGATCGCATGAGGACCGTTTCCGTAGCCGTATCCACATGACGGTAACCCCCATAGAGAACCTTTCTCAAAGCATCGATCCTGGACATGGTGAGGTAGTTCAGAAAATCCCCGCTCCACTCGTCCGTGGCCAGGGGATTGACCTGCTTGTTCGCTGTCGCCCTCACGGGTTCGAAACGGTTGGTGGTTCCGTTGTACGTGTATACCTTGTAGGAGTCAAAGTAGCCGTAGTAAGCAATGGCAGGGTTGTATCCCACGTCCAGGGCGCCGTCTCCGTTGAGGTCAGAGGCGTCATTGTAGGCTTCATAGAAAAGCTTGTGATCTTTGCCCATGGCCATGAGTACCATGGGAGGAACGCCGGCCGTGTAGATTTGCTCATCCCCTGCAGCCTGTCCTATGAAAACCTCGGTTCCCGACTGGAAGACGGCAATGATGGTATGGTTGGTGCTCATGCTGTCAAAGGTGTACAAGGGCTGTGGCCCCTGGGAGAATCCGTCGACGACCACGTCGGAATTCACATAGCTGACACTTGCTGAAACGGTGAAAGCCTGGCTCTCGCCATGGTATTTAATGGTGGAACCTAAAGGGGTGATATTGCCGCCGGTCCGGGCAATGGAGGTGATCATGTACTTGCCGATGAAATTGCCCGTGATGGACAGATCCCCTGAGATGGTCACCGACGTGTTTTTGCCGACTGGAGCAACGGTGCTAGGGAAATCCACGGTCCAGTTCTGAAACTCTGAACCCGGGATCGCCTCAGAAGGCATGTTGTCCGTACCCGTGAGCGCAATCGACTCTCCATTCTCAAAAAGGTAAACCCCCATGGCCGTGCCGCTGGGGAACCTGAGATCTGATCCCGGCCCTGCCGTGACCGAGGCATGGCCGGCGCCGGTTCCTGCCACGTTGATGAAGAAGGTGTAGGTGGAATTGAAGTCGGCAGTCACATTCTTGTCGGAATCCATGATCACGTTTGTTGAATAGGAACTCCCGCCAGCGTCCCCTGCCCAGTTCTTAAAGACGGACCCCCTGGCAGGGTAGGTATCGGTAGCCGTAATCGTGACCATATCCAGGTTGTCGTAATCCGCGAAGAAACTAGTCCCTGACCCACCGCCTGCTCCTGAGACGGAGCCCACACTGGCGGTGATGTTGCACTGTCCGTCCAGCGCCGCTCCGCTCTTCGTTACGGTGAGTCGGAAGTCGTTGTCATTTATGGTCCCGGTCCCCTGAAACTTGCTGAATGCGACGGGGCCGCCTCCAGCTCCCAGGTTGCTCAGGTTGACGAAGAAGGTCTCTGTGGGCTCTCGATCAACAGGGTTGATGATGGGCACGGAAATGATCGCCGAGATGTCTCCTATTGCGAATACCAAGTTCCCGCTTGTCGCCGCGTAGTCGCTGCCTGCCAAGGCCGTGTTGTCTGCCGTGGCATAGTCCAGAAGGATGACAAAATCAGCCGGTGCATCGAGGGTGACCGTGAACACAGCCGTCCCGGCACTCTCGTCGACCGTTACGTCTGTGATGGATACGTGGGCCACGTCGGTGACGCTGATTTCGCACCGGCCCTGATTGTCATTGATGATCGCATTGGCGCTGGGACTGCTGAGGTTGACATAAAAGTCCTCTGCAAACTCCGCGATCGCATCGTTGAGCACTGCCACGCCAAGGGGCTTGAGGGACTCGCCCGCGCTGAATGTCAGTGTTCCGGTGGTTGTGGCATAATCGGCTCCAGCCTGGGCAGTGCCATTCGCGGTCCCGTAGTTGACGGTGACGCTGTTACCCGAGTACGGGGGCACGGTGAGAGACACAGGAAACAATGCGGTTCCCACATCTTCGTTCACGATGATGTCTCCAATGCTGATGCCGGCGATGACCGTTATGGTCGTCGTGGTCGAATGGGTGGCACCGTCTGCATCAGAAACCGTGAGCCGGGCCGTAAAGGTACCTGCGACGTTGTAAGTGTGATTCGGGCTCTGAACGGCACTGGTTCCTCCGTCTCCGAAATCCCAGGTCCAACCGACAATAGCGTTATCAATGTCGGTCGAGCTGTCCGTGAAAGTCACTGAAAGAGGGCCTGTTCCTGAAGTCGGAGCCGCTGAAAACTGTGCCACCGGCAGATCATTGACACTGGCGACATTGACGGCAAAGGTGCGCAGGAACATACCCGAGCCGTCAGAGACGGTTACGGTAATGGTGGCGGAGCCAAAAGCGTTGGCAACCGGAGTGAAGCCCAGGGTGCCCGTGGCGCCGGGGCTCGTGTAGGTGACCGTCGGGTTGGGAACGACCGCCGTGTTGTCAGAGGAGGCGGTGACGGTCAGGGGCTGAGTCTCGTTGGCAGCCCCTGTGCCGATGCCCGAAAGGCTCACGGTCTGCAGCGGGGCGTCTTCGTTGATATTCACAGCGCCGATGGCATCCAGGGTCGGGAGATCATTGAAACTGGCCACATTGACGGTAAAGGTGCGCTGGACAGTATTCCAAAGCGGGCCGTCATCAGAGACGGTTACGGTGATAAGAGCCGAGCCAAAAGCGTTGGCAACCGGAGTGAAGCTCAGGGTGCCGGTGGCGCTGGGGCTCGTGTAGGTTACCGTCGGGTTGGGAACGACCGCCGGGTTGCTAGAGGAGGCGGTGACGGTCAGGGGTTGAATCTCGCTGGCAGCCCCTGTGCCGATGCCCGAAAGGTTCACGGTCTGTAGCGGGGCATCTTCGTTGATGTTGAGCGGGCTGGCGATGACATCCAGGGTCGGCTCATCATTGAGCGCAAAGACGGTGATGGTGAAGGTCTCCTCGGGCGCTGAGGTGTCGTCACCGCCACCATCATCCCTCAAATAAATGCTCACCTCCGCCACCCCATTGGCATTGGGGGCAGGAGTGTAGGTGAGCTGTCCGTTGCTGGCGATAGCAGGTTGCGCTGAGAACAGGGCGTTGTTGTCATTGGTAACGAGGAAAGTCAGAGTCTGCCCCGATTCATTAGCAGGACCTGCGGAGATCGCGGTGGCCCATCCGGCCACAGTCTGAGCGCCGGCATCTTCGTTCACATTCTGGTCAGCACCCTTGGTGAAGGAAGGGGCGTCATTGACACTGGCCACATTGACGGTAAAGGTGCGCAGGACAGTATCCGGCCCGTCAGAGACGGTGACGGTGATAAGAGCCGAGCCAAAAGCGTTGGCAACCGGAGTGAAGCCCAGGGTGCCCGTGGCGCCGGGGCTCGTGTAGGTGACCGTCGGGTTGGGAACGACCGCCGTGTTGTCAGAGGAGGCGGTGACGGTCAGGGTCTGAGTCTCGTTGGCAGCCCCTGTGCCGATGCCCGAAAGGTTCACGGTCTGCAGCAGGGCGTCTTCGTTGATATTGAGCGGGCTGGCGATGACATCCAGGGTCGGCAGATCATTGACACTGGCCACATTGACGGTAAAGGTGCGCAGGACAGTATCCGGCCCGTCAGAGACGGTGACGGTGATAAGAGCCGAGCCAAAAGCGTTGGCAACCGGAGTGAAGCCCAGGGTGCCCGTGGCGCCGGGGCTCGTGTAGGTGACCGTCGGGTTGGGAACGACCGCCGTGTTGTCAGAGGAGGCGGTGACGGTCAGGGTCTGAGTCTCGTTGGCAGCCCCTGTGCCGATGCCCGAAAGGTTCACGGTCTGCAGCAGGGCGTCTTCGTTGATATTGAGCGGGCTGGCGATGACATCCAGGGTCGGCAGATCATTGACACTGGCCACATTGACGGTAAAGGTGCGCAGGACAGTATCCGGCCCGTCAGAGACGGTGACGGTGATAAGAGCCGAGCCAAAAGCGTTGGCAACCGGAGTGAAGCCCAGGGTGCCCGTGGCGCCGGGGCTCGTGTAGGTGACCGTCGGGTTGGGAACGACCGCCGTGTTGTCAGAGGAGGCGGTGACGGTCAGGGTCTGAGTCTCGTTGGCAGCCCCTGTGCCGATGCCCGAAAGGTTCACGGTCTGCAGCAGGGCGTCTTCGTTGATATTGAGCGGGCTGGCGATGACATCCAGGGTCGGCAGATCATTGACACTGGCCACATTGACGGTAAAGGTGCGCAGGACAGTATCCGGCCCGTCAGAGACGGTGACGGTGATAAGAGCCGAGCCAAAAGCGTTGGCAACCGGAGTGAAGCCCAGGGTGCCCGTGGCGCCGGGGCTCGTGTAGGTGACCGTCGGGTTGGGAACGACCGCCGTGTTGTCAGAGGAGGCGGTGACGGTCAGGGTCTGAGTCTCGTTGGCAGCCCCTGTGCCGATGCCCGAAAGGTTCACGGTCTGCAGCAGGGCGTCTTCGTTGATATTGAGCGGGCTGGCGATGACATCCAGGGTCGGCAGATCATTGACACTGGCCACATTGACGGTAAAGGTGCGCAGGACAGTATCCGGCCCGTCAGAGACGGTGACGGTGATAAGAGCCGAGCCAAAAGCGTTGGCAACCGGAGTGAAGCCCAGGGTGCCCGTGGCGCCGGGGCTCGTGTAGGTGACCGTCGGGTTGGGAACGACCGCCGTGTTGTCAGAGGAGGCGGTGACGGTCAGGGTCTGAGTCTCGTTGGCAGCCCCTGTGCCGATGCCCGAAAGGTTCACGGTCTGCAGCAGGGCGTCTTCGTTGATATTGAGCGGGCTGGCGATGACATCCAGGGTCGGCAGATCATTGACACTGGCCACATTGACGGTAAAGGTGCGCAGGACAGTATCCGGCCCGTCAGAGACGGTGACGGTGATAAGAGCCGAGCCAAAAGCGTTGGCAACCGGAGTGAAGCCCAGGGTGCCCGTGGCGCCGGGGCTCGTGTAGGTGACCGTCGGGTTGGGAACGACCGCCGTGTTGTCAGAGGAGGCGGTGACGGTCAGGGTCTGAGTCTCGTTGGCAGCCCCTGTGCCGATGCCCGAAAGGTTCACGGTCTGCAGCAGGGCGTCTTCGTTGATATTGAGCGGGCTGGCGATGACATCCAGGGTCGGCAAATCATTGACACTGGTGACGGTGATCGTGACCGTGGCCGTGTCGGTGCCGAGCATACCGTCGGAAACCGTGTAATTGAAGGAATCTGTGCCGTAGATGTTGCCTGAGGGGGTGTAAGTGAATGATCCGTTAAAGTTGAGTGTTACGGTTCCGTTTGCCGTGGCAGTTGGAAAGCCCACATTTAGAAAAGAACCGTCAACCTCCGAAACAGAAAGAAGATCGAGGTCCGCATCGGTGTCATTGCTGAGGACACCGTCCGCAGGAACCGTGAGGGTTTGGTCTTCGTTCACGGTGTATGCATCATCAAATGCAACGGGAGCTGCAGCAAGAGCAGTAAGGCTGCCGGTGAGCGTGAGAAACACTGCAGCCATCAGAATCGATAGGAATCGAAGCAGGTTGCATCCCATCTTTTGTGAAGCAAGACCTTCTCTTCCACTGTTCGTGTAAGTCAAGTTGGTCTCGCGGCGTTGTTTTTGGCTGCTGGATTTCATGGTTATCTCTCCTCTTATGACACTTGCTTCAATGGGGCTATGGAGAACATCGAATTTTGGGGATATCATGTGCTTAAAGCTCCATGCTTACTTTTCTTCGACAATCAGTTGATAGATTACAAGGCCCTCCACTCTAATGAGGACCTCGGTGCCAAGGTAGACCTTGTCCAGAGGCATTTTCTCCACCTGCCATTGTCCGTTAGGGGCTTTGTACTGCCGTGTGATCTTCACCCTCTCCAGGGGCAGGAGGAATGTGTATTTTTCGCTGTCCACTTCAATGCATTTGTCGTTGCCTTCCGTCCAGGCGGCCTTGGTCACCGTGCCTTTATGCCAGACAGGACCTTGTTTTTTCGCTGAAGCGATGCCTGAGAAAGAAATGAGCAAAAAGGTCATCAGACTGAAGGTCAGGACTTTCTTTATCGTAGCGCTCATTGTGTTGATCTCCTTTCCTATTCTGCCCTGGGACCGATCTTGTAAAGCCGGGAAGCGACACGAACCTGCCCGGACGTCGCCGTGCCTCCGGCCCTGGCGTCCACATGGTAGTCGTAGCGGTTGAAATGAAGGGCCGAATATCCGCTCGGAGCCGGGATAATAGCCCAAATATCGGACGGTAACTAATAGGAGGTGCCCGAACGTTGTGCGGTCTCCAGGCAAACTTCTGCTGGCATGTGTGGCCAGCAGCTGGGGCTGTTCACATTGGTCACCGGGTACATGCCCCGTCCCAGTTCGGCCGCTTCTCGGTTCACCCCGCCTTCGGCGACGTAGAAATTCTGCTTGTAAGGGACTTCGTTGTAAGCGGTCTGCAAGTCGATCTGGGCTGTCTTGGTGGCGAAAACACCAATCACAGTCAAAACCACCAGAAGGACAAAGGCGATGATGGTCAGGTTTCCCTCTTCGCTCTTGAGTCGAATGATGAACGAGTGCATAAATCCTCCCTAAAACCTTACGGCCTTTTAATAGATGCGATCGATACGCGATGCCTGTTGTTTTCCCACGTCACGATGACCATGACGGCCTTTGTGGTCGGTGAAGTTTCGATCCGCAATGTTCCAGATCCTGCGGTAAAAGCCGCTGCACCCACCGCTCCTTCTTCAGAGATGTTTTCCTGATGGTCCACGGACGTGGTCGAGGAAAGCGTCGTGTTATTGCCGCTAACGCTGTCAACGAGCTCCGCGTGATTGAAATCTTTGTTCAGGAGGTCCTCCATCTTCTCGCTGGCAAGTGAAAGGGCGATGCTCGTGTTGCCTCCCATGAAATTTCCGCGTATGGCGGAAATCTGCATGGTCCCCACAGCGAGAAGCCCGAACGTCAGGATAACGATGGCCACCAGGACTTCGATGAGGGTGAAGCCCTTTTCCCTGTTCTTCTGATCCTGTGCGAAATGCCTAGTCATTTTCACAGCCCCACGTTTCTAGTTTTGACAAGGGAATTGAGTATCTTTCTTCTGTACGCATCGTTCGGAGCAGGAATGGTGTAGTCTCCGAAGGTAATGCTGCTCGTATCCCTGTAGCCCCTCTGTGGAAAAGCAGTTCTTGCGACCAGCAACACCTCGACCGCCCTGACCCTGGTCTGATTTCCCGTCGGATCATTAATCCAGGTGCCGTCGTTGAGCTGGTAGCGGAACTGGAGATTGTCGATGTTTTCGGCGATCACCTGGTACCCGCTGTCATTGCCGAGGTTTTTTCTGACCAGGCAGGGCCGAGTGGTAGTGCTATCGTCCACCCTGTAGATAATGATGTCCGTCCGGAACACGGTATCTCCTGAAGTATAGTTCTCCATCAGGCCACCCGGCGGGTTGATGCTGCCGGAAGCACTGTCCACCTGGAAGAAGTCTGCAAAGGCTGAGGTCGTTTTTTACGAGCAGACCGAATCTCTTGGATGTGTTGTTGAGGTCATCTTCACCGTCGCTGTCAAAACGGCGGTTGCTGAGGGTAATTACACCTCCTGACGCTCCTTCGCCGGCAATCAGAGTGCGACCCTCAGCACCGGCTTTCACAATGACGATGACGTCGGTGTTGTCTTTAATCCCATCCCCGGTGGTGTTGACGTTGTTTAATGCAAAGAGCAAGGGCCTTCCCGTTTCCATGTTGTTTGCCGGGTTGCTGTCCCCGTCCAGATCATTCCAGTCCAGTTGCCTGTTGGTCCTGTCAAAGTTCGTGTAGTAGCCGGCCATCTGGAGATCCCTGGTGATCATGTACATGGCTGCTCTCAAGTTCTGCTGCATGGCCGAAACCTGGTCCTGGATCACATAAGAGTCTTGCTGGACTTTGAAGGTCCTGAAAAGACCGGCGAGGATGACCAAGCCCAGCGCAACGGCTATCAAGAGTTCGATGAGGGTGAAACCCGCCATAGATCTGGCGGGTAAACCCGCCTTAAGTCTGGCGGGTAAACTTTGGCTTTGTACATTTTCACCCAGCACTCCAGCGCTCCAGTACTCCAGTACTCCAGTTTCTAGTTTCTCCATTTCTCAGATCCTCTCTCATTGCTGCCACGCCGAGCCTGTCCATCTTCTCATGACGATCACTCCGGCGCTCCAGACACCGGCAGCATAGGTGTTGTTTTTGTTGTTTTGCACATACACATAATATTCGTCCATAGAGGCCGCCCCAGAAGGGCTCAAGACCATTCCCCTGGAATCAAACACAACTCCATCGCCCGGAAAGGTGACGTTGTTGTCGAAACCAGATCCGATAGCTGCCCCTGCTGAACCATGCCCGTAACCCACTCCGCTGCCGTATTCGGAGAAGTTCACGGTTTTCAAAACGACATCATCCCCGCCCACGCTCCCGGAAGTACTCTCGAAAGTTCGGTTTGGCCCGGAGCTGACCACTTGATACCGGCTGCTGGCCACGTCGAACAAGACTCCACAGCCCGCCCTGTCTTTGACGGCAGTCATCTTTGCATATTGAAGATTAGAGTAGATGTCACGAGCCGCGCCTCTGAGCCTGTAATTCGGGAGCCATCTTGAAAAACCCGGGATGGCAAGACCGAGCAAAACAGAAAGGATGATGATCGTGATCATCAATTCGATCAGAGTAAAGCCCCGGTCGCCTCTGGCGCCGCCGAAGGCGGGTAAACCCTGTTCTCTTTTCATTGCTCCATCCTTCTTTAGGTTTATCCCTATGTGAGCAAGAAGGGTGCCAACCGGAACATACCCTTAATCCTAAGGACTTCTCTCGCCGGAGATAAGGAAATGGGTCCATGATGTTAATTAATAACTATCTGATAAAATTATATTTATCTTTAATGGGTTTGCTTTGGAGTGGGGTGACAGAGCTAAAATGGGGATTGAAAATTATGCACTTCAGGAGGGGCGAAAGTTGCCGCTACTGTAAAAAAACTTTCCAACTGTAAATTTATGTTACGGTCCAGGAAACATTTTGATGAGTGAATAAGCATGAGGTGCTGAGAGGAAGGTGGGCATCTATGGGTTTGAAGCGACCCCTATCCCGTAAATCCTGCCTGCCCCGTTGA
This sequence comes from uncultured delta proteobacterium, assembly GCA_963707125.1. Classification (GTDB taxonomy): domain Bacteria; phylum Desulfobacterota; class DSM-4660; order Desulfatiglandales; family HGW-15; genus CAVPDE01. The sequence goes on along the minus strand of CAVPOU010000024.1, from coordinate 209,015 downwards.
ATTTTTACCCCGCCTGCCCTATGGAATGTTGTTGCAGTTCTATTCCATCGGGGTGAAATCCCAAAGGGCTATTTCACTGGGCCACGCCGCAGGCGGGACTATTCAACTGGGGTTAATCCTGTCTGAATAATGGCTCTGCGTTCTCTCCGTGCTTTGCGAGAGAAACTGTTTTTTCTTTTTTTTCTGTGTATATCCGTGTGAATCTGTGTCCTTCCTCTTTTCTTCCTATTTTTGTTATTCCCAGGCTGAGCCGTTCCATTTTCTGAGCACCACGATTCCCGAGGACCATGTCCCCACGGCATAACAAGCGTTCCGGTTATTCCGGAGATAGGCATAGCCGCCCAAGGTGCCGGTGGTCATGCCTCGGGAGTTGAAGACTACGCGGTTGCCTGGGAAAGACACGCTGTCCCCAATCGGTTCGTTCTGGCCAACCTTTCTTGGTGCGCTTCCCGGGCCGTAGCTCAAACCGCTTCCGTAGGCAGGAAGGCTCACTGTCTTCAGCACCACGTTATCATCGGTGGTGGAATAAATTCCATCCAAGCCCCCGCTGACAACCTGATAGCTGTTCCCACTTGCATCGAATTTGACAGCCCATTCGCCCCTGTCCCTGATCGCGCCTGATTTTGCGAGCACGAGGTTGGAGTAGAGGTCCCGGGCAGCGCCCTTCAACCGAGAGTTCGGGAGCCAACTCATGAACCCGGGCGTAGCAAGGCTGGCAGAGATGGCCATGATGGACATGGCAACCAAAAGTTCGAGCTTAGTGAAACCCGCCTTAAACCTGGCGGGTAAACCTTGCAGTCTCTTCATGGCCATCCCCTCCAAGTCTTGAAGGTTTCTTGCCGTGAAAATATGCTCGTAGGGGCGGGATTAATTCCCGCCCGCATCCGGGAGGGCATCCGCCTTCGCCAAGGCTATGGCGGGACAAGTAAAGCCCTCCCCTACATCTAGTGGGAAACCGACTGGCTATCTATAAGTTGAGCGCTTACAGGGTTTTTCTCCACCCGCTTGAGGGCGCACATGAAGTGCGCGATTACGTTTTCGCTTGTGAAGGCGGCTGGAACCTAGGACATCAGTGTTTACGAATGCATCAAGGTTTAGTTGTGAAGGAAATCTCTATCACCTTTGGATGAGCACAGCAAGAACAAAAAGCGGTGGCCGATCTTGTTCTTCGACATGGTTGAAGAGGCCCTTCTCCAGATTCTACAAATCGTGGAGTGATCTATATCTTAGACAGAATTCTGCTCCCACTGTTCCTATTCTCCTGATTTCCGACAGACTTGATCAACCAGCTCGTCGGACAACCACAAACCGGCCTCTTTCAGCCTCTCTATATATCCCCTAATCGAAGGGATGATCCCTCTTCTTTTGGCCAGGACTATGATTCCTAGGGTCCCGGTATGGCGGCAGTGAAGCGCAGTAGCGCAACGTCTGGCTTCGCGGTCATCAATTACAGTCCAGAAGTCGGGATTGTCCAGGGCAAAAGAGATCACCGTGCTCTCGCCTTGACCTAAATCCCATGAGGCCACTTGAGGGGCGACGACGATATCATTAACGAGTCTTATCCACTGGTACGAAGCCAACACCTCTCCCTTCAGATCGGTCCTTCCCCTGACTAGGATTTCTCTCTTCACCTCTTGCGGGACCACGATATCTTTGAACAAAGCAGGAAGGACTTCAATTATTCCCGCCTTCATCATACAGATGATGGGAGAAGCGTTCATGATCACGCGGCTAATCGGCATCGCGAAGCTCGTTTTCTATTTCTTCCACAGTATACTGAAAGGGGGACACCTCGAAGCGGGCCAAGGAAAAGATAAAGTCTGCTCTGCTCAAGCCGGCCACTTCCGCCGCCTTTTCCTGGGATACTATCCCCATTTCATACCACTTGACGGCCGCAGCCAGCCGCATCTCGGCTGCGAATTCGGATGGGTTTTTGCGTATGGCAGAAAAGGCGGTTTCAGGCATGTTTATTTGCAAAACAACGGACATAATTTCCTCCTCACGTTAACATTTGTTAAAATACTAGCACAATTCATAACAGAAATCCTAATTCCTTCTTTCGGGCGAGCACCCCATACACCTAACGCCCTTCATTATTACTGACGAGATTTCTAAGAGGTTTTTTCTGGATTCTGAGACCCGTGGATATTTTGGTTGCCACGAATCACAAGCTCGTATTATCATTAATACCAAGAAAGGTAACTACTCAGGTAAATAGACTGAAGGCTGAAGACTGAAGGCTTTTAGGGACAAATCATGCGTGATCACACAAAACTTCGGGCATTTGAGTTGGCAGATTACTTCATAGGTTATTAGACTAAAGGCTGAGGACTGTTAGATCACTTCAGCCTTCAGCCTAAACACCTGAGCAGTTACGAAGAAAGAATACAGTAGACCCCAAAGGAACCTGTGCCTCCGGAAGGTTCCTGAATCGGAGGTCCATTATTGGCAGAGCGGGAAAAAACAGGAATGTTGAGTAGCTCCGAAAGATTGGCACCAGACAATGTCTGCAAGATTCTTCTGAAGTTCGGCCTCATCTCCGAAAGCCAGAGAAAAGAGATCATGGCCAAGAAGGACCGCCTCACAATCAAACTGGAGCACATCCGGGCCATGAGGCAGGCCTCGGCAACCTCTAAAGCGCGAATCAGAAATCCGGTCACGATCATCGACGTGATCAGTTCCCTTCAGATGGATAGAGCCGATGATCCGGCAAAGAGTCTGGATGAGGAGACTGTTTTCCAGGCCCTGGCCAAAGCATGGAAGGTTCCCTACAGAAAAATCGACCCTCTGAAGCTGGATCTCAACCTGGTCACCACCACGATTCCTCACACTTTTGCCAGGAAGCATCTTGTGCTTCCCATTCAACTGGAAGACGGATATCTGACCATCGCGACACCTGATCCCTTTAACACGGAAGTCATCCACGATATCGCCCAGGTGAGCCACCTTAAAGTGAAAACCGTGGTCACCCCCAAGTCGGACATCATCAAGCTGATCAATGAATTCTTCGGCTTCAAGCGCTCCATCGTGGCTGCCGAACATCAGTTCGGCACTCCGCTGGTCGATCTGGGGAACCTGGAGCAGTATGTGCGGCTGCGGACATCGGATGAGCTTCCGTCGAATGACCAGCACATCGTCAATGCGGTGGACCACCTTTTCAGCTATGCCTTTGACCAGAGAGCGAGCGATGTTCACATTGAGCCGAAAAGGGACAAGAGCATTGTGCGGTTCAGAATTGACGGCACCTTGCACCAGATTTACGAGATCCCGAAGAATGTCCATTCCGCGGTGGTGAGCAGAATCAAGAACATTGCCCGGCTGGACATGGCTGAGAAGAGAAGGCCTCAGGACGGCCGCATCAAGATGGAGAAGCAAGGGGTAGAAGCCGAGATCCGTGTCTCCTCTATCCCTGTCGCCTTTGGTGAAAAACTGGTCATGAGAATCATGGACCCGGACGTCCTGTTCCAGAACCTTGAAAACCTGGGCTTCACGGCCATGGACCTCATCCGGTATCAGCAAATGATCAGCATGCCCCACGGGATCGTGCTGGTTTGCGGGCCTACGGGGAGTGGAAAGTCCACAACTCTTTATTCGACGCTGCGCAATCTTTCAACCCCTGATATCAACATCACGACCGTGGAAGACCCCATTGAAATGATCCACGAGGATTTCAATCAGATCGCGGTTCAGCCCGTGATCGGGATCACCTTCGCCTCCATTCTCAGAAATATCCTAAGACAGGACCCGGACATCATCATGATCGGTGAGATGCGGGATGTGGAAACGGCTGAAAACGCGATCCAGGCCGCCCTGACAGGGCACCTCGTTCTTTCCACCCTCCACACGAACGACGCCCCCTCCGCCATTACGCGGCTTCTTGACCTGGGCGTTCCCTCCTTCCTGATTCAGGCGACCCTGGTGGGCATCCTGGCTCAGCGCCTCGTCAGAAAGGTTTGCCCTTACTGCACCGAATCGTTTGACGTGGAGCATGGGGAGCTGGTCACGATGGGCCTTGACCTCGGGAAAGAAGGGATTGTCGAGCTCCAGCGGGGAAAAGGGTGCATGCGTTGCAGGGGGACGGGATACGTGGGCCGCGGCGGGATCTACGAGGTTCTCCCTGTGACGGAGTCGATCAGAAAATTCATCACTTCGGAATGCAATGTGGAATCCCTCCGTGACCAGGCCAGAAAAGAGGGCATGATTACCCTGAGAGAAAACGCGATCAAGAAGCTTATGGACGGGAAGACCTCCTACCAGGAAGTGCTGAGAGTGACGTGGGAACAATTGTAAGAAAAAAGTCCGAAGCTCGAAATCCGAAATCCGAAACAAATTCAAAGCACAAATGCTCCAATGTTCAAAACAGAAACCCATCGGCTTACAGTTTTGGTCATTTGAATTTTGGTCATTGTATATTGTTTCGGATTTCGTGCTTCGGATTTCGGATTTGATTGAAGAGAAACCACTAAACCGTTTGCATTCTCCTTCTCTAAGGCTCGCATTGATCTAGAATGCTTGTTCAACTCACCATCTCCAACTTCGCCATCATCGGGCATCTTGAGATTCAATTCAAACCGGGCCTCAACATTCTGTCCGGAGAAACCGGCGCCGGCAAGTCGATCATTATCAATGCCGTGAACCTGCTCCTGGGAGGCCGTGCCTCCGCAGAACTCATCCGCAGCGGAGCGGATGAAGCAAGGGTGGAAGCCCTCTTCCATGTCCCTCTCCCTTCCCCCGTGAGCTTGCTGCTGGAGGAAATGGATATCCCATTCCACGGAGATCTGCTCATCAAGCGGCATCTCTCCAGGGAAGGCCGGAACAGAATCGTGATCAACAGCTCCATGGCAACCCTGCAAATGCTTTCGAGACTGGGACAGATGATGATCAGCATCTCCGGTCAGCACGAGCACCAGCTTCTCCTGAAACCCGACAATCATCTGGCCCTCCTGGACGATTTTGCCGGTCTTGCGGATGAAAGAGGGAGTCTCAGTGACGCATTCAAGGAGCATCAGGCTCTCAAAGAAAAGCGGGACGCCCTGAAGAAGGAGATCCGGGAGAAAGAAGAGCGACAGGATCTGGCAAGGTTTCAGAAAGAAGAGATCGAAAAGGCGGCGCTTCAAACGGGCGAAGACAAGGCTTTGGAGGCTGAAAAGAAGAGACTCCTTTATGCTGAGAAATTGATGGAAGAGGTCCGAGAGGCTTACGGGACCCTCTATGAAAAGGACGACTCGGTTCTTTCAAGCCTTGCGCATTGCCTGAGGAGGCTTGAAAGAGGTGCTGATCTTGAAGAGAGGTTAAAGGCGACCGTGAAAGCCCTGGCCTCGGCAAAAGCGGAGATCGAAGAGTCTGCGATGGAACTGAGAGAACTTCAAAGGGGCATTGTGATGGATCCCCGCCGTCTCGAAGAAGTGGAAGAGAGGCTTCAGCTCATCCACAAATTGAAAAGAAAGTACGGGACTTCCATCGAAGAGATCATTCAGCTCAAAGACCGACTCGCAGAGATGATGGACAACCTCGACCAGAGGAAAGAAGAGCTGGGCCGGATGGAGAGCGGAATCGAAGAGGCGGAGAAGGTGCTTGTCTCAAAGGCGCTCCTTCTATCCGGGAAAAGAAGACAGGCTGCCGGACGTTTTGAAGATTCCTTGAAGGAAGAGCTCGCCCTGCTTTCCCTGGGGGGGACCCGGTTCGAAGTGCAGTTTCAAGACCCCTCCGAGTCTCTGAAGGCGGGGCGCGAGGAACTGATGAGAAAGCTCAAGGCAGAAGGCCTGGACAGAGTGGAGTTCATGCTTTCCCCAAATGTCGGCGAAGACCTCAAACCCCTTTCCAGGATTGCCTCCGGAGGGGAGCTTTCTAGAATCATGCTTGCCATGAAGACCATCCTCGCCAGATCCTCTTCTGTGGAGACCATTGTTTTCGACGAAGTGGATTCCGGCATTGGAGGCGCTGCTGCAGAGGTCGTCGGGGACAAGCTCCGCTCCCTCGCAGGGTATCATCAGATTCTGTGCATCACCCACCTCCCTCAGATCGCGAGCAAAGGGATGACCCACTTCATGGTCGAAAAACAAGTGGTCGAGGGACGGACACGCACGGTGATTTCGGAACTCGGCTTTGAGGAGAGGGTCAAGGAGATTGCCAGGCTCTTGGGCGGTAAGAAGGTATCCCAAAAAGCCGTTGCCCATGCCAAGGAAATGCTCTCAAATTAGCCACAGACCTGCCTGCGCCGAGGCTTCGGCAGGCAGGCCCACACAGACAGAAATACAGAATAGTTTTTGACAGGATTAACAGGATAAGCAGGATTTATTCTACACATTATTCCAACATTCCACTCTTCCATCATTCCCTCTTGCTCATCACTCCAGTGCTCCAGTACTCCAATACTCCATTACCTCTTAATTCTGATGATTTGCCCTGCCCTGAAGGAGGAACCTTCCTGCACGGAGGTAAGGGCCCGGTCCTTCATGACCTCAGTCACTTTGATTTCTCCTACTTTTGAGCCGAGGAGAGCAAGGGATTGGCCACTGACTGAAGAGATGGTTTCTCCGGTTCCCAAAACTTCGAACACAATTCCCGGCACAACGCCAACATCAGTTCCGGCATTGATGAAGGTCCCTGAGGCATCGGAAGAGATAATCCTGCCAAGCCATGGCCTCTCTCTCAGGGCGCTGCTGACCTCAGCAGCCTGGCGGTCCACGATCTCGGAGAGAGACTTATCGAGGGTTTTCTCCTCAATCTCAGGCTTCAGTTTCTGAGGTTCTGCATCCTCTTCCTCGTCGTCGAGTAAGTCCGCCGCGGTCCGGATCTTCACGCTTTCAAGACGGGTCACCAGAAGGGTGCCGTTAATGACATCAAAGGCGTTAACGTACATGGCGATTTCCGTCTCATCCTTTATTTTGCGGAAAGGCCAGATGCCGGTCTTTATTCTCTGCGTTTCCAACGGGGTGAACACGGCTGTGAGCATGACGTTCATTCCCATCTGATCGGCTCTTCTGGCCTGCTCAGGATCGGTCACAATGCCGTATTCGGGAGACCGCACCCTGTCGGGGGCACCCGAAGATCTCTTGCCCCTCTCAACGACAAAGGCGCCGTCCTTGTTGAGACGAGAAAGAAACTGCGTGGTCAGCTGCTCCAACTTTTCCTCTCCAAGCCCCGCTTGATCCCAGAACGGGAGGGAAAGGACGCGCTTCTTGAGTCCTGAGGAGTCAGGGGAGATCTTGCTGTAGAGCCGCTTGGTCGTCGCGCACCCGCTGGCCGAGAGGAAGACAAGGGAAAGAAGAAGGAACATCAAACGCTTCATCGCGGACTTTGTCATTCTTGCATGAGGTTTTCGTCCCTTCACCCTGCACCCTGCACCTTGCACCTTTTGATCCATCTCAAGATCCTATCTTAACCCGAAGTGTCCTTCATCAGATGATGCTCTAGCAGGATGCCTAAAAAGACCCTGCCCGCAGGTTGCTCAAAAACGCTCAGATACAAGGCGCCCGAAATCCCGAGGAGTGAGTCCGTAGAGTCGCTAGTCCCGTGCTAGACACGGAAGGGGTGAGGGCAACGCCGTAGATGGGCGTTTTTCAGCAACCTGCCAGACAACTTCCTACCATTTTCAGTAGGAATAGACAACATCAAAGGAGATGAATTCCCCCTGGAAGATCTCTGCGGTCTCATGAACACGCGCGACCCGGGCAGCCGGAGGCCCATGATGACACCACGCAACCAGCTTTCTGACGTTTTCTTCCGGGCCCTCAGCGACCACTTCGACCGTACCTTCTCGCCTGTTCCTGACCCATCCGTGAACCCCGAAACGCTCCGCTTCTTGTCGGGTGCTTTCACGGAACCACACGCCCTGGACTCTCCCTTCAATCATGAGCCTCACCCTGATGTTCTCCATAGTCATCCTCTCAAGTAATGCCAGTGACCGTTCGACAGGCTCACGGCCCTGAGCGAAGTCGAAGGGCAAGTGACGAGTAACGAGTGACGAGCGAAAAGCAGTCAGCAAAAGCTATCAAGCAAATTTCCCTGTGACCAAGCGTCCTCAGAACTTGAAGACGACCATGCCTCTCCGATCCCCTGAAGCCCGGGCCAGCCTTGCCTGAAGATCAAGAGAATTAATCCTGATCAGAGCGCCTTCCACCGGATAGGGGAAATTTCCTTTTTCCGCTCTCAGGCGCAGGCAGTGGTCAATGACTTCATGGATTCCGCCGGCCGTTTTGATGTGGGGCCGGTTGACCCTGAGACCGAGCTCCTGCAGGGAAACCATGAGCTCGTAGTGAGTTGCCGCTTGAAGGTCAGCGCTTTTTCCAGTGCCGGAGCAAAAGTAATTCAAGGGTCTTTTCGCCGATATCCTGGGGTCTGTCTGCAACAGAGAATCTTCCACGGCAGCCCTCGGATCGGAAAAGGACGGCAGATTCTTCTTCGCCCTCTCCTGGTTCAGGCACGCAAAAGCCTCTGCCTCCATGTAAACATCGGACCTGATCTCAAGGTAATCCGGAACAGACCTCTCTTTTCTCAAGGGGACAAAGGTCAGTGGGACGGTGAGGATGGTCTTGAAGCTTGTGGTCACCGGCCCTGTTTGAGTTGAAGCTGACCTGAGAGACCCCTTTTCATAAATCATCATCACTTCCACAGCCGTGATCCTTGGCTCCACCACATACTGTAGTCCCGAAGGTTCTTTCAGAAATTCCCGTATCTCTCTGTCAAAGACCATGAGGTCTTGCTCATTGAACAATTCGGGGATCAGTTGTTGCTCTAGTTTCATGACTGTTTGTAACTGCTCAGGTGTTTAGGCTGAAGGCTGAAGTCTATAAAACATCTCGCAAGGCACGAATCAAGCCATTCAAGACCTTTTCGGTTTCTACGACCTTTGGTTCAATCAGAGATGAATCCTCGTTGGGCAAGAAGCCCAAACGCTTCGACAAATTTAGTTGATAATGCAGTTCCCTCAATGACCCGAAGGCTATATTGAGAAATCTGAGGTAATTACTCAGGTAGATAGACTGAAGGTAGACAGACTGAAGGAAAAGACATGCGCGATCACACAAAGCCAAGATCGTTTGGATACGTTGGCAGGTGATTGTGTCATGGATGATCATCATTGCCCTTCAGTCTTCAGCCTTCAGCCTAAACACCTGAGCAGTTACGATCACGCTTGATTTGTCCCTAAAAGCCTTCAGCCTTCAGTCTATCTACCTGAGTAGTTACCATTCTCGAACAATCTCACGAGGAGGTTCCCTGCCTGCTCGCATCGCTTTTTGAAAAGAGGGCTTGAGAACCCTTTGTGCCACTTGAGATCAAAGAGCTCGTCGGAAACAACCAGAAGGCCCGATAGCTTTACGGAACGGTAGATTGCCACAGTCATGAGGGCGGACATTTCCATTTCAACAGCCAGCACCTCTTTTCTCCGGTAGGTTTTCACTTTTGAAGCGGTTTCCTGATAAGGCGCGTCGGTTGTCCAGACCGTGCCTTTCCGATAGGGAAGGCCTTCCTGCTCAAGGGCTCTTTCCAGAATTCGGTTGAGCCCCTGGTCTGTCCCCGGCTTGCTGTTTCCGATAGGGTAGTGCCGGGAAGTCCCCTCCTCGGCAATGGAATGGAGAGGAATCACGATGTCTCCGATTTTAAGATCCGGCTGAAGCGAGCCGCACCATCCGAACACGCAGATCCGTTTTGCGCCGAGGGCAATGATTTTCTCCATAACCATGACAGCCTGGGGAGCGCCCAGGAATGGGCCAGTAAGGGCGAAGGAGCCACGGGTCTGATCTTTCGAGCGGAAAATTCTGAAAAAGCCGAGATCAAAGCGATCCATCGGTTTGAGTTTCGAAAGCCGTTCCAGGTCTTGAGAAATGACGACCATGAGGACATCAGGCCCAAGAGTTGGGTCGTTTTTCCCTTTCCTGGGCTGAATAACAGCGTCGTCACTCTGAAAAGTCAGGCTCAAAGAATCCGAAGTCCTTTCATAAACCTGTCCGATAACCTCATGAATCCCTCCCCCTTGATGGGGGAGGTTTACCCGCCTCTGGCGGCGCCGAAGGCGACCAGGGGTAAGGGTGGGGGTGTTTCCCCCTCCCCTTCATCCCCTCCCACGAGGAGAGGGGGAAGTATTTGTCGGACAGCCTCTCGTGTCGTTCTCCCCGTGGAGGTCATAGTAAAGGGGATGCGCTTTCAGGGCAACCTGAAAATTGATGGGCGGGCTTGAAAAAAGTCTTTAGAAATGGTCTTCAACCTGTGATAGAATTAAACCAAATCTGACCATTATCCCCTGCTCACAGGGCGAGCCTCATTTTTCTTGACACAGAACGGTAAAAGCGATTATTTTGTTCGTTTCGACTTAGAAGAACAGGCCTTTTTGTCATGTTTGAGAGTCTATCGGAGAAGCTTAGCAAAACCTTCAAGAAGCTCAAGGGTCAAGGTAAGCTAACAGAAAAAAATATCCAGGAGGCTCTCAAAGAAGTTCGGATGGCCTTGCTCGAAGCGGACGTAAATTACAAGGTCGTCAAGAAATTTGTGGAGGATATCCGCCAGAGTGCCATGGGGCAAGAAGTCCTGGACAGCCTCAGCCCGGGGCAACAGGTCATCAAGATCGTCTACGAAGAATTGATCCGGCTCATGGGAGGCAGCAGGCAGGAACTCAACCTCACAGGCCGGCCGCCCTTCATCTTGATGCTTGTGGGGCTTCAGGGGTCAGGGAAAACGACAACAGCCGGCAAGCTGGCGCTCCACCTCAGGAAAAAGGGCAGGAATCCCTATCTCGTGCCTGCGGACATTTACCGGCCGGCGGCTATTGAACAGCTGCAAAAACTGGGCAGCCAACTGGGAATTCCTGTCCACGACACCGAGAAGAACCGGAAGCCTGAGGATACTTGCCAGGAGGCACTGTCCATGGCCGGCTCTGTGGGCGCGGACGTTCTTATCATGGATACGGCAGGCCGCCTCCACATCGACGACGAGCTCATGGCAGAGCTGGTGAGGATCAAGGAGAGGGTCAGCCCCACAGAGATCCTCCTGGTGGCTGACGCGATGACCGGCCAGGATGCGGTGAATGTGGCCAAGCACTTCAACGACCTCTTGGACATTTCAGGGGTTATCCTGACCAAGATGGAGGGCGATGCGAGAGGAGGTGCCGCTCTTTCCGTCAAGGCGGTTACGGATAAACCCATCAAGTTTATAGGGGTGGGAGAGAAGCTGGACGCGCTGGAGCCTTTCTTCCCGGACAGGCTGGCCTCCCGGATTCTCGGCATGGGGGATATGCTTTCCCTCATCGAGAAAGCCCAGGAGGAGTTCGATGAAAAAGAGGCCCTGAAGCTCGCAAAGAAACTCAGGAAAAGGGAGTTCGACCTTGAGGACTTCTTGTCTCAGCTCAGGCAGTTGAAAAAGCTCGGTTCTCTGGAGCAGATCATGAGCATGATTCCCGGCATGGGACAGCTCAAACAGCTCAAGAACATGAAGCCTGATGAAAAGGAGCTGGTCAGGGTCGAGGCCATCATCAATTCTATGACCAAGGAGGAGAGAGGGAACTACAAGAGCGTCAACGGCAGTCGAAGAAGGCGAATAGCTCTCGGGAGTGGAACGACTATTCAGGATGTCAACCGGCTTTTGAAGAACTTCGCTCAGACAAAGAAAATGATGGAAAATCTGACCAGAAAAGGTTTGCAAGGTATGCCGTCCATCTTTCACTAAATTCTGCACTTTGACGTAACTACTCAGGCAGATAGACTGAAGGTAGATAGACTGAAGGAAAAGACATGCGCGATCACACAAAGCCAAGATCGTTTGGATACGTTGGCAGGTGATTGTGTCATGGATGATCATTATTGCCCTTCAGTCTTCAGCCTTCAGCCTAAACACCTGAGCAGTTATACTTTGAAAGGAAAAGGGGGTGGTAAAAGGAATGGCTGTAAGGATTAGACTGACCAGGTTGGGGGCTAAGAAGAAGCCTTACTATCGTTTGGTTGCAGCAAACTCGGAAGCACCACGTGATGGAAAGTTCCTTGAAATACTGGGGTCCTATGACCCGACAAAGAATCCGGCTCTCATCACGCTTCACAAGGAAAAGGTGAGTCGCTGGCTGGAGAAAGGAGCCACGCTTTCGGAATCAGCGAGATCTATTTTGAAAAAGGAAGGGTTGCTTAAGAGTTCCAAAGGCTAAGACATCACATCGAACGGACTTGTTCCACTCTGGAAGGAGGGGGGGTATGGAGATGAAGGAGCTGATCACGTACATCGCCAAAGCGTTGGTTGACAAGCCGGAAGAAGTGGTCGTGACGGAGATAGAGGGGGAGCAGACCTCTGTGATCGAGCTGAAAGTGGCCAAGGAAGATCTGGGAAAAGTGATCGGAAAGCAAGGCAGGACGGCCCGGGCCATGAGGACGATTCTCAGCGCTTCCTCCACGAAGATCAACAAGAGATCGGTTCTGGAGATCATCGAGTAAGGTTGAGCAAGGTCTTTCCCGAAGCTCTGCTTCTGATCGGAAGGGTCATCGGGCCGCACGGGGTGAGCGGCCTTCTGAAGATCCAATCCTATGCCCATTCAGAGGATACCCTGCTCACGGCGGGCAGGGTTTATCTCCGGAAGAGCCCTGAAAAAATCTCCGAGTACGAGATCCTTTCTGCCCTACCCCACAAGGGGGGTTCACTGATTCGACTGGAGGGCTTGAGTTCCCGAGATCAAATAGAGACCTTTCGAGGCGCGGAAATCTTCATCAGAAAAGAAGCGGTGAGCCGCCAGAAGGATGAGTATTTCTGGCACGAGCTCATCGGCCTCAGAGTTTATCTGGAGACGGGCCGCTACCTGGGCACGGTGAAAGACATTCTACCAACGGCCGGCAACGACATTTATGTGGTCCAGGAAGGAAAAGAGGAGGTTCTCATCCCGGCCATCCATGAGGTGGTGAAAACGATCGATCTAGAAAACGGGAAAATGATCATTTCTGAAATGGAAGGGCTTCTTGATCTGAATGCGGTTTGATGTTCTCACTCTTTTTCCTGAGCTGTTTTCATCTTTTTTGAAAGAGACGATCCTGGGCCGTGCGGTGAAGGCCGGCCTGGTCGACATTCGCATGGTCAACATCCGTTCCTTTGCCAGGGGGCGCCACCTGGTCACCGATGACAGACCCTTTGGAGGCGGCGAGGGCATGGTGATGAAACCAGGGCCCATCTCAAGGGCTCTGGAATCGATCGATAGAATAAAGGACCGATCCTTGGTGCTTCTCCTCACCCCCCAGGGGAGGACGTTTGATCAGCCCCTGGCCTGGGAGCTGTCCCGCACGGAGCAAATCATCCTCATTTGCGGGCGTTACGAGGGCGTGGACGAGAGAATCCGGACGAGCAGCATTGACCTGGAACTCTCCATCGGCGACTATGTTCTGAGCGGAGGAGAGATGGCCGCCATGGTCGTGATGGACACGGTGAGCCGCTTGGTTCCAGGGGTGCTGGGAGGCGAAAGGTCCGCGCAGGAGGATTCTTTTGAGGAGGGGCTCCTGGAGTACCCTCAGTACACGAGGCCGAGGGTGTTCAAAAACCGGGAAGTGCCCGCTGTCCTGCTCTCCGGAGATCATGAGAAAATCCGGGTGTGGAGAAGGACGGAGTCCCTGAAACGAACCCTTGAAAAAAGGCCGGATCTTCTGGAGAAGGCGAAGCTGACCGAGGAAGACAAGCGCATCCTCGCCAAGCTGAGACAAAGGACGGAGAAGTAGCCATTACGCATTGATCCTTTAACATTGATCATTGGACATTGAAGACTTCGCTTTTAAGGTTGATGATCTCGTAAAAAGTCGTCACCCCGTTGAAAAACGGGGTCCAGAGAATTCGTAACGAGTTAAAACACTGGAGTCCGGCGCCTGTCCCGGACCCCGACCCGCCTGCCAGAGTCTTGTACGGCGGGCAGGTCCGGGATTCGCCGGAATGACGGGAAAAAGCGTTTTCTGACTTTTTGCGAAAGCATCAAGATTGGCGTTTTGGTTTTCCGATGATCAATGGTCAATGAGCAATGTTCAATGATCAATGATCTAGCTGCGGCCAAGGGCCGGCATTAGGGGAGAGAGAGTCAGCTATTCTATGCGGCTTCATGTGGGGTTACTTCATTACCCCGTTTACAACAAGAACCACGAAAGGATTGCTTCGGCCATCACCACGTTTGATCTTCATGATTGCTCGAGGCTGGCCAAGACGTACGGGGTCAAGACTTTTTTTGTGATCACACCCCTGAAGGATCAACAGGAGCTTGCCGGGCGGGTTCTGAGACACTGGACCGTGGGATACGGCGCAGAGTATAACCGGACCAGGAAAGAAGCGCTGGAGTTGATGAGCGTGTCGCCTTCTCTTGAGGCGTGTGTTGAGGAGATAACGACCCGGGAAGCAGAGAAACCTGTTCTCATTGTGACGGATGCAGCAAAGAAGAAGGCGCCTAGCCTGACCTACGCACAAGCAAAGGCCATGCTCAGAGCGGACAAAGCGATCCTTCTTCTCTTCGGGACAGCATGGGGTCTTGTGGACGAGGTGTTCGATCAGGCCGATTACCTGCTGGATCCCGTAGAAGGCTATACGGATTACAATCATCTCTCTGTGAGGTCAGCAGCGGCCATCATCTTGGACAGGCTGGCAGGCAGAGATCAGTTGGAATCGTGAGGAGGACTTATGGACGTTATTGAAGCGCTCGAAAGAGAACAGATGCGGCTGGACATACCCGACTTCAGAGCGGGTGACACGGTTAAAGTGCATGCCAAAATCAAGGAGGGAGACAAGGAGAGAATCCAGGTTTTCCAGGGTGTGGTGATCCGAAAAAGAAAAGGGAAAATGGGGGCCACCTTTACGGTACGGAAGGTTTCTTACGGGATCGGGGTGGAACGGATTTTTCCCGTTCATTCGCCCAATATTGATAAGGTCGAAATCGTGTCCAGAGGCATGGTCCGAAGGAGCCGCCTTTACTACATGCGCAAACTGAAGGGCAAAGCCGCGCGCATTAAGGAGAAGAGGTCGTAACCTTTTTCAGGCTCCCCTTTCTAAGCTTCCACCCTTTCAGATGGGACGCCCCTGAAAGGGTGACTCCTTTTTAGGCAGGGTCGCTTGATTACTCCAGAAGACAACCTGTCTCTTTTCCCCGAGAGCGAGTCTTCCCGTGATCTCGACACGCTCTTCTTTGAATCCCTTGTTCGAAAAGCCGGTTACCGTGTGATTGCAGGCGTGGATGAGGCCGGGCGGGGGCCCTTGGCCGGCCCGGTGGTGGCCGCAGCGGTCATTCTCCCTGAAGGCGTGGTCCTGGAGGGAGTCCGGGATTCCAAGGAGATGACGGAAAGCGCGAGAGAGCGCGCGTTTCCTCTCATCCACGAGAAGGCTCTGTCTGTTTGCGTCGGGGTCGTCTCGGCAGACGATATTGACAGGACCAATATTCTAAGGGCGTCCCTGGAGGCCATGAAGCGGGCGATCCTGTCCCTGGATCCGCGGCCCGAGTTTTGCCTCGTGGACGGGATCCACCCTGTGCCGGTCCCGATTCCCTATCGGTGCCTGAAAAAAGGAGACCGCCGCAGCCACAGCATTTCCGCGGCCTCCATTGTGGCCAAGGTGTACCGGGACAGAATCATGTGCTCTTTTCATGAGAAGTTTCCTGTGTACGGGTTCTCGGAAAACAAGGGATACGGCACGGCGCAGCATCTGGCCGCCATCAGGGAACACGGAGCTTGTGCCATTCACCGAACGACCTTCAGGGGGGTGACCTGAAGTGACGAGAGAAAGACTGGAGCTCGGAAAAGAGGGAGAAGATCTCGCCCTCAGGAAAGTCGAAAGCCTCGGCTACAAGTGCATTGCACGAAACTACCGTTGCTCTCTTGGCGAACTTGATCTTGTGGCCCGGGACGGGGAGACGCTGGTTTTCATCGAGATCAAGACGAGAAAAGGAAAATCCCTCGACTATGCCAAAGAGGCTGTGCATGCTCGAAAGCAGCGGCAGATGTCCAAGGTGGCTCTGGCTTACATGAAGAGGAACGGGTGTGAAGATGCAAAGGCAAGGTTCGATGTGGTGGTCATCCATCAGAAGGGCCTGGACAAAGAAATCGAGGTGATCCGGAACGCTTTTGATCTGGCGTACCCTTGAGAAGAACAAGTAAGCAGTATGCAGTAAACAGTAAGCAGTGAAGATCCTTGCTCACATGTGGCTGTGGGGCTTTGTTTTTTCGTTTGGAATTTTGAATTTTGCTCATTTGAAATTGTTTCGTGCTTCGGATTTAGAAATTTGAGATTCAGCGCGGCTACAGGCTGATTGAATGTGACGGAGCATCTTAGCCTTTGAACATGAATACCGATGCCCGTGAGAGAGCGGTGGGTACTCTCTACGTCGTCTCCACGCCTCTTGGAAATCTGGAAGACATCACGCTGAGGGCTCTCCGGGTTCTGAAGGAAGTGGATCTGATCGCGGCTGAAACCATTGAGCACACGAGGAATCTTTGCCGGCACTGTGGGATCGCGACGAAGCTGACGTCCTTTAATCAGCACAATCAGAAGACAAAGGCCCCTGAACTGGTCGAGAAAATCAAATCCGGGTGGAACGTGGCCCTTGTGACGAACGCAGGAACACCGGCTATTTCAGACCCAGGGGTGTTTCTTGTGAGCAGGGCTTTGAAGGAGGGGGTGAGGGTTTCGCCGGTGCCGGGCCCTTCTGCCGTGACCGCGGCTCTTTCCGTATCCGGGATGAGAGCGGAGACGTTTCTTTTTTACGGGTTCCTGCCCTACCGGTCAGGCAAAAGGAGAAAAGAGCTGGAGACCCTGAGAGCGTTGCCCCACACGCTTGTTTTCTTTGAGGCCCCTCATCGTCTTGCGGACATGCTGAAGGACCTCGGAGACGTCCTGGGTGATCGGCCCATGGTCCTTCACAAGGAGATGACGAAACTTTTTGAAAGAGCCGTGGCAGGCACTGTGGGTTCTGTCTTGAGCCGGCTCAAGGAAGAGGAGATCCGCGGAGAATACACTCTCGTTGTGGCCGGGAACGAGAAAAAGGAAAAAGAACAATCCCTGGACGAAAATGTTCAGGAGGAAATGGGGCACCTGTTGAAAGCAGGGACCATGAGCCTTAAAGATATAGCCCGGAAGATCTCGTCTGAGACGGGAATGGAATACAGAAGAGCATACAAAGCCTGCCTCTCTATGAAGAGGGCGGAGTAGAGTCCGGTGGTTATTTTCGATTGATGGAGCAGGTCAGGAAACTTAAAATCTCCAACGAGCTGGGTTTGCATGCACGAGCGGCGGCAAAGATCGTGGCTCTTGCCGCTCAGTACAGGTCAAACCTGTCTCTCAGGAAAGACGAGCAGGAAGTGAACGGGGCAAGCATCCTATCCATCCTGGCGCTGGCCTGCCCCAAGGGAACGGAGATTGAGGTGAAGACCGTCGGCGAGGACTCTGAAGCGTTGATGGAGGCGATCATGATCCTCTTCGAGCAGAAATTCGGTGAAGGGAAATGACGGACTCCAGGGTGAGAAAACTAAAAGGCATTGCGGTCTCGTCCGGAATTATCATCGGCAAGGCTCACCTCGTTGACCGGTCCAGGGTCAAAATCCTCTACCAGTACCTCATCAGCGACCAGCAGGTGAACAAGGAGGTGGAGCGCTTCAAGGATGCGCTCAATGCCGCAAAGGACCAGATCATTCACCTCAAGAACCGGATGCCCGAGCAGATCAAGAGACACAGCTTCATCCTGGATACCCATCTCATGATCATGGATGACAGCATGTTTTTCAATGCCACGATCAACGCCATTCTGGGCGAGAAGATCAATGCCGAGTGGGCGTTGAAGAAGTCGGTTCAGAATATCGAGGATCTCTTCTCCCAGATCGACGACCCGTACATCAAGGAACGGATCGTCGATGTGGAATACGTGGCCGAAAGGGTGTTGAGAAATCTCGCGGGGAAAGAACTGGAAAGCCTTTACGAAATCAACGAACGCGTGATCATCGTGGCCCATGAGCTTTCCCCTGCAGACACGAGCTCCATCAACATCGCCAAAGTCATGGGTTTCATCACCGACGTGGGCGGCCGGACCTCTCATGCAGCGATCATCGCGCAGTCCCTGAAGATCCCGGCCGTGGTGGGGCTCGAGTCCGTGACCCGCCAGGTTCAGGACGGGACGCTCCTCATCGTGGACGGGAACACGGGAGAGGTGATCATCGACCCTGATGATGACCTGATCATCCTTTATCAGGAAAAACAACTGAACCAGGAACGATTCGAGTCGAGCATCATCCGGCTGAGCCACCTTCCTGCGGAGACAAGGGACGGGCACAAGATCTCGGTGAGGGCGAACATCGAATTCCTGGAGGAGGTCGCGACGGCCAAAGACCACGGCGCCGAGGGGATCGGCCTTTACAGGACGGAGTTCCACTACCTGCGGTCTCAGGGGCTGCCCAGTGAAGATGAGCTTTTCGAGGACTACAAGGAGGTGGCGGAGATCATTGCCCCGAATCCCGTGACCATCCGGACCCTGGATCTGGGCGGCGACAGGTTTTCATCGGAAATCTCGTGGACGAAGGAAACCAATCCGGCTCTCGGTCTCAGGGCCATCCGGTTTTGCCTGCAGCAGCCCAGGATCTTCAGGAGCCAGCTGAGGGCGATCCTGAGAGCGAGCGCCTTCGGCAATATCCAGGTCATGTTCCCCATGATCTCAGGGCTCCAGGAACTTCTTGATTCAAGGAAAATCCTCAAGGAAGTGATGGGCGAGCTGGACCAGGAGGGAGCGGCTTACGACCGGAATATCAAAGTGGGGCTCATGATCGAAGTCCCCTCTGCGGTGACGGTGGCCGACATTCTGGCCAAGCATGCGGACTTCTTCAGCATCGGCACCAATGACCTGATCCAGTACGCCCTGGCCATCGACAGGGTCAATGAGCATGTGGCCTTTATGTACCAGCCTTTTCATCCTGCTATTCTCAGGATGATCCTGCAGGTGATCAAGGCGGCAGAGCAGGCCGGCATCAAGGTGGCGCTCTGCGGTGAAATGGCCGGAGACCCCCTTTGCACATCAGTGCTTCTGGCCATGGGGATTGACGAACTGAGCCTCAATGCAGGCGGGATCCCCATGATCAAGAAGGTGTTCCGGTCTCTTTCTCTGGACCAGGCCAAAGCGGATCTCCGAAAGATCATGAAGCTGGACACGGCCTCACAGGTGCGAGAGTTCATTGTGAAGAAGATGCAGCCCGTCCTAGACGAACTCGATCACAAGCTCTTCATGGCCGGCGGGGGGTGAGATGGAGAGGAAGATCATATGCCAGAACAGGAAAGCGGTCCACGACTACATTATCGAAGAGACTTTTGAGGCCGGCCTGGTTCTGGATGGACCTGAAGTCAAATCCCTGAGAGACGGGAAGGCAAACCTCACCGACAGCTACGCCAGGATTAAGCGAGGAGAGGTTTATCTCTATAAAATGCACATCAGCCCTTACCCTTTTGCCCATCACATGAAACTGGACCCGGAGAGAACGAGGAAGCTTCTTGTTCACAAAAAGGAGATTAAACGGTTGACGGGCAAGACCGAGGAGCGGGGCTATACCATGGTTCCGCTCAAGGTGTATTTTTCCAAGGGATGGGTCAAGGTGGAGCTGGCCCTGGTCAAAGGGAAAAGGAAGGTGGACAAGCGCCAGGCCATCAAGGAAAGGGACATGAAGCGGGAGATGGACCGGGCCAGGAAAAAAGGAGAGTATTGACAGTACCAGGGAAAAGGGTTACTTTATTGCTGTACGTTAATTCATCCTGCCAATAACCTTCAAACAAAGGGGGCGAAACGGGTTCGACGGGGGTAAGGAAGCTTAAGCTGCATACCGAGGTTCCACCTGGTCTCGTAAAAAAGGTGGGCTTAAACACAAACGCAGACGATTATGCGTACGCCGTGGCCGCTTAAAGGCCACCGTCCTTTTTGATCCACCCCTGCGGGATTGATCAGGACGACGGATAGCAGGGTAGCTGACCCGATGGACCTGAACGCCGGGGAAGCGAAACTTAACCAGGTTAGTCCCTTGGCAACCCCGCCTGGTAGGGAACCGGGGGGCGAAACACTTATTACCGGGCTATGTATGTAGATGCTTAAGTGGATTACTTTCGGACGGGGGTTCGACTCCCCCCGCCTCCACCAGACTAATGTTGTAATTTCAGCACCTTGGCTTTTTCAGGTGCTGATTTTTTCTTTGCCACTTCTTTGCCACCCTCTGAAGGCCGACTCTGACTGTAAGATAGCCCTCAGATCATCTCCCTCCATCCTGAAATACCGCTCAAAAGCCTTGTTGGTGGAGTGCATCGTGGCCCGCTTGATTTCCTCGGGGGTGCGGTATTCTCTCAAAGCCATGGCCGAACTGTGCCTGGTCCCGCCATAGAGGTCCACATCCGGAATTCCGAGGTTTGCACAGGCCTTCTTCCACCATTTGTAAAGGTACTTCTCCCCAAAAGGCTGCCCAGCCTTACAGCCACTGACCCCGCTTTCGTGCCGGAAAAAAGACATATGAGGCAACCCCCTTGTGGGCAACGCCCTGATCGCCTCCACATCCTCCTGCAACAAAGGAACAAGCTTTGGGCGTTTCTCCTCCGGATGGGGAATGATCAGATATCCCTGCCCTAGATCTATGTCGCCTTCTTTCAATTTTAGCAGTTCTCCTGGCCGAATGCTGATGTAGGTTGCGAGCCACTTGATGCCTGTCGAGATTTTGGGATTGATGCCCACAGTGAGGCGTTTCACTTCCTCAATTATGGTTTCCTGCGTCGGCTTGTCTATGGTCTTTCTAAAGCCGAGTTCGAAACTGACCTCAGGGAATTCTGGTATCTCTGTCAAGCCCAGAACTCGTCTCCGCCGTAACCATGACCAAAATCTGTGCAGGCATGAGCGCATATTGGCTCTTGTCTTTGCCAAGACCGGTTTCTCATTTCTCTCAAGCTTCTGGGATAATAAGAAGTCTTCGATTTCGGCGAAACCGATATCCTTGATATTGGTCTGGCCCCAGTGGTCCATTGCCCGAAACATATAGCTTTTCAGGTTCTTGAGGCTTCCCTTCCGCAGGACAGCCCTTTTTGATTCAAGCCATTGCTCGGCTAAGTTGGTGAACCCCAGAGGATCTCCCTGTCGGTATTCCCTTTCGTCGAAACGGCCTTCGTCGGTCTTGAACCGAACCCCGTTGAGGAAGCGTTGGGCCTGCTCATAGCTTGAAAATCTCCGAGTTATGCCCCTAAAATAGACTCTGAACTTGGTGGCCTTCTGTTCCGGATGCTCTGGACAGCTAAGTCCACGGCGACCAACCAGGGCCAAAAACTGTGAAGCCATCTTAATCAAATGGGCAGGCAAAAGCAAGGAGCTTAAATTAATGAGATTAATTTTAACAAAACCTTTATAAAAGAGTTAAAGAACACAAGAGGCACGCGCCTGGCAACATTCTTCCCTGACTTCAGGTTAGCAGCTATCTCGCATCCATTCATTTCCTAAGAACAATATGTCGGAGAACACTGCTAGACTTTTTCGATTATTCCTGCCTTCATTTGTTCAAGCAGTTGGAGCGCTTTTTCAAAGTCAATTCTTTCCGCACCGTGCTCTACCATGCTGGCAATCAAGGTGTAAAGGCTTTGGTCCCCGGTCTCCCTGTCCAGGATCTTTAGAAGCGCTTCCTTAGTATCAGGGCGTAAAATTGCTGCCATATCTCGGCCCAACAATCGTGCTCCGGCAACCTCATAGTCAAAGTCTTCCGATTCCAGTAAGTCTGCCCCTTCGTCAAACATGCGTTCATCATTTCCGGCGTCCAGATACTTGCTCATTAGTAGCAGCAAATCCTTCGCATCTTTGTTACGTCGGGCCATATTGTCGCTCCATGAAACTATCTTTAATATTGCCAATCCGGCTAAAGACACGAAGTTTATATCCAGAACGGGTTCTGCTCTCATCCTCACAATAATCGAATGCTGTGACGCCTCCTCGAATCCGAGGGTGCTCATTTCGACTTCTTGTTCTGGAGGCCACAAAAAGCGATCTTCCGGATGTGCAATTGCACCAAACGGGATTATGTCGACCGGGGAGTTCCCTTTGTACAGAAGCCTTTGGGCTTGCTTTTTGTCAGGAATAAATCGTTCAGTTGCAATCAAGCCTTCTCTTAGCCGATTATAAAGGTCCCAGTTTGGTACCTGTACCCCCAAATCAATGTCATGCGTAGCCCGCATGATCCGCACACCATAGCCTAACTCCAAAATGTAATCTCTTGCTGTAGCACCCACGACAAAAAAGGGGAGATCCATTCTGCCGGCAACGACAGATAGGATTTCAAAAAGCTCCGCCGCAAAACCATCAATCTTCTCGGACAAATCGAGCAATTTCTTTGTCATAGACTATCTCTGCAGTCTCAATGTTCCTTGCGTCACCTGTAGCCAGCAGGTCTGCATAAATCAAGACGGGGTGCACCAAATCGGGATGCTTATTGTCAGAATCTGGCCGGTCGTAATTGAAATTCCAAAATGTCTTAAGTATCTCGACATTTCCATTAGTCTCTCTTTTGAGTTTTCGAGTCATCACTAACTTTCCAGGCGCCTCTTGCGTATAAATGGTTATAGTCTGAGGCTTCAGATATCCTGTTAGCTTCGCTGCCGCTACTTCCCCTCCCCAGCGAGCTCCAAACTTAGTTATTTCGGTATCCTTCCACCAGCCAGTGTCCTCAGTCATATAGGTCCCCAATAGTTTTCTCGGTCGCAACTTGTCTGGGTAAGTTGTCACCCATCGCTCCAGCAAATTTTTCTTTTTGACCAGGCGGCGTCCGCGTTTCCCCATGTCAATTAGGTGGCCTTTTTCCTTTAAATCCACCATGACCCAATTTACAGTCCCCAGCGCAACAGCAGCTTCTTTTGCGATTTTTCGATATGGGGCATTTTCCAAATCTGGTTTGCACAAGAGAGCAAATACGACCTGCAGTCCGGTCTGTTGGAACGCTCGCGTTGGGCGATCTTTGCGGTAATCTTCATCGGGCTTGTCCCCTTTGATGAATACAAACAAGGGAGGCTCATCGATATATGCATTGCCTGCTGTATCGATGAAGGGGATTTTCATTTCCTTCAACTGCTCAGCTAGCTGCGGTGTGATGTATCCAGCAACAAGAAGTCCCTTTTCGGGGAATTTGCGCAATTGGGGAATGGTTCCACCCAAGGTTGCTCGCGTGACGATCTTTCTGATTTCCGCTGCGAAATTCCATTCCAACTCTCGCAAGGTCAATCTTATCCGCGCGTCTGGCTGTTGAGCATCTTTAATACCTTTTGGGTATACCTCGGCTGTAGCGGTGAGCCCCGTTTTCTTTTGAAGCCTGCCCAAAGCCTTTTGCAGGACATCTCTTTCTGTGAGCCCGTTTTCCATGGCATAACTCTTTTCTTTTTGTACACTATTTTCTGTTGTTCATTTAATGTGAACATATCAATATAATGAACAAATGTCAATAAATATTTCTTTATATTTAATAAAATATATTATTAGCGGAACTTATGTTCATCTTTTTTTCTACGTACACGTATAGTGAACAATATCATAAAATGAACATATCCGGCCAAAAAACATAAAAATTTATCAATTAAAATGATTTTATTAAATTTAAGACAACTTTTCTTTCCCTAGTCACGCGGCGCGGTACCTATTGCTTCACTCACGACAAAGAATTGTTCATAGTCTCTACTCTTCTTTCCTCCTTGGAGGATTTTTCAATGGAGTAGTTTATGTGGATCCTCCGCCTGTCCGTCAGTGCATGCGATTTCGGTTTCTTCGCGAATACCTCGCCATTCGTGAAGTCTGTGCCCTTCCCTGGACACCCGCCACGCGCGCAAAGACGGACATGTGCACAATCTTGCCGTCAAGAGCGAGGGCAAACCCTGTCAGCTTATCTGATTCAAGGCGGCAATCCGTTCCAAGACCGACTGAGTCGCGGGTTTCCATCTTGCAGGAGAAGATGCCCTTCTTAAAGTTCGCCACGTCATCTCCGGATAATTCTTCGCCCTTATTTCCGTCGATCCAGTCGATTGCATCCAGAGCATAGCTCTGCACCAGTTTCGTGAATACCTTTGAAAAGGTCTCCGGCCTTCCAAAGGCATCCATTCCGACCACTTCACCATTGATCGTGAAGATCGCCCCCACCTGATACCCCACTAGACTGAAATTCTGTAGGTAGACCACCTGCCCTGCTCAACACAGCTTACAGGGATGACCACCGTTGCGTTAGCGGCGATCAGAATCGTCGTGTTCACGATCCGGTTCTGCTTGGCCCCGACCAGTTCTTCGCCGTCCAGAATCAGGACCATCCTCGGCGACTTGTTGTGGACCTTGAGATTGGGCACAGCGCCATGGTCATTCACTTCCGTCACCTCGATCACACCTGAGCCCAAAGCTTCATCCAACAGAATGTGCTCCAAGCCCAAAGAATAATCAGACAGAAGCGGGTACACGGCCATGTTCTTGTACACCTGTTTGCGACCGACCTTTGCCTGCTCCAAATACTCCCTGATGACCTCCTGCATAATCGTCACTTCCTTTCTTTTGTATTTTGAAGTCATGATAACAGGGGCGTTTGACAGGGAAGGTCAAAGTGCAGAAAAAAAGAATTCAGGAGACAGAATACAGGAGACAGAATGGACGCCGGATAATGGATCCTGGGTACTGGAAATCCCTGGAAATCAATCACGAAAACACGAAACGATGAAATTTTAAAAAACTCAAGGCAAGCGGGAGACGGGAGTCAGTAGAAGGCCAAGGACGGGAATAATGGAAGGATGGAATGTTGGAACAGCAGGGCAAAAAAGCGAAAGTTTCGACCGTAATCGAAACTTTTTGACAATATCTTCGATTTTGTCCTAAAATACCGCCATGGAAACGACCTATTTTGCCATGAATCCTTGGTGGGAGCGGAAAGATATCGATTCAGGCATTGACCGGCTTGAATACCTTGAGCGACTTCCTGCCCTGAGCCGCAGAAAGCAAATCGAAGTGATTGTCGGCGGCCGGCGGATGGGCAAGACAACGCTGATCAAGCAATTCATCAAGAGACTGATCCAGCAGGGGGTAGAAGCAAAGGACATCCTGTACTTGGCCCTCGACAACCCCTCCCTGTCCGCGACTCCCTTGTCGGAACATTTAAAGAACATAAGAAAGATCCACTTGCATGATCGGGGACGGAAGCTTTTTCTCTTTCTCGATGAGGTTCAGGAAAGCGTGAACTGGGAAGCGGAACTTAAATCGCTCTACGACATGGAGAGATTGAAGATCTTTTGCACAGGCTCCACGTCGGCTTTGATCGCCCGGGAGCGATCCAGACTGACAGGCAGACAAATCATTACGACTCTCTACCCTCTTTCTTTCACCGAATTCCTTTCGTTCCACAGCGAAAGCCCCGGTCTGAGCGAGGACTACAAGTACGAAAGGCTTCTGGAAGATTATCTGGAAAAGGGGGGGTACCCTGAGAATGTGCTGAACCCATCCATCGAGTACCTTAGCAACTTAGTGGAAGACATTCTTTCGCGCGACCTCATCAGGATATATCCCATCAAGAAGGCTTATGCTCTGAAGGATCTCCTGAGGCTGATCGCCTCCTCGGTGGGATCAAGGACAAGCTTTAACAAGATTGGCAAAGTGCTTGGGCTCTCTGTTGACACGGTCAAGGAATATGTGAACTATCTGGAGGCCGCCTTTCTTGTGAAGAGTGTGGAGAAGTGGACGACCTCCCACACGGAAAAGATTTATGCCCAGAAGAAAATCTATCTGTGGGACACGGGCATCAAGACCATTCTGACCGGCGCGGCCGATCTGGGAGCCCGTGCGGAAAACGCCGTGCTCATGGAACTGAGCAGGAAGAAAATGGCCCTGGGGTATTTTGCCGAAAGCGAGAAAGAAGTTGATTTTGTCGTCGGCGAGGCGAAGAGATTCATTCCTGTAGAGGTGAAGTTCATTTCATCCCTGGACTGGACCGAGAAAAAGTTCTCGGGGATAAAGCTTTTCCTTCGGCGCTTCCCAGAGGCCCGGGAAGTTCTACTGATCACGAGGAGTGTAGAAGCAGAACTGAAAGTGGGGCAATCCATCGTAAGGGCGATTCCTCTGTGGCGTTTTTTGTTGTCCTCAGCTTCTTACCTGGGAACTCTCCAATCTTAAATATAAAGAGCACCAGAGAGGAAGGCCGGGAGAAAATATGGCATGACACCCAGGGAATCGTTCCACAGAAGGATGGCTCCATTGTCTTTGAGGCTGAGGTGGCTGGAACGGAGGAGATCAAGTTCTGGGTCATGAGCTGGGGCTCAAAAGCCGAGGTTCTCGAGCCGCCATCCCTTCGGGAAGAGATCAGAGTGGAAGCGGAGGCAGCGGTTGAGAAGTACGGCAAGTCTATCTCGGCGCAGGCAGAACCGGTTTCGGCATTGTTTAGTTTGGAGAATGTCATCAAGTAGAGGGTTCTATCCTGCCTTCGTTTGGTTGTGTTGTGCCTTGATCTGCGCTCTTGAAGCTTCTTAGCAGTTCACTGATCCTGGCAGCATGCTTAGAAACCAGGGATTTCAAAGCAGGTGCCCGCAGAAGCTCTTCCAGGTCCTCTCGCTTACAAGCATTGTACTTGGCCATGATCCAGATGAATTCCACTGTGTAATCGGGTCTCATTTTCGCCAATGAGCGCCGCGCTTCAAGAATTTCTGAACGATCTTCGGGAAGCCATTTCGCTCCGTGTTTGGCAAGGATATGGATCATCTTGATTTTCTCACGCGAGCGGTCAGTGTCCAAGTTCGTCTTCGGACTCCTGTCTCTTCTCCACGGATCCCATGGATTATAGTCGATATACCAGCTCATCCCTCTGAGCAAGGCCTGGATCAACGGTGATCCTTTGTTCTCATACTCCGCTGGGTTGAAACCTTTCTCCATGAGCTTATCGAGAAAGTCAGACTTCTCGGCATGACAAGCCTCTAATAAAAGCCCTCTTAATTCAGGATTGATCGGATCAAGGCGGATTCGTTTGAGTTTAAATATGTCAAAATGTTCATACCCGGCTGCCAATTCCAAAGCGCTCTGATCGTTTTCCGGCTCAGGATCATCACGCCAGGAATCAGGGCCTTTGGTGTAGGGATCTGCCCCCGCCCACAGCATGAGGGACACCCACTTCAGATTGCCTTCTTTGCAATGGCGACGGAGGGCAATGTTTGCCTGTTCTTGGAAGCTTGGAAACCGGTCCTTATAGGTTTTGAATATACCCAACGCAGTCTGTATTCGTTGACATAATGCAAACGCCAACGGGTTGTCCGTCTCGACATCAGCACCTTGTTCAATGAACCACTTGATAATATGCGGCTGCCAGCTCTCAAACACGTCGGCCATAGAGACAGAATGGATGTCAGCACCGTGCTCGACGAGCAGTTGTACCAAGTCTAGCCGGCGCTCAGCAAGTGCATGGGGTAAGGACCCATACCTTGGTTCAAGTATGTCGGCTCCGCCATCGAGCAACGCTTTGACAAGACTGTGAAACCCCAAGTCCATCGCTATCTCCAATGGGCTCTTTTTCTTGTGCCCGGAAGTCGACGGAGGCGGATTCACCGGCTTGCCAGATGCAATCCATTCCTGCACCTCAAACAGCTTCCCGGCCTTGCATAAATCAACGAGGAGCTTAATGTCTTCGTACGTCTCGGTGTACTTCATAAGTTAAACACATATTACCATCGGGAGTAAGGAGACTGATTTTTCTCTTCTTCCGGGCACTCTCCATCAAGAATCGATGACGGACTGTGTGCAAAAGGGTCTAATCGGTCCGCTTGGTCATGGGCCCATTTCAGCCATTCTGCGAGAGGCTTTTCAAGACTCAAAGGTAGCTCTTCGTTTGTGGCACGTCTTTCTATCTCAGCAAGATACTCTCTGAGAATTTGGCTCCTTTTCCAATTCTCGGTTTCGGAGATCAATTTTGTGACTCTGGCCTCCTCCGCGAGATACTCTCTTCTCAGCTCAGCCCGTTTACGCCGTTCTTCTTCCAATTGTTTTTGCCGCTCGATTTTTCGGCGCTCTTCTTCTGCCCTTTCTTTGTCGCGCTCGATCTTTGCGACGGCAACCGTTAGAAGGCCATCAATGAAGCTGCCGATTCGATTCTCAAGCTTCGATGTTTTCCCATCACTCCAGTGCTGTTGGCAGCCGTAGATGTAGAAGTTTTCAGCCTCATGGATGGTGAGGCTAAGGTCACCGGAAGGCGCGCGCTCATCTACAAACCTGCTGTGCCCGAAACTGTAACTCCCACTCAAATTATGTTCTTCAGGTCTCTTTTTTCTGGTTACAAGTTTCTCGCTAATCCCGAAGCTAATGGGAACCTCGAGAATTTTGGTCCTGGTGCGGCCTTCCGATAGATAGACGCCATGTCCCCGCTTCTCTAGGACCTTAATGACCGTGTCCATAATGCGGAGCGCACGCCGCAGACTATCCTTGGAGACTGTAATGTCAAGGCATCCCGCTTTCGGTGGATTTACAAGACCGAGTTCGTTAGATTGCAGGCCAGTCAAGATTTCAGAAGATTGTCTGATCAGGGGATGAGGGCTGGACAACCTGTCGGGGACGACTATAGGTTCTTCATCTGGTTCTTGAGAATGAGACATCCTTGATATGGAATCCTCGCGGTTGTAAACACTCTGGCTGCGAAGGTTTGGGGTGATTTCAATGGTCACATTGTCTCCTGTCGGCAAGGGCAAACGTTTTACTTTGTACCCACCTGCCTTTCTGGCCCAGTATCCGCGAGGAGGCCTTGGAATGCCATATCTTTTGCAGATCTTGGCAAGGCCCACATCCAAGAGCCCACACTGCTTTGCAAGGTTTATCATGGGGACTTCCCAAACTTGGTTATAAAGCTCTGTCCGGCTTATAGTCTTACTCTCCCCATCCATTATTGATATCCTCCTTCATCCGATAGATTCGGCAAGAGAAGCTGAACTTCCTGGAATAATAGCACACAGTGAAAGGCATAAAACAGCCCGTTGCCCTTCATCGTTCCACTTCTGCTTAGGAGTAATCAGATAGATATGAGCCCAAGCGAAACGAAAATAAAGAAACAGTAATTGAGGAAGGAAGTAGAGAGCCTGTTTGTCTAGGAGTTTACGGTTCTGCGTGGGTCTCCAACCCAAAGCCGTCAGCCAGTGGACGGTTTGATCGATCTCGGTGAGAAGAAGAGACGCCTGCTGAGCGGTACGCCAACCGACATAGTAGGAAAAGGCGTTGTTGTAGTTCAAATAAAGACAGCCGCCTGGGCATGTACCTTATGGGCCAAGCGCTCGTTGGAGTTATGCCGTGGATAATGCCAGAATCACTCCAGGCCGATTTCCAGGTCTTTCTAACGCTTCGAAAAACAGAAGGTACTCAGGGACGGCATACGAGAAAGCCTATGAGGGCGGCAATAGGGGGTTCGGAAATTGACGAATCAGAAGATCTCACCCTTTGAGCCCTTTAGCCTGGCCCACTTGCGGATTTCTGATGAGCACCAATGACACAAAGAGATTTTGTGTGACATCCGGTCGGAGAAGGCGGAGGAGGAAAAGCTCAGAAATTATGTCATTTTACATCATTTAGGAGTCGGAATAATCATCTGATATCACTTGATTTTTATGAATTCGACTCCCCCCGCCTCCACAATCCTTTGTTTGCAGCGACGCGGAAAGCGAGGGCTGCCGTGGCGGAGCCGACAGGGCTACCCTTTACCCTGTGCCTTGAGATGGGCGGGTTTGAGCAGGGTATAGGCGATGCGCATCACGGGAGTCGGCACGCCCAGTTCACTGCCCAACCGAACGACAACGCCGATCAACGATTCCAGTTCGCTCGCGCGGCCGGACTCCAGGTCGCGCTGCATCGACGGCCTGATGTCCGGGGCGCTGCCGTCGATGAAAGCCAGCGTCTTGTTAATGATGTCCGCGTCAAGGCTCACCCCGTTCGCTTTGGCCACGGCCGCCACTTCCGCCGTCGCCTCAGCCAGCACCTCTCGGGCTTCAGGCACATGACGGTATTCTCCAATGGCCACGCGGGTCAGGCCGCCGAGCGCGCTGATGGCTGCAATAAACACGAATTTTGTCCATAGGAGCTGCTTGATGTTGGGAACCAGTTCGATCACGGCAGGGGTGGTGCGCAGCGCTGAAGCGATCGCTTCGGCACGCGCTGTGATCCGTCCGTCCAGTTCACCCAGGGCGATGCGCCGGAACTGGCTGTACTGGCCGATCTTGCCCGGGGCTTCAATGGCCGCTGAAAGCCACGTGGCGCTCCCCAGCACATGCTCCATCCCCACCGCGGAACCGATGCGCTCAGCGGCATCAATCCCGTTTTGGAAGGAGATCACCACCGTGTTTGCCCCAATCATGGGCCTGATGGCCTGAGCGGCCTCATCGGTGTGATAGGTCTTTGTCGCCACGATGACGAGGTCAACCGATCCGACTTCACCGGGATGATCGGTCGCGCTTGCGGGGGACACCGTGAAGTCGCCGTGCACGCTTTTGACTTGCAACCCTTCGCCGCGGATTGCCTGAAGGTGAGCTCCTCGAGCAATGAAGGTCACGTCCTGACCTGCTGTTGCCAGCAGTCCGCCATAGTATCCTCCGACTCCTCCCGCACCCATGATGGCTATTCGCATATTTTTTCTCCAGTATCTGATGCGCCGACCGACGGGCAGGCGCGGCGGTTTGCCCTACGAAACCCCCAGAACCCTGAGAGCTCTGTGAGAGACATTCTTGCCTTTTATCTCATGATGAGCCACACTCCAAGAATAAGAATCCCGATCCCGAGCAATCGGGACAAATCCAGAGGCCGCACCGCGGCCCCAAACAGGCCGAAGTGATCCAGCAATGCAGCGACGATGAACTGGCAGGCCACAAGGATCGTGAAAGCCGCCGTCAAACCGAGGCGGGGCACGGTGTAACTGATCGTGCCCACGATGAGCAGCCCCAGGAGCCCGGCGCTGAAGGCATACCAGGGAACGTTCTGCCATCCCTTCACGGTCCAACCGCCTGACAGCAAAACGGCAAGAGCGGCTACCAAGCCCCCGCTCGCATAGGTGATGAACACGCTTGCTTTTGTGCCAAGGCGCTGGTCCATCAAGCCCATGAACTGCCCCTGAAAGCTAACGGCAATTCCTCCGAGGGCTGCAACAGTGATCAAAGTAACGTAATTGGTCATACCTGCTCCCTTCGGCACGAGGGTTTTGCCCGCGTGATCAAAGAAATGGTTTAGCAACGTTCAAGTCCAGACTGCCCTTTTATCAAACAGAGAGAGGAATATCCAGTGGGGTTTTTCCAAGGCATTTGGAATCTGAGCCTGCACCTTTTCCGCACCGTGCGGAGAAGGTGAAAATCCAAAATCCGAAGCACGAAATCCCTGGCCCAGACCTGGCGAACATTGTTACTCTGGCGCGAGTTGGAATCCATGCTCCGATCAGAAAACTGATTTAAATCCAACGTGTCGCGCCAGGGCAGGCCGAAACAATATCCAATGATCCAAATTCAAATGACCAAAACCGTGGACCGTTGGGTTTCGGTTTTGAACATTGGAACATTTGTATTTTGAATTTGTTTCGAGTTTCGAATTTCGTGCTTCGAATTTGGTTGCGGCCAAAGGCCTGCATTGGAGAGTTGTTGCGGAGGGATCAAGGAGGCCGGTTTTCAGGCCAGCCTCCTTGATAAGAAGGTGAGATTCTTATGGTCTAGCTAAGCCAGATTAACCTCTATGGCTTTATAGATGCACACATCCACACAGGAGAAGCAGACGACGCACTTCTCGGGATCGTAGGAAACCTTCCAGCTCTCTCGATTCACATCCAGAGCGCCTGTCGGACAGATCGGCACGCAGGCGGTGCAGCCGGTGCAGCGTTCCTCAAGATGCTGGATCTCCTGAGAGAGGGGTTCAATGTTTACTCCCAGCTTATCCAGGTAATTGAAGGCGAGAGAGAGCTGACTTTCCTCACCGCTCAGCTCCACGACCATTCTGCCCTGCTTTCCCGGATCAATGCTGGCCCGAAGGATGTTGACCACAAGGTCATAGTCTTTGATGAGACGAT
Source organism: uncultured delta proteobacterium (assembly GCA_963707125.1). Taxonomy (GTDB): domain Bacteria; phylum Desulfobacterota; class DSM-4660; order Desulfatiglandales; family HGW-15; genus CAVPDE01. The sequence goes on along the minus strand of CAVPOU010000024.1, from coordinate 177,027 downwards.
ACGTGATCGGCTCTTCTACGTTGCTCGGCGGAAATGAAAGAACGACTCTTGTCTTTTTCATCGAAGACCCTCCTTTGCTCTCGGAAGCGGCGCTACAGGCTGAGTTAAGAGAAAACCTCCGCTTTGGATCAGGGATTTGAGATGTTCGGCCACTTCCCTTGCTTTCGAGTAACTTGAAAAACACCCTGTCGGAACCTGCTTGCCCTTCACTTCAATAGAGCCACTCTTGAGCTGCGCATAGGTGACTTCGCCAAGAAGGGCTTCGCCCTCGCCAGTCGGGTAAAAGCGGCTGTAGTCCACAACAGGAGCGGTAAGCTCATCGTCAGACACCGAAACGAACCTCATCATCTCCTCATCGAGAATCGGAATCGGCACGCCCACGGCCAGGCTCAGGCTGACTCCGTAGCCGGTGTAGGATACAGCCCTGATCCACTGGGGATCCATGTCTTTCAGATTCCCAACCAGGGCCAGGGTTCCCGCTCCTTTGCGGGGGGTGCCGTTTTCGGAACGAGGGACATCAGGGTTGTGCTGAGTGCCGTTCCACGCAACATATCCCTGGGCCCCGCTCAAGAAAATCCGCGAGCCGATACCGATGGTCCTGTAGAAAGGATCGTTCAGCATCGGAGAAAGCTGTCCGGCACTGCAATAGTTTGCATTGCCGAGCATTGGCTTGAGAAGCCCCATGTAGGTGTAAATGGGCTTATCAGAAAGGTTCACGGCCACATTGTAGTTCTGGTAGCAGTTTCTCGGGTTGAACAGGATGGCCTCGTTCATGTCCTTGAGGCCGATTTTCTGTTCCCGGTTCTTTCTGGGGTAACAATCGGTTCCATAGGCCCCTGCTGACAACACCACTTTCTTGCTCGAGACAAGGTCCTCTATCACATGGGCTCCGCCATAGCGGAACTTGCCCGGGCGGCCGTTATTGTTTCGAGGGTCCCCGTCCGGTATCGCTGTCGCGCCGATATAAATATCTGCTGCTGCGAGTCCAGCATAGGCAGGGACCCCATTGAGCGTAATCCAGCCGCCGCCGAGCTTCATTTTTTCTTTAGGTTGCTTGATATTGAAAAAAGCTCCGGAAGAACACATGGGGCTGAATGTCCCTGTTGTGACCACATCCACATCACGGGCGGCCTTCTTGATCCCTTTTTCGCGAGCCATGCCGATAATCTCTTCGGCAGTGACAACGACCACCGATCCTGATCGGATTTTGTCATTGATTTCCTCAATGGTCCTAGTCATGGAAGTATCCTCCTAAGGTGAAATTAGCAGGCTGCTGAAAAACGCCCATCTGCCATTCGACAGGCTCATGGCCCTGAGCAAAGTCGAAGGGCTGTGTTACCCTCATTCCTAGTCGTTGCGGCGTACTTCCATGTACGTCTCACTCCTAGAAATTTCGGGTGCCTTGCATCTGGACGTTTTTGATCAGCCTTGAGGGCCGCTTTTTCTGCAACCCGATAAAGAAATGGTATTTGGAAATTATGAATGAACGAAAGATGGAAGAGGCTCCCGGGGGAGCTCACGCATTATCCATGAGCAGAATTCCCCCCGGGATAAAGAAACGAATGGCCCGTTTGCTTGAAGCGAGTCACGCATACACGGAAGATTGGAAATAAATCGAGTCAAAGGAAACCCCTAAGCCTTGACGCTGAACGTTCTCTGATGAACGAGGTTTGGGAAATATCCCACATTGTGGTATTTGATGTCAAGAAAAATCTTTCGAGGGCCCCGGGGGAGTAAAAGGCTTCTGAGGAGCAGAACGGGTATTCCCGAGCCAGGAGGAGTTGATTTATCCGGTTGACATCCGCATTGCATTTTGTAGTAGTCTGATAAGAGTGGAGCAAAAGAATGAAGGGAGGTTTAACGATGAAGGTAAAACTGGTCGCCATTGCTTTATGTATTACCGTGCTTTCGATTCCGTTAGGATGCGCGAATGTGATGGAGGAACATAAAGGAGCGGCCGTGGGAACTGGAGTCGGGGGAGCGGTCGGTGGTGTGATGGGAGCGATTATCGGACATGGCACAGGGGCGGTTGTGGTCGGGACCCTTGCCGGGGCTCTCCTGGGCGGGGCTATCGGTCATTTTGGATATGATCAGGAAAGGTCCAGAGAGCAAACGGTGAAGAATTATAGCTACAAAGAATCACAGGGGACGGTCCTCACCATCGAGAGCCTCAAAGCGATGCCTGCGACTGTGCGCCCCGGGGAGACAGTGGATCTCAAAATGACGTATGCGCTCCTCCATGATGCCCCGGACACGAAGATCACGGTGACCGAGATCAGGGAGATCACCTACAAAGGAGGACTTGTAGGGAGACCGGAAGTGAAAATTGAGCAGACGGACGGGACCTATACGACGACCGTTCCTCTGCGTTTGCCTTCGAGTGCTGAAAAAGGAACGTACCGGGTCAAAGCCATGGTTGAATCGCAATATGCCAAGGACGCAAGGGAGATTACGTTCACCGTACGCTAGACCCAATTGGAAAAGTCACCCCATGCAGGCCCTCGACCGAACGGAAATGACTGGAGCGATGAAAAAGATGCGGTTCGCTTTTGAACTTATTGCAAATGGAAGGGAAGTCACGGTCAAGAGTCTCACAATGCGCGATGGTTCTCTATTGGGGATGAGGGCTGGAAAGAGATCAGTGGGCCAGGTTCGAGACTTCTCTCTGCTCCCTGGGTTGCGCCCGACGTGGCGAGGCGGCATTCTGAAGAAATTTCTGGTCTTCTTCGGCGATTTCCACCAGACAGACTCCCATGCCAAAGGCGTTTTCCTCTTCATCGATGCCGTACATGTCAGCCCACACGACCTTACCGGTGAGACCTATGGCCTGACGATTTGGAGGGATGATGGCCATGCGGAAATCTTCGTTCACGCGGAGGGGTTCATCGCATCGCACATAGATCCCGCTCAAGGAGATGTTTCTTATCTCTCCCTGGATGGTGCCGTGCTCTGATTCCACTGAAACGGGCCACCTGACATCGCTCCGATTGGATCTCCGCTTTTCTCTTCGTGCCAGCAAATTCGTTCCCTCCAGGTTTGAGGTGGTATCCCTCCCCCTGGGGAGGGGGAGGGATAAAACTCAGGTTTGTTGTCAAGGAGTTTTCAAATGAGCGGCTAGGTTGTTTAAGATGCTAGGTGGACCTTCCCTGCGATGTCAAGTGATGCTGATAGTGAACAGCCCTCCAATACACCATCCAGTACACTGGGAAAGAATTATATATAACTATGCGTCTATATGTCAACTATTATATTTACAAGAATCAAAATTTTTTTCATTTATATTTATGAGGGCATGAAATAAGTGGTTCAATTTGAACCAGACCATGCGGACAAGTTTTCGATGTGCGAGTTTGGTTGCGGGCATCTATTAGAAGATTGTATTGGAGAGAGTTGTCTAGCGACCGTAGGTGCGCAGGACCCCTTCGAGAACTCCTCCAGCGATAGCAAAGGCTTTTTCAGAGATGGTGAAGCAGAAGTCTTTCTTGCCTCTCGGGTCGATGTCGCCGATCTTGAGGCCCTTTGAAACCGTGATGCCCGGGTGAATCAACCCCCGCAACACACCGTCGATGTTGGCGTAAAGGGCTTCGTCGTGGACCGTTCCGATGAGATCCCCTTTCTTTACCATATCGCCGATATCCACATTGTTTCGCCAGGGGCCGCTTGCCGGAGCACGGAGCACTCGGTCTGATGTGATTCCCTGAATAGGGCCGGGAACCCCCGTGTTGGGCTGAGCGGAACCTGAAGTGAGGAGCCGGCCGAGGTTGTGCCCTCTGTTGGTCTCAACCACGAAGTGAGCATCCTTTCCAACTTCAAACCCGGGGCCAAGGGCAATCACGAGGGGTGCATCTTTTGCGGAAATTCCCAGGTTCTTTTTGGCAAGGATCGCATCGACGACTACCTCGGGTTTGATCGAGTGCCGGGACTCAGCCCCGGGGTCCACTAAGACAGGAATGAACCCCTGATCCCAAACCTTGTCCGCTTCTTCCGGCCCCTTGACCAGGATGGCTTTGACACCTTCAACCACAGACTGACCGTCGTAAACGGCTTCGCAGAAGGCAACCTTCCTTCTCACGGCCAGAGGTTCGGGGATTTCAGTGATGACCACTCTGAGGCCGCTTTGATAGAGCCTCCAGGCCACTCCTGAAGCAAGATCCCCGCCTCCGCGAACAAGGACTTTGATGGACGACAGCCGAAGAAGAGGTTTCATTGTTTTGTGTCTTCTTTCTTTTCTTTTTCTACGAGATCTTCCTCGGTCTGGGGGAGATCATCCAGGAGACGCTTTCGCACGGTGACGAGCTGCGGCTTTCCCTTAACCACCGCAAAGATCCGGTCGGGGGGAGCTTCATTGCCGTACAGGATCTCCCCGGTTTGTTCCTCATCGGATAGGGTGACGCGGGCCCGAGGATCGTCAAGTCCATAAGGCTTCAAATCCGTCGCATCCTCCTTCTCAACGGACTGGGCCTCAGCCCAGACGGTGGGCCTCACAAAGACTTCCACTTTTTCAGAGTCAATTTTCAGGTCCTCACGGCCTTCAAAGATCCACCTTCCCTCTTTCTTGTTGAGGACCCAGCGTTCTCCTTTGCGCTCGATGATCACGCGTCGGACCTGGTCGGTCTTGAGGGTGAAAAGCTTCTTGTCCCGCAGCTCATTGAGCGGCCGGTCAAGTGCCCTTTTGTCGTCACCGGAGATAAGGTAGACTTTCTTGTCACTGCCTTTGGCCACGTAATATCCCTTTTCAATGGGACTGATGTAACCAATCAGAAGGGTGTTCTCCTGATTGCCGGCCCTAAAGGTCATGGAGACGTCAGGCTGGTGGAGACCGAACTCGGAGAGATCCTTGGGGCTTTCAGTAATCAGGCTGAGGGATTTCAGCCCGGTGAGCCGGTTGAGGAGGCGCGAGAGAGCGAAGGAATCCACTGCGGCGCGTATCGGGTGAACGATCTCCCAGGTCCCACCTTTTTTCTCAAACTGGATTTCCTGATCGCCGCTTTTCAAAAGGAGGCTTGTCACATCGTCTGATTTTACCGGAAAGAGGGCTTTTGTCTCTTCTTCAGCGCTTTTCTTTTTCTCTTCTTTACGGGTTTCATAAAAGTAGAAAGCCAAGAGAAGGACGGCGATGATCAGATAAACGAGGGTAGAACGGTATTTCAACGGGACCTCCGTTTGCGCCAGACAACCACACCGAGAACAATGACCAGCAGAGGAATCAGAACCACAGGAACCCAGAAGAGGAGCAGACCTTGGTTTCGCGTGAGCATGACGTGATCGGTAGGCCTTTCCTTTTTCGCGATCGTGATCAGATCCTTTCGCCCGACAAGATAATTGATCGTGTTGGTGAGTAGATCGTTGTTCCCGGCCAGAGTGATGAACTTGTTGGATGCGAAATCGGCATCTCCAAAAACCACGAGTTTTCCCTCCCCTGTGATTTTGTCTCCTTCCTTGCTTTCGCCCGCTTGCGCTTCCTGAGGGTTCAATTCCACAATCATGGCAAGGGAAATGGGACCCTGCCTGTCGCCTGCTTCAAGGCGAGCGCTCCCCTTATTCAGGGCTTCCCGATCCATCTCAGACCAGGATTCCGCTGAGGTCAAAGCCAGGTTGGTCAGGGTCAGGCCTTTTTTCTTCACGCTCTTGTCCACCTCCACCGATCTTGCCAGAGAAAAGAAAGAGAGGAGACGAAAGTTCCTGGTGATCTCATGATCCCCGTAGCTCACGATCATGGGCAAGAGGAAGTCTCCCCCCATGACCCGGCTCATTTTATCTACGACGATATCAGAGGTGACGACCACTCCGAACTCTTTCAGAAAATCCTTAAGCCCTCCGTCCTGGTAGGGTTCAAGGAAAACGAGGAGACTTCCTCCTTTGTTGAGAAATCGTTTGAGAGACGCCACCTCCTCGGGGAAGAGAGGTTTCTCGGGAGCTGCAACGACGACCAGCGCCGCGTCAGGGGGAATGTCTTTTTGAGCGAGGGTCAATTCCTCGAATTCATAGTTCTGATTGGACAGGTTCTGGTGGATGGTCGCAAGGGATTCCGGGTCGGTCGACTTGAACGGCCGTTCCCCATGGCCCATGACCCAGTAGACTTTTTCGGTCCGGCTCTTGGAAAGGCGAACCAGCGCGTTGGTCAGGCTCTCTTCATCCGGCGTCTTCACGGTCTGGGATCGCCCGTACCCTTCCAGGATCACGGTATTGAGCGCCCGGATGTCGTATTGCCGGGTCAGGCCCGGATTTCTGTCCGGGTCGATGAATTCAAAGGACATCTCTTTCAAATGATATTTGTATTCGGCGAGAAGCTTCTTCACATTGGACGCTTCCTCTGAAGGCTCTTTCACAAACGCCTTGGCCGTGACCGGTTCCTGGATGGTTTTCAGGGCCTGCAGGGTCTTCTCTGACAGGGTGTGCTCTCCGGAAGCGGTGAGATCCCAGCGGAAATAGTGCCGGTCAGAAAGAAAGGTGATGACAACCGCTAACACAAGGATGAGAAGGATTGCTGCGGTCATATTGGAGGAGGCTTTCAGCCTGAACAACGCCATCCTTTGATTTGGTTTTTCCATGGGTTATCCTCTCCAGAAGCGAGTATTGAGAAACCGGAGTGTCACAAAGAGCCAGAAGAAAATGAACACGAGGTAGAACACGAGATCTCTGGAATCGATCAGTCCTCTCACAAAGCTGTCCAGGTGGACCACAATGGAGATGTGCTCCAGGATCGAGCCGAGGGGTGGTCCGGCAAAACTCTTGGCCCAGCCGATGATCCAGAAGAGGAGAAAGGCGCCGAAGCTCAACACAGCGGCAATGATCTGGTTTTCCGTGAGAGACGAGGTGAACAGGCCAAGGGCGATGAAGCTTGCTCCCAGGAGCAGAATGCCCAGATAGCCGGAAAGGATGAGGCCCCAGTCCAGGTGCGCGAAGGTCTCAAGAAGTATCAGGGGCAGGAGAGTTCCCACGAGCATGGTGAGAAGCGTAAACATAGAGGCCGCGAATTTTCCTGCAAGGACGGCTCCGTCCGAGATGGGATAGGTAAAGAGGAGTTCGATGGTTCCCATTTTTTTCTCCTCTGCGTAGGCTCTCATGGTGATGAGAGGCAACATGAGGAGAAGCACGATGGCCATATCGCCGAAAAAGGGTTTGACCACAAAGTCGCTCAGGTTCAGCCTTTCGGCAAGAAAGGGGTTCTGGCCTGCCTGAAAACTGCGGATGGTGTAGATCATCGCGTTCGTGTAGAAAAAGTAGCCGGAAACCACCATGAAAATAAAGGTGGCGGCATAGAAGATCGGTGACGAAAAGGTGACGGTGATTTCTTTCTTGAAAACAGCCATGATTCCGCGCATGATTTCTAGTCCTTTCCTTCCTCAGTCACGAGCTGGACAAACACTTCCTCGAGGCTCAGATCACTGGCTCTCATTTCCTTCAATCCCCAGCCTGATTCCACGATGGTCTTCGCGATCAACGGCTTAAGACTGTCGTCGGCTGTGCTTTCTACGAGGATCTCCCCTCCCATCTGACAGGGCAGGACCCTGGTGACCCCCTTAAGAGATTCGAGTTTCGATCGCACCTCCTCCGGCGGGCCGTCGACGTGGAGGATCGTTCTCAACCCTTTCTGGAGTTGGCCGGTTAGATGGCTAGGCGTATCTTCCGCGACCACGCGGCCCTGATTGACAATGATCACTCTTTCGCAAATCTGGCTGACCTCCGGCAGAATGTGGGTGCTCAAGAGAACCGTTCGTTGCCCGGCCAGGTCCTTGATCAGTTTCCTGACTTCAATAATCTGGGCCGGATCCAAACCGGTGGTGGGCTCATCCAGGATGACAATGGGAGGATTGTTGATGAGGGCTTGAGCAAGGCCGACTCTCTGCTTGAGGCCCTTGGACAGGTGCTTGATGCGCCGCTTTCTGTGCTCGGTCAGGCCGCAGTCAGAAACCACCCTGTCGATCTCCCCATTGAGAGGGTTTCCGCTGAGCCCTTTGATGCTGCCTGAGAAGGCTAAGAACTGTTTCACCGTCAGTTCATCATAAAGAGGGACGGTCTCAGGCAAAAAGCCGATCTTCTTTCTCACTTCGAGGGAGTGGGTCTGGCCGTTGAGCCCGTCGACCAGGATTTTTCCCGAAGTGGGCTGCAGGAAACAGGTAAGCATTCTCAGGACGGTGGTCTTGCCTGCCCCGTTGGGGCCAAGAAAGCCTACAATCTCTCCCTTTTCAACCCGAAAGGAGACATTCTGAACAGCAGGCTTTAGTCCATAGTACTTGGTCAAATCTTCTGCGATGATCATTGTGCTCCTGGCCTCGATAGCTTTTCCGCGATTTTTCTACTCCTTGCTCCGGGCTTCCTACTCCCTGCTTTATATGGTCACCAGTTCACAGTTGCGCGAGCCCAGGCCGACTTTTTCCGCATACTCCAGCTGGATGGTCCAGTCGACCTTCGGGTAAAGAGCCCTGAACTTGTCTTCTCCAGGCTCTTTGTTGGCGGCGAGAGAAGTGCCCTCCAGGGCCTTCTGCCGGTTGACCATGTCCACGGAGGCCTGATCAATGGCCACGGGGTCCGCAGAAGCCATGATGCCGAGGTCATGAACAATCGGTGCATCGCTGTGACCGTAGCAGTCACAGGCCGGCGAAATCTGGGTGAGAAAGTTCAGAAAGGCGACCCTTCCTTGCTTACCCTTTAACACGGCAACGGTGTATTCCACCATTTTTTTCTGGAAAAGGGCAATGTCCGCGTTCCACTGGACGTCGATCGCTTTGTTGGAGCAAATCAAGATGCACTCCCCGCATCCAATGCATTTCTTCGCATCAATCACCGCCTTTTCTTCCCGCAGTGCGATCGCAGACTGGGAACAGTGTTCGACACAATCGCCGCATCCAACGCATTTCTTTCGCGTGATCTTGGGGGACACGTCCGCGTGCTGGACCATCTTGCCCCGTCTTGAGGCGCAGCCCATGCCCAGGTTCTTGATCGTGCCACCAAAACCGGAAAGCTCGTGGCCTTTAAAATGGGCCAGGCTGATCAGGCCATCCGCTTCGGCGATCTCTTTTCCGATATACGCTGTCTTGAGAAGTTCCTGCTGAATCTTGACGGCGGCATAGGAGGCACCCCTCAACCCGTCGGCGATGATGAGAGGAGCGTTGACCACGGAGAAAGAGAAGCCATTTTCAATGGCGGTGTGGAGGTGGGAGACGCTGTCTCCTCGGGTACCGGCGTAGAGCGTGTTCGCATCGGTGAGAAATGGGAAGGCGCCCAGGGCTCTGACACGGTCCACGATCTGACGTACGAAGGTGGGCCGGATGTAGGCCGTATTTCCTTTTTCTCCGAAGTGAAGCTTGATCGCCACCAGGCCGCGGCTAGGGACGATCTGCTTCAGGTCCAGCATGTCTGCCAGACGGACGACTTTTGCCAGCAAATTCTCTTTGGCAGAGGCCCTCAGATCCGTGAAATACACTTTGCTTGTTGACACCACCGGCTCCTTTCGAAAGAGGATTTTTCAGAGACCGCTGTGGCTCTGGGGTGAAGATAGTGCTACTAAATGGTTGCCGATATTAGACGTTCACGCCCTGCCTGTCAATAAGGATAGCCCACTCCAGGGATTTTTCCGTTGACAAAGAAAAGGCTTTTGGATTATGAACAATCTCGATCCGAGGGGCAAAACCTTTCTTGAAATCTCCGTTCTTTTTGGTGAAGGCGACTTCTCATGAGAAGGCATTCCGTTTTTTTCTTTCTCGTAGTTGTTGTGTTGATCTCCAGCAGCGCCGGTATCGGCTATGGCCAGGAGCAGAAAAGGATCCTGAGCATCGAAGCCCTTGACATGCTGAATACCGTGCCGGACACCTACCTGATCGACCTCAGAACTCAGGCTGAATACCAGTTTGTGGGCCATCCCTTCAAGGCCTACAATTTCCCATACCTTTTTTTCACGACGACCTTTGCCAAGGACGACGAAAAACCTTCCTACCAGTTCACGAAAAACAAGGTTTTCCTTGAGCAGATCAGCAAGGTATTCAAAAAGACGGACAACCTTCTGCTCCTGGATCGCGACGGAACCCGAAGCGCACAGGCGGCAAAAGATCTCCTGACTGCCGGTTACAAGAACGTTTTCGATGTGTACGATGGTTTTGAGGGGGGTGAATTCCCTGCCTTTGATGATCCCAACAAGCACAAGTACTACCGACAGCTTGCCAAAAGAAATAACATTTATGGCTTTGAGCATCGACGCCATTCCGGATGGCAGTTTTGGGGGCTTCCCTGGACCTATGACATGGATCCCAAGTATGTTTACCCGCCTGATTTGGGAGTCCCTCAGAAATGAGGTGGAGAGAAGGTAATGGAATCAGAAGAATTGATCAAGCTCATGGAAACGATTGATGCCAAGGGAATTGGGTGGGACAAGGTACAGCAGGAAACCAAGGTTCCTTACGCGATCTTGAAGCTCTATGCCAATTCAGGCCCGGTCCCTGTGACCATCATCAAGAAACTCAAGACCTTCGTGGACGCCCAGGCCAAGTAAATTCGCCGGAGGGCAAACCCCCTCGTCTCGGGCTCAGCCAGTCTTTGGTTGCAGCCAAAGGCCTGCGTAGACTCTTAGCGTGTGACTTCTCCGCAAGCTGCGTAGAAGCTCAAAAGCGAACCGCAGAATACCCGCCTGCCCTGCGAAGTGCTGTGCCCGAGAAGACAACCGTGACATTCGTAAGCACGGCGCATCGATCTCAAGTCTGCGTATGGGCATAGCGGGCAGGTCGAATAACGAATATCGAACGCTGAAGGAGACAACAGAAGAGATTTAACTTCATCATTCGAAATTCCTTGTTCGACATTCGACATTCGAGTTTGAGGATTCTAATTTGGTTGCGGCAATGGGCCGGCGCTAGGGAATAATTCTCATCAGCGAAAGGCCGAGAAGGGTCTTGCCATCCAAGATAAGCCTCTCCTTAACCATAGACTTCAGCTTCTCAACAGAGATTGTCTCCACAGAAGCAATCTCTCTTTCGTCGATGACCGTGCCCGCTTTTCTGAGCTGATGTCCTGAGTAAATGTGAATCAGTTCATTGGAGTAGCCCAGAGCTGGGGCATAGGTGTAGACCCACTCGATTTTTCCTGCTTCATACCCCGTCTCTTCAAGGAGCTCTCTTCGGACGCACTGCTCAGGGCGCTCCCCAAGATCCATTTTGCCGGCCGGGATTTCAAGGGTCTCCCTTCCCAGGGCATACCGGAATTGCCGGACCATCAGGATTTCCTTGTCCGAAAGGAAAGGGATGATCGCGGCCGCTTCAGGGTGATCGATCCTTATTCTCTGGCCCATCTGGTTGTTCTGCAGCAGAACCTCATCGAGATAGGCTGAAAAGCTACGGGTGCTGAGAGAGCCGATGGTTCGAATTTTTTTCTCCATAACGGCAGACCACCTTTTGACCGATAAGCGTTTCAAGTTCCTGAATCATTTCCCGACAGGCAAAGACATTGTATCGGGGGTGCGCGGCGATGACCAACCGTTTTCCCGGATCGGTTTCCACTTTGAACACAACCGATGATTGTCCGGGATAACGGTAAAGAACATCTTTGATCCCTTCCAGGTGACCTTTGGAAAGCGCTTCTCTGGACAGGGACAGCTCAATCAGCCGGATGGCAGCCAGTCTCACATTCTCAAGGGATTGGATTTCCTGGGTGATGATCTTCGCCACCATTTCATCGACCTCCGCCGTGCCGGCAACCAGCAACGGGTCATCGCTTTTGAGAAGGGCGGAGGAGCGTTCAAACACATCGGGAAACACGACTACCTCCGTAGAACCGCTCTGGTCTTCAAGGGTGAGGATGGCCATCTTGTCCCCGCGTTTGGTCCTCTTGATCTTCAACTCTTCGATGACGCCGGCCACTCGGACGGTCGTTTTGTCGGTCAGCAGGGTCAGGTCCTGGATGGAACAGGTGGCGAACCGGCTCACTTCTTCCCTGTAACGATCAAGAGGATGGCCGGTGATGTAAAATCCGAGAGCTTCCTTTTCTCTTCGGAGTTTTTCCCTCTCATCCCATTCCACATGGTTCGGAAGGCTTGAGAAGTCAAAGGTCCTGACGTCGCCGCCCGGAGCCGCTGAGAAGATCGTGAGCTGATTGGGATCCTGACTGGCCCCGCACATTCTAGTCACTTCATCCAGAGAGGCCAGGAGCCTTGATCTTTCGACCCCTGCGAAATCAAAAGCCCCACACTGAATCAGGCCTTCCAGCACCCTCCGGTTGACCTTGGATCCGTCCACCCTTGTGCAGAAGTCCACCAGATCCTTGAAGGGTTCTCCCTGGTTCCTCTCCTCGATCACGGATTCAACGGCTTTGAGGCCCACATTCTTCACCGCTCCGAGGCCGAACCGGATTCCTCCTTCCACGACGGCAAAATCGGGCTGGCTTTCGTTGATGTCCGGAGGGAGGATCTGAATTCCCATCTCGCGGCACTCGGCGATGTTCTTGATGGTCTTGTCCTGGTTCCCCATATCCTGGGTCAAGAGGGCGGCCATAAACTGGACCGGGAAATGAGCTTTGAGGTAGGCTGTCTGGTAAGCGATCAAGGCGTACGCCGTGGAGTGGGACTTGTTAAAGCCGTAACCGCCGAACTTCTCTATGAGCGCGAAGAGCTTGCTCGCCAAATTCGGGTTGACTCCGTTAATGGTGGCGCCTTCCACAAAGCGGGCCTGGTGCCTGTCCATGACCTCCTGTTTCTTTTTTCCTATGGCCTTCCTCAATTCATCCGCCTCGGCCAGGCTGTAGTTGGCCAGGATCTGGGCGATCTTCATGACCTGTTCCTGGTAAAGGATGACGCCGTAGGTTTCCTTTAAGATGGGCTCGAGGCGATGCAGAAAGTACTTGATCTTCCCCTTTCCGTGTTTGCCCGCAATGAACTCTTCCACCATGTTGCTTCCGAGGGGCCCCGGCCGGTAGAGAGCCACGAGAGCAATCAGATCTTCAAAGACCTCCGGTTTCAGCCTTCTCAAGAGGTCTTTCATTCCTGAGCTTTCAAGCTGGAACACGCCCGTGGTCTTGCCTTCACTGCAAAGCTGGTAGGTGGACTGGTCATCCAGAGGAATTTTGTCGATGTCGATTTTCCGGCCTGTGGTTTTCTCGATGAGGGTGAGGGCGTGCTTGATGACCGTGAGGGTCTTGAGCCCGAGGAAGTCAAATTTGATGAGGCCCAGTCTTTCGATCTGCTCCATGGTGAACTGGGTCATCACTTCCTCGTTGGTCCCCTTGAAAAGAGGCAGGTAATCCACCAGGGGCCGGTCGGAGATGACCACACCGGAGGCGTGGGTGGAGGCATGCCTGGAGAGGCCTTCAAGGGACCGGGCAATGGTGAGGAGTTTTTTGTGGTGGGCCTCTCCTTCCTCGAGTTTCCTCAGTTCCGGTTCCTCCTCCATCGCCTTGAAGAGACTGACCTTGGGACCCGCGGGGACCAGCTTGGCAATTCGATCCACTTCCCCGTAAGGGATATTGAGAGCCCGGCCCACATCCCGGATGACCGCTCTGGCCTTCATGGTTCCGAAGGTAATGATCTGGCAAACGTTTTCCCGGCCGTATTTCTCGGCCACATAACGGATCACCTCATCCCTGCCGTTCATGCAAAAATCAATATCAATATCCGGCATGGTGATACGTTCAGGATTGAGAAACCGCTCAAAGAGAAGGCCGTACTTGATCGGATCGACATTGGTGATCTTAAGGCAATAAGCCACCAGGGAGCCTGCGGCTGAACCCCGGCCCGGGCCCACGGGGATGTCCGAGCGCCTCGCATAATCGATAAAATCCGACACGATCAGAAAGTACCCGGCAAAGCCCAGTTTGATGATCTGGATGAGCTCATATTCCAGTCTCTCGCGATACTCCCGGATCTGTTCGGGAGAGAGGGTTTTTCCCTCCTGCCGGAACTGGTCAAGCCGTTGCTCCAGGCCTTTGCGTGCTTCATCGTTGAGAATCTCCTCCAGGCTTTTGCCCTCGGGTACCTGAAAAACCGGGTACTTGTAATGGCCGAAATCCATTTGAAAATGGCAGCGCCTCGCCACCTGAAGGGTGTTGTCCAGGGCTTGATCGAATTCCTTTTCGCCGAGGCTTGAGGCCATCTCCTCGCGGGACTTGAAAAAAAACTCGTTCGTGGAGAACTTCAGGCGTTTCGTATCCTCGGTGGTCTTGCCGGTCTGGATGCAGAGAAGGGCATCATGAGCCTCAGCATCCTCACGGTTCAAATAGTGGCAGTCATTCGTCGCCACGAGAGGGATGGAGAGTTCATGACCAAGCTCCTTGAGCAGGTGATTGACGGTCTTCTGCTCAGGGAGCAGGTTGGCCTGGACTTCAAAATAGAAGCGGTCCTGGTCAAAGACGGAGGCGAGGATCCTCGTCTCCGTCTTTGCCTCTTCGCTTCGGTTGGCGTTGAGGAGGTAAGGGATCCTCCCTTTCAGGCAGGCGGACAAAGCGATCAACCCGGAGTGGTGTTCCCTGAGAAGCTCCATATCCACCCGGGGGTGATAATAGAATCCTTCAAGATGGGCGAGAGTCACCAGGCGGCAGAGGTTCTTGTATCCTTCCTGGTTCATGGCAAGAAGGATCAGATGGTGGGCGTTCGGGCTCCCATCCTGCGGCATGGCGCGGTCCTTGCGGTGGCCTGAGGCAACATACATTTCACAGCCCAGGACGGGTTTGATTCCCTTGTCCGGGCACTTGGTGAAAAACTCCACGGCGCCGAAGATATTCCCGTGGTCCGTAATCGCGACGGCTTCCATGTTGAGAGCGCGAGCCTTATCCAGCAATTGAGTGATCCGGATCGCGCCGTCAAGCAGGCTGAATTCGGTATGAACATGAAGGTGAACGAAGGAGGATGGAGTAGTCAAAGGGACCTCATTTCTTTTAAGGAGTTAAATTCTGAGATCGAGACTGAGCTACGTACAATTTGTCATGAAGTTTAAAATCCGAAATCCGAAGCACGAAATCCGAAACAATCTCAAATGATCCAAATTCAAATGATCAAAACTGTGGGCCGCTGGTTTTCCATTTCTGACATTGGAGCATTGGTGCTTTGAATTTGTTTCGAATTTCGGACTTCGAGATTCGAATTTGTTTGCGGGCAAAGGCGTGCCTTATAATCGTCATATCAAAAAGACCTGTGGAGATTGTTCCCAATCAGAGAGGAAAGTCAAGGGGGTTTTCAAGAGGGGATTGACGGCTCTTTTTTCGTGGTGTAAGGTTCTGGCCATGTGATTGTACCTCACGCGGAACAACCCTAATTTACCTAACTTTCAGAGGGGATAGAGTTTTCGGCCTTTCTTTAAGTACTTCCAGAAACCACGACATTCTGTGCCTGCCATGACGACGAGAGACAAGGATCGCAGCGACAACAAAATTGCCAGAATAAGGGCGGACCCGGAGCGATTGAGAAGCGAGATTGCTCAACTCCGAAAAGAGAATCATGAGGGCGCAAGAACCCTGAACCAGAGAGACGCGCTCCTGAATTCTTTTCCACTGGGTTTCGTAGTCCTTGAGAAAGCAAAGATTGTGGAGGCGAACGAGTTCATTCTGAATCACCTCGGGTATTCGAGCGAGGACGTGCTGGGGCATGCTTTTGCTGACTTTGTTCATCCCCGTCTGAAAAGTGTCACGAGAGACTTCCAGAGGAGATGGGCTTCAGGAAAATGGGCGCCCGAAGAGTACGAGACGGACCTCGTGGCGAAGCACGGCGAGATCCTGAGTTGTGATGTCAGGGTCAGGAAAGTTCACAGAAGCGGCCGAACCGCTTTTCTGCTGATGCTCACCCCCAGCGAGGAGCGCAAGAAAAGGGAAATAGACCTGGTGGAATCGAAAAAGCGGGAGTCTCTTGCCCGAATGGCCCGTGAGATCACCTGGCGGCTTCATCCCCATCTGGAACGGATCGCTGCCCTTGCAGGAAAGATGAGAAATCGCAGGGACGCTGACCTGCAAGACTTCAGGCAAATTGAAGAGGTGAACGGTCAGATCTTGAAGGTCACAGAGGCTCTTGAAAGTTTCACCAGGGAGGCCCAGGACCCGTCGAAAAGGGTCCTTGTGGACCTGAAAAAAGTTGTCCGGGAGGCGGTTGCCTTTGTGGGCCCAAAGCTGAAGGGCCAGCCCGAAAAGCAGGGGTCGGGGATCAACCTCAAGACCTACCTTAGGGCCGTATCACCACTGGAAGGGGATTCCGAAGAGATAGAGGAAATGCTTTCTCATGTGATGTTCAACGCGGTGGAAGCGATGCCTCATGGAGGAGATCTCTATCTGAGCATCGAAGAGAATGCAGGTCATGCTCATATCTATGTCCAGGACAACGGGGTGGGGATCGCCCCTGAGGCTCTGGACAAGGTTTTCGATCCCTTCTTTACGACGAAGGAGGACGGCAGGCCGGGACTGGGTCTGAGCGTGGCTCAGGCGATCATAAGGAGGCATAAGGGGACACTGGAACTCTCTAGCAAGAAGAACGAGGGCACCATGGTGACCATCCGGTTGCCCTTGGCAACTCCCTCCAAAAAGAAGCCCCAGAGGCGAAGGAAAGCGAACGAGGTGTCTATCCTCTTGATCGAAGATGATCTGATGATCCGGGATCTCCTCTCCAAGATGCTCGAGCACAAGGGATACAGGGTGAGCACCGTATCCACCGGTGCGGAAGGCTTGCAGCAACTCGAGAGAAAACCCTTTGACTTGGTGATTGTGGGATCTGAAACTCCGGACATGAAAGCTCAGAATCTCATACGAGAAATCAAGGAAAAAAAGACGAGGTTGAGTGTCGCATGGATCACTGGGAGTGAAGGAACGGAGGCCAAGGGAAAAGAAAAAGGTCTGGCAGCCGACCTTCTCATTCGAAAACCGATCGATATGACAAGCACTCTGGACAGGGTGTCGGAGTTGCTTACGGGCTAGCATGGACAGTCCTTACGCACCGCTGGCGGACCGAATGAGGCCGAGAACGATCGAGGGGATGGTGGGGCAGAACCATCTTCTGGGTCCGGGTTCCGTGCTCACGCGGGCCATCCAGTCCGGCCACCTGTTCTCCGTTATCCTGTGGGGGCCTCCGGGATCAGGCAAGACCACCCTGGCAAAGCTGATCGCCCAGTACACTCAAAATTCCTTCCAGGCTTTTTCGGCCGTGACTTCCGGCGTGAAAGAACTGCGGCAGGTCATTGACACGGCCGAAAGAACCCGCAACCTTACAGGGAAACCCACCATACTCTTTGTGGATGAGATCCACCGGTTCAACAAGGCTCAACAGGATGCCTTCTTACCCTATGTGGAAAACGGAGTGATCGTTCTCATCGGAGCAACGACCCAGAACCCTTCTTTTGAGATCATTCCTCCGCTCCTCTCAAGGGCAAGAGTCATGATTCTTCGTCCCCTTGAACGGGAAGATCTCCAAAGAATTCTGGATCGGGCCATCGAGGACAGGGAATCGGGTTTGGGAAATCTGGATGTGCGGATTGAGAAAGAGGCCCTCGACCACGTCATCAATCTTTCTTCAGGAGATGCGCGGGTTGCGCTCAACAACCTGGAGATCGCCGTCGATTATGTGATGGGAGAAGGAGAAGCGCCCAGGACCCTGGACCTGGCGAGTGTGGAGACCGCTCTGAGCAGGAAAGCGCTCGCTTATGACAAGGACGGCGAGGAACACTACAACCTCATCTCCGCCTTTCACAAAAGCCTTCGGGGAAGCGATGAACAAGCGTCTCTATACTGGCTCTACAGGATGTTGATGGCCGGAGAAGATCCTCTCTTCATCTGCCGGCGCATGATCCGTTTTGCTTCGGAGGATGTGGGGCTCGCAGATCCCCATGCCCTCCAGGTGACCCTGTGTGCTTTCGAAGCGTGGGAGAAGGTCGGCCCGCCAGAGGCTGAGCTCGCTCTGGCGGAAGCGGCGGTCTACCTGGCCTCCGCGCCGAAAAGCAATGCTCTCTATGCGGCGGAGAAAACCGTGAAGGCGGAGATTGAAGAATCAGGAGCTCAGCCTGTGCCGCATCACATACGAAACGCTCCCACGAAGCTGATGAAAGAGCATGGTTATTCCAGAGGGTATCTCTACCCCCACAACCATCCGGGCGCCTGGGTGAAACAGGAGTATCTGCCTGAGAAGATTAAAGCCCGGGTCTATTACCGCCCCACAGGACGTGGATTTGAAAAAGAGATCAAAGCAAGGATGGAAGAACTCAACAAGAAGAGGGAATAAAGGGTGCTCTATGCTCCCTGCTGCCTAAGATCTGCCAGCAGTTGATCGGACGTCAAAATCCTAAAAAGCGGATAGAGAATGTTTTTGCGGTAGATGTCCAGAGCTTGCTTGTGGATGCTTTCAGTGGGTGCAGGTTTTTTTCATCGAGATTATCCTTGACCATGTCGATGATCAGGAGAGCGGGTCTGTCTGAAGAGAAGGCGTTCATAAGCCGGCCCCAGAACTCCGGATTCCCAATGCAGGCTTGGAGACTGAGGATTTCCTTCCTTTTGTAAGGCCTATTTTGTCAATTGACAATAGAGACTGATAATGGTACACGTATGCCTTCCTTATTTATTGAAATCAGTTGATTTCCTCGCTTACTTAACCTCAATGAAGGAGACGGGGGATGGCTGGGGACAAGAGCAAGCATTTTATTCTTTGGTTCAATGAGATCGGCATGGAGGACATTCCCATGGTCGGTGGGAAGAACGCCTCTTTAGGGGAGATGTATCAAAAGCTCCATCAACAAGGCATCAGTATTCCCAATGGCTTCGCCATCACCGCCTATGCCTATCGCTACTTCTTGAAGTACGCGGGCATTGAAGATGAAATCAAAAAAATCCTCAAAGATCTCGACACTCATGACCTCACCAATCTCATGAGAAAGGGAAGGGAAGTCCGGGACATCATCCGGCATTCCGAGTTCCCGCCGGATCTCACCCAGGCGATCTACCTGGGCTATGACAAATTGGCTGAGGACTTTAGGCAAGGGGGCCTGGATAATCTGGACGTGGCCATACGGTCATCGGCTACAGCCGAGGACTTGCCTGATGCCTCCTTCGCAGGTCAGCAGGATACCTACCTCAATATCCGGGGAAGGATGAGCGTCCTGGATGCCTGTAAGAAATGTTTCGCAAGCCTTTTCACCAACCGGGCCATCTCCTATCGCCACGACAAAGGGTTCGGCCAGTTTGACGTCTCCCTTTCCATCGCGGTGCAGAAGATGGTGCGCAGTGACTCCGCCTATTCCGGCGTCATGTTCACCATTGACACGGAGACGGGATTCAAGGACGTGGTTTTCGTCACGGCAGCTTACGGGTTAGGCGAAAATGTGGTTCAGGGAACCGTCAACCCGGATGAGTACTACGTCTTCAAGCCGACGTTGAAACAGGGAAAGCGGGCCATCATTGGTAGAAAAGTTGGAGACCGGGATATCAAGATGATTTATTCCGTGGAAGATGATGCCACGACAAAAAACATCGCGGTCAGCCTCAGCGAAAGACGCCGGTATGTCCTCGAAGATGACGAGATCCTGAAACTCGCTGAGTGGGCGTGCATCATCGAAGATCATTACAGCAAAGAGGCCGGACACTTCATGCCCATGGACATCGAGTGGGCGAAGGATGGCGATGGGGTGACGGAAGGGACAGGGAATCTCTTCATCGTGCAGGCCAGGCCTGAGACGATCCATTCCCAGAGGAATGCCAACACGTATGAAACCTATTCCCTTCTCCAGAAGGGGGAGATTCTGGCCACGGGTACGGCGGTGGGAAGCAAGGTGGGTCATGGGGTCGCCAAGGTCATCGAAACGTCCGCAGATATCGGGAAATTCAGGGAGGGGGAGGTCCTGGTCACCAGCATGACCGACCCTGACTGGGAACCGGTCATGAAGATTGCCGCAGCCATTGTGACCAACAAGGGCGGCCGGACGTGCCATGCGGCCATTGTTTCGCGTGAACTGGGCATCCCCTGTGTGATCGGCACCGGCAATGCGGATGAGATCATCAAGCCGGGCCAGGAGATCACGGTTTCATGCTGTGAAGGAGAAATAGGTCTGGTTTACAACGGCCTGCTGAAGTTTAAGGTGGAGACCATCAATCTGGACGAAATGCCGAGGACCAGAACAAAAATCATGATGAATGTGGGAATCCCGGAGCAGGCCTTTTCGCAGGCAATGATCCCGAATGACGGAGTCGGTCTTACGAGAGAGGAGTTCATCATCAATTCCCACATTGGAATTCATCCGATGGCGCTCATCGCTTATGAAGAACTGAAGAAGAAGGCAAAGACGGATCAGCGGATTGCCGGCGTGGTTTACAAGATCGACGAGATTACAGCGGTCTACGAGGACAAAACTCAGTTTTTCGTTGATAAGCTCGCTGAAGGGGTTGCCAGAATCGCGGCCAGCTTTTACCCCAACGACGTCATCGTGCGGCTTTCCGATTTCAAAACGAATGAGTATGAGAACCTGCTGGGCGGGTTCCTTTACGAACCCACGGAAAACAACCCCATGATCGGCTGGAGAGGCGCGTCGCGTTACTATGACGAGAAGTACAAACCTGCTTTTGAGCTCGAGTGCCGCGCGCTCCGGAAGGCGAGAAGCGACATGGGCCTGACCAATATCAAGGTGATGGTTCCCTTTTGCAGAACCCCTGAGGAGGGGAAAAAGGTCGTCGCCTTGATGAAAAAATTCGGCCTTGTCCAGGGACAAGAGGGCCTCGAAATTTATGTCATGTGCGAGATTCCGAGCAACGTCATCTGCGCCGACCAGTTTGCAGAAATTTTTGACGGCTTCTCCATCGGCTCTAATGACCTGACCCAACTGGCTCTTGGCCTTGACCGGGATTCTTCCCTGGTTGCCCATCTCTATGATGAAAGAAATGAAGCAGTGAAACGGCTTGTGGCCCAGGTGATCAAGGTGGCTAAGGGAAAAGGCCGAAAAATCGGAATTTGCGGACAGGGCCCCAGCGACTTCCCGGAGTTTGCGGAGTTTCTCGTGGAATGCGGCATTGACTCCATCAGCCTGATTCCTGATACGGTGGTGAAGACAAGGCTTGCGATTGCCAAAAAAGAGAAACAGTTGGGAATTAAACCTCAGTAGAAAGACAAGACCTCCCTATGCCAGGAATACGAATTCTGGGGACAGGATCGTACGTCCCTCCCAGAGTGCTTACCAACTTCGATCTCCAGAAAATGGGGCTCGACACGACGGACGAGTGGATCACCCAGCGGACCGGTGTCCGCGAAAGGCGCATCGCAGATCCGGATGTGGCCACCTCGGACCTTTCTCTTGAAGCGTCCCGCAAAGCGCTTGAGATGGCGGGACTGACGGCCAAGGACCTGGATCTCATCCTTATCGGGACCATCACTCCCGATACCTGCTGCCCGTCCGCCGCCAACTGGCTTCAGGCAAAACTGGATGCTCCTCAGGCCGTGACCTTCGATGTGACGGCAGCCTGCTCCGGATTTATCTTCGGCCTCAATGTGGCGACTCAGTATCTCCTCACCGGGTTCTCAAAGACCGTGCTCGTTGTTGGTGCGGAAGTCATGACCCGGACGCTCAACTGGAAAGACAGGACCACCTGCATTTTGTGGGGGGATGGCGCCGGAGCGGCCATCCTGACCAAGGACAGCGGGGGGCATCAGCTTCTTTCAACCCACATCCACACGGACGGAAAAAATGGGCAGGATCTTCTGATGCCTGGAGGCGGTTCGCGGACCACGCCGATTTCGCATGAAAGCGTGGATAAAGGACTTCACACTCTGAACATGATTGAGGCGAACGCAAGCTTCAGGGTGGCGGTGCGGCACTTTGTGGAGTCCATCAAGGAGGCGGCGGACCACAACAAGGTCGCCATCAAGGACATCGCGTGGTTTATTCCCCATCAGGCCAACTTGAGGATGTTTCAGTCCATGGCCAAGACACTGAAGCTCCCGATGGAGAAGTTTTATGTGACCCTCCACAAATACGGAAACATCTCCTCCGCATCGTGTGCCATCGCTTTTGACGAGGCGGTGAGGGATAGAAGCGTCAAAGAGGGCGACCTGGTATGTCTCCCTGTTTTTGGGGGGGGCCTGACCTGGGGAAGCGCTCTGGTAAAGTGGTAAATCCGTGCTTTTCTGACAGGCGTCGAGTTTAGGGGACTCCGCAGAGGGGGTGTAGGCAGACCGTTATCAACGTGAATCCGGAGGGGATTCATCCGGGTCGAAAGGAGGGGCCATATGATTGCTAAGTCAAAAACGCCTATTGTCAGAAAGATGAACCAGAAAGACCTGGACGACGTTGTGGCGATCGACACCAAAGTCCTGGGCAAATCAAGATGGGATTACTGGCTCATGAAAATGACACTAGCTGAACAGCGTTTGCCCAGTGCTTCTCTGGTGGCGGAAGCGGACGGAAAAGTGGTCGGCTTCATTCTGGGAGATGCTAGCGGATATGAATACAGTGTGCCGGAGAACATCGGATGGATTGATACCATCGGTGTGGATCCCGCCTATCAGGGGCAGGGGATCGCCCAGATGCTGATGAAGGAAGTGATTGCCAACCTCAAAAAAGTCGGAGTCGATACGGTTTACACCATGGTCAGCTGGCCGGACTGGGATCTTCTCAAGTTCTTTCACGCCTTCGGGTTCCAGAAAGGCCCCCTGATCAACCTGGAACTCAAAGTCTGAATTCTCCTCTTTCATTCCGAAAGCTGGCGCGAATGGTCTATTTTTGATTCTTTACAAGGCCGTCCCTTTTGACTTCTTTCCCTCGTCCGTCAAGATCCCCCTCTGTACGAAGTCTTCGCTCACGTAATTCAAGCCGAGCTTGTTCAACGTCTCTCTGGTAGGAATACCTTCGTGATTCCACCCCTTGAATTCATAATATGCGTCAAGCACCTTGGTTTCCATCACAGGGTCTCGTATCTCCCAATGGTCTTCAGGAGGCTTCTCATCCTTTCTCCTCAAGCCTCTCCTTACATTGAGGGCTCTCACCAGATTACGGTTCCTTGTCCCTATTTCCCAAAGGGCGTCTGAGTCAAGATCCATCCCGGCCGCGAGTGAGATGAATTCTGGTAAATTGTAAATGTGATACGGAGTCCTGCCCCCGAATTGGCCTCTAAAGGACGACAAAAAGGCGCAGATCCCAATGGCGTCATCAATGTAATGCAGGGTCTCATTCCAATCAGCAATGTTGACAGACGCTTCAATAGACGGATGTTGACGCGGCTCCCATTCCAAAAACCATTTCTTAAACCGCTCAGGAGCTGCGTCCCAATTCTTTACGAACTTTTCTCTCTCTTCCTTGTCCGCAATGGGGGACTGGGGGTAGGACCCTTCCATTTGGGTGATCGTCATCTTCTCACCGGTGGCGTACATAAGAAAATAGGGGTAATTGATCATTTTCAGCTTGAGAGGCAGCTGCTCAAATTTCTTAATGGTATTATGATCAAATTTCTCTGCGCCTTTACCAATCTGACGGGCCGCCCAATAAACACCATTGGCTAAAACATCTCCAATCCCTTCCCGCCGAACAATTTTTTCAACCAAATAGAAAAATCTTTCCCCGGAGTCAGAGGGAAATCCCGGCAGATCCTTGTCCGTTATAATGCCGGCTTCGTAAAGTTCAACGGCGAAGGCGAGAACTTGAGGCGTTGAGTACCCGTCCAGTCCGTACTCCTGAGCAAGTCCAAGGATGTCATAATTAAAATCGAGCTCTTTATGGGCCGCCATCGCATAGGTGAGCTTGCTGTAGCATTTCTGGAAATAGGTTTGCCGCCCCGGGTAGGAAATTGCTTGATGGCAATCCTTCGGGCAGTTATAGCAGCCTGTCCATCGCAGCCGCACGCTGTCAGAAATCGCCTTCCACTTCTTTTCCCGTTCTTTGTTCCAATAACCTCTTATCCGCTCACGCGCGTTGCCCCAGGCGAAATTGTCGACGTGGAACGTTTCATCATCCTCGTGCGCCATAGGATCCCCACATTTCGGGTTCTCATAAATTTTCTTTCTCAGGCCGAGGCATATCTCAATAAGTTCAGCCGGTCGGGCAAGATGAATGTCCTTTGTTCCACGTACAGCTATCGCCTTTAGCCTTTTGTCTCCCATGATCACGCCCACTCCTCGAGAGGCGCTGGAGTTAGAGTGTTCGATGGTAGACATATAGACCCTGTTTTCACCGGCCAGGCCGATAGCGGCCACCTGAGCATTGGGTTCCTTCAACTCCTTTTGAATGAGTGCTCCTGTTTCCAGAGCGCCCTTGCCCTGGAGATGGCCGGCATCACGCAGTTCCACTTTGTCATTGTTGATCCACAAATAAACCAGGCTGGGGGATTTGCCGCGAAGGACGATTTTGTCGTAACCGGCATGCTTCAGTTCCGGTCCGAAAAATCCTCCAAATAATGAATTTGAATAAAGGTTTGTCTGGGGAGAAAAAGTGTTTACAGCGGTGCGATTGGCACCGGGAACAGGTGTGGCATGCAAAAGACCGGTGCTGAATATGAGCAGATTATCGGGAGAAAAGGGTTCAACTCCAGGGGGAACCCTATCCCATAGTATCTTCGCGGCAGTCCCCTGACCTCCCAGATAAAGTTCGGTTAATCTTGGGTCGGTTTCTACCCTCTCGATGCTTCCTCGAGATAGATCAATTTCCAGATTAAACCCTGCCTCTGCGTATCTCATCTTTTTTACCCTTTACACTCAATCGGCATGTCTCCAACAGGATGGGTGCGTAGCGCTTGACACACGAGGCTGCAATCTCCTATACTCCGCCTCACAGAAAGCGAGTTCCTATCACCTTGAGCGATAACGCGATCCTTTTAACGGTCCTACTCCAGGAAGGAAAAGTCAAGACCTCCACCCGGCTGGACTTGATCCAGGAGGAACCCCTGTCCATCCGGATTCAGGGCCAGCCCTATGCCGTGGTCATGCGCACCCCCGGAGACGAACCGGCCCATGTGGCCGGGTTTTGTCTGGCCGAGGGCATCGTGGACAGCCCCGACGACATTGGTACCATCGCCTCCTGTGAGGGGGACGCCACAAACGTGGTGACCCTAACCGTCACCCCGGGCCGGTTGCCGGCCATCACCGCCGTGCTGGAACGCCGGGGCTTTGTCAGCCAAACGAGCTGCGGCATCTGCGGCAAGGAGCTGGTTGAAGACCTTTCGCAGATGGTCCAGGCGCTGTCCGACGGTCCGCCCATTGACCTGGAAACGCGCCTATCGCTGCCTGGCGACCCTAAAAGAGAAACAGACCCTGTACCAGCGGACCCGCGCCTCCCATGCCGCGGCCATCTATACCTCCACCTTTGAACTTCTGTCCCTGGCCGAAGATGTAGGCCGCCACAACGCCCTGGACAAGGCCATTGGAAAACTTTTTCTGAAGGGGATCCTCCACCAGGCAGGGGTCCTGATCCTGTCTTCCCGCATCAGCTATGAACTGGTTCAGAAGGCGGCCCGGGCCAAAATCCCCTTCATCATGGCCGCCTCCCGCCCTACGGCCCTGGCCGTCGAACTGGCCGATTCGCTGAACATGACCCTGGCCTCACCGTCCAAGGGCTCGGGGATTCACGTCTACTGCGGTCTCCGGCGCCTAGCCGCTTCCCCTGCCGGTCAATAAACTCAAGTTTTGGTGACTTCGTAAAAAGTCCCGTTCACCCTTCGATACCTCAGGGCGAACGGGTTAGAGAAACCCTAAGTGTTTGGTATCCCGTTCGTGGTGAGGTATCGAACCGCGAACGGAAGGTGCATATCTGGCTTTTTACGACCGCATCAAATTTTGATTCGTTTCGATAGAAGGAGTGAGGAGTCGGAATGATAAGAAGTTTCTATTGGGATTTCTCTCCTTTTTCTTTACCCTTTCTGACCAGAGTTCTTTTTTCTTCGGGAATAGGAGGCGGAACAGGCTGGCCCGAAATCTTCTTCACCGATTCAAAGCGAGGGGGACAAACTTCAAGGCAAGTCCCGCACTTGATGCATTTGTCCTGGTCAATGACATGGATCTTGTTCTTGCCGCCCACAATCGCCTCTGCAGGGCATCTCCTAAGGCAAGTCATGCAGGCCTGACACTTTTCCGGATCGATATAGTACGAGACCATTTCACGAAATAGCCTGTCGATCTCATCCTTCGTGAAGAGGCCGTCGTATTCTTCCGGAGTCTTAAGACGGGAGGCCAGTTTCTCCTGGTTCACCAACTTAAGGTACGGGACCAGCTTTGAAATTTCTGCAAGTCTGGACTTCAGTTCATTTTGCTTGATCCCTTCGCCTCGGCCCAGCGGCCCTAATGCTTTCACCTTCTTGACAAAACCATTAACGGTTTCGACGAAGACGTTTGCTTCAGCGCCGGACATAAATTCGATCTTCAATCTTTCCGGGTTCAACCCTATGTGTTCCATGATCCTTTTCAACAGG
Source organism: uncultured delta proteobacterium (assembly GCA_963707125.1). Classification (GTDB taxonomy): domain Bacteria; phylum Desulfobacterota; class DSM-4660; order Desulfatiglandales; family HGW-15; genus CAVPDE01. Next base: position 150,708 of record CAVPOU010000024.1, on the reverse strand, counting down.
AGCACCATGTTGAGGGCATGGTAATTTCCGTGAGTCACATAATTGCATTCATTCAAACGGCAGCCCCCGATAAACACCCCATCCATTCCGTTTGAGAAGGCCCTGAGGACGAATGCCAGGTCCACTCTACCGGAACACATGACGCGGATCAGCCTCATTTCAGTCGTATATTGCAGTCTGGAAACTCCAGCTAGGTCAGCAGCCCCGTATGCTCACCAATGGCATACAAAACCTAATAATCTGGGTTTAAATTTAGGTCCTGCACTCATTTGTTCTAACCTCTTTTGTCAGTCATCCCGGCTTTGTTCATTCGTGTGTTTCTACACATCTCCAACCGCGGCATCCATTTGCGGTAGGATCTCTTCCTCCGGAGCCATCGCATCAATTTCGCTCAAGAGCTCTTCATCGGTGTAGTGCTTCAATTGTATAGCCCCTGTCGGACACTTTGTATTGCAAAGGCCGTCTCCTTTGCAGAGAACAGGATTAACCGTCGCCTTCTTCCCTTGTTTTGTATCACTGAGGCCTAGGGCCCCATACGTACAGGCGGAGACACATGCCCCACATCCCATGCACCGGCTCTCATTCACCTGGGCCACAGAGCCGGAGGCTACGACCGTATCATGGGAGAGAAGCGTCAAAACCCGTCCTGCAGCTCCGTAAGCCTGGTTAATCGTTTCCTGCATAAACTTGGGGTAGTGAGCCAGTCCGCACAGATACACGCCGTCCGTACCAAACTCGACAGGTCTCAATTTGACATGGGCTTCTTTGAAGAAGCCGTCCGGGCTCAACGTGACCTTGAACAATCCGGCCACCTCCTTGGTTGCTGCGGAGGGAATCACAGCGGCCGCCAAAGCAAGGACATCGGCATCGATGACAAGCTTCTTCCCCAGAACATAATCCGTCGCGGTAACCTTCAGGACGGGCCGACCCTCGTCCGACTCACCCGCTTCCACCTGAGGCGGCTCTTGCGGTTCGTAGCGGATGAACTTGACATCTTTCTCGGACGCTTCCCGGTAAGAATCCTCTTTGAACCCATAGGTTCTCATATCCCTGAAGAGAATAGTGATATCCATCTGGGGGTTTATCTCTTTCAACTTCAAGGCGTTCTTAACAGACTGGCTGCAGCATATCCGGCTGCAGTAATTTCTGTCTTCATTTCTGCAGCCTACGCATTGGATCATCACGACACTCTTTGCGTTAATGATCTTTTCGTCTCCTTTGGAGATCCGCTCCTCCAACTCCAGGTGGGTCGTGACCCTGTCATCTTCTCCATAAAGGTATTCGGTGGGCGTATAGAGATCAGCCCCTATGGCGATCACGGCTGCACCATGTTTGATCTCTGCAACCCCTGTTTCAGACTTCACCGTGGTTACGAAATTCCCGACATACCCTGTAGCCTCCGGGATGGTGGCATCATGATAGACATGGATGAGCGGGTGCTGATAGACCTTTGCGATCAAATCACGCAAATAGGCCTGCACGTCCAGTCCGTCCAGGGTGGAATGAATTTTTCGTACGATCCCGCCCAGCTCTTTAGCCTTTTCCACCAGGTGAACCTCATGCCCCTGGTTGGCTATGGAGAGCGCACAATTCATGCCGGCTACCCCACCACCCACCACCAGCGCCGCCTTGTCGACCGGCAGATCAAATTCCTGCAACGGCTCCAAATGGCAGGCTCGGGCGACCGACATCCTGATGATATCCTTTGCCTTCTCTGTGGCTTCTTCCTTTTCTTTGGAGTGGACCCAGGAGTTGTGTTCCCGGATATTCGCCATTTCGCAGAAATATTGATTGATCCCCGCCTCCCGAACAGTGTCCCGGAACAGGGGTTCGAGGGTCCTGGGGGAGCAGGCAGCGATAACCACTCGATTCAGCCCTTTTTCCTTTGTAATGTCCGTTATTTCTTTGGCGGAATTGGTGGCACACGAAAACAGCTGTTCCTGAGCGTAGACCACATTGGGCAGGGTTTTGCAGTATTCAACGGTTTCAGGAACATTGACGATCCTTCCGATATTGGCCCCGCAATGACAGACAAAGACCCCTATCCTCGGCTCCTCTTTGGAGACATCCCTTTCCGTCGCATAGACTCTTTCTCTGGCAAGATTGCCTCGCCGATAGTCAAGGAGTTGACCAATTTGGGAGCCGGCTCCGCTGGCGCTGAAAACCGACTCCGGAATATCGATAGGCCCCTGGAAGCCTCCGCTCACATAGATCCCGGGCCTGTTGGTCTCCATGGGATTGACAGGATTCAGCTTGCAGAAATCGTTGGTATCGAGTTGAATGCCGAATTTTTCCGCCATGTCCTTGGCACCGACAGGAGGATTCAACCCGATGGACAAGACCACCATGTCGAATTCTTCTTCTTTGACCCCGTCCGCGAGGGTGGAATATCTAACCGTGACATTCTTGGTTTTGGGGTCCTCTCTCACGATGGACGTGTAGCTTCTGATAAAACGAACCCCGGGAAGTTTCTCCGTCCTTTCGTAGTAGCGCTCGAAATCCTTCCCATAGGAACGAATATCGTTATGGAATATGGTGCACTCTGCCTCTGCGTGATGATCTTTCGTCAAAATGACCTGTTTCTGGGTATAGGTGCAGCACACCGCTGAACAATAGCTGTTTTCGCCCGGAGTGACCCGTCTGGAACCGACGCATTGAATCCAGGCGATCTTGTGGGGATGCTTCATGTCGGAAGCGCGCAGGATCTCCCCTGAGTATGGCCCCGTGGAGCACAACAGCCGCTCATAGTCCATGCTGGTGACCACGTTCGCAAACTCGCCGTAGTGATATTCTTTCTTCGTCTTTGGATCAAAGGGCTCAAAGCCTGGAGCCAGAATGATCGCCCCTACGTTGATTTCTTTCTTCTCCGGTGTTTGCTTTAGATCGATAGCGTTATTCTTGCAGACTCCTTCGCAAATGCGGCATTTCTTCTCTTTGAGATACAGGCAGCTTTCGTCTATATAAGTGATCAGTGGAATGGCTTGAGCGAAATATACATGGACTGCTTTATTCTTCGATATCTCCTGATTGTATTGATCAGGGTATTTGGCAGGGCAGTATTCCACGCAGGTGGTACAACCCGTGCATTTGTCTTCCAGAATATACCTGGGTTTTTTGATCAGCGTGACCTTGAAGTCTCCCACTTCCCCTTCTACACGGTCAACTTCAGTGTACGTCAGGACCTCTATGTTCGGATGCCGGCCGACCTCGACCAGTTTAGGTGCGAGGATTCACATGGAGCAGTCATTGGTGGGAAAGGTCTTGTCCAGCTGGGCCATGTGCCCCCCGATGCTCGGGGCCTTTTCAACCAGGTAAACCTTGAAACCGGCCGTCGCAAGATCAAGGGAGGCTTGAATGCCGCTGATCCCTCCACCCACAACCATGACGTCTCCAAAAGGGCTGTCCTCTAAACTCTTGTCAACCTGTTCCACTTGTTCTTTTTCCACTTCTATCCGCCTTTATCCAATATGATCTTTAATTTTTAGCACGTTTTCCACTTTCTTTCACCTCATCACGATTTCTTCAACTTAAATCACTTCCTGAATGATCTCCGTGATGTCCTTAACCTCTATTTTTTCAGTGGCATTCAGGGTCAATCGGCTGTCCTCGAACATGGTGATGCAGTAAGGGCAGGAAGTGACCAGCACCTCAGCCCCGACCCCAATCGCCTGTTCCATTCTGAGGTCGGAGAATCTTTCACCCTTTTGAGTTTCCATCCAAACCCTGCCGCCTCCCCCTCCGCAGCAGAGACTGTCGATCCGCGACTCAGGCAACTCCGCCAGCTCTAAACCGGGGACCTTCTTTAAGATCCCTCGAGGCTCCTCGAAGATGCCATTGTGTCGACCCAGGTAACAGGGGTCGTGATAGGTCACTTTCTTTCCATACTCCTTGGTGAACTCAAGCCTTCCCTCTTTGACAAGCTGGAACAAGTATTGAGAGATGTGAACCACCTCGAAGTTCACCCTGAAATCGGGATACTCGTTCTTGAAGGTATGGTAGCAATGCGGGGAAGAAACCAGGATTTTTTTCACCCCATGATCGATGAAGGCTTTGATGTTTTCCCTGGCCAGGCGTTTGAACAAGGCCTCATCGCCCGTCTTGCGGATGCTTTCTCCACAGCAATTCTCCATGGAACCCAGGATCCCGAAATCGACCCCTGCCTTGTTGAGGATATTGGCTGTGGCTCGAGCGACCTTTTTTGATCTTGGGTCATAGCAGAGATAGCAGCCGGGGAAATACAAAATGTCCATGCCCTCGGTGAAGGTATTGACAGAAAGCCCTTCCGCCCAACTTGCCCTCTTTTCCCGCTCTTCACCGAAGGGGTTTCCTTGAGCAACGAGGCCTGCGTTTACTGTGCGAACCGGTTTGACCGGTTTGGGAAAAACCCCATATTCCGTGGCAACCCTGCGCAAGGCTATCCCGGAATCGATCTGCTTGACGTCCCTGGGGCACTGCTGAGGGCATCTTCCGCAGGTCGTGCAAAGCCAGATATCTTCACTCTCTATCTCCGTCAAACCGAACGTGGCCTCTCGGACGAGTTTGCGCATGCTGAAGGTCCGGACCTTGTTCCACGGACAAACCACATCGCACAATCCGCACTGGAAGCATCTCTTGAAGGCGTCTCCACCGCTCGCTTTGATGACATCGATGATCTCTTTGTAGGGCGCTACAGTTTCCACTGTTTTCCTTTGTCCTCTTCTTTTGCCTTAAGGTTTTAGCCCTTCTTTGACAGGGACACTCGGGCAACGGTATCCATGACCTTCTGCAACCCGTATTTGTCTATCATGGATTCCAATCCTATCTCCACGTCCTCCTGCTTCACTTCTTCTTCTACTTCCTCTTCCCTTTCTTCGTAAATCAGGGCATCATTCAAGCACCACTGAACACACAAGGGCTTCTCCTGCTTTGGATCGTCTTCACACATGTCGCATTTGAGAGGGAGACCGGAATCGGGTTCTTTGAAGAGGTCCCTGGACGGGCAGGAAGCCCTGCAGAAGCTGCACTCGTCGTATTCCTTTCCGTCAATCACATATTTGTCTCTGCCCATGCATTCGGATTTAGCATACTCACCCGCGTACACAGGAACATAGACGTCTTTGAGTGGTTCATGAATCACCCGAATACGAGACCTTGCCGGGTTATTGCTGCTGTATTTCGGCGCAGCGTGAAAGGCGGAGCAGACGACCTCGCATGCCCGGCAACCGTTGCATTTATCAAGATCAACTTTTATCGTTTTGACGATTTTCTTTTTTTTCTCACCCATGACGGCTATCCCCTCTTCACCTTATTTCGTAATTACTCAGGTAGATAGACTGAAGGAAAAGACATGCGCGATCACACAAAGCCAAGATCGTTTGGATACGCCTGCCTGCGCGGGCGCGGCAGGCAGGTTGGCAGGTGAGTGCGTCATGGATGATCATTATTTCCCTTCAGTCTTCAGCCTTCAGCCTAAACACCTGAGCAGTTACCTTATTTCTTCTTTGTTTCCGACGAACTCTCCTTGGAGGGAGTGCCTTCGTTGTCCGTCAAGATGCCCCTCTGGATTAAGTCTTCGGCAACGTAATCCAAACCCAATTCATGCAAAGACTCCTTCGTGGGAATGCCCTCCTGATTCCACCCCTTGAATTTGTAGTAGCCATCCAGGAGCTGAGCTTCAAGCTCGGGAAACCTCTTCTTCCAATGGTCTTCCGGCGGCTTCTCATCGGCTCTCCTCAAGCCTCTTCTTACATTAATGGCTCTAACCAGAGTTCGGTTTCTGTTGAATACTTGCGTCAGTCCGGCTTCATCCATATCGATCCCGGTCGCCAAGGAGATGAAGGTCGGCAAATTGTGTATGTGGTAGGGAGGCTTCAGGGGAAAGGACGACAACCCGGCGCACAACCCGAGAGCGTCATCAATGTGGTGCATCTTCTCTTGCCAGTCGACAATTTCACAACATGCTTCAACCGGGGGATAGAATGGCATTGAGCGTTCTCCGCGGAATTCCCAGTCCAGAACGTATTTCTTAAACTTATCATTAGGGGCTTGGACCCAGTCCCTCACAAACTCTTCTCTCAGCTCCATCGTGGAAAAAGGCGCCTGGGGGAAATTCCCTTCGATTTGAGTAATGTTCATCTTTTCCCCGGTACAATACATCAGGAAATAGATGGGATTCAGCATTCCCAGCTTGAGAGGGAGCTGCTCATGTTTCTTGATGTTGTTGTGAGCATAGGCTTCTGCGCCCTTGCCGATCTGCTTGGCCGCCCAATAGGTGCCGTTGGCCAAAACATCTCCTATCCCTTCTCGCCGAACAATCCGGTCAAGCAGCCAGTAAAATTTCCCCTCGTTATCGGACGGGCACCCTGCAAAGTCCGCATCCGTCAGAATGCCTGCTTCTTTGAGCTCAAAGCCGAAAGCCATCGCTTGCGGCATTGAGAATCCGTCCACTCCATACTCCGTGGCCCGCTGAGCGATTTTAAAACCAAAATCCAGGTCGTCTACAAAGGCCGCCATGGTATAAGTCAGTTTCGTGAAGCATTTCATCATGTAGGTTGAAACTCCCGGGGCGGAAATGATGGCTCCGCATTTCATCGGACAGTTGTAGCAGCTGATGAGCCGCGTCCGCACTGTCTCGAGAGCATCCTTCCACTTCTCTTCGATTTCCTTGTTCCAGAATTCTTTTCTCCGGATGCGGGCATTTCCCCACATGAAATTTTCTGTGTGCCACTTCTCATCAACATGTGCCATTTCCTGCGGTGACCCAAGCCCTGCTAAAATGGGCATGACTTCAGGAACAAGGTTGGGTGCTCGGACTTTTATATACTGCAGCACCTCGTTGCAGAGCTTCATGAATTCAGCCGGTTTGGCAATATTGACATCCTTTGTTCCGCGAACGGCTACGGCCTTTAACCCTTTGTCTCCCATGACGGCGCCCAGGCCAAGTCGGCTGGCACTGGATCTGCCCTGCTCGATGGAAGCCATGTAGACCCTGTTTTCACCGGCCAGGCCGATGGCAGCCACCTGGGCTTTCGGCTCCTTCAACTCCTGTCGAATGAGTTCCGCAGTTTCAATAGCGCCTTTACCCCGGAGATGAGAGGCATCCCGTAATTCGACTTTGTCGTTGTTTATCCACAGATAAACCAGGGTTGGGGACTTGCCGCGAAAGATCACTTTGTCATAACCGGCATACTTCAGTTCCGGTGCCAAAAAACCCCCCATCATGGAATAGCCCATGAACAAGGTCTGAGGAGAATACGTAGAAATAATGGTCCGGTTCGCCCCGGGAGCCGGTGTGCCACACAAAAGACCGGTGGCAAAGATGAGCAGATTATCAGGAGAAAAGGGTTCAACATCGGCGGGAACCCTATCCCATAATATCTTGGCGTTAGTGCCTAGACCCCCCAGATGAAGTTCGGTTAATCTTGGGTCAGTCTGTACCCTCTCGATGCTTCCCCGGGTTAGATCAATTTCCAAATTAAACCCTGTCTCTGCGTACCTCATTTTCTTACCCCTTACATAGAATCAACGGGACGGTCCTAACGGTGGTTGTGGCCGTTTGAATTCCACTCCACCACCTCTTTGCCATACACTTCCAGTTTGATCTTTCCGCGTTTTATACAGGAAGAAGGGTGCTTGGATTCACCCGCCTTCGCAGGAAGCAACGGTCTGCCGACCGTGGAGGAATGCGGGTGTCCTCCGAAGCCTTGGCGAAGGAGGACTGGAGCTTCGGCGGGTTGCGCCGTACCGCAGGTGCCACTGGCTCCTGCCCGTGGGGCTCCACTGGTAGGTTTTTTCTCGTCTGGCATTTCTTTTGCCTCCAAAAGCACCACACGTTGGAAGGAAAGCAACCATTTGATTTGACATTCGATTTGGAGCATTCTCTGGTTGCCGATCTTCTAAATTGTAACTACAATCTAGCCATAATATAACTATGTGTCAAGAGAAAAATATGGCAGGCCGATCCCGAAGGGGAGCCCTTCCCGGGGAGGGCCTCTGATCGACGCTGGGACACTCTATTGGCGGCCGGAGGACGCTTTGGGAAGGAGATTCCTCATTCTTTGCAGGATCTCTTTTTTGTCCATGTACTCTTCGACCCTGAGTGACGTTACTTCCTTGCCTTCGGTATTGAAGAAAAGGATGGTGGGGACTCCTTTAATGCTGTACCGGCGAAGAATCTCATCCTGATGAGGCTGACGGCGGGTAAGGTCCAGCCGGACGGGAAGGAATTGCCGGCTCAGTTCAATGACCTCACGATCTGTGAAAACCTTGCTATCCATGGCCCGGCAAGGTCCGCACCAGTCTGCATAGAAGTCTATGATCACGGGCTTCTTCTCCCTTGCCGCTTGAGCAAGAAGAGGTTCCTCGTAGGGGACCCATGGGATCGCCTCTGCTTTCTGGGTCGCAACTCCAAGATACGCGAAGACTCCCAGCACGAGAGCGACTCCGAATATTTTCTTGAAGATCCTGAAGCGGCGGTGGCCGGCACCGGTCCTATCCAGCCATCCGAGATGAATGGCGGCGGCCAGGGGGATGAGGGCCAGGAGCGAAGATCTTCCCCACTCCTCCGGGATAAGGGAACTGATCATGTACGCAGCCATGGCGATAAGAACCCAACCCATGAATTTCCTGATCCACAGCATCCAGTCCCCTGAGAAGGGCAAGCGGGTCACAGCGCCCGAGAAAAAGGCCAGAACGGCCAGGGGGAGCCCGAGCCCGATGCTGAGGGCGAAGAAGGAAAGAAACCCCATGACGGGGTCGCCCTTCTGGGCTACATAGGTGAGAAGTCCCAGGATAAAAGGCCCGAGGCAGGGTGCAGCGATGATGCCTATAGTCAGGCCCATGAAGAGCGTTCCGAAATAGCCACTGAAGCGCCTGGATGCCGCTCTTGTCAGCCCCGCCGGAAGACGAAGCTCCCAGAGGCCGAAAGAGCTTGTGGCAAAAGCAATGAATAGGCATGCCATGAGAACAAGAACCACCGGGTGCTGGAGCGCTGAGCCGACCATCCGACCTGATAAAGAGGCCCACACTCCCAGGATGGAATTCATGGCGGCCAGCCCCACCAGGTACAGGAATGCATGGATCGCCGTGGCCCCACGGCCCTGTTCTCTTCCGCCGAAATAGGAAACCGTGATGGGAATCAAAGGATAGATGCAAGGAGTCAGGTTGAGGGCCAAGCCTCCAACGAAAAACCCGATGAGGGTGAGCCAAAGGCCGGTCCCCACACCCATGCCCGTGTTGATCCCTTTTTCATAAGCCAGGAATATTTCCTGGTTGACGGCCTTGGTGACCGACCCCGGCGGGACCACCGTCAGGGATATGGACAAGGGAATGTTTTCCGGCGGCATGCATGAGGACACGGAACAGGCCATATAGGAGAGCTCTCCTTTGAGGACATGTTCCCCGTGAGGTGTATCCTCCGGGAGGGCCAAGGTCCCCCTCACCAAGATTTCCCCGGAAAAAAGGGCAACGGGCTCGGAGACGTAATCCAGTTTCATGTTCTCGGTGATGGGAAAAACAAGGTCCTTGATTCTTATTCGCGGGTGATCTTCGAAAGCGAATTCAGTCGGGACCAGGTCTTCCGCTTTGGCAGGGCCATGAATGAACCACTTGTCGGCAATGGAAAGGCGAAAGAGCAAAGGATGACTTGTCCCGGCTTCATAGCGGTCCTGAGACTGAATGACATCGACCTTGACCGTTGAAGCCCACGAAAGAGGGGCATACAGGGTTTTTGCGAGGAGGACGATTAGCAGGAATAAGAAAGCTTTTTTCATTGTTCCTCATAGGGGCGGCCACAGAGCACGTGACCGGGAGGATGATCTTAGCACCATGTATTTCTTTGTCCGGAAAGAGGGACTCGGGATATGGAGGAATATAATAAACGCCTTGAGCCGTGTCAACTTGAAGAGGTTATTGCTTTGATTTTGAAATGCCCTGTGATACCTTCATTTCTCTCGTATCCCCATTCAGTCCTTCCTTCAGTCCAGTTTAATAGCGAAGGTGGCGTTGAAGGGAAGGATCGCTGAAAAATCATAGTCGGAGCATGAGAGAAATTTCGCCTGATCAACCGAAACAAGACCATGTCCCCTATCGCCCGAGGAATGTGTGGAAGGCTTCCGTTCGCAGGGAAGGGGATATCATTACCAAGGAGTACAGCGGGGCCCCTTTCATCCCTCGACTCTTTGGAAGAATCTCCCTCTCTTGGGAGGAGGCGGCTCTCAGAAGGCTGGAAGGCATGGCCGGCGTCCCCTCCTTCATCAATCGTCCATCACCCCATGTGATTCAGATTTCGACAGTCATGGGGCGGCCTCTGGATAAAATGAAAATTGGAGAACTGAGCGAGTCCTGCTTCAAGGAGTTGGTGTCGCTGATCCATGGCATTCATGACAGAGGCGTTGCCCATGGGGATCTTCATCAGAGGAATATCCTGGTGGATCAAGATCGCCCTTCTGTGATTGACTTCTCCACGGCCTATGTGAAAGGGCGAGTGCCTTTGATCGACGGGTGGATTTTCAGGAATATCATCTTACTTGACCTTGAGAGGCTGTATAAAGTAGAGAAGAACTTCTTTGGTCGGGGTGAACCACCCAGAATGTTTTTCCTCTACCGCATGATCAAGAGGTTTCAATGAGCAAGAAGTTATTTAGGGCGCTAGCCGTGTTGGTGGGTATTCTGTTGGTGCCTGCCCTGGCAAGACCCAATCCGTGGTCTCTGGTTGCAGGAGGCATTCTGGTTTTCTTCGGTGAGGCTATTCGCGTTTGGGCGAGCGGCCACTTGATGAGAGCGGAAGAGCTCACGACCTCAGGCCCCTATGCCTATCTGAGAGACCCCCTCTACCTGGGAAGATTGTTCCTCCTGGTCGGATTTTGCGTCATGGCATGGGGATATGCGTGGATTCTCCTTATTGTCGGCCTGGGGGTGTTTTTCCTCAACTACATGCCAAGGAAATACCGCAAAGAGATGACCAGGCTGGAAGATCTCTACGGTGACGAATACAAGCAGTATGCCGCTTACGTGAGAAGCCTCATGCCCCGTTTCAAGCCCTATCCTCGTGCTCGCAAGAGAAGTTGGAGCGTTGACCTTTTCTGGAAAGAGAACCGAGAGCAGTATTTCCTTTCAGGGGTAATGATTCTAATGCTGGGCCTTGTTGGCCTGTATGTCTACTCCTAGCAGACTTCATTCTCATCTTTGCTTAACCGGAAACCCTGTGCTAAAATGTTAGGCGCCGGACGGCTTTCCCCTCTTTGATTGTGACAAGAGGAGAGGCCTAGGCAAATGCTGGCAATAGATACCGGAGGCATCAGTTTATGGAGCGTCCTGAAGCGATACAGAATTTCTATCTGGAGCACATTCCAGGAGCGAAGATCGAAGATCATCTTCTGAAAGCTTCTTGCCCCTTTTGCGGGTCTGAGGAGAAAAAAGGGGGAGGCACCCTGGTTGCCTATCTTGACCCGGAGAGCTTCTTTATGGGGTACTTCCGGTGCTTGGACCGGTGCAGGCCAGGGGGATTTGCCCCCCATTTTGCGCGATTGATGGGGATCGATGCTCAAAAGGTGCCCGGCTACGATCCTGATCGGGAAATCCATGTGCGGGATGTGGTTTATCCCAGCAGAAACCTGAACAACGAGGTCAAGAAGTTCAGAACGCTGATGGGAGAGGGTGAGTACGCCCACTTCAATGACTTCGGTGTTTCAAGAGGGGCGGTAGAGGAGTTGAGAATCGGATATAACGGCCGCTACCTCGTCTATCCCTATTTCCAGGAGGACGGCAACTGCTATGCGGCGCGATGTGTGATGCCGGGTCGTGAAGAGGATCAGTTCTGGTACGGGGATGAGAAGTTTTTCGCAGAAGAGTTCCGGGTCTTCAATGTTCAGGACATAGAGCGATGCGAAGAGGGCACCCTTTTCATCGTGGACGGAGAAAACAACCTTCTCACCCTCAAGGAACTGGGTTATCCCGTCATTGGTGTCCCGGGGTTTTCGGTCCTTGAAACCATTGAGCAGGAAAGGCTCGCGTATGTGAATCATGTCTTCCTGCTGACGAACAATGCCCCTGAGGCGCAACTCGCGGCCCGCGCTCTTGCAACGAAACTGGGTTACAAAGCGAGAATCCTCAAGTGGCATTCCAGCTACAAGAGAGGATACGGCCTGTGCGATCTCGCCAAGGAAAAAGGGAAAAATTTCCGGATCGCCATCTCCTCCATGATCAAGACGTCCGAATCTTTCTCTCCTTTTTCTTCAGCGGAAAAGGAGCACGTGAGGTTTTTCCAGCAGCTCGAGAGAGATCGGGGGAGAAAGCTTCTGGGGCTGAGTGCCGGTTTCGAAAAACTGGATCTGGCAGTGAACGGCATACGCGGGATCAATATTCTTGGAGGCCAGCCCAAGGCAGGGAAGTCTTGCTTTTTCATGCAGGTCTCCACGGAGATGGCGAGGAGGAAAACCCCGGTCATCTACTATGACTTTGAAAACGGGCGCCAGAAGATCTATACAAGAACCATATGCCGGTTGAGCCACCTTGCCGAAGAAGAAGTGCGGCTTCAAAAGCTGGACAAGGCGGCCTCGGAGAGACTCGAAAAGGCCTTTGCAGATTTCAGGGACCTGCTTCAGAACTATCGAGTGGTCACGGACAGGAAACTGAGCCCTGATATCATGAGAAGGCAAATTGATTTTATCAAACACGAGACCCGGCAGGATCGGGTCCTGGTGGTTGTGGACAGCCTTCACAAGTTGCCGTTCAAGAATCTCTCCGAGAGGAGAACCGGGATCGATGAGTGGCTCCGGAACATGGAATCCATTCGAGACGAGCAGAATGTCGCCTTCCTTGTCGTATCGGAACTCTCCCGTGGCATGGAGGGACATTACGATGAAAAGCCGGATCTGGCGGCCTTCAAGGAGTCGGGAGATATCGAGTACAGTGCGGACAATGCGATGATTCTTTCACCAAGCTGGGATCCTCTGGATCCCTTTTCTTCCGGGGAAAGAAAGAGCATCCTCTGGCTCGTAGCAAGCCGTGAAAACAGCCCCGGCAGGGTGAGTGAGTATGTGCTGGAATATCCTTATTGGGGGTTCAAAGAGATATAGGAACGGTGCGCGGCTCACGGCACACGGTACACGGTACACGGAAGCCCTTCTTCTGTTTGTTTTTGCCGTGTACCTTGAGCCGTGGGCCGTGTACCGTCTTTCCTATCTCGGTTTCCGATAGGGAGGCTCTTCTTTGCTTCCCTCGAGTAGGCGTTTGACCCGATCCTTCTCTGCTCTCGCCTTGCGCAGCTGGTCTTCAAGTTCCTCTCGCTTTGCAAGAGAGCATGCCTTCAACCGGCTTTCGAGCTTATCCACTTCCTGCTGTAACCGATAGAGATCGCGTGCAATCATCCGGACAGACATAGGTCACCCTGTCAGATCCTTCTTCTCTCAGGCGGATCCTCTTTTTCCTTTTCCAAACGGAACTCCTTGAGCCATTTCTTGATTTTTTCGATTTCCTCTCTGAGGTAAGGCAGGATCTCTTTGGTCATTTTGTCTTTGGCTTCCTTTTCGAGTTTTTCCAAATCTTTCAAGAGAGATCTCAGTTGTTTCTCGAAGTCCTCACTGAGGTCTTTGGTCTGGACGCGGTGCAGGGTTGAGACGATTTCTTCATGGCTCGGGGGGGCAGGCCACGGCTCCGCGGCCAAAGCGGCTCCGGTAGAAATCCCCAGGGAACCAAGCAGCAGGATCAGGAGGACGTACAGACTTCCATTCATGGTAGACCCCTATCCCTTTTGAAAAGACGAACCCATCGCTGTCATAATCCTTTCAGCAATTTGGTCGGGCGTGAAAGGAAGCTTTGCAAACAGTTTGTTTTCAACTTGCTTGCACAGATCGAAATTCCTACCCATCCTCCGGATCAGCCTTTCATCCCCTTTACCGTATTGCGTGATGAGATAGGCCAGCCTTTCTTCAAGGCTGACGATCTTGTCGTGATTCACTCTTTTGTCCGCATAATAGACAATCTCTTTCTCGATCACGGGACCCTCTTTCATAAAGGCCTTCAGGACAACATGTTCGGCCACGATGTCCGCAATCTCATCAAGATGGTTCTGAAGGCAGATTTCAACGCCTTTGGCGCTGTGATCTTCCTTCGTTTTCAAGGACTGGGTTTTTGCGATGTCGTGCATCAGGGCTCCTGCAGTCACCTTGTCGAGCGAGAGGCTCTCTCCAGCCTCCCGAAGCCCTCGAGCCATCAGAGAAGCAATTTTCTCTACCATAATGGAATGGGCTTTAATGTTTTCCAGCATGGCATATTTTGTCATTAGGGCGAAACACTGCTGTACCGAAGGGATCATAGGTCTTAGGAAATCCTCGTTTCATCGATCATTGAACATTGATCATTTCCCATTGAACATTGAGGTTACGGAAAATTCAGGGCTATGGCAAGCCTTATGTGAGATTCGATTGACAGAACCTCACGCGGGGACGAGAATACACCAGGCACTGGAAAATGACGGCAACAAAGCAGCGGAGAAACCGTGCTCAAAAAGAGTTACATCCTTTCTTCCCTCCTGCTGGGGCTTGGTCTGGTCCTCGATGCGTCTGCCAAAGATCCCGCCGAAATCGAATTTCGTCTCCTCCGTGAGAAAATGGTGAAGGAGCAGATCTCTGATGCTCCTGATTATCGAGATCCCGTAAAGGACCCAAGGGTGCTCACGGCCATGCGGACTGTGCCGCGGCATCATTTTGTGGAGAAAAAGCTTCAGTCGGCGGCATATGGTGATTTCCCCCTCCCCATTGGATACGGGCAGACGATCTCGCAGCCTTACATTGTCGCTCTCATGACCGAACTGCTTGAAGTCAAATCGGATCACAAGGTGCTGGAGGTGGGAGCAGGTTCCGGGTATCAGGCTGCGGTTCTCTCTTTCTTGGTGAAGGATGTCTTTACCATTGAGATCGTCGAAGCGCTGGCCCTTCAGGCAGAGGAACGTCTGAAGCGCTTGAAATACGCGAACGTGCGGGTGAGGATCGGCGACGGATACTACGGATGGGAAGAAGAAGCCCCTTTTGATCGAATCATCGTCACATGCGCAGCGAGCCTGGTGCCCCCTCCTTTGCTCAAGCAGTTGAAGCCCGGAGGCAAGATGTGTATTCCGGTGGGGGCAGCTTACTCTGTCCAGTATCTCACCATGGTGGAAAAGTCCGAGACGGGCGCCATAACCATGAGGAAGTCCATTCCCGTTCGTTTTGTTCCCCTGACCCGCTCAGGCAAGGAAGATTAGCCCTTCAACGGTCAAGCGATGGAAGGCAAAACCAAGACACCTATTGCGACCTCGCATCACGCCGTCCTTCTCTTCTGCACTTCCGCCTCTGTCCTTGCTTATGAAATCCTCCTGATGCGGCTGCTTTCCATCAGCCTCTGGTATCACTTCGCCTACATGGTCATCAGCCTGGCCCTCCTTGGATTTGGCGCAGCCGGGTCGTTCCTCTTCCTCCTGTCCAGGCGGGTTTACAGAAACATGGATGCCTGGCTGGTCATTCTTGCAGGGGCTGCTTCTCTTTCTTTTCCTCTTGCCTTCAGCCTGTCCCAACAAATCGGTTTAGACCCTCTTCAGCTTGTGTGGCAAAACAAAGAGTGGGTCAGAATGTTTGCCACCTACCTAGTCATGGCCGTCCCGTTTCTTCTGTCGGGAGGGATTGTCGGCATCATCCTGTCTGCAGCCGGCAGAGATGTGCCGCGGCTGTATGCAGCAGATCTCCTGGGCGCGGGATTTGGTTGCATGGCTATAGTGCCTGCTTTGTATTTGGGACCTCCATGGGCGCTACTCCCTCTGCTGAGCGGACTGGTTCTTGCCGGGGCAGGTTGGTGCTGCATGCGCACGGCATGGGGCCGCAAGGGGATCCTGGTTCTTCCCGTCTCAGGCACACTGATCTTGGCATGTTATGTTCTACTGCCTCCAGTTCCCCAAATCCATCACACAAAGGCCTTCCCTATGACCATGGCCTTTCCGGATGCCAGGGTGGAAGCGGAGAGGGAAGGGCCGCTGGGTCTGATCCATGTGGTCGGAAGCTCCCTCATCAGGGAGGTGCCTGGACTAAGTCTGAATTACGGTCTGGATGGAAAAGGGCAAGCGGGGATTCTTCCTCAACAGAAAGCCATTTTTTCAGATGGCGACGCCGTGAGCACGATCAGCAGATTCAAAGGCGATCTGAATGAGCTGGAGCACCTGGACTTCACGACCATGGCTCTGCCTTACCACGTCAGGCATCCGCAAAAGGTCCTTGTTATTGGGGCAGGAGGGGGGACGGATGTGCTGCTCTCGCTAAGACACAGCGCTTTGAAAATTGTCGCGCTAGAGGCCAACCCGCAAGTCGCTGAACTCATGACAGGCCCTTTCGCAGACTTCTCCGGGCCTCTGTATTCGAGACCGGAAGTGAAACTTCTGATCCGAGAAGCGCGCCAGTTTCTTCATGAGACAGAGGATCGATTTGACCTGATCCAGCTTTCTTTGCTCGATTCCTTTGGGGGTTCAGCCGCGGGTCTTTACTCTGCTGCAGAGAGTTATCTCTACACCAGGGAGGCTTTTGCTCTTTATCTTTCCCGACTCAGCGATTCAGGGATCCTGGCTGTCACTCGCTGGCTCAAACTGCCTCCCAGAGACTCTTTGAGAGTTTTCTCCACAGCGGTATCCGCGCTGCGAGAGGCAGGCCTTTCAGAGAAGCCTGAAGAGCACATCATCTTCATTCGAAGCTGGAAGACTTCGACCATTCTTATTTCAAGGACTCCCTTCACACCCGAGGAGATAGAAAGAATCACGACCTTCTGTGACCAGAGAAGTTTTGACGTGGACTACTATGCCGGGATGAAGGAGGACATGGCCAATCGCTACGATGTCCTGAAAGAGGCCTACTATTTCAAGGGAGCGACTTCCCTGGCAGGACCTGAGGCAGAAACCTTTCTTGAGGATTACGTCTTTGACGTGTCTCCTGCGACGGATGATAGACCCTACTTCTCCCACTTCTTTCGCTGGGACAAAGCGTTAACTCTTCTCCAGCAACTCCGCAGAGAATCTCTGCCTTTCGTTGAAATCGGATATATCCTCGTCATCGCGACCCTGGTGCAAGCCGTCATTGCTGGTGGGGCTCTGATCCTTCTTCCTCTTTTCTTTCTTCGACGTGCCCGCGTGCGGGCACAGGGCGGTTTGTCCGCACAGGAAGTTCTCGGCACGCTGTTCTATTTCGGTTCCATTGGCGTTGCGTTCATGTTTCTTGAGATGGCTCTTCTCCCAAAATACATCCTTCTTCTCTCCCATCCCATTTATTCAACGGCAGTAGTGCTAGGCGCCGTCCTTGTTTTCGCAGGGTGTGGCAGTTTGACCGTCAGGCATGTTAAGAGCAAGTCGCTTTGGGTTGCGGTGACCTGTGTGTGTGCCTGGGTCCTTGTTCAGGCTCTTCTGGAGGAGAGGCTGTTTGCATGGGCGCTTGGCTGGGCGTTTGGCGGAAGGCTCGCCCTCACAGTGGTCATGGTGGGCACCCTATCTTTTTTCCTGGGTTGGCCCCTTCCCATTGGGCTTCGCGAGATTTGCAGCCCGTTTCCCCTGCTCGTTCCTTGGGCGTGGGGGATCAACGGGTGCGCATCGGTCATTGGCGCTGTTCTTGGCAAGATGATCAGCATGAGCGCCGGGTTGCGAATGACCATGCTGGTTGCAGCAGGGCTCTATTTGTTTTCGGCCCTTGTCTTCCGGCTCACGTTACGGGAAACAAGGGAAGGAAGATGAGATTGGGGTTAGCCAGCAGCTTTTTGGCAACTTGTTGAAAAGTTTTTGTGGGCTATTGGTGTCTTTTCTGAAATGAGCAGGCCGGGAGCCCTTGGAACGAAGGAAAAGATACCAATGGCCCACTATCTACTTTGCTCGTAGCCAAAATGTCCGGATTAGGAGCCATGGTGAAAAAAGTTATTGACAAGCGTAAAGAGAATTGCTAAATTCGACATATGTCGAACAATAAAAATGATAACGTTGAAAAATTCTCCGAGATATTCAAGGCCCTTTCGAATCCAAACCGGCTGAAGATATTTCTTCGCCTTGTATCGTGCTGCGTGCCGGGGACTGTTTGGAGTTTTGAGGCTCACGAGAGCACCTGTGTGGGCGATGTGGCCAAAGATCTGGATATTGTCCCCTCCACGGTGTCTCATCACATTAGGGAGCTGCGCCAGGCAGGCCTTATTAAGATGAAGAGATCAGGGCAGAAAATTGAATGCTGGGTTGATCCGGAAGCGCTCAAGAATCTGGAGGGCTTTTTTCAAGTGAAGAGGTAGGGGGTCTTATTATTTTTTATTCATAATTTCGATATATGTCGAAATATCGCAAGAACGGAGGATCATCATGGAAAACAAAAGTCAGGAAGAAATTCGTCGGGAAGTTAGGCAGAGGTATGCAGGGCTGGCAAAGGGAGGTGGTTCTTCCTCGGGCCCGAGCAAGCAACCGTCGTGTTGCGGTACTCTTCAAGACTCCATCGAAAAGAGGACCTTTGACCTGGGATACTCTAAAGAGGAGATCAGCTCTGTTCCGGACGAGGCGAACATGGGCCTCGGTTGCGGCAATCCAACGGCCATGGCTTCTTTGAAGCCTGGGGAGACGGTTCTGGACCTTGGCAGCGGCGGAGGGATCGACTGTTTTCTGGCGGCATCGGCTGTCGGGGAAACAGGCAAAGTCATTGGAGTGGACATGACCCCTGAGATGGTCAGCAGGGCGAGGGAAAACGCAGAAAAGGCGGGCTTGAAAAATGTGGAATTCAGGCTGGGCGAAATAGAGCATCTGCCCGCGGAAGATAAAAGCGTGGACGTCATTATCTCCAACTGCGTGATTAACCTGTCCCCGGAAAAAGAAAAGGTTTTCCGTGATGCCTACAGAGTGCTCAAGCCCGGAGGAAGACTGGCCGTATCAGACGTGGTCGCCACTTCCCCGCTGCCGGAAGAAGTTCGAAAAGATCTCTCACTGATCTCCGCCTGCATCGGTGGCGCTGAAAGGGTTGAAGCCATCAAGCGAATGCTTGAAGAAATAGGATTTGAGGAGGTGAAGGTCACCCCGGTAGAGGCGAGCCGGGATTTCATCAGGGAGTGGCTTCCTGGAAAGGGACTCGAAAATGCCCTGGCCTCTGCAAGAATCGAGGCCGTTAAACCTCTTGAGAAAGGGCAAGGAGTGGATGAAAAGGGATTGAAGAGCAGCCCGATGGAAAACAAGGAAATCAGGAAAAAGGTTTATGGACACTATCAATCGGGGTTTCACTGCGCTGAAGTGATCACAAAAACAGTGCTGGAGATATTCTCTCAGAAAGCGCGTCCTGAAGCCACAAAAGCCGCGTCGGTTTTCGGTGGGGGCATTGGAGGATCCACCGAGGAACTCTGCGGAGCGTTCACGGGAGGGGTGATTGCTTTAGGTTACCTTATGGGGAGAGATACCCCTGGTGATGATATGAGAGATGCCGGTGCTCTGGTGAAGGAATTCAAAAGCCGGTTTCTGAATCAATTCGGCTCCCTCAACTGCAGAAAACTTCTCTTCGACTTTGACGAACAGGAGAATCCTCTTGGTTGCGTCAAGCTCACGGCTGAGACCTCCGTCATCCTGGCAAATCTGCTCAACCAATTTGGTTCCAATAAAGGTATCCATTTTGACGAGTATGGCAGTCAGCCGAGAGACAAGCTGGAACTGGGCCGATGCCCTTTCAAACCAGGAACATGCCAGTGTTGAGAAATATGGGGATACAAAAGGCGATCTGTGGTAAAACCCCACTCGGGAGTGGGGAAAAATGGGGGAGACGAAATATTCGCACTGGTTTGTGATCATTGTGGCGGTCTTTGTCACCTGCCTGATCACAGCGAACATCATTGCGGTCAAACTCGTTGACCTCTTAGGTCTCATTCTTCCGGCCGCTATTCTCATTTTTCCGCTGAGTTACATTACCGGAGATGTGCTCACAGAGGTCTACGGCTATCGCCAGGCGCGAAAGGTCATCTGGCTAGGTTTTATGTGCAACGTCATCGTGGTGGTCGCGATCTGGATTGCACAGATTCTGCCTGGAGCATCCTTCTGGGATGGACAGGCGGCGTATGAGCGCATTCTCGGCTACACGCCGCGCATCCTTATTGCTTCTTTCCTCGCTTACCTCGTGGGGGAGTTTGCCAATTCCTTTGTCCTGGCGAAAATGAAAATTGCCACCCAGGGACGGTGGCTCTGGCTTCGCACCATCGGCTCAACTCTGGTGGGACAAGGGCTGGACTCCGTGGTTTTCATTGCGCTTGCTTTTGCAGGGACTATCCCTGTCCATGCGCTCACCCAGGCCATCGTCATGCAATGGCTCGCAAAATCCGCTTACGAGGCTGCGGCGACCCCTATCACTTACCTGGTCGTGAATTTCCTCAAAAGGAAGGAAGGGATGGACACCTATGACCATGAGACAAGGTTCAACCCTCTCCTGATTTCAGAATAGCCGGTTTGCGCGGGACTGAACATAGCGCTTTTCCCAAAGCAGGCCCTTGGCCGCAACCAAAGCATTTATCATTTACCATTTCTCATTGTTCATTTGCTCAAAACCAAATGATCAATCTTCAATGCGCAATGTTGAATGGTGCAATGATCAATGTGAAATGATCCGGCTCCATGCAAGGAGGTGATCTGGATATGGACATTCTGACGGAAGAGCAGAGGATGCTGCTGGACAATGTGCGCAGGGCGGCGAAGCAGAAGGTAGCTCCTGCGGCCGCGGAACTGGATCGTCGGGGTGAGTTCAGCTGGGAGACAGCATCCCTGTTCTGGGATCTGGGGCTTCTCCAGACTATGCTGCCGGAAGAGTACGGAGGCTGGCCGGTCCATCCCTGTTATACCCTTTGCCTTTGCATTGAAGAGATCGCCAAAGTCTGCGCCTCGTCGGCGCTCATGCTCATCATCCAGGCAGTGGGAAGCTTTCCCCTGATCCATGCGGGCAACGACTCCCAGAAAAAGAAATATCTCCCCATGCTGTCGGAGCAAAGGAAATTGATCGGTTATCTGGTCACAGAGCCGGGAGCAGGTTCGGACGTGGCAGCGATTGCAACCAAGGCCCAAAAACGGGGGCGCCATTATGTGCTGACAGGACATAAAACCTTTGCCACCAACGGCGGGGTCGCAGGGCTCTATTCTGTGCTGGCCAAGACCGGGGAAAGCGCCCTCTCCTTCTTCATTGTGGAAAAGCAATGGAAAGGGGTGACCATCGGCAAGCATGAGGACAAATGCGGTTTCCGCGGAAGCGATACCTCAGAGGTTTTCCTGGAAGAAGTGGAGGTGCCTGAAGAGAACCTCGTTGGAAAAGCCGGCAGCGGTTTCTTGATTGCCATGGCTGATTTTGATATGTCTCGACCCACCGTGGCTGCGCTTTCCCTGGGCATTGCCGAAGGGGCCCTGGATTACGCGACAGAGTATGCCGGGCAGCGCCACACCTTCGGGAAGCCCCTGATCGGGCACCAGGCGATACAGTTTATGCTTGCGGACAGTGTGACCCTGATCGAGGCTGGGAGAGGGCTCATGGAAAGGGCCGCCTTGAATTACGATGCAGGAGTGAGGAACACCACGCTGGCTTCCATGGCGAAGTGCTTCTGCAGTGATGCGGCCATGAAGATCACCACGGACATGGTGCAGGTGCTGGGCGGGTACGGGTACATCAAGGACTACCCTGTGGAGAGGATGTTCAGGGATGCGAAGCTGACGCAAATCTTCGAGGGGTCCAATCAAATTCAGCGAATGATCATCGGCCGAGAGATTCTGAAACAAGGGGTGTGAGCCAAGGGGCGTAGAAGTATTTGAGCCCGGACTGGGGGGTGTGGTCTCTTTAGAGCCGCTGGGTTACGGTAGGGAGTAGGCAGTAAGGAGTAGGCAGAAAAAATAAAACAGGAAAGGCGTCAGTGGATTTATCGGCGTTTACCGCGTATTGCTTTGTGCCTACTGGGTTCTGCATACTCCCCAGTGCATACTGCTTACTTGTGGCGTTGCGGCCATCGGCTTACATGGAGGAGGATTTCTCATGGATTTTTCTTTGACCAAGCAGCAGAGGGACATCAAGAAGGCGGCGGCGGAATTTGCGAACAGCGAATTTCTACCTGCCGTAGCCCAGGAGCACGAACTGAACCACCGCTATCCTCGTGAGCTGTTCAAGAAGGCTGCTCAACTGGGCTTTATCGGCCTTGATTATCCGGAAAGGATCGGCGGTGGCGGCATGGGCGTCATGGAGAACGTGCTGGTCATCGAGGAGTTCTGCAAGGCGGATTCCGGCCTCGGCATGGCACTTCACCTGGGTTATGTTCCTTCCAAGATCATCAAGGTTGTCGGGACCCCTCAGCAGCAGGAAAAATTCCTTGGCCCCCTGGTCAGAGGGGACTGGATTTCCGCCATCGCCATGACCGAAGCGGACCATGGCAGCGATCTGACCAGGATGGCGACGACCCTGGAGGAGGATAAAGACGGGTTTGTCATCAACGGCGCGAAGCTTTTTACCACCAATGCTTCCTACGCCGATTTCTTCGTGGTTCTTGCCCAGGAAGACCCTAACGCTTCTGCGGGCAAGGGAATGACCACGGTCCTCGTGGAAAGAGATGCTTCGTCGTGGCTCGGGGGCAGCCTCGAAATCAACGAGATTCCCCATAAGATGGGGATCAGGATGACGTCCAGTGCAGAGGTGGTCTTCCGTCATCTCAAGGTTCGAAAGGAGAACGTGGTCGGGGAGAGAGGCCGCGGCCTTCTGAACGTGCTGGATTTTCTTGATGAGAGCCGTATTGAAATAGGCGCCCAGTCCCTGGGAAATGCAGAAGGCGCCTTTCTGAAAGCCCTGAAACATGCCAGGGAGAGAACCCAATTCCAGAAACCGATCATCGACTTCCAGGCCGTTGGCCATAAGCTGGCCAGAATGTGGAGCCAGATTCAGTCCCTCAAGTGGCTCACCTACTACGGAGCCTGGTTGTGCGACCACAAGGATGAGAGCATGGCCGGCTCAATGCCTCTTTTTACCTCCATGGTGAAGCACCACGTGCCTGAGACGGCCAAGCAGGTCATCGATGAAACCATCAGCGTTTTCGGCGGGTACGGCTATTTCCTGGAGCAGGACGTGGAGAGGAGATACCGGGACAATCGTATCGCGGAGATCTATGAGGGGACCGTGGAAGTCCAACTCAACAACATGGTGCGTATTCTCAAGAAGCTCAACCTCGACTTCCTGACGTCAACCCTTCTCTGAGAGCTCGAAAGAGGGCCGGGACGCACGGGACCGCGTCAAAAATCAATCGCTCTTTCCTCCTCCATCCAGGACAGGGCAACGATTTTTTACAGTTCAACCATTATGTCTAGAAGAAACCTCTTTTGGTCCCTCACCAGTGGCCTGTTGTTGGGCCTGCCCTGGTCTGTTTCGTCTTTGTTCTTCATCATTTTCATCGCCTGGGTGCCCCTTTTACTGCTGGAGGAGGAAACCCGGGATCACCCAAACCGCTACATCCTATTCAATTATGCCTTTGTCAGTTTCCTGCTGTGGAATATTTTGGGAACATGGTGGATCACACAAGCACAGTGGTTGGGGGCCATCCTCATCATGCTGGCTAATTCCCTTCTACAGGCCCTTATTTTCTGGTCCATAAGCCGCGTTCGAACAAGCCTGAACATCCCCCTGTTATTTCCTTTTCTGATTATCTGGATGGGATATGAGCATTTTCATGAGTCCTGGGACCTGGCCTGGCCCTGGCTCAATCTGGGCAACGCCCTGGCCACAGCACCCAAACTCATTCAATGGGTTGAGTATACGGGTGTTCGCGGGGGCACTCTCTGGATTATTCTGACCAATTTTGTGATCTTTAAAATGGCTGATACCTATCGAAAAAGGGGGTTGGGATCCATCGTCCCCATGGGGGTCGTAACCGTTCTGCTGGTTTTCATCCCTGCGCGGGTCTCCTATCAGATGTTTGACAATTTTAGGGAGGAGGGAGAAACCGTTACGGTGGCCTTGATTCAGCCCAATCTGGATCCATACACGGAAAAATTCGTGCCGGAAAGGCAAGCCCAACACCTGGAAGAATTTTTCAGGACAGCGGATTCCATCCTCGACGAGGAAACCAGCTACCTGTTCGGCCCCGAGACCCTTATTGTACAGCAGATTGACGAGAGAAATCCTTGCGCATCACCTTACTATCGTCGGTTGTTGGATTTTCGGGCAAAATACGCGAAGCTAAACTGTCTGGTGGGGGTCCACAGCTATCAAAAAGTTGGGGAGGATATCCCTCCGGGGAGCCGTTTCAACCAGGAAGAAGGCTTCTTCTACGAGGCCTTCAATACCGCCCTTTTTCTTTCACCTGGATCCGCGCCCCAATTCTATCACAAGACCAAGTTGGTCCCCCTGTTCGAACGCATGCCTTTTGTGCAATATCTGGGCTTCCTTGGAAAATACTCCCTGGAACTTGGCGGATATAATGGCACCTACAGCCTTCGTCAGGAGAGACAGGTATTTGTATCCCCAGATACTTCCGTTGGCATTCTGCCCATCGTCTGTTTTGAGTCGGCGTTTGGTCCCTACTGTGCCCGGAACCTGCCAGAAGCAAAGGGCTTTATCTGCATGATCACCAACGACGGATGGTGGAAAAACACGCCCGGCTATCGCCACCACTTTAATTTCAGCCCCGTTCGTGCCATCGAATGCCGCCGGGATCTGGTCCGGGTGGCCAATACCGGGATCTCAGCCCTCATCGATGCAAAAGGCATGGTGATTGCCAGCACGCCCTGGTGGAAAAAGGCCACACTTAAAGGCCGAATCCATCTTCGTCAAGGCCGGACTTTTTTTGCCCGGCACGGGGACTACTTAGGGCGTATCTCGATTTTTTTGGGGATTTTAATCATTGTGTGCGGGGAAATTGGAAACTGCGTCCGGGTCATGTCAAAGCGTGGCTGCCGCACCGGCTCCCTTTGATCCCTTCACCTATAGTCGGGATCGTGAACACGCAAGATATCTTCCTCGCTCGCTGCACCGGCAAGGCACCCTCAAATGCCACATCCCACAACCGCCTTTGGTGCCGCAATCGCCTGATCCTTGCCCTCCCCATCCGAACACAGCAGCGAAGCAAATCCCAAATGTCCTCTTTCACGTCTGAATCTCTCCGGGTTCATTCCCCGTGGCTTGCCGCGGTTGCCGTCATTCCGGCGGAAGCCGGAATCCAGAGAAACGGACTGGATTCCGTGTCAGGCACGGAATGACATTCGATACCTCGCAGCTTGCTGCGGGGTAGTTCATTTCCCGCCTATAGGCGGGTTTACCTGCCTGTGGCAGGAAAACGACCTTTCAGATCGTCTCAATCCTTGTTTGTTGGGTGTTCGTATGCAGTTTATGCGGTTCCATTGCGCTCAGTCTTTCCAATTCCACCACTTCAATTTCTCTGAGTCATGCTTTTGATTGTTCGCGAAGTAGACGGCAGCTCTGAACACATATAGAACGCACCGATCGACGCGCGCCCCAATGGTTTGTTCGAGTGTGTCGTAGAGTCTTTCAGGATTTGCACCCCTCAAGTCATCGACCCGATGGACACCGATCAATTGCAGTTTCTGTGCGATCTTGACTCCGACACCAGGTATCGACTCGATCGCCTCCGATCGCTGTTTCATGTCTTTCGTTCTTTTCGACACCCAACACGGAGGTCACCGAGAAGCCCGCTTTTTGGGCGATCCGGTGGAACGCCTTGTTGGGCTAGCTCTGGGGACTAATTTAATTTCCAAATTGCATCCGACGGCCTGTGCATACTTCTTGAGGGTGGTGAGCGACGGAGCATGCTTGCCTGCAGATTCCAGCCGCGATACAGCACTTTTTGTCGTTCCCATCAATTCCGCAACCGCCTCTTGAGTGAGGCCGGATTTTGAACGTGCTGCAAGCATTTCGCGGATAAGTGTATACTCTTCCTCCAAGTCTTCGTATGCCTTGCGGAATCCTTCCCGCTTCTGGGCATTCTTGAGAAATGCCTCGTGGTCATGGGAAACAGGTTGGTAATTCAATTCAGCCATTCTGTACCTCCTTCATTCTTTTCCGGGCTATCCTTAGTTCCCGCTCTGGGGTGTCTAGAGTCTTTTTGATGAACGCATGGAATATCGTGATGCGTTGACTGACGACAAAACAATAAAACACCCTTCCGATGCCTTCGCTGCCATGGGGTCTTAACTCGAATAGTCCATCCCCCATGGCGTGTGAATGTGGCATGCGCAGATTTGGCCCGAATTGCATCAAAAGCTCCACAATTCGTGCGTAATTGGCCAATATGCCATCAGGCCAGTCCTCGATTTCTGCTTTAACGCGCGAATGAAAATACTCGATGGAGTAACTCATGAGCGGAAGTTCGCATATTTGCTAACAGTCGTCAACTGATTTTGGAAGATCTGACGCTTCGATCAGACCCACGGTTGTTTAAGTCCCACTCATCCTGCAATTCACCTATCATGCCTCTCCAAATCCATTTATGATCCGCCAGAGGTGGGCTGGTATGAAAAACCTGTCAAGGCTATTCAACTCAATGGCAAAGGGGAACCCACCCAGCAGGCTTATGCACAACCCTTACCGCTCCACACATGATTGACAAAAGCTTTACCCGCTTTTGGCGGGCTTGCCTGCCTTATGCGGGTTTATCCGCCTCACGCAGGAAAACGATCCTTCAGATCGTCTCAATCCTTAATTTGTTGGGCAGGTTGGATTCATACAAGCCAATTCTCAATCTGCAGATCCCGGATACGACGAAAATGGTCTTCATTGTTGGTAACTACAGCCAATCCATTGACCATAGCGGTAGCTGCGATCAAGATGTCCGCGTCGCTGGTCAATTCGCCTCGTCGGTAAAGATCCGCATATATTGAGGCCCCTTGCATTATGATGGCATCTGTGAGCGACAGTACTCGGCTTGCGGCACAAAGCTGGTCAAACGTGGCAAGTTGCTTTGTCGCCCCTTTAGTGAGCAGACCACGAAGCACTTCGTATCGTGTAATAACGGAGAAGGCGAACTGCCGATGGGTCTCAAGGTAAGAGCGCGCCCGTTCTGTGGCCAAGCTATTTTTGCGCATGATAGCGGATAAAATGTCCGTATCGAGCAAGGCCGGCGTTGATTTTGTCATGCTTGCGTCCTTTCGCCGAAGAAGTCCTCACGCCGGCGAATGTGTTGCTCAACGGAATCGATCTGATCGTCGGTGAGTCCCTCATAAACTCGACCAGCCAATGATAGTATCTCGTCTGGTTTCTCAATAGGGTCGACCACGAGACGCACCTTCTGACCCTCGGTAAGCTTCAGATCCGCAGGGCTAACAAGGCGGAATCCGCCATGCTCATAAACTGCTTCCACTGCTTCTGTTTTCATTGTATTTCTCCTTTGCTACCGGGTTCACATTCCAGGCAGCCAATTAACCTGTATTATAGCAACATTTGATCAGTTTGTCCTCAGCTTTGCTCTACGGCTGTAGGGTCGGGTAGCTGGGGGCTTGTTGACAGCGCCAAGCCCACTGGGAACGAAAAAGAACCTATGGATGCGCTGTCGTGGCCCGCAACCCCAGGCCGAACCGCTTCTTGGCTTCGAAAACCCATTGGAGCCATCGGCGCCGGTCTCTGCCAAACCTGAGAAGGCATTGCTTCTTATGACACCGATGAGTAATGTGCCAGACATAGCCCGGTATGTAATGCCTGCTTGCTCTCGGCATAAGAAGTCATTCTTAGAGGAGCATTTTCGCGGCCAAAAACATCGTTCTAAGGGCTAAAATAGCCCCATTCTAAAGCTCTTCCTGATTGGATGCAACTACTTGCCTTGGTCCGACCCCGGGGCCCGAATGTGGACCTCAAAGCCGATATTCGGTTGGAGGCCCATCGTCAGCCACAGCAGGAGATCTTGATTCCCCTTAGCCTTCACCGCATGCGGGTCGAACTCAGTTGAGCCCCCGATGAAAAAACAGCAGATCAAGAGCGAAGTCTCGCCCGCCGACTTGCACGGGGTACTCAGAGCCGACGAAACAAAAGTCGCGCCCAAGTTCGACGAGAAACTCTTTGAGCCGCGCCAGCAGACCGCGATGTAGGTCGCCTTCGGTGTGGGCCGTCGGCAGATCAAGAAATTCAACGAAATAGGCGTCCTTGAGGACACTGCCGATCGCGTCACCGTGAATGTGTCTCACCGCTGGTGAGACTTTTGGCGGATGCAGGACGGTACGCTCGAAAAGGGCCTGACGGAACTGCCGTTCCAGTTCCCGCTTGCCCCAGCGCTCCTGGATGGCCCTGCGCAGGTAAAACTCCCGTTCTTCCGGTCGCTTGGATTGCGTCAGGATGATGAGATTGTGGGTCCAGGGCAATTCTCTCACCAGTGGTGAGAGAACTGGCGCATCCGCCAGAGATTCTGGGGTGAGAAGCCCCGGATACCGGGCTGTTGCCGCTGGATGTAGAGCGCAAGTTCCCCCACCGTGCCCTTGCCCCAGCCATCGGCCTCAATCTTGCGGCTGATCGCTTCGCCAATCTGCCAGTACAGATCAATCAGAGCGGTGTTGACCGCCTGAACCGCGCGCTGGCGAGCCTGCGCGATCAGGCCCGCAATTTCAGTGAACGATTGTTCGACTACCAGCACCGGCGTGGCCTTCGTCATCGCAAGGTTGCGCTTCGGAGGGGCCTTTTTCGTCTTCATGCCGGCCCTCCTTTCAGCAAATCATCCAGCAGCCCCTCGGCCTCCTGCTCGATGGCGAGGATGTCGGCGCTGATCTCCTCGAGCGTGCGCAGCGGCAGCGGCTTGTAGAAATGCCGCGTGAAGCTCACCTCGTAGCCGACCTTGGTGGCCTCCTCCTTGATCCACGCATCGGGCGTGTAGGGAAGCACCTCACGGCGGATGAAGGCTTCGATACCGCCGTCTTCCAGGAGCGGCACCTGCTCGGTGTCGCGCAGGTCGGAGTCGGGCTCATACTCGACAATGGCGGGTTTGCCGCCCACGGTCGCCTCGAACAGGCCGCGCAGCTGGTCGGCCTTGGCCTTGCCGCGCTTGAAGAGGTCTCGCAGGACATCGTCGGCGATGCCCCAGATGAAAGAGACGACCTTGTTGTGGGTTGCTTGGTCCATTATTGAGTTTACTCCACTCCCATCATCCGGGCACCGCGGGTGATTCCCGCCGCGCAGATCCAACCGCAGCAGCCGGGGACTCTTTCAGCCACACGCCCGTGCTTCTCAGCGGGCTAATCGGGATAGGGGGGACCTCTCGACCCCCCTCCTCCCACACCACACCCGATAATCGGAATCTTCGACTAGCCTTGAGCCTTCGTATAAGCTTCGGCCTCACAAGTCGGCTCCGTCCTTCGACTTCGCTCAGGATAAACTCACCTGGCTTGGGGACTTTCCATCCCACAAGTCCTGTGCCATGCCCGGCACATACGTAAAAGCTAACCGGCGCGCAGTTTTTTTGCGCGTCCGGTTGAGGGTCTTGTTAGGCCAGTAGATTTTTGTGCAATTTTTATAAGGGAACGTAGAGCATCATTTACAGCATCTTCGGTAGGAAATGCTTTGGCCACATCAGGGCTAAGAAGAACCAAATTCGTTCCCTTTCGGTATGATTCAAAATATTTACCGCGAACACCCGGGCCAAGCTCCTCACGGTGATACTCCGGACGCAGTTCATCTGATTTAGCCTTGTTCATAGATTTTCCTTTCCTTGCGGGTCATAGGACGCGCACTGATAATCCTTGTCTTACTTACACGATGCGCATGTGAGACAACAAGCAGCCGTTTTTGCGTCGACAGTCCAAAAGTGATGTGTCGCTCTTCATCCTCAGAATGATCAGGATCTGCATAGGTTATGGCCAAGGGATCCCCAAAAACGGTTGTCCCTTCCTGAAAGGTAACTCCGTGCTTTCGTTTGTTTGTCTCTGCCTTTTTTGGATACCATTCAAATTCCATATAGCCTTCCTAAATTATAACAATTTTGTTCGGCCTAACGTCGCGCTGCATGCGCTGGTTGGGGCCTTATATCTTCCAGACCTTTTCGTAAGCTTCGATAGCCATATCCAGTGTTCTGGCCTTGATGTCGTTTGCCGTCCAGTCTTCTGCTGCAGCGATTTTCGGCGGCCAAGAGATGCGTACATTTCCGAGATGCCACCAGACGACCGTTGGAATGTTACGGCCGTAAAAAGGAAGTGGAACTTCTCGATCGCAGCAATTGCATCCTCAATGTGTTTGCTTTTGATCTTCTTGCCTCTGTAGGCGCGAACAAGAGAGAGAACACAAGGTGCCTGTTGAGCTACGCGGAACAACTGCAAGGCTTGGAGCCCCTCCGCGATACGTCGCTCTTGCTTGCTC
Organism: uncultured delta proteobacterium; assembly: GCA_963707125.1. Classification (GTDB taxonomy): domain Bacteria; phylum Desulfobacterota; class DSM-4660; order Desulfatiglandales; family HGW-15; genus CAVPDE01. Next base: position 120,424 of record CAVPOU010000024.1, on the reverse strand, counting down.
CACTTCCCATATGGGACTTCGTGAATGCCGCGATACAGAGCGGCATCTGCCACGAGGTCCTCGAGGAACTTCTTGGCCTCTGTCTTCCCAATCTTGCGCTTTAACTCTTTGAACAGGCCTTTCGCAGGAAGGTAGTCATACCTTGAGAGCCAGAAATGGTGAATGAATTTATCAGTCGAAAGATCGCAGGATGATCCTTCAATTGTCTCAAGTACGCGTGTCCATTTGACCTTTGTCTGGTCCACTGAAACGCTCTTTGTTTTCAGATGCTTTGTTACATGGTTCTTGACGAGGTCCGTCAAGCTGAGGTCCTTGCCCCGCGTGTTGAGAGTCTCGAAAATGATGTACGCATCATCCTCATTGTCCATCTTGACGAAGATAACCTTCAGGTCAAGCAACGCATCGCGAATCTCCGTAAGCCTTCGCTTGAGGGCGTCTTTCCTCTTTTCAGCGGTCAGGCCTTTGTCGCTATTGACTCCGTCGACAGCACTGCCGACCAGACTCCTTAGTTGATCAAATGCATGTTGTAGATTCTCTTCCTCCCGCATTGGGATAACGGCAAGTTCGGGCTCGCCGCGTTTCAGGATATGGTCCTGAAAGAATGGATAGGAGGACTCCGTTGAGAGCACGAACTCCTCCTTATTATCAATATTGCGCCTTTCGATTAGGCCATGGATCCCGCTGGCCAGATCGGTGAACCCAAGTTTGTCGAGAGTGTTCCTCAACACTGCTAGAAGAATAGTAATGGTTGTCAATCGTTGTTGGCCATCCACAACCCCGTAACGTTGATTTCCCTCTTTGAAGACGACCATTGATCCAATGAAGTAGTCCGAGGGGTTGTCGCGGACGATGTCATCCCAGAACTCCTGAATGTGTTCTAGTAGCCAAGAATACGGCCGCTGGAATCGCGGGATCCGATAGTACCCCGATGACAGCAGATTTCTTATGTCCTGATCTGTGGATTCAATCTTCATACGTACCTAGTTTCATTGCCCTAACAAGTTATTAGATGATCTTAGGATACTACTGGCCGTTGTGAAAAAATGCAACAGAACATTGACAACGATAGCCCACCAGCATCTCCTCTCCTGGCTGGATAACATCACTTCTCGGATACAATACAGCAAGGAGGATAATATCACTTGATCAATATTCCGGCTGAGGTGCCCGCGCGTTTCAATCTCATTCTGAAGCGAGTTTCGTCGCACACTTTCCGCAACAGCTTTGCAACCCATCTCCTGCAAGCGAACTACGATATCAGGACCATACAGGTGTTCTTGGGCCAAAGCGACGTGAGGACAACGATGATATATACCCACACGATCAAGAGCCGGACCATCAAAGAGGCGAAGAGCCTGCTTGATTTTTGAGAGGGTGCAGGAGGAGTTGGAATTCGGGCAAGGTCTCAGCGTTTTTGAAATCTTTGGAGGACGTCTTCTTGTTCTTGAGGGGATAGGCTGTCCCAGTGCCTCAATCGATCGCGGATTCTGTTCCGATCCTCCGGCGCGATGATTAACTCAGCGGCCATAACGACTTCGGACCCTTCGTTTGACTTCTTCCCACGTGAGTCCGGAGACGGGGTTCTTGACAAGGTTGGCCTTTCTCCGGGCCAGCTCCGCTTTTTGTCAATCATGAACTGGTATCGCTTCGGGAGTAGCAGCAAGGTCATCCCACAAATCTTCCACTAGCTGGAGCTTTTCCGGTGGGCTCAAATCAAAAATTGAGATACTCGTAGGATTCATCTGAAATCCTCCTGGAAGGACTACAAATCCGCCAGAAGCTGGATACAGGATAAAAGCATGCACTGTTGATCAAGGTTTTTTTATTAAGCATGTTAAAGAGAAGTCAGTTGGAAATCAAGGTGAAAAATCCCCCCTCACCCAACCTCTCCCACCAGGGGAGAGAAAATTTTCCATAGGATAGTGCCCCACTCCCAGTCAATCGAATAAGGATGTCCGCGGTTCAGTAACTTTTGGGAGTTGAGCATATCACTTTAGAGCCGCCCGCCGGGTCGGACCAATCTACCCGGTTGATATTTAAAGATCGTCATCCCAAAAGAAGAGGTTTTCAAACCTTAACGCTTCATTGTCATGCCGCAACAGGCTTTCATCCCGGAAGTGTGTAAAAACTTGCCAAAAGCTGGAATCCCTTTTCACAGAGGAGTGGTAAGAGATTTCTCACCGGTGCCCTCAACAAAAGGTGCGCACGCCTCAACCCTTCGGAATTGGTCGCAATTCCCAGAGACGACTTGTTTGGCATGAGGATTGCTGATATGTGATGCAGCGTATATCGATTGTATTACAATGTAGTTTACCTCCAAGCCCTGAAAAGCCAAAACCATCGTGAGGTGGGGGCTGAAAACAACGGCTCTTCGAAACGAGGAGGTAGGCGAGTTGCCTTGGCAAGGTGACCGCGCAGTGAAATTTGCTTCACGGAAGGAAGTTTGGGCAGTGGAAAAAGATGCGGTTTACAGCATGCGAATGAGCAGCAGAATACGAGAGGCGCTTAGAAGGGCGGCAAGAAAGGAAAGGCGCACCGTGGCCTCTCTCTTAGACAAAGTGATCGCAGACTTCTTACAGAAAGAAGGATTTCTTGTCGGCCCGGAACTGGGCGGAGAACGGCGCCGGTTCCCGAGGAAGAAAATCACGCTACCTGCCAGGACGATTTTAGGAACAGGGCCGAAGACGGGGACTTTTCCGGGGGTCCTCCTGGATGTTTCCAGAGGCGGGGTTTTGGTGACCTACGCCAAGGGGAGTGAAATCCGATTCACCTCCGAGGGGGAGTTGCCTCATTTCAGGGTCTGTTTCCATGTGCCCCAAAACCGAAAAGAGCTGTGCTTCGATTGCATTGCCCGCCACATGCGCGACATTGGGGAAGAGATCCAGGTCGGTGCCCAGTTCAGCGACCCCGGCGAAAAGAACCTCCAGAAGCTGGCGCCCTACTTGATGTAGGGTGAAGGGGCACGGGGCCTGTGTAGAGGGGTGAGGGTTTTGCCCTATTGTATTACAAAAAGTGGTAAATGCACTGCAAATCAAAGAATCCCTGCTTGGGACCGGCTTATGCCGTTTAAAGGTGCGTGCGTATGTCACGGGTCATAAGGTGCCGGAAAACACTTTTAGTCTTATTTTCATCCCCGGTGGACATGCTCAGTTTCTATGAGACTAGGGAGAGGAGACGTTGATGAGCGTTTATCAAACGTACGAGGAAAAAAGCGGTAGAGAACGATCCTCCGCAAGAAACCGGAAGGGTGCAAGAGGCGGTGGGAAATTCGATGATCGGGAATATCAGACCCCTCAGGGGAAACCGCCCTCCGGGGGGATGGCCTCGAAGAAGGCTATCGATATGACCATTAGTCCGAATTGGGACCAGATCGAGGAAGTCCGGAGAAAGACCCGGTCTTTTCTGAAAAATCACGGGTTTTCGAAGGAGCTCATTGATGCGGTCACCATGGTCAGCAGCGAGCTGGTCGAAAATGGCATGAAATACGGGTTCTTTGAGGGACCGGAGAATGGACTCACCGTCAATCTTCATATTCAAGAAAAAAATGTCATCGTGGAAGTGACTCATCCAACCAATGCAAGTGCCGCGCCTCACCTGCGGCGACTCGATAAAACGATTCAGTGGATCAGAGGATTTCAAGATCCCTTCCAAGCCTACCTTGAAAAGTTAAAAGAGGTGGCGCGAAGGCCGATCAATGACAGCGAAAGCGGTCTGGGTCTGGTCAGAATCGCGTATGAAGGGAAATCCATTATTGACTTCTTTGTCGCGGAAGACAATGCGCTGAACGTATCCGCCATAGCGGGTATCGAAAAAGGGCTCTGGAGGTAATTATGGGAGATACAAGAACTTTTACCAACAATTCGTTAGAGATCAAGGTGACTGAAACCGAGGACTCCATCAAGCTCGCGTGGTCCGGCAAAAGCATCGATCGGGAACCAGGCAAATTCATCACTCCCATTCTTGTCGATATCATCAAGGGAAGCACCGACATGGGAAAAAGGGTCATTCTCGATTTCTGCAAGCTCGCTTACATGAATTCTTCCACCATTACGCCCATCATCAAGGTGCTGGAACGGGCGAAAAAGGGAAAAAACAAGATTACCGTCATGTACGAGAAGTCCCTGAGGTGGCAGGAAGTGAACTTCTCCGCTCTCAGGATATTCGAAACGACGGATCAAAGAGTCGAAATCAAAGGAATGGTACGCTGATGAACCTAGCAGAGCGCAACACAGACGCTTACCTTGTCAAAGAGGCAGACAAAATACCCATCATAGCCGCTTGTGGGTCGAAGCACACCGTGCTGGTCCGGTTCTTGAACGGTCATCGTTTTGATGACGGCGCAGAATTTTCCAATTTTCAGATTCGATTCAACGGCACAGAGTTTCATTTGGGCCCCTGCCGCCTGAAGAGGAATGGCCGGATGGACGGCTATGACGCGAGCCTCGCCTTTCTTGCGGACGTCTACAACCTGGAAACCCTTTTTGCCGAAAAGAAACTCATCAGTCTCAGGGACTCCTTTTCCAACCTCCCTTTGGTATTGGACTACAAAAGCAGAATAAAGCCGTCCTTCAAGGACTACACGGCCAATCTCTCCTACGATCTCAACGTCTACAGAAGTTTCTTTGATGAACTGGATCGAGAATACGCCAAAGAGCCTCCGGAGGCCAGGGATCAGATCCAGAGGGTCATCATCGAGACAGAAGGTCGAAAGTTCATGCGCTTCCTTGACGAAAAGCTCGCTGAACTCGATCGCATGGTTTACGGATTTACCCGAGAAGAGCACGAGTGTCACGGCTACTTTTTCAGAAGGCTGCTTTGGAACGTCATCATGAGCTCCGCCTTCATGCGCCGAACCAATCTGAAGCCAAGAGGGTACGCAGGGGACTATATCATGATGAAAATGCTTTACGTGAACGATTACGAGGGCGACTCGACGTTCTCCAAGCTCATGCACAAACACCCCGTAGAGCACCCGGCTGCGCAGGCGGTGCGCAACAGGCGAAAGTTGATCACGCAAACATTTAGAAAAGCGCAAGCGAACCACGCATCAAACGGCAAAAGGATGAAAATCCTGTCCGTTGCCAGCGGGCCGGCCTGTGAATTGAAGGATATTCTGGTCTCCCCTGAGGAGTGTGAAAAATATCACTTCACTCTTCTGGACCAGGATCAGTCCGCCCTTGATGAAGCGGCTAGTCTCATCGCCAAACTGGAGAAGGAATTGAACACAACGATCCATGTGACCTACCTCAACGAATCGGTTCGCACCATGCTCAAAGGCTCCTATTTGGTCGAGAAGTGGGGACAATTCGACTTCATTTATTCGATGGGCCTTTTTGACTACCTCACCCCTCCTGTGGCCGTGGGCATTCTGGGAAAGCTCTGCCAGCTTCTGGATAAGGACGGTGACTTGCTGATCGGAAATTTTCATATTTCCAATCCCAGCCGCTGCTACATGGAGTACTGGCTGGACTGGGTATTGTATTACAGGAACGAAGAGGAGTTCCTTCGCCTTATGCCTGATAAAACCGCTGGACAGGCAACGGTTTTATTCGAGGATACGAGGAGCCAGATGTTTCTTCATGTGAAAAAATAGAAAGGGCCGCAGCCTGTGGGTGTTTTTCAAAGTCGGAACGGAACGCCGCGGCAAGGGGTATCCCGACAGCGTTCGGTGGATGGCGTTTACGGGTTTTTGGGAATGGAGCCTCTTGGACGGCAAGGTGGAACGGGTCAGTGTCCAAGAGCGGAATAAGTAAAACTATCTGTCCGAGGAAACCATGAGTTTTCGACCTGAGATGCACTTTGACTTCGATGCGGGCGATTTTTCAACCTATCTGAACAAGATCATTCATGAATGGTCGAAGACCGTTGTGATTTTGGTCTTTGTTCTGGTTCCCGTCTTTTCGATTCTCGACTACTTCGCCGTTCCTCAAGACCTTCAATCGACCTTTGCTGGTTACCGGTTGGTCTGTGCCAGCATCGCCATCGGTCAATATCTTGTTCTTCGCAGCTCGAAGCCCGGCAGGTTCTCTTACATCCACGGCTATTTGGTCACCCTTTTCGTGGGAAGCACCATCTCCCTGATGACGGTGTATTTGGGCGGCTTTGATTCAAGCTACTATGCCGGACTCAACCTGGTCATCATTGGAGTCAACCTGCTCCTGCCATGGGGCGTGATCCATTCGGGAATCAACAGTGCCGTTGTGATCATCCTCTATGTCGCCCTGAATGCATGGGAGGGACATCCCTTCGAGGGGAGAATCCTGGTCAACAATCTTTTCTTTCTCAGCTCTACAGCCACCATGGCCGTGATCATCACCTACGTGCGACAGAAACTGGTCAAACAGGAGTTTTTCCTTCTCGCGGAACTCAAGAAGGCCAGAGATGCTCTGTGGAGCGAAGTGGAACTCGCCAAGCGGATGCAAACGTCTCTGTTGCCCGGCACAGGGAGGAGGATGAATGGTTTCGAAGTCGTCGCCAAGATGGCTCCTGCCAAGGAGGTCGGGGGTGACTACTACGACATTATAGAGATCGACGGAGATCGGGCCTGGGTCACGGTGGGCGACGTGTCAGGTCACGGGTTCGATTCGGGACTGGTGATGATGATGGCCCAGACGAGCATACTTTCGGTCATCAAAAGGGCCCCCGATGCCCGCCCCTCCCAGGTGCTGGAATCGGTCAACAAAGTCATCAGGGAGAATGTGTCAAGGCTGGGCTCAGACCACTATATGACGGTGAGTGCTCTGCGTTTGGAAGGATCCTCCCTATCCATGGCAGGAAAACATCAGGACGTCATCCTCTACAGAGCGGCTTTAAACAGAACAGAAGTGATTCCCACGGAAGGAACGTGGCTGGGTCTTTCGGATGATATCTCTGCCGATCTGCCGGAAAGGCAGATCGAGTTGGACGAAGGCGATATCATCGTTCTGTTCACGGACGGAGTGACGGAGGCGATGAATCGGGAGGGCGTCCTTTTCGGGCAGTCGCGACTCGAAGAGGCCTTGAACCAGTATGCGGACTTGCCTCCAAGGAGACTTCTGGACAAGATTTTCGATGAAGTTTCTGATTTTCAAGCGGAACAAATGGACGATATGACGCTTGTCGTCATAAAGAAATTGGCCAAAGAAACGCCGGGGAGCCCCACCTATATCCAGAACAGGGGGACGGAATGATGGCCTCTGCTCTTGCATTACCTCTAGATTTTCAGCACGGCTTGATCACTCTTTCCTTTGGAAAGAGCCTCGAAAAGGCATTTCGAGAAGACTATTACAGGAAGTCGCTCAAGCACGTCCGGGTCGCAATCCTTCTTGCGATGGTCTATTACGCGGCTTTTGGGGTCCTGGATGCGCTGTTGGTTCCTGAACAAAGGCACTGGTTGTGGTTGATCCGCTATGCAGGCTTTTGCCCGCTTGCCTTTGCCATTTATCTCTTCAGCTTCTCAAAGCAGTTCGAGCGGTATATGCAGCCGGCCATCGGGGCCGTGGTGCTTTCGGCCGGCGTGGGAATCATCGGAATGATCCTGATCGCGCCCTCTCCCGGGAGATACGCCTATTATGCAGGCTTGATTCTTGTGTTCATGTATGGCTACACGTTTTTCAAGCTCAGGTTTGTCTTCGCCACCATCGCGGGGTTTACCATTGTGATCGGCTATGAGATCGCCGCCATATGGCTGAGCGAAACCCCCTTCTCGGTCATTGTGAACAACAATTTTTTCTTTCTTGGAGGGAACATTATCGGAATGCTTGCCTGCTACTCCATAGAGCTCTCCGCCCGCAGGGATTTTTTTCAGGCTCAGCTGCTGCAGCGAGAAAGGGAGAAAGTGGGCGCGAGCAATCGAGAGCTTGAAAAGCAGGTGAACAAGCGAACCTGGGAGCTGGTGGAAGCGATAGAGGGGCTGCGGAAGGAAATCGGGGATCGGGAACGGGCCGAGGCGCAATTGAAGGAAAGCGAGGAGAAATACAGAACCATCCTTGAGACCATCGAAGAGGCATACTACGAAGTGGATCTTGCGGGGAACTTCACTTTTTTCAATGAGGCGGCGGAGAGACTTCTTGGATACTCAAAAGCAGAATTGCTCGGCATGAACAACAGGCAATACACGGAAGAAGAGAACGCCAAGAAGTTGTACAAAGCCTTTAATGCGGTTTACAAGTCGGGGCAGCCGACCAAGGGTTTTGATTGGGAGATCATCAGCAAGAACGGGACTAAAAAGTATGTGGAAGCCTCGGTGTCCGTGCTCAACGATCCGGAGGGGAACCACACCGGGTTCCGCGGTATTGTCAGGGACATCACCGAACGCAAGCTCGCCGACGAAGCGCGCCGGGCCTCGGAAGAGAAGTATCGACTCCTGGTGAACAATGCCAATGACGCAATCTTCATCGTCCAAGAGGATTTCATAAAGTTTGCCAATCCCAAGGCCATGGAGTTGTTTGAATACGACGAGAGGGATTTGACGGGAATCCCCTATGGTCAATTGATCCATCCTGATGACAGGCCTTTCCTCTATGAAGGAAACCCCGGGGGTCTTGATCAGGGGGTGGTGCCCGGGCCATTTTCTTTAAGGATTCTTGCCCGGAGCGGGAGAGAGATTTGGGTCCAGATTAATGCGGTGAATATCCAGTGGGAAGGAAAGCCCGCCATGCTCAATTTCGTCAGAGACATTTCGATCCAAAAAAGGCTTGAGGCCCAACTGCTTCAGGCTCAGAAGATGGAGGCAATCGGGACCCTCGCAGGCGGCATTGCGCATGACTTCAACAACATCCTGACCTCTGTTCTGGGCTATACTCAGCTCGCCCAAGGCGATGTGCCTAAAGGCTCACAGGCGGAACGTGATTTGCAGGAGGTTGTTAGGGCAGGGCGGCGAGCGCGGGATCTGGTCAGCCAGATTCTGACCTTCAGCCGCCAGACCCAACAGGAGCTAAAGCCTCTCGATCCCGTGCCCATTATCAAAGAGGTCCTCAAGCTTCTGCGTGCTTCCATTCCTGCGACTATCGAAATCAAACAGCACATCGAGAAGACAGAAGCGAATATTTTGGCTGACCCTACCCAGATCCATCAGATCTTGATCAATCTGTGCACCAATGCCGCCCATGCCATGACCGACAGGGGAGGCGTTTTAGAGGTGGCCTTGGCGAAGGTCCTCTTGGATTCGGTATTTGCTTCAAGGCATCCGGAGGTTGCGCCGGGAGAGTATCTTCTCCTTGCAGTGACCGACACAGGGCACGGCATTGCCCCAACGATCATGGATCGGATTTTTGATCCCTTTTTTACGACCAAGAAGCGCGGCGAGGGCACGGGCATGGGCTTGGCCGTGGTTCACGGTATCGTCCGGAGTTGCGGCGGGGCCATCACAGTCTACAGCGAGGTGGGGAAGGGGACGACCTTCAAAGTGTTCCTTCCCTGTTGCACGGGAGATGCCGATTGCGAAAGCGCTTTGGAGATGATCGTTGCCAGAGGGAACGAGCGCATTCTTTTTGTCGATGATGAGCCGTCGATCGTGGCCATGGCGAAAAGGATGATCGAGAGGCTAGGATACTCTGTTCTGGCAACGACAAGCAGTGTAGAGGCCCTGAATCTCTTCCGAGAGGGGCCCGGAGAATTTGATCTGGTCATTACGGATCTCACCATGCCGAAAATGACCGGGGAGCAGTTGGCTGGGGAATTGACTCGGATCAGACGGGACATTCCCATTATCATTTGCACAGGATACAGCAATACCCTTACAGAAGGGAAAAAGACAAAGCCTGGGATTCGCGCGGTTGTCACAAAGCCTCTGATCACCCATGAGATCGCAAGAACCATCCGGGATGTTTTGGATGAAAGAGCCTATGGCAGAGAGGAGCCGAGCACTAGAGCAGCCTCTCACTGAGGTGAGATATGGAGAAAGTTCTGATTGTAGACGACGAAGAGCCGATCCGAAAGCTCTTGATGCGGTACCTCGGGACCAAGAAGTACGATTGCGTCCTGGCGGCAGACGCCCTGGAGGCACGGAGTCGTTTTGAGGAAAAGGAGTTTGACGTCATCCTCTGTGACATCAATATGCCCGGGGAATCCGGCCTCGAATTGGTCCGGGATCTGAGAAGCAGGCACACGGATTTAGCCGCAGTGATGGTCACCGGTGCGGACGAGCCTTCGATCGCAAAGACAGCGTTCGATATAGGAGCTTATGATTACATCGTCAAACCTCTGGAGCAAAACAGGGTCCTCATCGGTGTCACGAATGCCTTGCACCGCCGAGAACTGGAGGCTGTCAGCCGCACCTATCGCAATATGCTGGAATTGACGGTGGCCGAAAGAACGGAGAATCTCCAGAACACCCTGGGAAAACTTGAAAGAACGCTTGACGGGGTCGTCCATGCCATCGCACTCACGGTCGACAAAAGGGATCCTTATACAGCCGGTCATCAGGAGAGGGTAGCCCATCTCGCCTCCACGATAGCGAAGACGATGGGCCTGCCGGAAGAACAAGCAAAGGGGCTGGAAATGGCAGCCCACATTCATGACATCGGTAAAATCGCCGTTCCTTCCGATATCCTCAGTAAACCCGGAAAGCTCAGTGACATAGAATTTGCCTTAATCAAGACTCACTCAACCGTGGGCTATGAAATATTGAGGCCCATAGAATTCCCCTGGCCCGTTGCGGAAGTAGTGTATCAGCATCACGAAAAAATTGACGGTTCCGGATATCCTCGCGGCCTATCGGGTAAGGAGATTCTCCTGGAAGCGAAAATTCTTGCGGTCGCAGATGTGGTTGAGGCCATGGCATTTCACAGGCCTTACAGGCCGGCTCTAGGCATAGACAAGGCTCTCTCTGAAATCGTGAGAGGGAAGGGGCGCTTTTTCGAGCCGGAGGTCGTGAAGTCTTGTCTGATGATCTTCAAGGGAAACCGCTACCAATTCGAACCCGAGAAAAAATTTTGTTCAGAGGAGGCCATGAGTCGCGGCACAAGGCAGTGAAGGATCTGCGCACCAAGAGGGAAGCCTGAGGGCTGAAAACCCGGGGCCTCTTAGCGCCTTGGAAATCTTTGGAGGACGTCTTCTTGTTCTTGAGGGGAAAGGCTGTTCCAGTTCTTCAGTCGATCGCGGATTCTGTTCCGATCCTCCGGGGGCAGGGACTGCCACTGCTGGTAGCGTTGTTGATAGCGCTCCTGATCCTGAGGAGGGAGTTCCCTGTACCTTTCCATTCTCCGACGCATCTCATTCTGCTGATCGGGGGGCAAGGATTGCCACCTCTGAGACTTGTCCCTTAGACCGGCTTTGTCGTCCGGAGACAATCCTTGATACGTTTTCCAGTTTCGTTGTGTATCCTCATCCATCTGAGGTGGTGCTTGTTGCCTCCGGCTCACGTCGATGCCTAGGGACGGGCTTGGATTGCGGTAAACCTGAATGGGATAGGGTGAATAAGTACCGTCCGGTTTGCCCCACGAGAGGTCCGGAAAAGTCAGAACGACTCCCGCAATAAGCACGATGATCGAAATCCCTTGGCTGCAAAGTGTCCTAAGAGCCTTCTTTTTCATCATGCCTCTCCTAAATGCCAAAGATGCCTTTCAGATCGATTCGTTGCGATCCAACACGGTCACCAGCTCCTGAAGGGTGTCCAGGTCTTCCAGGAAGTCGATGTCCTTTATGAGTTCAAGGTCCTTCACAACCGCCTGGTTTTCGACGCTTGGACCCATGGAGTCTTGATCCGTGTCAGGACTCTGGATCAGGTTCATCCCAAACCATCCAAAGGTGATCAGGACGATGCAAGCCGTTGCCAGTGCAGGCACAAGGCGGCCCGGCCGCACAAGCCATTCCTTCCACCATGACGGTTTTTCCCGTTCCTTTCTCAATTCCCGTTTTACGGACCAAAGGATAGAGCTTGCTCTTTTTTCTGAAAGCTCCGGAACAGGCATCGACTCTTTGATTCGTTCAAGGAGGCGGAGCACGGCCTGATACTCGTCACTGCACCCGGTGCAGGCAGTCCTATGCTGTTCCCAATCCCGGCGCTGCTCCGGATCCAGCTCTCCGTAAGCGGCCAGAAGAATCGTGTCATAGCGATCGGGGCAAGCTTTCATGTTCAGACCTCCTCCCAATCTTTGAATTTCTCCCGAAGAAAATGAGTGGCTCTGAAGAGATGGCTTTTGACGGTGCCTTCAGCCGTTCCCATCGTGCGGGCAATCTCTTGAATGCTCATGCCGTGAAAGGCCTTGAGCTGAAAAGCCAGACGCTGTTTTTCGGGCAAAGAGCTCAGGGACTTCCGAATATCCCTCGACAGTTGTTTCTCGCTTATCGCTTTCAAAGAGCGCTCATGGGCTTCCGGATCCGGCCTTTCTTCAGGGGAAAGTCCTTTGTCTGTGGAATCGTGTTGCCATGGCAAAAAGACCTGCCTCCATCTTTTTCGGCGTCTCCTCCCATCCAGACAGACATTCACCAGAATGCGATAAAACCATGTGTAGAAGGATGAATCGCCGCGAAAGGTCTCCAGTTTCTGAAAAGCTCGAAGAAACGCCTCCTGGGTCAAATCTTCAGCGTCCTGCACATTCCCATCGGAGAAGTGATAGGCGATCGCATAGGCTTTTTGCTGATAACGATGGACGAGTTCTTCGATGGCCCATGGATCGTGCGCCCGAGCCCGGACTACAAGATCTTCATCTTTCACCCGTGAAGGCGATACGTCATTCTCAAGACCGATGCTTGGACCACTTTGAGGGTTCACACGTCATGCTCACCGCATTAGAGTCGCTTGCCGCCACATCCAAAACAGGTCGTTATTCTACCCTACAAATCCCTGCTCGGCAACTTCGAAGCATCCAGCAAGAATTCCGCACCGGCTTCGCGCAACCCTCGAAAGGCCGTGATTCCTTTTCCCTCCTTTCTAAACCTATTTGACGCATCTTCTTGAGGAAAGGTTTACCCGCCTTCGCAGAAAGCCCCGTCCGGAAGGGCGGGGATGAATGCGAAAAGGGTATCCACCGTAGCCTCTTGACCGCCATAGCTTCAGCGGCGGGGGTTGGCGAAGGGTGGATCTTGGTGACGCTTTATGGGTGGGGTAGCCGATTCAGGAAGTTGAGCGCTCCAGACGGGAATGGGGATACCAAAATAAATGCATCGCTGTGGGTGTGTTCTTGCTTTCCTCTGTTTTTGGCAGTAGCATAATAGGGTTAGAGCGACACGGAAAGAAGATGAAAGAATCTCTAAACCATAATGAGCCAGTGTGGCATTTCTGCGATTTCCTGGGCCATCGAGTCGTCGATCCTCAGGGTCATTCTCTAGGGCGATTGTTCGATCTGGTGGCTGACCTGCGCGAGCATGATCCGCCCATCACGGGTCTTATCCTTTCCGGTCCTCGTAAGAGCCGGCAGCAGTTGGCCTGGACCTGGGTCGAGGAGGTGCTGCCGGACGAGGTCAAAGTTCGATCAGGAGCTCTTGACTCTCTTTCGGCCGTGGCCACGTCGCCTGGGGAAATCCTGCTTCGTAAGGGGTTGCTGGACAAGCAGATCGTGGACACAGGCGGGGCCAAAGTCGTCAGGGTCAACGATCTTCAGTTGCGTCAGCGAAACGGACACCTTGTCCTGTCCAGGGTGGACGTGGGCACGAGAGGTCTTCTGCGCCGGTTGGGCCTTCTCCGTGTGACGGCCGCGTTGATTCAGTGGCTGTTCGGTTACACCCTGCCGGATAACTTTATCGCCTGGCGCCTGGTTCAGCCGGTGGGCTCGCACGATATTCTGCGGCTGAAGTTCTCCCAGACGAGGCTGGCCCGCCTCCATCCCGCAGACCTCGCCGACATCATTGAAGATCTTGACCAGCCGGAACGGGATCGGGTTTTCCGGGCTCTTGACATCGAGGTGGCTGCCGAGGTCCTGGAGGAGGCTGATCCCAAGGTCCAGGTCCAGCTGATCCAGCACATGCCGGCCGAAAAGGCCTCGGACGTGCTCGAGCAGATGTCTCCAAGTGAGGCCACGGATCTTCTACAGGAATTGGAAGAGCCCCACGCCCAAACACTCCTTGAGGAAATGGAACCAGAGGCGGCACAGGATGTCCGATGCCTCCTCAGTCATGACGAGCAAACGGCCGGCGGTATGATGACCACCAGTTTTTTCTCTCAGCCCCCGCACGCGACTGTAAACCAAGCTCTTGAGATTTTGCGGCGTGAAGCGAGCGACTTCGATGTCATCTACTATATCTACGTGGAGGACCAGCAAGGCCAGCTCGTGGGCGCTGTCAATCTCCGCGAGTTGCTGACCAGCGATCCCCAGGCACCGCTCGAGTCCATCATGGTCAAGAGAGTGGTTTCCGCTGCTCTTGACGACAAACAGAGGGATATCGCGGACCTTTTTGTCAAGTATGGGTTGAGAGCCTTGCCGGTGGTGGATAAAGAAGGCCGGATCCACGGGGTCATCCGTTTCAAGAGCTTGCTTGAGGCGGTGGCGCCCCACCTGCGCTGACAGGTTCATAGAGCCGTCCGAAGGCAATCTTACAGCCTTCGAGGAGAAATCGTCTGTAGATGAACCTTCGATCCCCAGCCACTTCACATCGCACAGAACCCCAGAAAACGCCCATGTCGCGTCAAGGCTATTGGCGGCGCCTGGCCCTGATCCTCGCAGTGATTGGTCCTGGTATCATCACTTCGAACGTGGACAATGACGCAGGCGGCATTACCACGTATTCCCTGGCAGGCTCTGAATTCGGTCTCAGGCTCCTCTGGATTATGTTGCCGATCACCGGCGCGCTCATCCTGATTCAGGAGATGAGCGCGCGCATGGGCGTGGTTTCGGGTAAAGGCCTGGCCGCCCTGATCCGGGAGCAATTCGGAGCTGCCGTCACCTTCTATCTCATGATCTGCATCGTCCTGACGAACCTGGCCAACACAGTGGCCGAGTTTGCTGGAGTCGTGGCATCACTCGAGCTATTCAGCGTTCCCCGATATTATTCGGCGCCGCTGGCCGCTTTCCTGGTCTGGTTCCTCGTGCTCAAAGGGTCTTACAAGACGGTGGAGAAGGTATTCCTTGGGGCCTGCGTCTTTTACGTGGCCTACATTGTTTCCGGTTTCCTTGCCAAACCCGACTGGGGCGCTGTTTCTCGCGAAATCCTTACTCCCCGGCCTGATTTTTCAACCGCAGCATTGACCATGGTGATCGGCCTTGTGGGAACAACCATTGCACCTTGGATGCAGTTTTACCTTCAGGCGGCCGTTGTCGACAAGGGTCTCACCGCAAAGGACTACCGGATCATTCGATGGGACGTGATCGTCGGCTCGGTGACCGTTTCCCTAATCGCTTTCTTCATCATCCTTGTCTGCGCTATCACTATTCACGCCCACGGTATCCATATTGAAAGCGCCAAAGAAGCCGCCCTTGCCCTGGTTCCCCTCGCAGGGAAATACGCCGCAGACCTCTTTGCCCTGGGCTTGTTGAATGCGTCTCTCTTTGCGGCTTCGATCTTACCGCTGTCCACGGCCTACACCGTGTGCGAGGCCTTTGGATGGGAATCTTCGGTGGACTGCAAGTTCGAGGAGGCCCCCCAGTTTTACATCCTTTACTCTCTGATGATCGTCCTGGGCGCCGGGTTGGTCATGATACCGAACGTGCCGTTGATCCCGATCATGTATTTCTCCCAGGTCCTCAACGGGGTGGTCCTGCCGATCATCCTCTTTTTTATGATCCGCTTGATCAACGATCCTTCCGTGATGGGCGAGCATGTCAATAGCCGATTTTCCAATATCCTCACCTGGGTTACCGCAGGGGTCTTTAGCCTTCTGTCGATCACGACGGCCGTCACATTGATTTGGTAAGCCTTTCTCCTGTTGACGTCCGCGCAGCGCCCGTCCGGTGAAATCCCTATGCGCCGATCTCTTTCATGAGGTTGCGGATGAAGCGTGCCGCCTGTTCCGCACCGTTTGGAGTATGTCTCTCGACGCGTTGCAGGGAAAGCAGTTCAGTAGACGGGAGAGAAAAGACCCTGCGTAGAATTCTCTGTCTTCGATGGCAAACCCTTGCATACGATTTTCAATGTAGCACACCAGGATCGGGGATTCCCTAAAGTCACTCCTCGCGATGTACCCAAAGGGTATACCGGCATAATAGACTTCAGCAAGGGTGCTGTAACCGACCTTGCCGATGAGGGCGTCAGAGGCGGTGACTAAGTCTGGATGAAAGTATTCGGAATGATGAGGAAGAAGGAACAGGTTTTTTCTGTTTTTCAACTCACCGCAGGCCCCTCGCACGAGGAAGACAATGTCTTCAAACTTCAGCAGTTCATCCATGAAGTGAAGTTCTCCTTCATGCCTCCCATGGTGATCATAGCCACTACCGCATCAGTAGTAATACCGAGTCTTCTTCTAGTCTCCTCCCGCTTTCCTGGCTTTTCCGCTCACCGTGGAGGTGGTGAGGTGGACGTTGCGCTCGCAACAAACCTGTTGAGTCTGAATATGAAAATCCGCCATGAGAAAGAGCTCTCTAAGGTAGGAAAGATGCGCGTGCAGTCCTGCGTGCTCGGAGAGGTACTCTTCGTAGATCCAGTCCCATGTGAAATTCTCTACAAGGACCTAAGTAATCCCTGCGTGCCTGGCTACGAGAATTCCCATGTGCGAAATGTCACAGAAGATCAGCCTGCAATTCCGCTCCAAAACAAGATGCGCAAGCTCAGAGATCTTTTCTTCATTGAAAGGGAGGAAGGAGTCAAGCCGCGCCATGGTTTCTGTAAGATTCACCTTCAGAGAGGTTTCTTGAACAAGACCGATATCGGTGAGAAGAGGTGATAGGTGAAAGCGCCTTAAAGGGAATGATGGAAAAACCATTCAACCGTGTGAAAATTTCGAATTCCTTTTCAGGGTCAAGGAGATGAAAGGCTTCCATGACGGCTGCAGCCCTTGCCGCATGGCCGTAGCCGTGAGGGGAAATGAAACAGGCGATGCGATTGCTATTGAGAGCAGGCATTCTTGTTTAGCGCTATCTGTGCTCCATGCTCCTGGCTCTATCAGGGGGCTTCTTACGCCGGAACGGTGGCTTTGTAAAACGTGGCATTCCCCTCCATCGCGATCTCCTTGACCATGGCCGGAACAAGGAACGAAGACCCTTGGGAAACAGGAAGGACCTCGGTTGTTGCCACGTCTGTGATCTCGGCGTTTCCCTGAGTGCAGATCATCATTTCAAGAGATTTCCTGCCTCTCTCATGGTGGGGCGCTCCTTTTTGAAGGGAGACCCTGGAGAGGAGAAACTCTTTTGCAGGTGTCGGGTACACCCATTCCGCCTGGTTTCGCGCTTGAGGCTTGATGATTTTTCCTGGACTCTCCTTGAAGCGGAGGATTCTAAGGAGCTCAGGGAGGTCCTTATGCTTTGCGGTCAGTCCTGCCCGGATCACGTTGTCCGAGTTGGCCATAAGTTCCACCCCGGCGCCTTCGAGGTAGGAGTGAAGCTCACCGGAATCGATGTAGAGCGCCTCGCCGGGCTCAAGATGGATCAGGTTCAGAAGGAGAGGGGCAAAAATACCCATGTCATCGGAAAAACATTGATGAAGCCTGATCACCCATCTGAAAACAGGATCAGAGGAAGAGAGGTTCTCGGAAACCATCACCAACTCGGAAATGGCTCTCTTGCGATCTCCTGTCTCCAACGACAGCAGGGCGGAGAAAAATCCGGCAAGACCCCGTGCCGTTTTATCCTTGCGAAGCAGGCGGATCTGTGTGTCAAGAGAAGGAAGGCGAGCTTTTCCGAAGAGGGCAAGGGTTTCATCTGCTCTGCGAAAGCCTTTCAGAGCAAAGAATGGGGTCAGAGCACAGAGGATTTCGGGTTTGTGATTTCCGTCCCTGTAGTTGCGTGCCGGGGCATCCAGGGGGATCTGCAGACGGTTTTCTTCGGCAAAGCCTTGGCGAGCCTGAGTCAGGTTCGGGTGAGCCTGAATGGATAGAGGCGTGGCCGCTGCAAGAATCTTGAGCAAGAAGGGCAACTGATTTGAAAATTTATTGGCCACCTCCTGTCCGAGAATATTTTCGGGATCCTTCTGAATCAGATCCGGAAGAGAGATCCACGTGCCGTCCCATTGGACTTTGGAAATCCCCTTGGGATGGACCCCCATCCACAGTTCTGCCTTGGGACTTGCCGAAGGAGAGGGTTCTCCCATGAGCTCGGGGATGAAAGTCCTTGAACCCCAGGCGTATTCTTGAACGGGATTTTTGAGTAAGGCAATTCTTTTCAAGCCGGTCCCTTCAGCAGTTAAAAATTTATCTCTCTTGGAGCTTGAGCCACGGTTTTTTCTCTTTGCTCCCCGCTTTTGATGTCTTTATTGACTGTTAAGCTTTCTTCGACTATATTTAATAGCATATTATTATCATTAACAACATTCAGTTGTCTGAATTGCAGCGCTAGCAACGTTTCGCGATCCCACCACGAAAGGGATAAACATGTTTATCTTCGTATCTGAAGAGACTCATCAGGACGGTCATGTGCTCCTCAAGGAAGAAACCTCAGGGAACTGGCTCTATGTGGTGCTTTCCGGTGCCGTCGAGATTTCCAAGACGATCGACGGGAAAAAGTACGTGATTGACGTGCTCCGGCCCGGTGAGGTTTTTGGCGAGGTGGGTTTCATTGGAGGAAAGAAGAGGACGGCCACGGCAACGACCATCGGCCAGACCTTGATTGGGGTGGTGGATCGTACTTCGCTGGATGCGGAATTCAACAAGCTCTCGTCCGATTTCAGGGCGATTCTTCTGGCCATGGCGAACCGGTTTGAGAAGATGGTCAACAGGGTTGTGGAGTTCTCATCCAGAACCGACATGCGGATTCAGAAGACTCTTTCTCTGACTTACAAAGATGATCAGGCGTTTATCAGTGCCTACACGCGCAACATCAGTACAGGCGGGCTGTTCATAAAGACCGAAAAGCCCCTCCGACTGGGAGATCAGTTCCTGCTGAGGCTTCAGCTCCCGGCGCTCCAGGAACCTCTCAAGGTTTCCTGTGAGGTCGCCTGGGTCAGAGGCGCAACAGAAGCAACCGCAAAGGAGCCGGCGGGAATGGGCATCAAGTTCATTGAGATGAGCAAGGGGGATCGCGAGGCCCTCAAACAGTATCTCGGGAAAGTTACCAAGGGGTAAGGAACGAAGAAAGTGAACGTGGGGGTGCCGCTTTGATGAATCAAATCTTCTCTTGCATGAGGCGAGGTTTTTATTATTTTAAGGGGCCCCCGTGGCTTCGGGGTGGTTGACACCACCCCGCCTGATCGATCAAATCCGGGGCCATGGGCAGACGAAAAGCTCATGGCCTTTCGGTTTTTAATGGAGGTGAACGTGTCCTGGGAACCGAACCAAAGATTTTCCTTTTGACAAAGGAAACAGGGAATGTTATCTTTACCTACCGGTAGGTAAGGAAGGAGTTAAGGGGCGATTCAGTTTTGCCTGACAGCGGTTTTAGCTGAAGGGAAGGCGCCAAGATAATGGATCAAGTCGAACGGAAAAGGAATCACGAATCGGGCGTCAGGAAAACGCTTCTCCTGGCGGGGATCAATCTTTTTGCCGAAAAGGGATATGCGGGCTCTTCGGTTCGGGAAATAGTATCCCTTGCCGGAGTGACCAAACCTGTTCTCTACTACTATTTCCAGAGCAAAGAAGGCTTGTTTCAGGCTATTCTAGACTGGGCGGCGGAAGAGCAGGAAGGCATCCTGCAAGAGGCTTTACAATCACCCGGTACGGCACTTGAGAGAATCATTCATCTTTATCGCGGCATCTATCAGGGGTTGATGGAGAATCAGCAGCTTTTCAAGCTGATCAACCACTTGTTCTTTGGTCCTCCTCAGGGCGCCCCCCGCTACGACATTGAACGGTTCCACCGCCGGATGATGGAGGTCATCAAGGAGATCTACCTGGGAGGACTCAGACAGGGTGAAGTCAGAGAGATTGATCCGGAGGAGGCGACGCTCCTTGTGCTTGGAGTGACCGACTATTGCTTTCACGTCGATTATCTCCATCCGGAATCCATGGATCCGGACAGGGCTGAAAGATTGTTGCGCCTCGCGTTCCGGGGCCTGTCAGAAAGGAAGGATGGTTAATCCATGAGTCGTCTGTGTTCATTTCCTCATTATGCGCTTCTGTTGCTTCTGGCAACCGCTCTTGCCGCCGGGTGCAGCCGATCGGAGAGCAGTGCCAAGCCGGAAAACAACCAGAACCAGAACAAAGCGGTCAAGGTTGCCGTCGTGCGGGTTGAGCCTGCGCCTATGAAAGACATTCTCGTTCTGCCCGGAGAGACCGAAGCATGGCAAGATGTGCGGGTCGCTGCTGACGTGGCGGGTCGCGTGGAGTGGATCGGTCCGAAAGAGGGCCAAACTGTGAAGGAAGGAGATCTGATCGCGAAAATCGACGTTGCCGCTCTCAAAGCGGCGCTCGATCGAGCAGAGGCGGCTCTGAAGCTTGCCGAGGATCTCTATCAGAGGCGCTACAAGCTTTTCGAGAGAAACATCATCAACCAGGAGGAGCTGGACAAAAGCCAGACAGAGAGAACGCTTGCCCGGGCCAACTTCAGGCAAATGCAGATCGAGTATGAACGGGGCTCTCTGAAAGCTCCTCTGACCGGCATGGTCAATCAGCTCTTTGTCGATGAAGGGGAATTCGTGGACAAAGGCAAGCCATTCGTCGACCTGGTCAATGTGGACAAAATAAAGATCAATGTGAATGTCCCTGAACTCGATGTGCGCTACCTCAAGGTCGGCCAGAAAACCATGGTCCGGGTGGACGCGTTTCTGGATCGGGAACTTCCGGGAATCATCGATTTCGTGGCCTACAAAGCCGACCCTGCGACGAAGACATTTCACGTCAAAGTGATTGTGGACAATGGGAGTCACGACATCCGGCCGGGCATGATCGCCCGTGTGGCTTTCCTCCGGCGGGTCATTCCCGACGCCCTGGCAGCACCCATATTCTCCATTGTGGACAAGGGCGGAGAGCGCATTCTTTTCGTGGAAAAGGATGGGGTGGTCCAGGCTCGCACCATCTCCATCGGTGCCATTGAGGGTGACAAAGTTCAGATCACCAAGGGACTTCAACCGGGGGACCATCTCATCGTCACCGGCCAGACTGAGGTGGAAGAAGGGATGAAGGTCCAAGTCCAATGATCGTCAATGAGCTTGCGCAGAAAAGGCCGGCAGCCGTCCTTTCCCTTCTCGTCGTCCTCGTTATCATAGGAACCTACTCCTATCTCACTTTGCCCCGCGAGTCTTTCCCGGATATCACCATTCCCTTTGTCTTCGTCACCACCACCTATGAAGGGGTGGCGCCTGAGGACATGGAAAAACTGATCACCATCCCTATTGAGAGGAAAATCAAAGGGATTTCGGACCTGGAAGAAATCCGGTCCACTTCGGCGGAGGGCATCTCCACCGTGGCGGTCAAGTTCCTCCCCGGCGTGAATATTGATGACGCCCTTCAGAAGGTGAGGGACAAGGTGGACCAGGCCAAACAGGATTTGCCGCAAGACATGCCCGACGACCCGGTGATCCAGGAAGTGAACTTCTCCGACATCCCGGTCCTTCGGGTGGTGCTCTCAGGGCCTTTCAGCTTGCGCCGGCTCCAGAATTTTGCGGATGATTTGAAGGACCGCATTGAATCGATCCCCGGGGTCTTGAGTGCCAGAATGACCGGCGGACTGGACCGGGCAATCCATGTGGAGTTGGACCTCGACCGGGTAGGCGCTTACAACGTGCCCTTTTCCAGCCTGATCAGCGCGGTGACGCGCAGCAACGTCAACATGCCGAGCGGGAGCATGGACATCGGGGAAGGCAAGTACCTGGTCAGGGTGCCGGAGGATTTCAAACACCCCTCCGAGATTTTCTCCATCGTGGCTTTTGTGCGAGACGGCAAGCCTGTTTACCTCAGGGATGTGGCCTACATTAACGACAGCTACAAGGACCCCCTCACCCGCAGCAGGCTCAATGGAGAGAAAAGCGTGACCCTCGCTGTGCAGAAGCGGAGCGGCGAGAACATCCTGCGAGTCACGGACGAGGTCAAGCGGGCGGTTGAAGAGATGAAGCCCATTCTTCCGCCGGCGCTGAAAATCGACCTGACTTCAGACATGTCCAACGATGTGCGGCTCATGGTCTCGGACCTGGAAAACAACATTCTCTCCGGCCTCATTTTGGTTCTTGCCGTCATCTTTGCTTTTATCGGAACCCAGTCAGCCGTCTTTATCTCCCTCGCGATTCCCTACTCTATGTTCATCACCTTCGGGGTGCTTTCAGGATTTGGCATCACCCTGAACATGGTTGTTCTCTTCTCCCTGGTTCTGGCCCTGGGCATGCTGGTGGACAACGGTATCGTGATCGTCGAAAACATCTACCGTCACATGCAGCAGGGCAAGTCTCGCTGGGATGCGGCTCTCGAAGCGACCAATCAGGTGGCCTGGCCGGTCATTACCTCGACCCTCACGACCCTGGGAGCTTTCGCTCCTTTGATGTTCTGGCCGGGAATCATGGGGGAGTTCATGTTTTTTCTCCCTGAAACCGTCATCATCGTCCTCACCGCATCTCTCTTTGTAGCCCTGGTCATCAACCCTGTGCTCTCAGCCCTGTACCAGAGGGTCAAACCGGTGGCGCAGGACGGGCGCGGTTCAGAAAAGGAACCCTGGTTCAAGAGGGTTTATCTCCGTTTGCTCATCTGGGCCTTGGATCACCGGCTGATCGTGGTCTTCACCGGCTTAATCGTCCTCATCTCTTCAGTGGTGGGGTTTTCTCTTTTCGGCAAGGGGACAGAGTTCTTTCCGGTCACGGAACCCCGGAGAGCCTATGTGCACCTTAAGGCTCCTGTGGGAACCAACCTGGATACATCGGACAACCTGGTCGGCCAGGTTGAAAAGATCGTTTCCGAGTACCCGGACATCCGTTATGTAATTTCAAACATAGGATCGGTCGGAGGAGATCCTTTTGAGCAGGGAGGCACCGGTACCCATATCAACCGGGTCGCTCTGGATTTCAAGGATTTCCACGATCGCTCCAGACCCTCCTCCGAGATTGTGAAGGAGATCCGGGAGCGGCTCCTCAAGACCATCAGGGGCGCTGAAGTGCAGGTGGAGAAAGAGAAAGAGGGCCCCCCTACGGGCGCGGCAGTGAACATTGAGATTTCAGGGGCCGATATCCACATGCTGGGGGATCTTGCCCATCAGGTTCGGGAAAAAATCAAGGACATACCGGGCCTGGTGGACCTCAAGGATAACTTCGTCAAGGGAAAACCTGAAATCCGCGTGAGGGTCGACAAGGAAAAGGCGGCCTTGATGGGCCTTGACACCTATACGATCGCTTACACAGTCAAGGCGGCTGTGAATGGGGTCAAGGTCGGGGTGTACCGGGAGGGCAAGGACCAATACGACATTCTCGCGCGGCTCCCGGAAAAGGACCGCAAATCCATAGAAAGCCTCAAGCGCATTACCGTTTCCGGCCCCAAAGGCGAACCCATCCCTCTCACCAGCGTAGCGGAAGTCTCCCTGGCCACGGGCGTGGGAGCCATTCAGCGGCTGGATCAGAAGCGGGTGGTCACTGTGTCCGGTGATGTGGCGGGTCGACTGGCCAATGACGTGATCCGTGAGATCGAGAGCCGGCTGACGCGTGACTTCAACTGGCCTCGAGGATATAGCTACCGTTTCAGCGGAGAACAGAGGGAGCAGGAAAAGGCACAGGCTTTCCTGAGCAAAGCTTTCATGGCGGCGATTTTCATTATCTTCTTCATTCTCCTGGCGCAGTTTGACTCCTTCGCAGCCCCCATGATCATCATGACCTCTGTTCTCATGTCCCTCATTGGGGTCTTCATGGGGCTTTTGGTCACAGGAACGGCTTTCGGCATTATCATGACGGGGATCGGCGTGATCAGCGTTGCAGGAGTGGTGGTCAACAATGCCATCGTGCTGATCGACTATTACAATAAACTCCTTGCAAGAGGGCTTCAATCACGGGAAGCCTTGGTTCGTGCCGGTCTCACGAGGTTTCGTCCGGTCATGCTGACGGCCATTACCACTCTTCTCGGCCTGGTTCCGATGGCCACAGGAGTGAGTTTCGATTTCAAGAACTTTGCCTGGGACATCGGAAGCGAGTCTTCACAGTGGTGGGGGCCGATGGCGGTGGCTGTGATCTTTGGCCTTGGAGTGGCGACCCTTCTTACCCTGGTGGTGGTGCCTGTTCTCTGTTCGCTGGAATTGAGCCTGAGAGAGCGGTTTAAATCCAAGCCAAAAGCGACCTCCTGAGATCAATTGAAAAAAAGCCGACGAAGGTGTAAGACTATCTGCACCACACTTCTTGGAGGAGGCCGTCCATGAAAAACGGGGAAAAGGGAATCACCTTTCTTGGGAAGGACACCCGCTTCGAAGGAAAGCTGCGATTTCAAGGAACCATGAGGATCGACGGTCAGTTCAAAGGGGAAGTCTCTGCTCAGGGGAATCTCATCGTGGGAGAAGATGCGCTGGTTGAAGGGGATTTGAAGGTCTCCTACGCCTCGATCAGCGGCGAAGTTCATGGGAATATTATTGCCGATCAGCGAGTGGACCTCCGTGCTCCGAGCAAGGTGTTTGGGAATATCCAGTCTCCCGCCGTGGTGATGGAAGAGGGGGTCATCTTTGAAGGAACCACCAAGATGTATCAGGCCAAGCCGGATGCCGGAAGGACGGAGCTCATTGATGCAGACGACTATCATGGAGGTCCTCCTCCCAATCTCACGGCGATCTACGGGATGGTGAAGGACCAGAACACAGGGAAGCCGATCAAGAATGCCCGGGTGTTCTGCAAGGGGAACGGGAAGAGCAGGACGGAAACCAATGCCTCCGGGTACTATGAACTGATCCATTTGAAAGACGCAAAATGGAAAATGATAGTGGAGGCAGATGGCTACAAGAAAGAGAAGGCTGAGGTGACCATTTCTGGAATGGGCACCTACCAGCAGGATTTCAATCTCACGCCGAAGTAGTGAACTGCTGTCGGATGAAGACAGGCACAAAGGCACAGAGGGACAAAGGCACAAAGGGAAAAGGGACAGAGCATAGGGGGTTTTTCTGCTTTGTGCCTATCTGCCTTTGCAATTTTGTGCCTGCATCGTAGTGCAGAAACCAAACTGAAGTCTTCGCATAAACGCGAGGGTCTTTCTCCCATTCCCCGAGAGGGACAATGAAAAGGACTTAGAAGGAGGATGACGGTGAGCGACGAGGCGATCAGAAAGAGAACTCAGGAAACGGCGAAAAAACTCTTCGGACGCGGAATCAAAATGGATCCGCCCTACTTGACCTGGAAGGAATTCGACAAGGACCTTGCCAATGATTTCTCCATGCACATTACCGGAAATCTTTACTCGAGAACCGTGCTCACGCTTCCCGAAAGACAGATGGTCGCCTGTGCCATGCTGGCGGCCCTCCGTGCGAGGGATGAGCTGAAGCTTCATGTCAACGCGGCCCTGAATGTGGGTTGTGATCCAAAAAAGCTCACAGAGATCTTCTTCCAGCTTGCCACTTATGCGGGCATGCCATCCGTGAACGAAGCCCTTCACGTTTACCGCGAGGTTCTCAAGGAGAGGGGCGAGTGGCCGATCAAAGGGTAGCCGGCCGCGGATAGAGATGAAAATCGATTGGTGGCTCACAGGAATCTGTTTCGGAAGGGCCTTGAGCCAGACCGTCACCATGGTCTACGCCGCAGCGCTCCCGGTTCTTCAGCGAGAGTGGGAGATGTCTGCAGCCAAAGCAGGAGCCATCTCCAGCGGTTACCAGATCGGCTACGCCATATCCCTCCTGGTCATCTCCAGCCTAGCCGACAGAATCGGGGCAAGGTTCCTGTACATTGCCAGCATGCTCTCCGGAGCCGTATTCACCGCAGCCTTCGCCTTTTTTGCACGGGGATACCTGTCGACCCTGCTTCTTTACACTCTGGTCGCCCTCGCCATCGGAGGAAGTTACACCACGGGGCTGATGCTCCTTGTGGATCGGTACGCGCCGGACCGGCGAGGAATGGCCACAGGGTTTTATATTGCGAGCTCCTCTCTCGCTTATGTCGTGTCTCTCTCCCTGAGTGGTCTCACGATCCCCCTGGGTGGATACAAGTTGTCTTTCTTTGTCACGGCTGTGGCGACGATCGGCGGCGCCGTTCTTTCATGGATCACCCTGTCCAGGACGCAGGAAACGGTGGTGGCCCGGAAAAAGCAGCAGAGCTTCAGAAAAGAAGTGCTCGCGAACAAGCCGGCCATGCTTTTCATGGGGGCTTACACCGTCCACTGCTGGGAACTGCTTGGCATGTGGGCATGGGCCCCTGCCTTCATGACCGCCTGCCTGATTGCTCAGGGCGCAGAGGGGCTCAACGCGGCCGGGATGGCCGCCTTCGTCACCGCAGGATTTCATCTGGCCGGACTCGTGGCTTCCTTCTCAATGGGGTCCCTGTCCGATCGGCTCGGTCGCGCCAGGGTCATCCTGTTTCTGGCAGGCATCAGCACGTTGTGCTCCTTTGTTTTCGGGTGGGCGATTGGGCTGCCTTTCTCCCTGATTTTCGCGATTGGGATTATTTACAATTTTACTTCCCTCGGGGATTCTCCTGTGCTCTCCGCGGGGCTGACCGAGGTGGTCACGCCTTCTTACCTGGGCGTGGCTTTCGGATTGAGATCCTTGCTCGGGTTTGGAGCGGGGGCCATCTCGCCATTGGTCTTTGGAGCCATCCTGGATTGGACAAATCCCCAGGGTGGGGGACAGACATACTATGCGACCTGGGGATGGGCGTTTGTAAGCCTTGGCCTGCCAGGGTTCGGAGCAATCTGGGCCGCCCACCTGTTAAGAAAGGCTTAGATTTGGGGCCGAACACAGGGAACTAATGTCTTGGTAGCTGCATTAAGTTAAGTAATCAGTAGGCAGTAATCAGTAGGCAGTAATAGTGACTGCTTACTCCTCACTTCCTACTGCCTACGGATGGCGCAGTCGCGGTCATTTGCCGGGCGAAGACGAGGGATCCGGGTTCCCCTGGCTCTCTCCTGTCCCCTTGGAGTTCCTGACCAGTCGAAGCTCCAGAGGCCCTGAGGTGTCGAGGTGGATGTCGCGTTGCGGAAAAGCGATGTTGATTCCCGCCTTCCGGAATTCACGTTCAATGGCCAGGTGCAAATGGTGAATCACAGGGAGGCGATTGTCCAACCCCCTCACGAAAACGCGGAGCTCAAAATTGAGGCTGTTGTCACCGAAGCCGAGGAAAAGGGCTGAGGGCTCCGGCTGACTCAGGACCATCAAGTTTTCCCGGGCGATTTTGAGAAGCAGCTTTTCCGTCTCCTGGGTGTCGGAACCGTAAGCAACTCCCACGGGGATGACCACTCGGGTAATGGAATCTGAAAGAGACCAGTTGATCAGTTTTCCGGTGATAAATTCCTTGTTCGGCACGATCAGTTCACGGCGATCCCAGTCTGTGACGGTCGTCGCACGGATCTGAATCCTCGTCACCTTCCCTGTTTGGTCACCGATCGTGACCACATCCCCGACCCGGAAGGGCCGCTCGAAAAGAATAATGAGACCGCAAACGAAATTGGCGACGATTTCCTGAAGACCGAAACCCAGTCCGACGCTGAGGGCCGCCACCAGCCATTGGATGCTTGACCAGCTCAGGCCAACGCTGCCAAAGGTGACGGCGATGCCTATCGCCGTGATTGCGTATCGGAGAAGGGTGTTGAAGGCATAGCGTGCTCCCGCATCCAGCGGGAGGCGGTTCAGCAGCAGGAGCTCCAGGACCCCAGGCAAGTTCCGGGCGGCCGCGACCGTGAGCCCGGCAGCGACGATGGCAGTGACCAGATGGGCTAGGGTGATGGGAAGCGATTTTTTCACCCCGTCGACCTCCGTCGCATAGGTCCACAGGGGAGTGCCTCCCGCCAGTTTAAGGGCCGGCAACACAGGAGCCCAGATCGCCCACAAAAAGAAAAACCCAAGAACGAGCGTCACGATGGTGACAAGCGTTCGGCTACGTTGATCCAGCTCGCTTATCCTTTTTTCGTCTGCGGGAGCGCTTTCCGCCTTCCGGTTCGTTTCAGGGATTTCCACTTGCCGGGGACCGTCTTGACTTTCCTTTTGCTGAGCAGGGTCAAGGTCTTTGGGAGGGGCAAGACGGCGGCGGGCGCTCGAGATCCACTTCGTGACCAGCCCGTGGCCAAGGCTGAGGCACAAGATGAGCAGGAGGGTCGCATGGTAGCGAACCTGCAGAACAGAGGCGGTGTAATGGTAGCCCGCGGCGGCAAGGCCTGCGAGCGCGATGGGGGTCCCCACCAGGACAAGGGACCAAAGATGCCTCAGCCGAAACACCCAATCCTGCAAATGACGCTTCCGAAGAAAAGAGCCGATCGCGCCCGATGGCCGAAGCACCCTCACAAAAAAGACTGCAAGTCCTAGCAATGCGGCGATGGAGGCAAAACGCCCTAACGAGTTGTAATAGAGAGCGTTTCCGTCCATCTCGGTCATCCCGATGATAAAAGAAAGCGGGACCAGCAGTTGTGTCACCCAAAGGACATTATGGCGGAGACTTCGTCGCGCCTCTTCAGGCCAGGCAAAGTGGGCTTCTGACAGCCCGTCGCGCCTGCAGAAATGGTAGAGGAATGCCGTGACTGCCAGGGTCCTGGCTGCCAATAGGAGTCCCCCGCCCACGGCACGACCGAAATCATCGGCTTCATGCGAAGAGGACAACTGATAACCGACAAAGCCCGTGAAGAAAGGGAGAGCCAATGAAAGGTAGACGGTCATGCCCAAGGCCTTGAGGGTCAGCCACGCTGTTGCCTTCTCCACATCGCGGGCCTCCAATGCGATCTTGCTCAGTTCCCCTTTTGCCCGAGGTCTTCCTGCGAACAAGAGAGCGGTCAACAACAACCCGACCACCCAAGACATGGGGTTCCGTAACAATCCTTCTCCCACGTCCTGCAACACGCGGAACCAGTTCAATGGGTTTATGGCCCAGAACACCGCTTTTGGGAGATTGGCGATGTCAGTCCCTCGAATGAGTCGCGAGCTACGAATCCAAAGAAGATGAGCGTCCAGAAAGTCCGCGTATTCGCCGGCTCTTAAGACCGTTTGCTGTTCCGTGAATTCGAGGGTCTGAAGATCCTTGACATATCGGCGATAACTCGATTCCAGTTTTCCAAGGAGCTCTCGCCGGTCCAGGAGCAGAGTTTCTATTTTTCCCTTGGACAAGGCCGCATCACGGGGAGGGAGAGGGCCGAGGGAACGGAGGATTCTATCCCTTTCAGCGTCAACATGGGTGAGGACCCTCAACTGCTTTTCCACATCCATCTCTGCTTCGCCAACCTCCGCGAGATCCTGGTGGCGCTTCATGGAATCGCGGCGATACTGGCTCAGGCTCGGCAACGCCTGGCGCTGCTCCCGCAGAGTAAGGCTCAAGGCTTGAGTAAGCACTGAGGTTTCCACCCGTTTGCGGTTCAGGGCGAACTCTTCTTCCATTTCTTGCAGGCGCTTGTTTTGATCCTCCAGTTTCGGTGCCAAAGCAGCCTGCTCCCGGGTGAGCCTTTCCAGGTCTTGGCTGAGTTTGATGTTAACATCCAGCTCTTTCTGGATCGGTTCCTGGAGTCCGGGAGATCCCTTTTTCGCAGCTTCCGCTTCACTTCTTGCCTGTGTGGCCTGGTCCTGCCTGAGCTTCATGACCTGTGCTTGCCATGACTTGACAAGTGCTTCGCGCTGAGCCACTTCTCGGCTCGCCGCGTCCCTCTCGGCTGTCAGAAGCGCAAGCAGCCCTTCGTGATGGGCCAATCGATTTTGGTGAGACTTCAGGAGAGTTTCACCCCGGTGCTTTTCAGCCAGCAGGGAGGTTCGGCGAGCGTCCGTGAGCAGGGGATGCTCATCCGGAGGCGCGGCTTTTTTGAGCTCTTCGCCGATTTCCAGCAGTCGCTGGTTGGTGCTGGTCGTCTCCAGCCTGAGCTTTTGTGGAAGATTCCTCTCTTCTTCCAGTTCAGCCTCCCATTTGCCCAAAGCCGATCTTGCAAGGACCAGGTTGAGTTCTTCCTGATGGGCTTTCTGCTCCATCTGGGCAAGGTCCAGCCCTGGCGAGAGCTGGGAAATATCAAGAGAGGGGAGTGGACGCTTCACCTCTTCCTGGAGTTTCTTGATGCGCACAGGTGCGCTCTTCACCCTGTCGAGAAGGCCCTTCGTCTCTTGATCGGTTTGGTCTGCCGTTGTCTTGGACTGAATCGCCTGGTTCAGAAACCCTAGGGCGGCTTTCTTGACCGACTCGTCCAGAGCATCCATGGCCTCAATCGAAGCGCGTTCAGCTTTCAGCTGATCCAGATTCAAAACATCAGTGGGGGTTGCCTTGGCCTTTGCAGCACCGGGGGTTGAAGAGGAGCTCTGTGCACCATGCCCTGTTGTTGGAAGAGAAGCTGAAATAAGGCTCACAAGAAAAGCGACACAAATCACATGCACGTGTAGCCACGAGAGCAGGGTTATCCCCACGCTTTTGTTTCTGAACGGTATCCTGAGTTCCAAACCTCTCATCCGTAGCCTCCGAAGAATGTTTCTAGGGGCGAACGACGGGTGCGTCCAGGCAGAAAGCCTTGCGTGAGCAGGGCGACAGGGAAACACGCCACATGGGGACTTTATCACGAACTCTTCTAAAGAGCCACCGATTCCCCGGAGGGAAATAATCCTTGACATCAGCGGCTAAGGACTTTATATTAGAGCAACTTTAGATCCGGTTTTGGTTGGCATCCCCAGAGCCTGTTGAAAAAGGCGTCTGGGATTTTATTTTGGGGAGGAATATGGCAAGGCAAAATAAAAACACGTTCTTGAAGCGTCAAAAAGAGTTTGATCGCATGAAAAAAGCAAAAGAAAAAATGGCCCGACGGCATGGCAAGAAAGATAAAGAGACGGAGGAAACCGTCGCCACCGATACCCTCGATCAATCAGATCAGGCTTAGAACAACTTCAATCCATCAGTGTCCATCCAGAAATCAAAAATTCCCGAATGAGCACTAACGTCCTCCGACCTCTTTGGCGGAAGGGACTAAAATTACATCTCACTCAGATTTAAAAAAGGAGTATTAGTGAATTTCGAATCATTTCAGTTACATCATCGAATCGAATCCGGCATCGAAGCCCTTGGCTACACAGAGCCCACATCGATTCAAACCCAATGCATTCCATCCATTCTACAGGGCAGGGACCTCATGGGAATGGCCCAGACCGGCACAGGAAAAACAGCCGCCTTTGCGCTTCCTATCCTGCAGCACCTGCTCTCAGGGCCGCGAAAGGTTGTCCGGGCCCTGATCATTGCACCGACAAGGGAACTGGCAGAGCAGACGCGCGAAGCCTTCGGCCAGCTGGGCCGGTATACCAAACTGAAGAGCGCAAGCGTTTACGGCGGCGTGGACAAGAATCCCCAGATCCGGAAACTCCGTGAGGGAGCAGAAATCGTCGTGGCTTGCCCGGGGCGCCTGCTTGATCTCATGGACCAGCGGGTGATCGATCTGACCCACGTTGAAATCCTCGTACTGGACGAATCAGACCGCATGTTTGATATGGGCTTTTTGCCGGATGTGCGGAAGATTCTGAAACGGATCCCTGCAGAGCGGCAGACCCTCCTCTTCGCGGCGACCATGCCTGATGACATCAGGCACTTGGCGAAAGAAGTCCTCCGTGACCCGGTGATTGTCCAGGTCGGCGCGAGCGTTCCTGTGTCCACGGTCTCTCATGCCGTGTACCCGGTCGAGTCGCACCTCAAAACAGCCCTGCTCATGAAGATCCTTGAGCGCACAGACGCGGAGTCCGTGCTTATCTTCACGCGCACAAAGGACCGCGCCACGCGCCTCGCATCGAGGATGAAAAAGGCCGGGTTTCCTGTGGCTGAACTCCAGGGCGACCTGTCGCAGCCGCAGCGCCAGAGAGCACTCAACGGTTTTCGTGACGGTACTTATCAGATGCTTGTGGCCACGGACATTGCCGCACGCGGCATCGATGTCTCCCGGATATCGCACGTGATCAATTATGACATGCCCGACACGGTGGATGCCTATACACACCGCATCGGCCGCACCGGCCGAGCCACCAGAACCGGAGATGCCTTTTCTTTTGTGACGCGCAAAGAGAGCGCCTTTCTGTGGAGCATCGAAAATGTTATCGGCGAAAAGCTGGAGACACGCACGCTGGAGGACTTTGATTATACGGTGGCGGCTCCGAAAAGCAGCGGCGGAATCACTGGTTCACGATACTCAGAGGGCCGCCGAAGACCTGCCGTTTCCCCGCTGGGGGTGCTACCGGCTTCAGGTCCAGCCAATGGTTCGGGGAATCTCACAAAGAGAGCGCCTTTCGTCTATTCAGCCAGACCAAGAGGCCGCCGGTCCCGGGATATGCGGGCATTTTGAGTCTGGGCAGGGGGTTGATGGTCTTTCGGATCACCCCTGAAAAATTTGATGCAGAAAAAACTATAAAATTGTATAAACATCTGTTATGTTATTCTGAATTTCGTGAGAGGAGAGGCGATGAACATCTACGTTGGGAATCTATCTTACAGTGTGACGGAAGACGATTTGAAGCAGGCCTTTGAGGCGTTCGGCCAGGTTGCGTCGGTTTCCATTATCAAGGACAAGTTCAGCAACCAGTCCAAGGGATTCGGATTTGTCGAAATGCCCGGGAAAGAAGAGGCTCAGGCGGCCATCAGCGGCATGAACGGCAAAGAGCTGAAGGGGCGGACGCTGAACGTGAACGAGGCGCGGCCCCGCACCGACGATCGCCGGAGTGGCGGCGGCGGCGGCGGTGGCGG
Organism: uncultured delta proteobacterium; assembly: GCA_963707125.1. Taxonomy (GTDB): domain Bacteria; phylum Desulfobacterota; class DSM-4660; order Desulfatiglandales; family HGW-15; genus CAVPDE01. The sequence continues at coordinate 87,724 of CAVPOU010000024.1, read as the reverse complement.
CGGCGGTGGAAGGCGGCCTGGGGGCAGATCCCGTTTCTAGCAAGCGGTCTTCTCCCTCGTAAGCAGACAAGAAGAAGTTGCTTTTGCCTTTTTCCCTTCTTCTCTGATCAAGAAGCGGTAGCACGTTCTTGGCAGGACCTTCGAGGCCGTCACCGGCCTCGAAAGGATTATCCTCGTCATTCAGGGACAGGGAAGAGGGAAGGGTGAGGTACAGGCCTTGACATTTTTGGCCTGATCACCAAAGTTTGTGCAAGACAAAGTCCCGCCATTGAGGCGGGGCTTCTAAGCTCGGCGCAAGCCGGGTTTTTTTATTTTAAAAACATTCGAAAGCATTTGCGTGGTGCCGTTGCACACGGACAGGGCTGGGGCCTTTTCTTTCGTTCCAAGGGCTCCCGGGCTGGTCTTTTCTATGACTTATCTGTGAGGGAAACTTGCCCCCTCCGCCGTTCTCCCCTTCCTTCGGAAGTGGAGCCGGGGCTTCCCCCACAGATAAGTCATGAAAAGACGGCGCCCTCCCGCCAGTCACTCCAGAAAAGGTCCCAACCCTGTCCGACGTGCGGCTCGTTCTAAGATCCCTTTGCGTATGACCAGGCACACAGTTTTTAGCGATACCTTTATTTAGCGAGTTCCAGGCGAGTTTTCAAAGGAGTATTGGACAGATGAAAATTGGGCTCCTTGGTTTACCAAGGTCAGGAAAAACAACGGTTTTCAACGCACTGACAAAGGCGGAAGCCCCTGTGGCTCACTCAACTGGGAAGGCAGAGCCGAATGTCTCGGTGGTCAAGGTGCTCGACGAACGGGTGGACCGTCTCTCCGAGATTTATGATCCCAGGAAAACGATTTATACCTCTGTGGAATTCGTGGACTTTGTCGGGCTCGCTGAATCGGCTGAGAGGAAAGACACTTTTTCCGGCGCTGCCATGGCCACGATCAAAAACATGGACGCTCTGGCGCTGGTGGTTCCTAATTTCAGCGACGACCTGCTTGTCGCCCCAACTCCACTGGAGGATGTTCGGAAGATCAGTGACGAACTCACGCTCTCTGATCTGATCGTTGCGGAGAACCGGTTGGAGCGAATCGAGAATGGCTACAAGCGGGGCCAGCGTGCGGATGGACTGCTCAGGGAGGAAAAGAGCCTTCGGAGAATCATAGACCATCTGAACCGGAATCAGCCCATCCGGGACATGGAACTATCGGGTGAGGAGGAAAAGGCTGTGCGCGGGTTTCAGTTTCTCACTAAGAAGCCGCTCATGGTGATTCTGAACTCAGAGGAAACCAATTTTGGGAAGAACGGGTCGCTGCTGATTGAAATCGAGAAGACGCAGCGGGCCATCGAATTTGCAGGCAAATTCGAGATGGAACTGAGTCGGCTCGACGACGAAGAAGCTGCGCTCTTCATGGAGGACATGGGTATCCCTGAATCCGCTTACCGCAGGCTGACCAACCTGGCCTATGAGATCCTTGGCTACATCAGTTTTTTCACGGTGGGTTCTGATGAGGTGCGGGCTTGGAATGTCCGGCGGGGAGACACGGCCCTTGACGCAGCCGCAGCTATCCACTCGGATCTTGCAAGGGGGTTCATCCGCGCGGAATGCTTCTCCTATGAAGCCTGTCTGCAATACGGCTCTGAAAAAAGCATCCGCGAAAAGGGCCTCTTTCGTCTGGAAGGCAAGGAATACCGGGTTCAGGATGGAGACATCCTGAACATCCGGTTCAATGTCTGAGCTGCTAGAAAGGTTCAAAAGTGTTTTATGGCGACACCCCGTGGCGTCTAGCGGCCATGGGTACCTTTTCTTGCGTTCGGAGCCTCACGGCCTGCTCAGGGCCTTGAGGCCCTCGAAAGGCTGAATGCTGATCGCTGACCGTTGCTCCTCAGGAGCGTTACTCGTAAGTGTACTGCAAGTTCAGTTTTGATTTTGCCTTGGCCTTGACCATTTCTTCCTTGATTAGTAGAGGCTTGTACTGGAACTTGTTGAACATCTCGAATTGATCGTCGTAGTAAGGGCTTTTCGTTCCGTCCCCTTTTACAAAAGCGCTCGAACCGGGCGGCACCACCATGACTCCCTCTGCCCCTCCCTGTTTCAATTCCACGATATGGTTCTCTGTCCCCCGTTCCATGAAGAAGGTCATCTTCACCTTTTCCTGGGTTGTGGGAACGCCCATAATCGTGGTGGGCGCATAGGGCATGGGGGTGACAGGCATTTTCCAGGAGGTCATGTCAGGGCAGCCGAACTTTTTCTCCGCCCTGTCCAGGCCCTCGAGCAAACTCTTCAGAAGGATCTCGTCTCTCTTGCCGTTGAAATACTCGTGAGAGAGAGGGTTAGGCGCCTTCTTGCCGAGAAGAGCGCGCAGGAAAAGAGGATGGCCACCGGGATAACGCTTTCTTTTTTCCCAGTTGAAAGGACCGCCCACGCTGCTCTCTGAAGCGCCCCAGTATTCCCCGAACTCATCCTCAAAAGTGTTATTCAGGGCAATATCCCACCAGGCATTGAAGATGCTGAGGCCGGGATGATCGTACACACCGTCATCGTTGGCATCAGACCAGGTGTCGTCCCACGATGCGAGAATTTCAAAGGCGATTGGGATCCTGGGGTCGGCATTCATGTTCCGTTTAAGAACATCAAGGAGAAAGGGTTTGAATCTCTGGGCCCACAGATGCCCAAAGGTGATGTCCTGGATCATCTTCTTCAGATCATCCACTGAAATCTTCTCTTTCCCTTTCACCGAGTCCGTGAGGAGCGTTACCCTGTGATCCACACCCCATCCGGCTGCTCCGCCAAACACTCCGCCCAGGTCCCCATTGGGCCAGTTTTTGGCCGGCTTGTTGTTCCAGTTCGCGATGATTCCTGTGGCCGGGTTGATCACGTGAGGATTCTGTGCTGCAGGGTGAAATCCTTGCCACTCATATTCCCCTGTGCCCGGCGCCGGAAAAAGCGGGTTGGCTTTGGCGCTTCGCTTTGGATACTTGCCCTGGTGAAAGTATCCGATGTTGCCAGCGGTGTCCGCGAAGTAGACATTCACTGAAAGGGAACTGAGAGCAGCCGCTTTCTTGAACTCCTCAGGTGTCTGGGCCTTCATCAATTCGTAGAAAGACACGAAGCCGCTGAGATAGTCTTCCTTGCAGGAGAGTTGCTTGGTATAGGCAATGCCCTTGGCATCATCCATTTTGATGACCGGTCCGTGGACCGTGTAGAAGAAAGTAACCTCCTTTGGGTCTTCGCCTTTCACTTTGAAAATCTCTTTTCGCTGTTCCATGGGGCGCCACTTGCCCATGAACCAGTACTGCCTTGGATTCCTGGGATTAAGCTTCTCTTCAAAATAATCCGTGATGTTGTCAACCCCTGCTGTCGAAGAAAAGGCCGTGCGTTCCGTCTGACCGAACATGAGGAAGGGATAGCCGGTGAGAGTGGACCCCACCGCATCGATCCCTGGCCCATGAAGCCCCACCTCATAGAGATCAGAGGGAAGATGAAAACTGAATTGAGGCCCTCCCATGAGAAGGGCGTTACCGCTGGCCGACTTCTTGGCTGAAACCAGGAAGGCATAGCTGGCCGAGGGAGCCTCTTCAGGAGGGGTAAGGCCCAGCTCAGTGTAGGCGGATCGCAGCGCTCTTGATTCGTCAAGGATTTCACGTGCTATGGAAAGGGAGGGAAGCGAATTCGAGGCTTTCTTCTTGGACGGCGCTGCTCCTGGAGAAGCAGCAGGGATGGTGGTGTATGCGTCGGGATCGTTTCCCATCACGACCTCCGAAAAAAGCGCTCGCCCTTTCTTGTCTCCGTGTTTCTTAATGAGGTAATCGAGGAGAGCCTTGTTCTCCAGTTCTCTGGAGAAGTCCATGAAAACCCCCATCACGGAGAGAAAGACCGCTGCCACATCTTCATCTTTCCATTTCTCCGGTTCAATTCCGAAATTCTTGAACTCCGCAGGGAGCTTCGAGCCTGGATCGGCTGATGCTTCAGCAATATAGGTATTAATCCCGTCGGCAAAGGATCTAAGAATGACCTGATAGTGCCGGTCGAGGCCGGTGATCTGATCTTTTACTTGAGCCCGCGAAAGGTTGTCTCTTCGCATGGCCTTGTCAAACTCCAGGAACTTGGCTCCATGCACTTCCGACACCCTGCCCCAGTAAGTTCGGCGGAGCATGTCCAGTTGGAACAATCGATCCTGAGCAGTGGCATACCCATAACCGTAGTAAAGGCCTTCCGTATCCACGGCAAAGATGTGGGGAGCTCCGAAGTCGTCTCTGTAAATCGTTACCGGGGAAGTGCCTGAAAATGAATCTGCGCAAGTGAAACAAAGAACAGACCAGACCGCAAAAAGAAGAACCAACGCTTTTTTCATGGGACTGCCTCCTGCAGGAGAAAGGTTCACTGACCGGGTGGTACGACAAGAAGTTTCTACGAAGGTGCTTTCTGCTGGACGGCGAGTATAGAAAGAACCTGCCTTGTGTGTCAAGGAACAAGGTAGAGATTGGAACGTGTACTGAAGGAAACTTAGAAATGATAAGACAGGCTGACCGAACCGTAGATGTCCCCGCTGTCCTGGCCGTCAAATTCCTTGGTTCGGAATATCTGGGTGTAGCTGATCCGAAAGCGGTTCCACTGGACAACCACCCCTGCCTGGAGATCTCCTACAAAAGGATTCTTGTCGACCGAGTGGCTGTCCGTGAAGGTGTTCCCATCCAGGAAAACATTGTAGAGGACAGCGCGGCCTTCCAGCCCGGCAAACACATACCAGTTAAAGCCTTTTTCAGGACGGAAATAGGCGCTGCCCGGCAGACTCGGACGGATGCGCGGCGGCCCAAAGTCGTCATCAAGCTCAGAGCCGAGTCGAACCGTGATGCCCGCAGCAGCGTAGGTGAACACATTCCCAAGAGCCCCGCCGAAATTGGGGAGCACGTCAAAGTCCAGACCAAGACCTACATTCTGTTTTTCAAATCTCCTCGTTTGCTGATAGTAAAGCACCGCGCCCGGTTCGTTCTTTAACTGGTTATCCCATCCCTTGGGGACTTGCAGGCCGAGAAGAGAATGCCAGAAGGTCTGCACATCTTCGGCGAAGGAGGAGGGCCCGACCATCCCGATTTCGAGTTCAAGCTGGTCATAGCGCTTGGTGCCCTGGTTAGCCACCAATCCGAATCCCATATAGAGCCAACCCGCGTAGGGCCTGTCCTCCGCGATGAGCTGAGTTGCAGCGGTATCTTCGGGGGTGTACATGTTTTGCCCGAGCGAGAAACTGGCCCGCGCCTTGAGTTCGTCCTTCGGGTTGGTCCGCGCCCTCTCGGATCTGAACCACGGGAGTTTATCCGCTGCATCGGTGATAAACTGGCTCGGAGCGGTGAGGCATTCGATGCGCGTTCCGTGGGAAAAGTGGCGGTCTGTGCCTCCTCCAAAAAAATCATTCTCAAATTGGATGCTGATCACATAGCCGGGGTCATCAGCACGAGCCGGTGCTGCCCAGAACCATCTGCCACTCAAAATGATGAGAATTGCAAAAATGCGCACCTGGAACAGACGGCGTGTTCCCTGTGAGCTCTGCGAGAGATGTTCTTTCATTCCAAGGCGATTTTTTGTCCCAGTTTATAGGCCTCGTCCATCAATGCCTTATTCTTACTGATCTCTCCGGCCTTGGAGGCGCTTCCATAGACCATTCCCACAAGCTCCGCCTCGATAAACCGCAGCGCATCCTGGAAGGTGCGAAGAGCATTGACCGCACCTGAAAGAAAGGGATCCGCATCCGCATAGCTCAAAAGGATGGCAAACTTTTTCCCGGCCAGTGCATACCCCTCAGCACTGCCCAGCCCATACCACCGATCGATGAAAAGCTTTGTCTGGGCTGAGAAGGTGAACCAGTAGATGGGGCTGGCAATGACGATGACATCAGCACTCCTGAGTTTCGGATACAGGATCTGCATATCATCCTTAATGACGCAATCGACGTGGGTCTTCTTGCGGCAGCCGTCGCAGGCGGTGCAGGGCTTGATGTTCATCCCGTGGAGGTAGAACGTTTCCACCTCCGCCCCGCCGGCTTTGGCGCCGGCAGCGACCTGCGCGGCTAGCGTTGAACTGTTGCCCCGCTTCCGCGGGCTCCCGACGGCGATCATGACTTTTGTTCCCATGTTTTTTCTCCTTCTTGACAATCCAATCGAATTCCTTCCCCTCACCCTTCCCTCTCCCCCAAGTTGGTGGAGAGGATTTCATTGTGGGAGCGCTTACAACGAGCCGCACGTCGGAAAAGGCACCAATGCCCCATTGGAAACTTCTCAGTAGGCTGCGAAGAGGTTGCAGTCTAAGACCCTAATGTGAACTTCTCAACCTCTCGAATTCTTTGCCCCAAGAACTTCTCACCGAAAAGCTTGAACCTCGCCGGATCATCGGTTGTGAAGTAAGTTGCCTCTCCGTTCCTGGTGACCCTGCTCTCTAGTTCCGGATGGCGACGAAGATAATCCTCCAACTTGTCCGCGACGATCTCCGGCCCATTCAGAACCTTGCAGTTCTTGCCCATGATCCTCTCGATGTCTTTCTGCAGGAAAGGATAATGGGTGCAGCCCAGGATGAGAGTGTCCGCTTTCCTGTCTTTGAGGTGGCGGAGATATTTCTTAAGGATCCTGTTCGTTTCCGGTCTTCCAACCCAGCCTTCTTCGACAAGAGGCACCAGTAGAGGGCAAGCCAGGCCATAGACCTTCAGATCGCTTCTCAGTTTGTCCAACTCCTGCTCGTAGACTCTGGATTCAATCGTTGCGCGGGTGCCGATCACTCCGATGCGGCCGTAGCGCGTCGCCGCCGCTCCGGCTTCAGCATGAGGAATCACCACACCGAGAACGCGCCTGTCCGGATAATGAGAAGGCAGCCATTCCTGCTGGATTTTCCTGAGAGCCTTGGCAGAGGCTGTGTTGCAGGCCAGAATGATGAGGATGCATCCGCGCTCAAAAAGGAACTCCACGGCCTGGCGGGTATATTCATAAATCACGTCGAGGGACTTGTCGCCATAAGGTGCCCTGGCATTGTCGCCGAGATACAGATAATCGTAGCGCGGCAAATGCTTCAGAAACGCTCTCAGTACGGTCAGCCCCCCAAGGCCGGAATCAAATACACCAATCATGACACGCTCAAAAGTCCTGTTGACGAAAAGGTGAATTGGAAACTATAGGAAGGACAACGGTTTCGATTGGATGAAATGATAAACGCCCCATCAAGTCAAGAAAAATCCCGGGAGTTTCCTGTTCCAATCTCATGCAGTGGATGGAGATGCTTGAAAGGCAGATTAAACCTGGGAACCCTGGATTCCTGCTCCCCGCCTGCGCGGGGACAGGCTTCGCGGGATGGACTTGCGGGCTTCTGCGCTCCCAGCTTCAGTCAAGAGCGGCCCCGCGAAAAGAATCCTTGAACGGACGCCTTCGGTCGTTACAGAGCAACAGCGCTACTAAAGCAACGAGCTACCCATGTGAGAGGCCAAAGCGCGTCCCTACTTGACCTCAAGGGTAAGGGCATTATCCTCGTACCCCAGCAAATGGAGCATCCTCTGGGATAGCTCGACGACCTCTCTGGCAGTTAAGTTGACGTCTACATATATGCCGGTCCCTGCGATCTTTTCGCAGGTCAGAAGCTGATAAGGGTTCTTGCTGAAGTACTCCTTGCCCGGCTTGGAGAGTGTGAACAAGACATCCAGGTCATCCTTGTGCTTTGGAAGAACCACCTCGCAGAACTTAAGGAACATGGCTTTCCATGACTTCACTTCATATCTCGTTCCTTTAAGAGTGAAGAACAGGATGGTTTTTCCTGTGTAGTCATCTGCCCAGACAGCGGACTTTGCAGACTGTGGCTGGGCCGCGGGTTTTGGTTTTGGTAGGACCAGGCTCTCAAGATCAACTTTTTCGTTGAACTTGGATGAGATGAATTCCTCAATGGCCTCTCTGTCCGGATGATATCCGCACAATTCTTCGGTCACGGAACCGAGGATGTCGGCAAGCCATTTCTTCGGGTCGCTCATGATTTGCGCCCAGGCTTTGGGAAGAGTCTCTTTGATGAAGAAATCTTTCTGTCTTGCCGTATAAATATCTTCGGCCGCTTTTTCCGCCTCGCCTGAAAGGACGTTTTCTTTGGTGAGGAAATTCTCGAATGTCTCACAGGCTTCCTCGGCTTTCTGGTTTCCCATTTCTATGGTGAGAAACTTCTTCTCCTCAGCACTTCCCTGAACCAAAGGCAGGAAGAACCACCAGGTCAGTCCGTTCGTGAGGATACCTATCGGAACCTTACCCTGGACGCTCACGGAAAGGACCTTGTCCTGGTGCTTGGGGAAATCCTTCTCATTCTTTCTTACAAGGATGAAAACTTTGTTGTCCTTCTCTTTCTTCAGGCAAAAATCAACCTTGCTGCCCTGGATTTCGTATTCGGGTAGGACTTCATCCACGTCGAAAGGATCCCACTCCAGGAGTGAAAGAATCTTGAGCACAACCCCCTGTTTGATGGCAGCTTCATCGAAGGTGCCGAACCGGTCATCCGATTGGATTTTCTTTATAAATTCAACAAGCTTCTTCATTACATGCCCCTCTCTCTCCCTGGCCCGTTTGGAGAAGGAAAGAAACACCCTCGCTCATTTCCCTGGACAGGATTGAGGCAGGGGCTCCTTTATGGTTAAAAAGTATACTGAAATTGAATGCTTATGTCAACTGAACTTCGAGGATGGCGTTTTGATTTGTGCAATAGCCGGTCTATATCCCAAAGCAGGCCCATCGCTACGAGCAAACCCGAATGTCGAATGTCGAACAAGGAATTCCGAATGATGAAGTTAATTGCCTCAGGAGTCCCCTTCAACATTCTACATTCGTCATTCGAAATTCTGCGGTTCGCTTTTGAACTTCTCGACAAATTTCAGAGAAATTGCAGGCTAAGACTTTAGACCGTGTAATAGTAATCGAGCCCCAGGTGCGTGATCTGCTCTTCTCCCATGAGGTAACGCAGGGTGTTCTTCAATTTCATGGACTGGATAAAAAGGTCATGCTCGGGGTACAGGTTCGGCGCACACTGAGGGCTCTTGAAATAGAAAGAAAGCCACTCCTGGATGCCCCCCATTTCAGCCCGTTGAGCAAGGTCCATGAACAGGAGGAGATCCAGGACCAGCGGAGCCGCAAGGATGCTGTCCTTGCACAGGAAATTGACCTTGATCTGCATCGGGTATCCGAGCCAGCCGAAAATATCGATGCAGTCCCAGCCCTCTTTGTCGTCTCCCTTGGGCGGGTAATAGTTGATGGTGACCTTGTGATAGTAGTCCCCGTAAAGCTTCGGGTACACCTGGGGTTGCAAAATGGTGTCCAGGACAGAAAGCTTGCTCGTCTCTTTGGTTTTGAAGGAATCCTTATCATCCAGGACAAGGCCGTCTCGGTTGCCGAGAATGTTTGTCGAATACCAGCCGGCAAGTCCGAGCATCCTGGCTTTCAGACCAGGGGCAAGAATCGTCTTCATAAGGGTTTGCCCTGTCTTGAAGTCCTTGCCGACCACAGGAATATGATTCTTGTTCGCCAGTTCCACCATGGCCGGGATGTCCACGGTAAGGTTTGGAGCGCCGTTGATGAAAGGGATTCCGCTTGTCAGCGCCGCATAGGCATAGAGCATGCTCGGGGATATGGATGGATCGTTCTTTCGCAGCCCCTCTTCAAAAGCGCTGAGGGAGGAGTGGACCGGACCGGGCTGGAGAAAAGCTTCTGTGCTGGCGCACCAGACCATGACGCAGCGTGACACATTCTTTTCCAGTTTGAAACTTCCGATGTCGGCCCTGAGGGCGTCCACAAGCTCCAAATGCGTTTTCTCTTTCTTGACGTGAGGACCGTGGAGGTTCTTCACGTATTCCTGCTTGAACACGGCAGGCCAGGGTTTTATCTCCTGCAACTCTGTGTGGACAGGATCGAGGTCCTCCTTTTTGAGAACCGCCGCCTGAAGAGCCCCCTTGTAGCAATCGTCAGGGAACACGTCCCAACCTCCAAAGACTAGATCGTCCAAATTCGCAAGGGGCACAAAATCCTTGATCATGGGGATGCGGAACTCGAACCTCTTTCCCAGGCGTATGGTCCCCATCTGCGTCAATGACCCAATGGGAAGAGCCAGGCCCTGGCGGATGGCAGCCACTCCTGCCAGAAAGGTGGTGCTCACGGCTCCGCCTATCCCGGGTATGAGCACTCCCAGTTTTCCTTCTGCTTCGTGAATTTCTTTTTCCCGTCTCATCAATACACTCCTCACGACCGCGCGACGCTCAAGAAAAGACGTCTCGAAATTTTCGCTGTAGGCTAGACCTTGTCGCGATATTCAGCAAGATCCTTTTTGCCTATTTCTGAGCACTTGGTTTCGAAAATGCTTTGGCCTTCACTTTTCCGTTCAGGAACTGCACATTGATGGTCCCGTCTTTTCCCACCCATTTCAAGGAGGTTCCTGATAGGCCCGCCACATTGATGTTTGATGACTCTGTCGGCGCACCGAGGAGGCTCTTCACCTTCTCCTCGGTCATGTCGATCTCGATTTTTCCGTAGTTGCTCTCATTCACTTTCGAGCCGCACGCGGCCAGAATGAAGAGCATGAGGAACAGAGCGATCACAACATGGCAAGTTCGAAGCGGATTCGTGGTCATCTTTGCAACTCCAGGTGTTTGATGGCTCCAGAGATGGATCGTCAACCGAGTTCCCATCAGGCGGCTACACCCTGATGGGTTTTTTTCCCTTCTCCAGCCTCCTTCGTTCCTCGTCCCTGACTTCTCTTCGAAGGAGCTTGCCGACTTTGGATTTGGGAAGCATGTCCCGGAACTCCACATACTGGGGAATTTTGTAGGCAGCGAGCTTGTCCTTGCAGAATTTCAGCAACTCAGAACCGCTCACTCCTCGGACGTCCTCCTTGAGCACCACGATCCCCTTGATCCTTTCCCCAACCTTTGGATCAGGGACTCCCACCACGCAGGCGCCCACCACGGCCGGGTGGTCCTGAAGCACGGCTTCTATTTCCGAACAGGACACCCTGTACCCTTTGTACTTGATGATGTCCGCACTTCGGTCCACGTAATAGAGCTCCCCGTCTTCATCCATTCGCACAAAGTCTTTCGTGCGGTACCATATCTTGCCGTCGATCTCCGCGTAGGAGTCCGCGGTCTCGTCTGGTTTCTTCCAGTAGCTTTTTGAAATGAACTCCGAGGTGACGAGCAATTCTCCCGGTGTTCCTAGTGGGACGGGTTCGAGCGTTTCCGAATCCACGATTCGGGTTTCCCGGGAACTCAGGGGACGGCCGATGCTTCCGGGAACTGGTTCTTTGTCCAAGGGGCTCATGGCCGTGAACCCGACCTCCGTTGCCCCGTAGACCTGGTGGATGGGGACCTTGAATTTTTGCTTCCAGCGGTGATACACCTCCAGGGGAAGAACGTCCCCTCCGCTCCAGCAATACCGGAGGGAGCTCAGGTCAAAAAGGTCGAGTCGGTCATTCTCCAGGATCATTCGATAAAGCGTGGGCGCACCCAGGAACAGGGTCGCCCTGTACTTCTCAATGGCTTTCAGGATCGCATCCACAAGGGGCACAGGCATGAGCACGGCGGTGTTCCCTTTGGTCAGAACCATACCCAGAATAACGCCCTGGGCCATCTGGTGAAACAGGGGGTTCACCATCATGAAGACCTCTTCCCCCTCCCGGATGAATCCTTCCCCAACGTTTCTGATTTCATTCACAAAGGAAACCATTCCGGTATGCGTGGCGATGCAGCCCTTGGGAAATCCTGTTGTGCCGCCGGTATACAAAATGTAGCTCAGGTGATCACGCGGATGGATATCTACCTTCGGCGGAGAGGGAGGGTATTTCAGAAGATCCATGAAAGAATGAACCCCCTCCCCCTTTTCGATCACCCCGTCCGGCACCTTGTCGAAAAGGGTCCCGACAAGTCTCTTATAGAAAGGAAGGAGATCCACGTAGTTTGTCACGATCGTTCTTTTCAGACCTGTGTCAGGGGTCACCTCTTTGATGTACCTGAAGTTCGTGTCCTGGCAAAGTACGGTTTGAGCCTCAGAGTCCTTGATCAAATACCGAATCTCATGGGGGGTGTAGATGGGCGACACAGGAACCGGTATGGCTCCTATCTGCTGAGCCCCGAAATATCCAATAAGAAACTGGGGACAGTTCGGGATGTAAAGCATCACTTTGTCATTGTCTCTTACCCCAAGGTCATAGAGGGCGGTTGCGAATCGACGGACGAGTTCCACGAATTTCCTGTACGAAAACTTCTGCCCCAGGTACATAAGAGCGGTCTTGTCAGGATATTTTTCGCAGGCCCTTTCAATCCCTGCAATGACCATTTCATCGTATTTCGGCATAGTTTCCCTCTGGTTGCCTGCTTCAAGTATTTCAAAATACCAGCGGAAGCTATCATATTCTATAAAGGATTGCAAAGGGAGCCTCTAAAAGGACTGAGGCGAACCGGATATCTCTGGAAGACGCCGAAAAATACTATGTTTCACGGCAGGCGACCAAGAAGTTCGTCGAACCTGAAGAGATTGCCGAGACGGTTCTCTTTCTCGCGAGTGATAGGGCGAAGTCTATTACAGGCCAGTTTATCCAGGTCTGCGGAGGTTTCGAATGAGCTCTCTTGCTGAAGAAGTTGCCGTCGTCACGGGCGGAGCTCAAGGGATCGGTCTCTCTATTGTGGAAAGGCTGGCCAGCGACGGCTTTAAGACAATAGCGGTCGACATCAAGCGAGAAGAAGTTGAAAAAGAGGCGGCAAATCTCCACGATGCCGGCCTTGATGTAACAGGTTTTGGACTTGACGTGTGCGATGGTCGATCGGTCGCTGAGCTGATGAGCAAACTGGAACGGATCGACGTCGTTGTCTGCGCAGCCGGAGTCTATTGGCCGCGCTATTTCATGGAAGTCACGGAGGATGACTTTCGAAGAATCATGGAAGTCAATCTGATCGGTGTCTTCGTTGTCGCTCAAGAGGCAGTTAAGCGGATGAAGCAGGGGGGCAGAGTAATCCTTATCTCCTCACGCGGAGCACTGGGGGGAACGGGTTTCCCTCACTATGTGGCCTCCAAGGCGGCGGTCATAGGGCTGACCCGTGCCATGGCGATGGAGCTTCGCGAGTCAGGGATTATGGTCAATTCCGTCGCTCATGGCTTCACGGATACTCCCATGACCCGATCCATGCCTCCAGACCAGTACGCCGCGGCTGAGGCCCTGGAGTCGTCAGGAAAAGCCGCCAATCCGAAGGTCATTGCGAATGCAGTGGCATTCTTTGCGTCACCGCTTACGGAGTTTGTAACAGGTCAGGTGCTTTATGTTGATGGTGGCAAATCGCTTGGTGGCCTTGGAATGTAAGAGTGTGATCCAGGCTCCAGGACAAGGCGCCTATTTCGGTAGGGATAGAAGACTCTCACAAGCTGAATCGGGTTTTGAATGGCGAGGCATTTCGCGCCATTCAAAAAGAGGTGACAAGACGATGATGAGGAGCAAGGGGGCAGCTAAGCTCCCGATGGCATGCATGTCCCATGGTGTCACTAAGAAGGACAAGGGACCTCAAATCATATGTCGAAGTACTTCTTGTCCCTCCCGACATCAATGAAGCCGGTGATCGCAACCAAGCTTTCCCTTTCGATAGCATAAATCCTTGCTTGAGTTGTTGCGCGGTGGTCGTCTTCATAGAAGCTTAAGGCGGGGAGCAACCCTCCTGTGCTGACATGACGAAAACCTTCCAGAACCTCTTTTATGCCATCGGAGGTTAGGTTGCCGGCTTTATCGGCGGTCTTCGCGGCGTCCATCGGAACCAAGATGTTCACCCATCCGTCAACGTACGCGACAGTGGGTTCATGATAGGGATGCCGCATGTCGTGAAGTTTCACGATTTTCTCCATACCGGGGACATTAGCTCCATAGGGCGCAACCGACTGGATACCCAAGACCCCTTCGGCGGTACCCATGGCCAACTTTGCGAGATCCTCTGTAAAGACTCTGTTGTTGCAGATAAACCTTGTTTTGATTGCCAACTTCTTGCTGTCCCGGAGGATGGTCGCAGCATTCATTGAAGTGGATACTATGAGTGCATAGTCTGGCTCAAAGGCTTGCATGGATAGGAGTTGGGGGGTCGCGTCCAAAGTAGGCCAATTTACAATCTGATCCGGGCCGACATCTACGCCGAGTTCGCTGGCGTACATTTTGGCTGCTTCAAGGGGTTCTCTCCCGTATATGTTGTCAGGATACATAAAGACCAATCTGGGATCCCTTGTTTTGTGGGTCCACGAATCTTTAATGTACTTGATGCCGGCCCTTGCAATGTCCAGGTAGGTGGGCCCGAGGCTAAAGTAATAAGGATACTTCATGGGATTGGAGAGCTTGGCCGTTGTTCCGCCTGAGAACATGAACATGCGGTCTTTCGTTGCAAGTGGCGCTATAGCCAGGTTGGCACCAGTGGACTGTATGTACAGGCCCAAAACCTTTTCCTCATCCTTGAATTTCCTATAGGCAAGCTGGCTTTCAGAGAGCTTGTATTTATCGTCATAAATGATCAACTCAATTCTCTTTCCGTTGATTCCGCCGGACTCGTTCAGATAACGGGCTGCATCGATCATTCCCATTGCACACTGCTTTCCCCAGTCCAATGTGGCACTGGTCAAATCCAGCATGATTCCCCACTTGATGACGCCCTTTCGTTTGGTAAAGGGAAGTCCCGAGTTTCTTGCGTTCTTGACTGAGTCCTCGATCTGCAGCAGGTAGGCGTCTGCACTGATTTCTCCTCTTACTGGATCTTTGCTATGGACCGCCTCATAGACCTGGGAGAAGAAGTGCAGGGACAACTCAACGCACTTGGGGATGTCGTAGACGAATTTAGCGCTTTCAGCAAGGGAGGGAAGAATGGTCCGGCAAAATGCGACGATATAGTCATTCTGTGTGGACTCGGCTATGGCCTGAAAGAAATTCTTGATTGAGGTCACATAAAGCTCTTTGCTAGGGACCTCCTTCCCAAGGAGATCGATGGCCTCTTTCAAGTTGGAGACGTTTTCATCCGTTCTGTGAATTGCCGCGCTATAAACTAGTTTAGGTTCGATGATCCGCCTGAATTCAAGAAAAGCCATGAGGTTCGATTCTTCAGAACCTGCTAACTTTGATAGGTCTTCGGGGAGAACCTGCCGAGCATTCCTTGTGATGAACGCGCCGCCCCCCCGGCCTTTTCTCATTTCCACAAGGCCCATCCCCTCCAGGATTCTCATGGCTTCCCGGATGGTCCCTCTGCTGGCGCGGTAAGACTCTTGGAGGCTCCTTTCGGAAGCCAGTTTTTCAGTCGGTTTTATCCTTCCTGCTGCCAAGTCTGCTCGTACGGATCTCACAATTTCCCCAACCATCAGCATCCAGGTGCTCCTTTTGATATCGGTATGACTATTTAATCCGTTCTTAGGGATATTTTCAATTTTGGTATGACATTAATATCGCCTTTTAAAACAGTTGTCAAGTGTTTCATTTCTACCATTTGCCAGGATCAAACCTCTTGCAAGTTCCAAGGCACTAAGTAATTTTGTGACAATACCTATTGACTTGTCAATTTAATATATAAGTATGATAATTAGATTAAATCATATTAAAATAGTAAGCGTTTTCAAAATGGGGATAAGAGGCAATAAGACACCTCGTCTTTTGGCGTCAAACGTGATCGATTTAATTGGTTCTCACTTTTCGCTTGACAAGCCCAGCAAGAAAATGTATGACGTTTATCTTAATGTATGACTATTCCTTGGGGGGAGATCTTGACAGCTTCTTGGGCCACTGTTGGAAAGGGGGTGAGATAAATAGATTTTGATTTTGCGAGGCATTCGTCTGCAGGCAAGGGCCGCGGATGATCGACATTAAACACAGTTGAACATTCAACATTAAGAGGGGTCAAAAATGAGAACAACAAGCATAAGGTCGGTTCTACTTTTCGCTTTCCTTTTGATGGTGGGGATCTCCGGATTCGCCCACGCTGCGGACATTACATTAGGCGCGCTTATCCCGCTCACAGGGTTTGCCACGGGTTTCGGTGAGAATCAGAAGATCGGGCTCGACATTGCCGTCGACGAAATCAACAAAGCCGGAGGCATTAAAGGAAACACCCTCAAGATGATCACCTATGACACGGAGAGCAAGGGCGAGAAGGCTATTTTCGGGTTCAGAAAACTGGCGACTCAGGACAATGTGCTGGCAATCCTTGGACCGTTCTTGAGCACCGAAGCGGAAGTCTGCTTCCCTCTGGCCAACAAGTATCAGATCGTCTCCATTTCCGCATCTGCAGCAAAACCCGGACTGGCTGAGGCTCACCGGCCTTACGGGTTCATCAATGCCACCTCCGACATGAACACCCTGCCGCCTGCCGTAGAGTACTGGGTCAAAGCCCACAACATTAAAACCGTTTGCATCGTCACCGACATCAAGGACGCGCTGAACAAAAGCACGGGCCAAATCGTGTTCCCCAAGCTCCTGGAAGCCAAGGGCGTCAAGATCCTGGGGACTTCTGAATTTGTTACAGGTGAGATGGATCTCAGCGCCCATGTCTCAAAATTCAAGGGCGTGAACCCGGATGGAATCGTTGTTTCCTGCACCATTGCGGATGCCGCCGGCTTCATCAAGGAAGCCAAGAAGCAAGGCATGGACAAACCCTTCATCGGAGGCGTTGCGATCCAGGCTCCCAAGTTTCTGGAACTGGCCGGCGCAGACGCCAACGGGACGATCACCGGCTCGAGCTTCTGGGTTGAAAACCCCGTGCCAAAAAGTATAGCCTTTGTAGAGGAGTTCAAGAAAAGATATGGCGGCAGGGAGCCCAACCCGTTTGCGGCAAATATGCATGAAAACGTGTTCATCATAAAAAAGCTTGTCGAGACCACCGGAGTGACCAACAAGCCTTCGGATCTGGATGCAGACCGCCAGAAGATCCAAAAAGGGCTTGAAGTGCTGAAGAACTTCGAGGGCGTCACTGGCACTTTCTCTGTGACCAAAGAAGGAACCGTGGATAAGTCGGGCTATGTCCTCATGGCCAAAGACGGAAAGTGGGTTAAGCCTTAACCTCTTCCCCCTCCCCCAACCCCTCCCACCAGGGGAGGGGAGGTTTTATGATGGGAGAGGATAAAGGGGAGGGTGAAAAGAGGGAAGGAGGGGACAATAGCGCGCATGATCTTTCTACAGCAAGTCATCAACGGCCTGATGCTCGGGTGTACCTATGTCCTCGTGGCGCTCGGCTACACCCTCATCTTTGGCCTTCTCCGCCTGATTCACATGGCCCACGGCGAAGTTCTGATGATCGGGGCCTATGTGGCCCTCGCCATTATTGCCTATCTCCACGGCAACCTCTTCCTGGCCATGCTGGGGGCCATGGTCGTCACCGCTCTTCTCGGGATCACCATCTACGCCGTTTCGATTCGCTATGTCGAAAAGGGAGGCCATCTCTCCCCGCTCGTCAGCACGATCGGGGTCGCCATTGTTCTTCAGGAGATCTTTACCAAGATCTTCACCGGGGAAAAAATTGCCTTCCCCCAGACTCTTGTTTTTAAGAACATCCAAGTAGGCGGCCTCTCCTTTAATACCGTCCAGATCTTCATCATTGTTCTTTCCTTTGCCGTGATGTTTGTCCTTTACCGGATTCTGAAGCGGACGATGATTGGGAAATCCATCCGGGCCGTGTCGGAGAACACAGAGACCGCGCGGCTTCTCGGGATTCGGGTGCCCTGGATCGTGGTCCTCACCTTTGCGCTAGCCTCTGTTCTGGCCGGAATTGCCGGGGTGTTGGTCGGCATTGCCTATCACAGTATCTATCCCCTCATGGGGATTGAAATCGGCTTAAAGGGTCTGGCGATCATCATCATCGGCGGCATGGGCAATGTGGTGGGCGCCATGTTCAGCGGACTCCTTGTGGGGCTGATGGAGGTCTTCAGCGTAGCCTATATCAGCTCCTCCTACAAGGACGCTTTCACCTTCGGCCTCATGGTCCTGATTCTCATCTGGAAGCCTGAAGGGCTTTTTGGTTCTGTCACGGAAAAGAGATAAGATGATTAGCCCTTACACGGAATCCATTCTCATCTTCGTTGGGATCAACACGATCCTCGCTTACAGCTTCTACATCCCCATGACCACGAACCAGATCTCGGGAGGGCAGGGAGCGTTCATGGGAATCGGCGCCTATTTTTCCGCAGCCATGACCGTAAACTATCACCTTCCCTTTCCGGTGGCCCTCGTGGCCAGCGGTCTTTTGTCAGGGTTTGTGGGTGTCCTTGTCGGTCTTCCGGCGCTCCGAATCAGAGGTCTCTACCTCGTGATCATGACCCTGGGATTTGCAGAAGTGGTCCGCGTCTTTTTTCTCACAAGCGACTACTTCGGAGCGGCCTACGGATTCAGCAAAATCCAGGAGCAGACCACCCTGACGAATGTGACCATCGTGCTGGCGCTGCTCATCTTTGTCGTCTACCGCCTGGAACGCTCCTACCTGGGAAGAGCGCTTGAAGCCATCAAGGAAAACGATCTTGCAGCCGAAACCCTGGGCGTCAACATCACGAAACTCAAGGTCCTCATGTTCGGATTCGGCGCCATGGTTGCGGGGCTTGGAGGAGCTCTTTACGCTCACTATGCGCTCTTCATTGACTCCAATAACTTTGGTTTTCACCGCTCCATCGAGATTGTTATCTTCGCCATCTTTGGCGGCGTCACCTCCATCTGGGGCCCTCCCATCGGCGCGGCGATCCTCACGGTTTTCCCTGAAGTGCTCCGATTCATCCAGGAGTGGCGAATGGTCTCTTATGGACTCCTGATGCTCCTCATGATGACTTTTCGTCCCCAGGGACTGGTGACCAAACATATGTTCAAAGGCATTGTGTCGCGAAGAGGGAGACAAGAGGTTGGGGACTATACTTGAAACCAGGCTGATTTCAAAGCGATTCAACGGCTTCAGCGCTTTGAGGGGCATTGATCTTTCCGTCAAAGCCGGGGACATCCATGCGGTGATCGGGCCGAACGGAGCCGGAAAGACCACGCTTTTCAACCTCCTGAGCGGCGTGTACCGATGCACCGAGGGCGAGATCGTGTTCCTGGATAAGAACATCACCCACCTGAAACCCTTTCAGATCTCCATCATGGGCATGGCGAGGACGTTTCAGAACATCTGCCTGTTCCCTCAGATGACGGTCTGTGAAAACGTGATGGTGGGGCGGCACGCGTACCATGAAACCAGCCTTCTCAAGGTTTTTCTACGGCCCCCTTTCACGAAATCGACGAGCGAAGCGAAGATCCGGAAACGGGCTGAAGAGATGCTGGATTTTGTGGGCCTTCACGAGGAGAGGGAGCAGCTCGCTTCCAGCCTTCCTTACGGCGACCAGAGGCGACTAGAGATCGCCAGGGCCCTCGCTACAGAACCCAGGTTTCTACTGCTTGATGAACCTGCCGCGGGCATGAATCCCAATGAGACAGAGGGTGTTCTGGAACTGATCAAGAAGATCGAAAGCCAGGGAATCACCATCCTGCTCATTGAACATGATATGAAGCTGGTCATGGGGATTGCCCGCCGGATCACGGTTCTCAATTTCGGTGAAAAGATCGCGGAAGGAACGCCTGGGGAAATCCAGAACGATCAGAAAGTCATCGAGGCCTACCTTGGAAGCGAATAACAAAGCGCTGCTGGTTGAAGACCTCCACGTGTCCTACGGCCACATCAAGGCCGTGAAGGGCGTCTCCATGGGGATCCAGGCAGGGGAGATCGTGAGCATCATCGGAGCCAACGGCGCGGGCAAGTCCACCCTGCTCAAAACCATATCGGGTCTGATCAAGCCCCGGAAAGGAAGCATTCACTTCGAGAACTCTTCGATTGTTGGAATCGCTCCCGAAAAGATCACCCGGATGGGGCTGGTCCACATTCCAGAGGGCCGGCAAATCCTGGCGACCCTGACCGTCTACGACAACCTGGAGCTCGGAAGCATTCCTCTCAGGAGTCGGTCTGAGTTAAACAAAAGGTTTCAGGAAGTTTTTGATTACTTTCCTGTGTTAAAGGAGAGGGTCCATCAGGCCGGCGGAACCCTTTCAGGAGGCGAGCAGCAGATGCTCGCCATCGGAAGGGCTCTCATGGGCGAACCCAAACTCCTCATGATGGATGAGCCGTCTCTGGGACTGGCTCCCATCCTGATCAATGAGATTTTCAAAATCATCACGGTGCTCCGTGAAAAGAAAAAGACCATTCTTCTCGTGGAGCAAAATGCGAGAAAAGCCCTGTTGACATCCGACCGTTCTTACCTTCTGGAAAACGGCCTGATCGCCATGTCAGGGGCTTCCTCTGAAATGATTAACAACCAAAAAATAAAGGATTCTTATCTGGGAACGAGGTGAGTTTGATGATCGACATCCCTGAACGAATAAACCTGGCGTCCTACTACTTGGACCATAACCTTGAGGCTGGACGGGCAAACAAGACAGCCGTCTATTTTGAAGGCAAAACCTTCTCCTACCGGGACATGGCAGCGCTCGCGAACAAGGCGGGCCATGTGCTGCGGGACCTCGGTGTGGAGATCGAAGACAGAGTGCTCATCGCTCTCAATGACACCCCTGAATTCATTGCCACATGGTTCGGCATTATCAAGATCGGGGCGGTAGCAACGGATGTTTATTCCTATCTCCAGCCTAAAGACTATGAGTATTTCCTTAATTACACGAGAGCAAAAGTTGCGGTCGTGGACCCTTCGACGGTGGACAAAATCGAATCCGTCGCCTCCAGATGTAAGCACCTCAAGCATCTCATGGTGGTCGGTCAGGCGGCCCACGGCAAGCTCCTCTCTTTCGAGGAACTGGTGGGCAAAGCCTCTGATGCGCTCGACCCTGAGGACACGCATGCCGACGACATCGCTCTCTGGAAATTCACTTCGGGAAGCACAGGGCAGCCCAAGGGCGTGGCCCTGACTCACCGGAATTCCATCTACAATTTCCTGACCTATGGCCGGCAGGTTTTGCAGTACCGGGAAGAGGACATCACTCTGTCCGTCCCCAAACTCTTCTTCGGCTACGCGAGGGACGCAGGGGTCGTTTATGCCTTTGGCTCGGGCGCGGCGGCAGCCATTTTCTCAGAACGATCCACTCCGGAGAAACTTTTTGAGATGATCGAAACCTACAAGCCCACGGTGCTCATCAATGTGCCGACCATGATCAACTCCATGATCGAATTTCCCGGAGCCAGAAGTCGAGACCTCAGCTCTCTTCGCTTCTCAACCTCTGCAGGAGAGGCGCTCCCTGCAGAGCTCTATCACCGGTGGAAAGACACTTTTGGTGTAGAACTCCTTGATTTCATCGGCTCTGCTGAGCTCTACCACGGCTATGTTTCGAACCGGCTGGGTGAAGTGAGACCCGGGAGCCTTGGCAAACTGGTTCCGGGCTATCAAGGCAAGATCATTGATCAGAGCGGAAAGGAACTGCCGGATGGCGAGGTCGGGGAACTCTGCATCAAGGGGCAGAGCGCCGGTTTGTTCTACTGGAACGAGTACGAGAAGACACGGGAAACTTTCAAGGGTGACTGGGTCCATACCGGGGACCTCTTCAGGCGTGACAAGGACGGATACTATTGGTTCATGGGTCGCGGAGGAGATCTGTTGAAAGTGGGAGGCATCTTCGTAGCCCCTCTTGAGATTGAGAACTGCCTCTTGGCCCATCCTGCCGTGAAGGAATGCGCGGTCATCGGTGCTGCGGACCCGCAAGGGCTGATCAAGCCCATGGCGTTCATCGTCACAAAGGATGGGGTTAAGCCTTCGGAAGCGCTGGGCCGGGCCATTCAGGATTATGTGAAGAACACTCTCGCGCCGTACAAGTTCCCCCGCTGGGTGAAATTCCTAGAGGATTTGCCCAAAGATGTTCGAGGGAAAATCAGAAAAAGGGCACTGAAAGATAGAATTGAGGCCTAGTTGTAATGCGCTCTATGGGCACGACGCTTCTATCACCACTGAGGAGAGAGAGTATTTTTGTTTTTCGGTGTCTCCCGAAAAAAAACTTTTCTCTGTGGTCTCCGTGCCTCTGTGGTGAGACCAGAGAGGAGAATAAACATGCTAACACCCATTTACGATTCGACTAAAGGCAAAATGCGTGTGGCCGGTCTTGTTTCAGGATCAGGATCAAGCTTTCGGACGATCATTGAACAGCAGATCGAAATGCTGGCAAAGGGCGTGTGCCCTTACGAGGTGGTTGCGATCTTCACGGACAACCCGAAAAGCAAAGCCTTTGACATGGAAAAGGAATTCCGTGTCCCTGTTCTGTTGAATGACATCCGAGCTTATTACGAGAAGCGGGGGAAGAAGATCACGGACAAGCAGGTCAGAGAAGAATACGATAGGGAAACCATAAAACTGTTCGAGCCTCTGAAACCGGATTTCCTGGCCTACTCGGGATATGTCTGGGCAACGACCGCCCCTATCGTGAATGCTTACATCGGCGTCAACGCCCATCCGGCCGATCTTTCCATCGAAAAGGACGGCCGGCGCGCCTATGCCGGAGCGAATGGGGTCAGAGACGCGCTGATGGGCGGCGAGAGCGAGGTCAGATCCACTCTACATCTAGTGACAACCCAGGTGGATGGAGGTCCAATCCTGCTCATTTCTGATCCTGTCAAGGTGGACAAGAACTCGGGGATGTCGCTGGAGGAGGCTTCCCGGGTTTACCTCAGGCCGCTGAATGACAGGACCCGAAAGCTTTTTCCGCGAGTCGTGAAAGATATCGCGGAAGGCACGTACAGGCGGGACGAGAAAGGTCTTTTTTACTACGGAGACACTCCGATACCCAAGGGTGTCCAGCTGTAGACGGCTGCGAAGAACACTCGATAAGGAGTGAAGGCAGAAAGAAGCTCACCATGGCAATTCTCAAGTCTCTTCCATACATGTTCGCTAATCTCAACTGGGAAGACCTGGCCGATATTGAAGCACGGCAGAAGGTGGTTCTGCTCTTGCCCATCGGCTCTACCGAGGCGCATGGTCCGCATGCTCCTCTTTCGACGGATGCAACGATCTCTCTTGAAGTGTGTTTGATGTCCGCTGAGAAGCTGGCAAGAAGGAATTATAAGGCGTTTGTGCTCCCTCCTCTTTCCTATGCGGTAACGGAGTGTGCCAGTCAATTTCCGGGTACGATCTCCATCTCTCCAAAGGTCGATACGCGTCTCATTTCGGATATATGTCTTTCGCTCGTCGGGGGAGGCCTGAAAAAGATATGCATTTTCAACAGCCATTTTGAACCTGCTCATGTCCAATGCATTTACGAGGCGATCGAAAGAGTGAAGGAGATTTCAGGAGTAGGCGTCGCCTTTACGGACATCACAAGAAAAAAGTATTCATCAAGGTTGGTTGACGTGTTTCAAATGGGAGAGAGTCATGCCGACCGGTACGAAACGTCACTCTTGATGGCCATCGATCCCTCCCTCATTAGTGAGGAAAAACGGAGAGTGTTGCCGCGTCTTGCCATAAATTTGGTAGAAAAGATTTTCAAACAAGGTCTGAGCAAGTTTAAGGAGTTCGGAATGCCGGGGGCGTACTGCGGAGATCCTGCATCCGCTACCGCTGAGGAAGGGGAAATGATATTAGAACGCCTCTCGGATTTTGTTATTGAGGACGCAGATGGCCTTATTTTGGAGAAAGTGACGCAGAGCCAGCGTGGGCTGTATGGCAGGCAAAAGCGTAAAGAGAGCCAATAATGCACGCAGATTCCGCGGTGTGGGAGAACCCAATCGCATCAAAGACCTTCTTTAGTGAGTAAGCTTCCTGACGCACCTCTTCCCAAGGGAGTCCGGCTTTAGGGTTTCATGTCGTCCAGGATTTGGGCGGCATCCCGGACAAACCCGGGGCACAGGGTGCGAAAGAGGTTGTCCTTTATCGCCTTGTCTCTTCCCTCTGGGGTGCCCGTGTCCACTCCAAGGAGGTCTTTACAAAGGATGGTTCCGCGCTTTTCCTCAAAGAGCCGGACAAATTCCCTGACCAGATCATAAACCCTGTATCGCGTTTCCTTTTCGCTCGAAGCCTCCTGAACCTTGAGTCCCAGGATCATCAGAGCTCCGGTCACTGCTCCACATTCGCGACCCATGCCCATACCCGAACCAAAAGCACGAGCCAGTTTTAGGGCTGCCGAGCGATCCAAGCCGTAGAGCTCACCGAAACCGGCAAGCATGGCCTGGGTTCAGGCATAGCCTTGATCAAAAAGAGTCACGGTTGTTTCAATCGGATTCATGTATCCTCCCCTTCTGTCGAGTGTGGGCGCCAGTATGCCACAATAGCTCTTTGATGGCAATCCTCCAAACTCTTAGATCATAAACCTTGACTTGATCCAAGATCTGAATAAGGTTCTTCTGGGATTCCAATCACGGAGACGGGTATGAAATCAAAGCTGCCCCTGGGGAAAATAGATCCGAAAATCCTTGGAAGGCTCCTTTCGCGATACACGAATGCAGGAAACCGGGTTCTCATCAGGGCAGGAATCGGAGAAGACGCAGCGGTCATCGATATGGGCGATGTTTGCCTGGTGGCCAAAACAGATCCCATCACTCATGTGACCGGCGAAATCGGCCACTATGCGGTCCACATCAATGCAAACGACATTGCCTCTATGGGAGGAAGTCCTCTCTGGTTTCTTGCCACGATTCTCATGCCTTCTCAAAGCAATGCCCGGGATATAAAAAGGATCTTCTCGCAGATCTCCAGGAGCTGCAAGGAGCTAGGCATCGCTTACTGCGGCGGGCACACTGAAGTAACCACCAGTGTCAACATCCCGGTGGTGGTCGGGCACATGCTTGGAGAGGTGACCAAGGATCACCTGAAGCCCACTTCAGGCGCTCGGGATGGGGATGACCTGGTGATGACTAAGTCCGCAGCCATAGAGGCCACGGCGATCATTGCTCTTGAAAAGGAAGAGGAATTGGAAGCTTCCTTCCCCGAGAAGTTCATCCGCAAAGCGCAGAACTACCTCCATGATCCTGGTATAAGTGTTGTGAAGGAAGCGACCCTGTTGAGAAGCATGCAAGGGGTTCACGCGTTTCACGACCCGACTGAGGGAGGGCTGGGGACCGGGATCTTCGAGATGGCCACGGCAAGCGGTCTTGGCGTAGAAGTGGATAGCGAGAAAATTCCTTTGGCCGAAGAAACACGCTTGCTCTGTGAATACTGTCACATCGATCCCCTGGGCGCGTTTGCTTCGGGATCTCTTCTTGTTGCCGTCTCACGCTCTGCATCGGAAAAGGCGATCAAGAAGCTATTGAAAGCAGGGGTGCCGGCAACCCGAATCGGCAGGATGGTCCCGAAGAAGAATGGGATGAAATTGATCAAGGCTTCCCGAAAACTGGATCTGCCGGTTTTTCACCAGGACGAGCTGTCTAGAATATTCGGGTGACGAGAACCTCAAGCCCAGCGGCAGGAGTCTTTGGTTGCGGCCAAGACCTGCATGAGGCTTGCTATTTGCGGTGAAATATGTTAAGAATACTAATGAAAATAAGCTTTCTTGACTTGGGCCTTATAAAAGGGCAAGGGAAAAGCCCGGTTTGGTTGCGGCTAAGGGTTTGTATTGGGGGTTTTGGGAATGGTTGACAAAACGGAAGACAAGAAAGAGAAGGATCCTTTTGCAGACAGCTCAGAGCTCTTCGAAAGCATTTTCAAGGAAGCCACCCAGGAGATTCGCGCGGAGGCAGGAAAGGTCGCTGCAAAACCGGGTTTGAAGCCGAAGCCAAAACCAGAAGCCAAACCAAAGCAGGAAGCCAAGCCGAAAGCGCCGACGAAACTGGAGCTCGAAACAGAACCGGAAACAAAAGTGGAACCGGAGCAGAAACCGAGATCCGAGGCAAAACCAAGGATCCAACCTCCTGTGTTCAAGCCCAGGCAGGAACCCATCCGCAAACCGATTACAAGAACGCCGGGTCCGAGTGAAGAAGAAAATGGGGCCGAACTCTTGTCTACCAGGCCTTTGGTGATAAGACGAGTTCAGGAGCAAAAGCCCAAAGAGGAACCAAACCGAAAAGCTGAAAAACCCAAAGCTCCCAGGAAAACGGGGAAGGGATCGCCGGTCCTAAGAATCATTCTTCTGCTTGTCCTGCTGGCAGCCGGGGCCGGAGCTGCGAGCGTTTATTTTGGAATCATCGATGTGAGCGACTATATCAGCGGACCTGAACCAGCGACGAAAGAGCCTCCCAAGGTCGCCGCCACCAAAAGCCCGCCGGCACAAACAACGGCAAAGACCCAGCAGCCGGCCGAACCAAAAGCGGCCCAACCATCACAGCCTCAGCCGAAACCGGCAGAGGCTCCTAAGCCGCCTGCGCAGGCCCAAACGGCTCAGCCTCCGCAAGCTCCTCCCAAACCAGCAGAGGCTGTGACGCTGCCTCCGCCCAAAGAAGTAGCTCCGGCCCAGGTGAAGACGGAAACGATACCGGAGCCGGCCAAAACCCCAAGCCCGGCTGTCACCGAGAAACCAAGAGAGACGCCTCCTCCGGCACCGGTCCAAGCCCCTGTGAAGCGCGAGCCCATGGCTCCTCCTGCGCCTGTTCAGCCGCCAGCCGTTCCCAAGAAGGCTGAGACCCCTCAAACGGGCACGCAGCCCAAGGAAGTTGCAGTTGCCAAAACCGTCCTCCCTGTGAGCGGCAGCACGGTCTCTTATCCTTATTCCGTATATCTGGGATCATTCCAGAACTTGGAATACCTCAAGAAAGCGCAGTCAGTTTATGAAAATCAAGGTCTCTCTTCTTACTGGACCAAGGTAGAGCTTGGAGAAAAAGGCACATGGTACCGTGTCTTTACGGGGTATTTTAGGAGCGCTCAAGAGGCTGAGGCGTTTATTCAGCAGAAGAGGATCAAAGACGGCGAGGTCAAGGAGATGAGATATTCAAACCTGATCGGAACCTTTGGAACCAAACAGGAAGGGGAAGAAAAAGCCTTGCTCTCACCAGGATGGGGTTGAGCGCTTATTGGATCCCTGGTGCGGAAGGCCAGGTACGGCTTTACAGTGGGGCCTTCACCAGCAAGGAGGGTGCTAAGAAGAACCAGACTGAGCTGAACGCCAGGGGAATCAAAAGCCAGATCGCCGAGAGATAGAAACGGGGTTTCGATGACCACCCCCCGGCAGCCCTGGTGAAAGGATCTGTGCGAGGGCCAGAGAACCCGGTCATCTGTCAATAGTATGGCTGCAACCCTGTCTCCAGTATTCCCATTGCATGATGTCTTGAAATCCCAACCTTTCCTCCACGGCCGACGGATCCATCACACCCTTGCGTTCGATGAGTTCTCTTAGCAGGAGGTGTTCTTCCGGCTTCAAGTCCCGTTCCTTCAGCACCGGTTGCTTTTCGATGAAGATGCTTTTCTTGCGGTTCAAGGGGATTTCCTGAAAGGCGTTTTGATAGGAGACGCCGGGCACCAGGGCAGGAACTGAGTAACTCACACGAAGAGGGTATTTCTCTGAATCGACGTGGGGGAGCAAGTGGGGATGGAAGGAGATATTTCTTCCCTGGTCATGGGTTTCCCATGAGCTTTCCGGACACCCACGGCTCTTGAAGATGCGGACAAGGCTCCCAATCATCTCGGAGGAAGAGTGAACAGAAACTCTCCGGATAGCGCCCACGGCTGTGACATCTTCAAAGGGCTTGCACACAAAAGGCGCGAAACGCTTTCGGTGGCCCATGGTTTGAAATCTGTTCTTGTACGCAAAGGAGCAGTAGTTGATGGGCAATTGAATGGAGTGACGGGTGGCGAATTCAAGAAGCCTGAGCGCGGTGAGTTCGGATTCGAGCACGGTCACTTTCGCTCCATGGAGGAAGGTGTATCCTCTCCGGGCGAGATTTCTGAGATTGTGAGGGGTGCAGCGAAGCTGATGCAGGTTTAGAAATCGGATTCCCATGTCTCTCAGTTCTGAGACAAGGGATTTCAATCGCTCAAAGTCTTCCGGGATGGCTGGAATCTCGACCGTCACCGTATGGAGAATGCCCGCCGCAAGCGAGACCTTGCGGAGATCATAACGGTTTGCGCTCAGGTCAAAGCGAATCTCGTCTAAACCCGCCGCATTGAGCGCTTCAAGGTTCTCCCGGCTTGCAGCAATCCCGTTGGTATAGAGCCAGAGATACACCTCGCTCCCATAGCGACCTTTGATCTTTCTCAGGAAAAGGAGCGTTCTGTCAAAGGTGAGAAAAGGCTCTCCTCCGCTCAGGCTTGCTCCCTTGATCCGGAACTTCTCGATATAGTCCGTGTAGTCCTGGGGATTGGAAAACAGGATTCCATTCGTGATCGGCTCTGACCTCGAGGTCTGCTCTGTGGGACAATAGAAGCAGCGGGCATTGCAGAGGCTGTTGACAAAAAGGCAGGACCACAACCCCTCGCCGCACAGAACACAGCCTGGAGAAAGTTTTCGGCAATCCAGCTTGGTCTCATGGAATCCGAGCTGAACCGACCCCGCCAAGGAGGAAAGGATCCTTTTTCTTTCTTCATCCGCCTCCATGGCTTCCTCATCGGTCACCCACCGGAGCAAGGAGTAGTCTTCTCCATATTCTTTCTTGTTGAGCTCGATGGCTTGTTCTCTTGGCAGTTCCATAGGATCAAAAAACCGGATGAGAGAGAAATGGAGGTAAGCGGGAATGCATTCTACGAAACAATTCCCCAGGATTTGGCGATCCGATCATCAGGAGTTTCCCACACCCGGCGATGAAGTTCCCGCACGAGCAGGGGATCGTAAAGGATCACTCTCTTCTCTTTTGCAGTCAGGGAGAGAGGTCCTTGAGAAAGTGCCTTTTCAAGAAGACCGGCGCGCCCTCCGGCAATGGCCTGTGCAAGTTTTCTTTGTTTGTTCCTAAGGAGCCCGAGGTGGATTGCATTCACGATGGGATTGACGATGGCCTTCACAAACCCCCCTGCTCCGGGAGAGGATGAAACAGTCTTATGTTCCGACGCAAGGCTCGCTTCGAGAGATTGCAGCTCCCCGGGTTGTTCCACTTCTTCCGGTATAAGCAGCAGTCCGAGCTTTCGGAAGGTCCGGCCTACGCTCGCCCGGCTGGACCATACGGACAGGGGGATGGACAGAATAAGAGGGATGAAAATGGGTGAATTCCACCAGAAGAAGGAACGGTTGATGAGAAACAGAGCCGCCGCCCAGATCAGGGCGAGCAGAGTTCCGACTCCGTGAAATCGTATGGCTTCGAGCCATCCTGTTCCGAGATCGCTCCTCTGCTGGGGTCCCCAGCCCACCTGCCGGCCGAGGAGCGTGATGAAGACGAACTTGCTGTGGAAGAGCATCCTCACCGGCGCAAAAAGAGCTGAGAGGAAAACTTCTAAACCCAGGCTGAGGAGGAGCCTCAGGTAGCCGCCGTATTTGCGGACCTGACCCCTCTGAAGCATGATCAGAATGGCGCTGAAAAGCTTGGGCATAAAAAGAATGATGGCTGTCGTCCCGAGAAGCGTGAGAGCCCACCGGGGATGCCAGACAGGCCAGTCGGGAAAGAGGGACCGGCCCTGTGGGAAATAGACCGGAGTGCGAAACGCCTCGGCAATCGCCTCCACCGTGCTGAGGGTGATGAACACAAACCAGAGCAGGGAAGAACCGTAAGACATGGCGCCATGAAGGAACAGGGCGCGATGGGCTGAGAGCAATCCCTTGGCAAAGGCGATGCGTATGTGCTGAAGGTTTCCCTGGCACCAGCGTCGATCCCGCTTCAGCTCTTCGAGCAGGGTGGGAGGGACCTCTTCATAGCTGCCGCCCAAATCATAGGCGAGCCACACTTCCCATCCGCCCCGTCGTATGAAGGCTGCCTCGACAAAGTCATGGCTCATGATGAAACCGCCCCGCGGAGGCTTGCCCGGCAGCGCCGGGAGCCCGCAGTGCTGCATGAAGGGCTGCACTCGAATAATCGCGTTGTGTCCCCAGAAGTGGGAGTCGCCGAGCTGAATGAAGTGCAGTCCCGCTGCAAACATGGAGCTGTAGACGTGGTTGGCAAACTGCTGGGTGCGAGCGATCAACGTCTCCCGGTTTACGGCAAGAGGCGCCGTCTGGAGAATGCCCACTTTGGGATGGCGCTCCATGGCCTGGACCATGCGAACCAGGGTTTGTCCGGCCATCACGCTGTCCGCATCGAACACAATCATGTAGCGGTAGTTTTTGCCCCATCGCCTGCAGAAATCGGCTATGTTGCCGCTCTTTCGCTTGAGGTTCACCCTTCTTCTGCGATAGAAGATCCGGTTGAAAGCCCCAAGAGAGCGGCAGGTTTCAGCCCAGGTGATCTCCTCTTCGACCCACCGGTCAGGGTCGTTGGAGTCACTGAGGATGAAGAAGTCGAAATGCCGGATCTGCCCTGTCTTCTCCAGAGACTGATAGGTCGCCTTGATGCCGGCAAACACCCGGTCCGCCTCCTCATTGGCCACGGGGATGAGAATTGCCGTTCGCGCGCCGGTTCCTTCCAGCGAAACATCTTCTTCAACCCCGAGGGTGATTGAAAACCGATCAAAGCGCCGCGCCAGTGTAAAGAGTCCTGCCACGGCTTCCCAGAATCCGATGGAGATCCACGCAAAGAGGGTGGCAAAAACAATCACAATAGCAAGCTCGAGGCGGGTAGAACCCCGGTGGGGTAGGATGTCGGCCATGTGGCCGCTTGCAATCACCGAGGTGGCGATGATAAGAGCCAGGAGGAGAATTCTCCTCATCCGTGCGGCGTTTTCCCATGATTGATCGAAAGACCGAAGATTCATGACCCTTCGCCCGACTTGCCCGTTTGACGTTTTTCTTTTCCAAGAATCAGCATCAAGCTCCTGCCTCAAGCAACGGGGATCATCTCATTTTGCCCGGCACCATGGAGCCCCGATTCAACGCCGGCATGGACCGGATCTCCCCGCAAAGGCCATGGATTCCGGTTGGAGAAGGGATCTTGCCTTCCGGAGACACAGGGCCTTGCGCGGCAGGGAAGGCTTCTTCAGCCAGGAGCGCCTGCAGCGCTCGCCACGATTCCGTGATGGGGTGGGTTTCCGGGGAATCTCCAAGCCGGGCTATGGCACGTTTCAAGGCTTGCAGGGCCAGTTCAAGGCTTTCCACCGAAGGCAGGTTCAGGAATTGAAGATACGTGAGGACTCTCTGCTGGGCCTTCTGCCAGTCCTCTTCATGAAAAGGGGGCCCATTTCTCATCGGTGATCCCTTATGGCGGAAAGGCGTAGCTCCAGGTTTCAGTCAGGGCATTGTCCCCAAGCTTGAGAAAAGCCCGCAGTTCCACGATAGGCCGTCGGATGGCAGGAAGGACTTTTTCCAAGGAACCGGGATCCTCGAGGCTGATCTGAAAGACGAGCCTCCAACCGCCGGTGGCGCTGTTCTTGGAGAGCTGTTGCTCGATAAGCTTTGCCCTGGGCTCTACACTGATAACCGCCGTGAGAGGTTTGTCTGCCGGAAGGGAATCAATGCGCTCTCCTGCGAAATCAATGACGAACATTTTCGTCTTGTCATTTCTCCCCTTGGCAATTCTGGTGGCAACGACACGGCCTGCAGGCGGCCTGGCAGGCCCCGGGGAATGCCAGCTCATCCTGTAGGAAAACCAGATGGGCTGCCCTTTTTCCGGAAGGCGATCGGGAATCCAGAAGGCGATGATGTTGTCGTTGATCTCCTTGTCCGTAGGAATTTGGATGAGCTCGATCCGGCCTCCACCCCACTTCCCCACCGGGGTGATCCAAATGCTGGGCCGCGTTTCGTAGCGTGCCTCCAGGTCCTGATAGTGATCAAAATCCAGATCCCGCTGGATGAGGCCGAAACCGACTGGGTCCGGAGCCTGAAAGGAGGTCATGAGAAGGGTGCGAGGATTGTACAAGGGTCTCCATATCCATTCGCCTGAGCGGGTTGCGATCGAGAGCCCGTCCGAGTCGTGGATTTCCGGCCTGAAATCATCAACGGGTCGCTGGCTCACGTTCTCCCCGTAGAAGAACATGCTCGTGAGAGGAGCAATCCCGAGTTTCTCCACCTTTTTTCTCGGGAAGAGCCTGCTCGTCACATCGATCGCAGTTTCCTTGCCCGGCGTGATCACAAACCGGTAGGCACCGGTGACGCTGACTGAATCCAGGAGAGCGTAAACGGTGAGCTTCTTGGCGCTTGCTTCAGGTTTCACAATCCAGAAATCTGTGAAGAATGGGAACTCCTCACCGGAAGGCAAGCCCGTGTCAATCGCGAGACCTCTTGCGGAGAGGCCGTAGCCCTGTTTCTTGGCCACAGCCCGGAAGTAGCTTGCGCCGAGAAAGACGGCCACTTCGTCCCTGTAAGCCTCCACATTGATGGGGAAGTGTATGCGAAACCCGGCAAAGCCCAAGTTGGGAGGCACTCGATCTTTGAAATCGTTCTTTCCGTAGTTGAAGAGATCTGAGGAGAAGGGCACGGGGTGGACCGTTGTAGCGTCAACCGTGTAGATATTGACTGTTTTTGTATAATACAACCCGGGATGGAAGAACTGAAGAGTGAAGGGCAGTTTTTCCTTAAGCCAGAGAGCCTGCTCAGGATCGAACCGGATTTCCCGCCAGTCATCATACTTCATCTTCAGCAGGAAGTCAGACACGAGAGCCTGTCGTTCCTGGAAGGGCTTCTTAGCCAAGTCCTGAGCCTTGTTGATCACGTTCTGGAAGACGAAAGCTTCTTTAGCCTCTGCCGCCAAGAGCAGTCCCGGAAGGAGAATGAGGTCACAAGCAGCCAGCGTCAGTACCAGAATGGTGCAGAGATTCTTCTGCACACGACGAAGTAGAGTCAAATGAGCCATAGGATGAAATCCACTCTCCACTTGGGGAACAATCCGGCAGCCGGTTTTTCAGACCCGGCAATCAAGTCCAGGCAAACAACTAATATTTCAAAAGAAATGGGTTGGTGTCAAGGAGAAAGTGGGAAAGGTCATGGGGTATGGTGATAAAGCCAGGGGGGTAGCGGGAATTCAGTGGACAAGGACCTCCTTCAAGATGGAGAGGTTGTCCAGTGCCTTTCCTGCACCCATGGCTACGGTATAAAGAGGATTCTCCGAAACCGTGATGGGAACCTTTGTCTCTTCTCTCAAGAGCGTATCAAGGTTCTTGAGCAAGGAGCCTCCTCCAGTGAGCACGATCCCTTTGTCGAGAATGTCTGCCGACAACTCCGGCGGTATTTGTTCCAGAGCACTCCTGACCGCCTGAACAATAGTGTCCAACTCTTCGGAAATCATTTCCCGCGCTTCATCCGAGTCGATCGTCAGGATCTTGGGGGTCCCGGTCACCAGGTCTCTTCCCTTCACGTCCATGGTCTCCACTTTTTCCCCGGGATACGCGTTCCCGATGGTCATCTTGATGATCTCTGCCGTACTCAGCCCAACCAGGAAATTATAATTGCGGTTGATGTACTGGACGATAGCTTCATCCATTTTGTCTCCCGCCACCCGGACCGACTTGCTGTAGACGATCCCTCCCAGAGAAATCACCGCAACTTCGGTCGTGCCTCCCCCTATATCCACCACCATGTTGCCGGTCGGTTCGGTGATCGGCAATCCTGCGCCAATGGCTGCGGCCATGGGCTCTTCGATGAGAAAGACCTCGCTCGCTCCGGCGGACTTGGCGCACTCATAAATGGCCTTTTTTTCCACGGGGGTGATGCCGATGGGCACAGAGATGATGATTCTAGGCCGGATCAGGGTCCTGCGACGATGGACCTTGCGGATGAAGTACCGGAGCATCTCCTGAGTCACCTCAAAGTCGGCGATCACGCCGTCCTTCATGGGACGCAGGGCTTCGATGCGCGCAGGAGTTCTCCCGAGCATCATCTTTGCTTCCTTGCCCACGGCCAGGACTTTATCGAAACCGGTTTCATCTCTTTTCAGAGCAACCACCGAGGGCTCGTTGAGCACGATCCCTTTGCCTTTTACATAGATGAGAGTGTTCGATGTCCCGAGGTCGATTGCCAGATCGTATGAAAATCTTCCCCATACGGAATTTAATCCCATCGCCTCTCGCCCCTGTCCCTAGAGTTGCTTGCAGCTTACTTACCGAAACTTAGGCTATTTGGCAAATAGAAAATGGGACATAAGTAAGCAGTATGCAGACCATACCCCCTGGCCTGGGATTGAAGAGTCTTTGGCTGCCGCTGAAGGACTGTATTGGGGCACAGGACCAATCTCCCCCTTGACGCTTTATCAAGCGCCCTTTGCTCAGCACGGAGAAGTGAGCTTCACCGATCGATCCCTGGTGGAGGAAAAGGAGATTGGAGTTGCTGCGGTCGCAAGGGGGCGAGCTTTGTGTCAGGAGCATCCAGGTCCAGTGCAGGTGAAGGGATCGCTTCAGAGGACCTCAAGTCAAGGGAATTCGCCCTGATCCATTCTCGGAAGGACGTGCATAAGGTGGTTGATCTTGGCTACAAGCTGTGGGGTGTTCTTTCTATTGACACGTACTATCAATTGACCTAATATCGCTTCATCAAAGGCTAGAATAATGAACCCAAGGGGGATCATGTATGACCATAACCGACAAAGTTATTTCCCTGCAGGCACGGAGAGAAGCGAAGCTGATTGAAGAAAACCTGGAAGAAGGGGTCTTTTATCAGTCTCTGATAGGAAGCATTCCTGAAGTTCAGGGGAGAGAGGAGATCAGCTACTTCATGGTCGTTTACAGCCTGCCTGCCGAGGACTTTGAGGATTATGACTCAGAGGAAACCGAGGTTTTCACGGTCGTCAAAGACAAGGCCGTTGGAGAGTTCAAGTCTTTGGAAGGAAAGGCGATAGAGCGCTACGAGATCTATGACTTCAATACGGATGATGTTCATGTGATGTATCGCATTCCTTATAGACCGCCAAGGCGGCGACCCCTCAAGGATAATCCAGGGGTTTAGGCTAACCCGATCGTCTCTCAATAACATTCGGACTTCTTCCCTAAGGAAAAAACCACCACAAAAACGCGCCCCAGCCATTGATAATTTCTCCCCGATCTCGACCAAGAGCTGCTAGAATAGTGCTCTGTGGTTAAGCCGCTTATGCCCGAAAAACAAGAAATGGATAAGGGACGAAGGCCTCGTTTTTTCGAATACCTACTTCCGGGAGACTGGGTCGTCCTGGCCGGAAGGACCGATGCGGACAATGATTATCTCAGTGTTGTGGCGGCCGACCCCCGGGACTGGTGGTTCCATGTCAGAGGTCTGCCGGGCAGCCACGTGATTTTGAGGGCAAAATCTGATCAAGAACCGGACCGGAAGACCCTGAGAGGGGCTGCCGCCATTGCCGCTTTTCACAGCAAGGCAAAGAGTGGAGGCACGGTAGCCGTATCGGCTACCCGGGCACGGTACGTGGCGAAACGTCCGGGAACAAAACCGGGAACAGTGCAGATACGCAAGGAGAGTGTTCTCATGGTGAAACCTGCGCTGCCTGAAGCTTCAGAAAAGAAGGCGCCGTCGGCTAAGGACAAGTCATGATTTGTATCACGCCGGATATTTCTATCCGTGAAGCTGAAATCAAGCTGGACTTCATTCGCTCATCAGGCCCAGGAGGCCAGAATGTCAACAAAGTCGCCACTGCGGTCCAATTGCGATTCGATGTTTTTTGTTCCCCGTCCCTGCCCGAGGATGCCCGGCGACGGCTCGTCCGAATCGCAGGCAAGAGAGTGAGCAAGGCAGGCGTTCTGCTGATCGATGCAAGGCGTTTCAGAACCCAAGAAAGAAACCGGCAGGACGCTGTGGAAAGGCTCGTTCAATGGATCCGCAGGGCGGCGGAGAAACCCAAAAAGCGGATAAAAACCAGGCCGACCTTCAGCTCGAGAGAGCGTCGCCTGGAGGGCAAGCGGCAGCGGAGCGACACCAAGCGTCTGCGTAGGCCGGTCCCCTAAAGACTCACCGCAGAGAGCGCCAAGAGCGCGGAGAAATCAAGCGGAGGAGGAACAGACTATGGAAATGGAGGAAAAAAGGGTTGACGGTTTTCACTTTCTTCCGCCGGGTCTTGCAGCCTGGATTCGAACGATTATCCCGAAAGAAGAGTTCACAGGATACATCCCGTGGACCCCTCTGCCCAAGCCTTTGAAAGAGGCAACGATCGCTCTCATCACGAGTGCGGGGATCAGTATGAAGTCTGATCGCCCTTTCGACATGGAAAGAGAGAAAAGAGAGCCGACCTGGGGTGATCCAACGTACAGGGCGTTGCCGAAGGGAACCACGGGAAAAGACATACAGATTCATCATCTGCACATCAACCCCCATCCCATC
Source organism: uncultured delta proteobacterium (assembly GCA_963707125.1). GTDB lineage: Bacteria > Desulfobacterota > DSM-4660 > Desulfatiglandales > HGW-15 > CAVPDE01. Next base: position 51,575 of record CAVPOU010000024.1, on the reverse strand, counting down.
CTCCAGGACATCAATGTGATTTTGCCTCTCAGCCGCATGGCCGAGTTTGAGAAAGAGGGAATCATCGGTCGCCTGGCTCCCACAGCTTATTCCTTCTATGGGTTTCAATGGGAGAGCAAGGAGTTCTTGACCCAAGGCATAGAGCCCATCTCGAAGAGGATGAGACAAGAGGGCGTTGATGCCGTACTTCTGACTCCTGCCTGACCCTTTTGCTGCCGGTCCGTTGGACTGGCTGCAAGATTTCTTGAAGAGGCTCGGTTTTCCACCGTCGTCCTCACTCCGACCCACGAATTCCACAGAGCCGTCGGTATTCCGCGGCAGGTAGCCATCGAATATCCCTATGGGAGACCGGTCGGGCAGGTAGGGGATCGGGAGGGTCAGAGACAGGTCCTGCTTGCTAGCCTGGAAGTTCTTGAAAAAGCCCGGAAGCCGGGGGAGATTCGGCATCTTCCCTTTGCCTGGCCTGAGGAGCCCAAGAAAACGGACTGGCAGCCGCCGGAGATGAGCCCCATTATCAAGGCCCATTTGGACGAGATCAAACAGGCACGCAAAAGGGAGGCGGAAAATAAGGCGTAACGCTAGAGCACTTTCACCACCTTCAGCCAGCCCGGACGTTTTGTCAAAGCCTCCTGGATCGCAGTCTCCGAACCCAGCACCTTGACTACCCCCTGGGGCAGGGCGGAGTCCAGGATCTCGCCGAAGGATTGGAAATCCTTCATCGTGGTGCCGAGAACCTCTTCTCTCATTTTCTGACGGCTTTCCTCGTTTTCTCCCGTGACATGGCGCACCATGGATGTGTAGCCCTTGGCATCGGGGAGTTGATACTGATCGATGTCTCCGACAGTCCCTATGATCCCTTTGACGAGCTCATCGTCTCCGATATCGAGATCCTTGAGAAACCGGGAGGAACCGTCAAAAGCCTCGAGGGTCTTGAGCAGGTTCGGGTCGCGATAAGAGACAAAGGTCAAGGCGCCCGAGTGCTTGTCAAAGAAGCAAAAGGCGCCGTAGGCTCCTCCCTGAAGGCGAATCTTTTCCCACAACCAGCCGTTTCGCAAATAACGGGTGATGACATGGGTCGATCCGTGATAGCGGTATCCCAGGTCATAGAGGTTGAGGCCTTTCCCGACGTAATTCACTTGGGCGGGAAGGGTCATGCCCTCGAAATCCGTCATCGGGTCCGGGTTCCAGGGCTTCCTCTGGAAGGGCACGGCGGGTAAGGCACCCAGGAATTCGCTGACCGCCGGCTGGATGGAGACCCACCCGCTTTGTTCTGTCGTGGCGTTCACAAGGAGAGCACTCCGATTGATGAGGAGGGTGCGGATTTCCTCCAGAGCACGAAGCACCTCGGGCCATTTCTCCTCCACAACCTTTGACAGTGTGCGCAGAAAAAAGAGCTGACTGATGCCTTTCATCTGCTCCTCAGCCCAGTCTGCTTCACTGAAAAGAGCGCGGAGCCTCGTGTTGACATACTGATGGCCGCCGGGAACAAGATTCTCTTCCAGCCTTGCCTTTCCTTCCAGGACCATCTGCTGAAAACGCTCCCTATTGTCCAGCCGAACCTTTAGAAGAACATCACGAAAAATGTCGAGAAGGTCCCGAGTCTGTTTGAACATGGCCTTGCCACGCAGGAAGAGCCAGGCGCTCCCCTGCTGGGAGTCCTTGACGGAAGAGGCAAAAAGGGTGGGACGGATTCCTCCTGTCTTCCTGCTGATCCTCTGGGTGAGGCTCACGAAATCCTCATCCTCTGTGCCCATCTCCAGCAGGGCCCTGCCAAAAAGAGGAACGTAAGGGAGGTCTTCCTGGGGCAGGGCATAGAGGTTGAATCCAACGTCAAGGTAGACAATCCCGCTTGTGAAAAGATCATGGTAGAGGAGGTCGCATCCTTTTTCCTGCGACAGGGTCAGAGGGATGCTCTTGTTCGCTCTCTCGAGATCCGAAAGCTTGAGGCTCGGTAATAGGGCTAGAGCTTGCGGGGGGTCAGGGGCTTCCTGAATCTCTTTGAGTGTCGCCGTGTCGGTCACGACCTTCTGGAGAGCAGAAGGAGTCATGGAGGAACGAGCTTGGAGAAGCCGTTCCTTTTCGGTGCGCTCCAGTTCTTTGCCCATATCCGGATCGGGCCTCAGGAGGAGGGAGGTGCGGTGGACATTGTTGAGAAAGTATCGGTCAATGAGACTTTCAAAATATGAAGGAGAGGCGGCGGCCGTTCTTTTGAGCGCTTCCAGGGGAGTTTCAAAGGCGACGAAAGAAAGAGGATCTTCGTCGTAAAGCCAGGTGGTCAGGGCTCGAAGCATCAGCACCAGGCCTCGGGGGTAGCTCCCCGTGTTGTTTTCCCTCAGGATAAATTCAATCGTGTTCTGTGCAGCCTCGACCGTGTGGGGATGGATACCCTCACGGACAAGGCGGGAGAGCGTGGAGAGGATCAGGGCTTCCACATCGCCGGCAAGTTCGGGAGAAATGCCTTTGAGGCCCGTCGAAAAATACATCTGTCGCAGTTCGCTTCCGAGACCGACTCCGGCAAGGTCTTCCCCCAGATTGGAGTCCATCAGGGCTTTGCGGAGGGGAGATCCCGGCATCCCGAGAAGCATGTACTCCAGCATGTGAAAACCAAGGTTTTGCTCGACCCGGCGCGTCTCATCCAGCAACCAGTTCAAGGTGAACATGGCTTTCAGAGACCCTTCGCCGGACGGGAAGGCCCTGACAAAGCGCTGCGGTTCTTGAAAGCGCACCTGAAGAGGGATCGTGGAGTCCACAGGGATGCGATGGAAATCCTTCAGGTAGTCGTTCATAAGGCGCAGGCGTTCTTCTGGTTCGTCATTGCCATAGAAAAAAACCCGCGCGTTGGACGGGTGATAGTATTTCTCATGAAAGGCTTTAAATTGATCAAAGGTGAGGTTGGGAATGTCCTTGGGGTCTCCGCCGGAGTCAAATCCATAGGGGCCGGCGGGAAAGAGGGACTGCTGAGAGTGCTCCGCGAGGAGACTGTCAGGAGACGAATAGGCTCCCTTCATCTCGTTGAACACAACCCCCTTGTAGGTGAGCGGATCGCCCGGGTTGTCCAGTTCATAATGCCAGCCTTCCTGCTGAAAGACAAAGGGCGTGAGCCGGGGGTAGAAAACCGCATCAAGATAGACATCGATGAGGTTGTAGAAGTCCTTCACGTTCTGGCTTGCGACGGGATAGCAGGTCTTGTCCGGGTAGGTCATCGCGTTCAGGAAGGTTTTCAGGGATCCCTTCAAGAGCTCCACAAAAGGCTCCTTCACGGGGTATTTCCTGGAACCGCACAAGACAGAGTGTTCAAGGATGTGGGCAATCCCTGTTGAATCGGAAGGCGGTGTTCGAAAGGTAACACCGAAGACCTTGTTTTCATCTTCGCTCACAAGGGAGAGCAGGTCTGTGCCTGTTCCCACATGCCGGAACATTTCCGCTCTGGTCTTCAGTTCAGGGATCTCGCGAAGACACAGGCTTTCAAAACCGTGACGAATGCTCATGAAATTCTCTCCAACAAAGCTGTCTTGGTGGCTTCGCTAAAAGTCGCGTTCACCCTTCGATACCTCAGGGCGAACGCTTGGAAGCCACCGTAGGTGTCTGATGTTCCGTTCGTGGTGAGGTATCGAACCATGAACGGAAAGGAGGTTCCTGATGTGCGTTTGCAGCAACGACTCGCCCCGTTAAATTCTCGCTCTGCGAGACGGCGCAGCTGATCGAACAGGGCGAGGAACGAGGGAAACGCCGCAGATGGGCGTTTTTCATCAGCCTGCTATGACAGAAAGTAGGTGTGCGTCGGACTTAGCACATGAGGTCTCGAGGAGGTGCTCCGCATCGTTGCACACCGGCTCCTGTTCAGCCTCTTCAACCGGTAGGAGTCAAAGAAACGGATCTGCTTGTCCGTGATCGATTCGACAATAGACCAGTGATCCCACATGGGTCCGCCAACCCCGATGAGGATCGCCCTCCGATCCCCTCCGCTCAGGAAGTTCATCATTTCATTCCAGAACTGATCCAGCGGAGTTTCCGGGTTTAGCTTGAAGGGCATGGAGCGGTTCTTGATTCTGTCGCCGACCACCTCGCCCAGGATGCCCCCAATCGTCAGCAGGTCAATGCCTTTGATGAGGATTTTCCCCAGGTCCTTTTTTGTCTCCAGGTAACGGATGATCTCTTTGAACAGCTCCTTGGCTTGTTCATCACCGATTCCCGAAACAATCCGTGTCGCGTTCACGATGCTGTAGACGGCACACAATCCATCCAGTGCGCCTTGCTCGTAAGGTTTCATTTCTAAACTCCTGAAAAACTCCGGGGAAGATGCTTGACAGCCCCGGGGCTCTTTCTTTTAACATCGCATAAAACATAGTCCTTCCCAAAGCAATCTTCAACCTTCATTACGAAGAGGCTCTAACTTTCGGTTATGACGGATTTTTGTTGATTCTTGTCTGTGCGTTGCAGCGGGGCGTCAGGGGTGCAAAATAGGGTGGCGGCGGGCAGCAAGATTGACCATCTGGCTGAGCATGGCGCCGTAAGAGTACCCTGCCAACTCTGCGGCAAAGGCCATGCTGGTATCGGAGCTGACGTCTGGGTTTGGGTTGACATCGAGGACGTAAAACACACCCTCGCGCATACGGATATCGAATCGGGCGTAGTCGCGGCACCCGATCACCCGATAGGCCCTCTGCGCAACCCGCTCCAATTCCTCGTATTCCGCTTCAGATAGAGAGGCCGGTACCCTTACGCAGATTTTTTCATAAGCCTGGGAATCAGGCCTGTACTTGGCGTCAAAGGTGCACAGACGATCCTGGACGTCATTAAAGGCTGAAAAATCCATTTCAGCCGGAGGAAGCATCTCCACGGTTTTGTTGCCCCAAAGAGACACGTGGAATTCCCGGCCGTCAATGAAGTCTTCGACGATCGCCGGCTGCTGGAATTCGTTTAGAACATAGGCGATTCGAGGAGCCATTTTATCATGGGACAGAACCACCGCTTCTCTCGAAAGGCCGCAGCTGGAGTGCTCGCGGGCCGGTTTCACGATGGCCGGAAACTTTCGCCACCCGTTCATACGAGCGGAACTGAAAATCTTCCAAGCGGGGATCGGCACCCCGCGGCTTCCGAGCCGTTTCTTGACCTTGGCCTTGTCCCATCCGGTGGCAAGAACCTCAGGGGGAGAGCCCGTGTAGGTGAACCCCATGGAATCGAGAGTCTCTGCCACCGTGGCTTCGCTGAGCGGGATTCCAGGAAAGCCTTCGCAACCGTTGAAAACGATATACTCGTCGGGATCGTAATTTTTCAAGCGGCTCACCAGGTCGGAATCGTAGACCGGAATGTTCGTGACAGGGTGTCCCTGGCGGCGCAACGCTTTTTCAAGGTCATCGACTTCGTCGAGCGCCTTTTCCAGGTCTGCCGGTTCCCAGGTATCATCGAGATTGTGAAGGAGCAATACAGGCAGGTCTGTCCGCCGGTTGCTCTTGGGCAGGGGGCTTTTTTTTTCCAGCTCTACTTCAAGGGCTGCTAACTGCGTACTTGTAGGGGCCATGGGTTCTTTTCTGTCTAATCATCGAGCGAAGCATTCGTCCCTAAAGACCGGGAAGATATTCCATATAAAACCGGTAGAAGGCGGCCAAAACCAGGGCGTGGGTGATTTCTCTTTCCCGAATCAGGGCGGGGATTTGTTCCAGAGGCCTCACCACCACCTCAATGTCTTCCTTTTCGTCCTGTTCCTGCTCCTTCACAAGAGAGACGCCCTTGGCCACAAACGTGTAACATCGATTCGTCAAGAATGCTGGATTCGGATGAACGCTCCCCAGCAAGTGCATCTCTGATTCTTTGTAGCCTGTCTCCTCGATCAACTCTCGACTCGCGGCATGTTCGGGCGAGTCCGTTTCTTCCACGATTCCTCCGGGAATTTCCAGAGTCGCTTCTCCAAGGCCGTGTCGATATTGCCGGATCAGCACCACCTCATTGCGAGGTGTGAGGGGGATCACATTAACCCAGTCCGCCGATTCCAGAATATAGAAGTCGTACGCTTCGTTCGTTCGCGGTGAACAGGCACGGTCCGTACGCAGGTTGAATATCTTGAACGATTCGCTTCGCTGGCTCGAGATGAGTCTCCATGGCTTTATCGGCATTATTCCGTACCAATGATTAACAGTATAACAAAGACATTGAAGAACGTAAAACAAAATCCGCACAAAGACGATATTTCTGTTCGATTTCTTTCTTTTCGGTTCAACCACGCTTCGTGAAATCCGAGACGTTCGGATTTCAGAGGGGTTCGAAAAAACGACGGATGGCTTGAAGATCATGGGTGAGAGGCATTCTTGGAAGACTCTCAAGGAAGAAACGACCGTAGCGGCTCGTCATCATCCTCACATCGAGAACGGAAAGCACTCCCCGATCCTCACTGTTCCTGATCAGCCTCCCCAATCCTTGCTTGAGGGCAATGATGGCAGCAGGAAGCTGATAGTCCATGAAGGGATTGCCGCCCTGGCTGCGAATCCTGTCGATTCGCGCCGCCACCAGAGGATCTCCCGGGGAGTCGAATGGAAGCTTGTCAACGATGAGGCAGCTGAGTGCTTCCCCGGGGACATCGACCCCCTGCCAGAAAGAACCGGTGGCGAGAAGCACCGAGTGGGTGTCGGTACGGAACTTCTCAAGCAGAACGGACTTGGGGGCATCTCCCTGTTTGAAAAGGGTGTAGGGGATCCGCCCCTGAAGGAGCCGGTGAACGACGTTGAGATTGTGATGACTGGTGAAGAGCACCAGAGCTCGGCCGGCCGTGATTTCGAGGATCTCCAGGACCCGCTGGGAAGCCTTGGTGGTGAAAAAAGGATCCGTGGGGGGAGGTAAATCCGTGGGAACATAGAACAGAGCATTGTGTTCAAAGTCGAAATGAGACGGGTACACCCCTTCCAGGATGCTCTCCAGGAGGCCCATCCGGGAACGGAAGTACTCGAAATGGCCATGGGTGGACAGGGTCGCCGAAGTGAAAACAAGGGCTCCTGCTTTTTCGTAGAGAAGATCCTTCATGCTCTGGGAGATATCGAGGGGTGAGGCATGAAGCACAACCGTTTTTTTCCGCCTTTCATACCACCTCAACCAATCGGCAGTAGATGAGCCAAGGATGCTATCCATGGATTGCCTTAAGTCATGGGCTCTGTTCGCAAGGGACTGAAGTGCCGGGCGGTCCTCCTCCGTGAAGCCGGATTTGCCGTGGATAAAGTCCAGGCCCTTCTTGATTTCCAGGCAAGCTCCTTTTTCGAGGCCTTCGAGGCTCTCCTCGACAAGCCGGCTTTTTTCTTCGCCCTCTCTCAGAAGATCCCAGAGATGTTCGGCTCCCGCCTTGATCCACTCCAGGTGTCTTCGCACCTTCTTCTTCTCTTGATTGGGGAGATCGGCGATCTCTTTTTCGACATCGTTCACAAGGTCCATGAGTTGGTTGGTGCTCAGGCTTTTTCCAAAATAGGTTGTCGCAATATCTTCCAGGGTGTGGGCTTCATCAAAGACAACCGCCTGGAAACGAGGGATGATCTCTCCAAAGCCCTCTTTCTTGACTATGAGGTCGGCGAAGAAGAGGTGGTGGTTCACGATGATGAGCTGGGCCTGTGCGGCTCTCTGGCGGAGGCGGTTGAGGAAGCAATCCTCATAGAACATGCACTCGGTTCCCACACACTGATCGGAAGTGGACGAGATGGAATCCCACAGCGGGTCCTCGTCCTTGAGCCAGTCCAGTTCCGCGCGATCCCCGAATTCCGAACGGCTTATCCACTTCTGAAGGGTGGTCCTGAGGTCCTCAGACTCCTTTTTCAGCAGGAAAGGTCGCAGGAAATGCTGGTCATGGCGGTAAAGGCACAGATAGTTCTTCCTGCCTTTCATCATCACCGCATCGATCTCCCTGCCGAGCGCTCTGGAGAGGAGGGGAATATCCTTGAAATAGATTTGTTCCTGGAGGTTCTTGGTTCCTGTGGAAATGACGGTTTTCTTTTCGGAGAGGACAATGGGAACGAGATAGCCCATGGTCTTACCGGTGCCTGTCCCTGCCTCGATGACCGCTTTGCTTTTGTCCCGGAGCGCCTTTTGAACCAGCTCGGCCAGTTTGAGCTGGGAGGGGCGAAACTCAAAGCCTGCAATCGCTCCGGCAAGAGAACCTTGAGGTCCCAGGATCTTATCGAGGGCATCGAAGGCGTCGGTATTCATAAAGAGAATATATTTTTCCCGAGACAAGCAGTCAATGAAGAAGATGCTTTTCTGCTCTGAGGTTGACGGTTCCATGGAAATAAGCAAGAATAGATAAACTTGACGGTCTCATAAGAAGTCAAGAAATGACCCCTCCTGTCATTCCGGCGAAAGCCGGAATCCAGGAACAACAAGCATTTCTGGACCCCGGCCTTCGCCGGGGTGACGACGACGAGGAGTTTTTACGAGGGCGTCAAATTTGGAGTGAAAACCAGCAGCGTGTCAGCGTCAAGGTCATTCCCGCGAAAGCGGGAATCCATCTGTATTCAGCGTCCTGCTCTGACCGTGCTCGCACTCTATCAAAATGAATAGTCTTTCTTCCATCGCCTCCATCATCGCATTTCTTCTGATTTCCACAGAGGGTGCTTACGCGCAGGTCTCCATCTCCCACCTTGCGGAGAAATACAGACCATCCGTTGTCGCGGTGATCGCCCTGGACCAAGAGAACAGAACGATTCGGACAGGGAGCGGATTCTTTGTAGACCGTCAGGGTGTCATAGCCACCAGCCATCATGTTCTTGAAGGCTCGGCAAGGGCTATGATCAGGGCTGGGGACAGGCAAGAGGGGGAAGTTCTGGATATCCTCAGCGACGATCCTGACTGTGACTTGCTCACGGCCAAGACCTCCGTGCAGAACACTTTTCCCATCCCTTTTGGGGACTCCTACAAGGCAGCCGAGGGAGAAGAAGTCCTGATCATAGGCCATTCCCCCGGGTGGGAAAGAATATTTTCCGCTGGTCACATCCTTGGTTCCAGAAAAGCAGCCAACCTGGAGCTTCTGCAGATTTCAGCGCCCCTTTTAGCCGGGTGCAGCGGCGCGCCTGTTTTGAACCGAAAGGGCGAGGTTATTGGTGTGGCCATGGCTTTTGCCGATCTTTCGAGGGAGCTTAATTTTGCGGTGCCCATCCACTATCTGAAAACGCTCAAACCGGCTCGGACAAACTGGAAGTCCCTTCGGGAGAAATCCGTCCAGTTCCAGGCTTCCATGGCCGACACCAGGGTCATTGAAATCCTTGTCACCCGTGATCAAAAACCGGGCGGAGGGGGTGGTGGCAGCCCTTTGCACGCCAGGTCTGCTTCCCGTCCCGGCACCGTGTATTTCAAGAATGGGAGAGAAGTCCTCTGTGACACGGCGTGGAAAGAGGGTCGGACGGTTTTTCTCGTCATTCACGGAAAAGGGTATGCCATCAGCTACCAAGAGGAAGAGATTGACATGAAGAAGTCCTTTGATCTTTGAAAGAACGAAAGCGGAGCGACCTTGAGTGCGAGCTTGCCTCAGCGATGAGCAGCATTTTCCGAGTGGTCGGTTCCGGGTTTCGGTTGCACCGATTGCTCCTGCCCATCCCACCTCTTCGACTTTTCCACGGACCCCCTGTCCATCCGAAAATTCCACAAGGTCCTCCAGTACTACCGAATGGACCGGCTCCTTGAGAAGTATCCCCGTAGTTAGCCTGTTCACTTTGCTCCCCCTTGGTCTTATGCCAGGAGCCCGGCTTCCTGAAAACTGTAGTAGCCTTTTCGGGTGACGATGATCTGGTCCAGGACTCGTATGCCGAGAATTTTGGCCGCCTGGACAAGTTGCTCGTGCATCTTCAGGTCGGCGTCACTGGGTTTCAGGTCGCCTGACGGGTGGTTGTGGGCGAAGATGACGCTGGCGGCACGGTCGGCGATAACATCGGCAAAGACCTCGCGTGGATGAACCTGACTCCGGTCCAGCAGGCCGATAGTTACAACGCGCTTCTCAATAAGCTCGTTGGCTCCATTAAGCGAGATGCAGACGAAATGTTCTTGCTGCTTGAATATGATATCAGCAAGAAGGGGAAGTGCATCCTTAGCACAGTTGATCTTAACGCTATCCTTCAGAAGGTGACGTCGGGCCAATTCGAAGGCGGCAAGGAGTTGGTAAGCCTTTGCGGGACCCATCCCGCGCACAGCGGTCAAGTCGGCCTCCGCAAGCGAAGTCTTCTTCTCCTGGATGATTGCGGCGATTTCCTTGGACATGGAGCGGACATCGCTGCCCTCCACTCCCCGGCCAAGGATGACCTGAACAAGCTCCTCATCGGTGAGAGCCGACGGCCCCCTAGCCTTCAACTTCTCGCGCGGGCGGTCATGTTCAGGCATCTGCTTGATCGTCTTCATGTCTTCAAGGCCTCAAGTCCAGCAGCGATTTCCCTCTGAGCCTCCGCAATGATTCGTATCAGCTCGGCTGTGGTTCGCTTGTCTGATAGATCAGGGGAATTCTCATTGTTGGCTTTGAGATCGAAGTCCTTGGCTTTGACTGTCTCAACATCAACATACCAGCTTCGCTCGCTGACCCGCTCTTGATGTTCAGTGGGAAGGCGTAGGCGCTGAAAGAAATCCTTGAAATCAGCGATGGTCAGGGGATTTGATTTGTTCACCTTTCGGGGGGTGAAGTCGTCCTTCAGCGTCATGTCATAATACCATACCCGCTGCGTGGCCCGGCCTTTGGTGAAGAACAGCAGGTTCGTCTTGACGCCGGCGCCTGCCTTGACAAACACGCCCTGAGGCAAGCTGATCAAGCACCAGAGTTCGCACTCATCGAGCAGCTTCCGTTTCGTCTGCCGATATGCCGCTGTCTTGGTATGGAAAAGGACACCCTCGTCAATGACCATGCCGCACGTGCCGTCCTCCGCCAGAGAGTCAATGATGTGCTGCAGGAAAAGAATCTGGGCCTTCCCACACTTGAAAGAGAACTGCGCCTGGGCATCCTTTCCTTCTTTGCTGCCGAAAGGTGGATTTGTCAACACATAGTCGAACTGGGCCGGCACGCCGGTGAACAGGTCCGCAAAGGTCGCGGTTCCCGTTAGGGTGTTCCCATGCCAAATCCTTGGTGAGTCAACCTCATGCAGCACCATGTTGGCCAGGGCAATCGGTATGGCTTCCGTGGCGTCCTCCCGGCCCCAAAGCGTTTCTGTCTTAAGGTCCCGTATCTGTGTCGCCGTAGGGCTCTGCCTGAGAAAATGTTTGTAGGCTTAGATCAGGAATCCGCCGGTGCCGCAACAGGGATCATAGACCGTCTTGCCGAGCTGCGGGTTAACGACATCCACGATAAGCCTGATGACCTCTCTTGGCGTGAAGAACTGGCCTCCATCGTTTTTCTTCTCTCCTAGGCGGGGCAATAGGCCCTCGAAGGCTTGTGAGATCGGAAACATATGCTGCTCGTCAATGCTGCCTGATGTCAGCCAATGCACGCGATCCACCACGTCCAGGAGGTTGGTCTGGCTGGCGACTACGGTCCTTTCCTTGTTTGCGAAAATCTCGCCGATCACCTTCTGCTTTTGTGTCGCTCCCGGCCTCTCTTTGAGACCAATGAGGAACGGGAAAAGCACGGCGTTCACAAATGAAAGAAAGCTGTTGATTCCAGTTTTAGTCTCCGTCAGTTCTTGCCGTTTCCAGCCCTGGGCCTTGGCGTCGGTTGCGACCTGCACCGTCGCGGATTCGTCTTTCGGGGCCGCCCAGTCTCTCCAGCGGTATGGGGCGGGAATGGACTCCACAAAAGACCGCCGGACGGCCTTCGCCCTGACTTCCTCCTGTTGTTCCAGCATATCAAAGAAGCGGAGGAAGAAGATCCACGTCAACTCCGGCACGTATAGTCGAGCGCCTTTAGCCTTATCCCGCCTCAGAATATCGCATATCCCTTTGATCGCCTTGTCCATGGCTGCCTGGGTACTGATTGTCTTCCCGTTTCGATTGCCCTGAAGAGACATGTCACCTCTTTCCGCGTGGCAGTGCGCGAGGTCTGCTGATTCTGTCTTGGGTCGCTGTAAGCGTTTTTGCGTCGGTGTCATGCCTTTGGGCCGCCAGGCGTGCACAGGCCAGTCGCACCGCCTCATGGAGTTTTCGCTCAAAGGGCAAGGATTGGAGCTTCTTGGCAAGGGTGCGGGTGTTCCACCGTTCGATTCGGCAGATCTCTGCAGAAAAGTCTCGTTTCAGCGGGTCATCGAGATGGATGAGCTGCAGGAAGTGAGTCCATCCTAAGTGTGCAATCAGCGATTGGACAATCTGCGGGTCAGGGAATATCTTCGCAAAGCGAATCATCTGGAAAAGATTTCGCAGGCCAAACCCCTGCCCGAATTCCACACTCAACTGTTGCGACAGTGTAGCGACAATCCGTTCCCCGTATTCCGCCCGCTTCTGCTTCAAAATGTCCCGCCGGATACGTTCCCCAATGCGCCAGTAGATCATCACCAGGGAGGAATCGACTTGCTGGGCGACGACCTTCCGAGCCTCCAAGATCAACCCACGGAGGTCGCGTAACAAGCGGGACAATGTTACGGGCTTCTTCATGGTTCGAAATCAAACGCCTCCCGCAAAATCGCCCCCGGCAGGGCCGAAATCGCTTCGACTTGGAGAGCGGCGGCCAGGCGCATAGATTCCACCTGCCGCAATTTGCGCTCCAGTTCGGCGGCGATTGCCCGCTGTTCGTCAACCGTGGCCGGGAGAAGGATAGAAAGCGGGAACAGTTTATCCTCAACTCGAATAGCCGCCTGGTTCACCCAGACATCGCAGTTGTCGGTGAATACCCTTTTTGCCAAAGGGCGTTGATCCAAAATGTGAGGTAGCGCGGCAATAGCGAAGGTTTTATCCGAATGCGCGTCAAATGGTTGCTGAACAGGACCATTTCATTTGTCTCCGATGCCTCAAACAGGCATGACTTGCCCACTAGATCACGACTATTCGTATTGTTGAAAAGAACATCGTCTGGCTGCAACCTGTACGAAATGCACTCTTGCCTTGAAGCAGGGATCCGCCATACTGAAGACATATCGAGTGTGCCGCGAGTCGTGATGTTATTCATCCGCAAATGAATAAAGCCTTCTTTCCGCGACTTGTCCCCTCGTGCAAGGCCTGAACACCAAGACAAAATATGTCCGGAAATGGGTTCTAGCGTCCATCCTTCCGGCAGTTTCCGTTTTCCGCTTTTTGTCTTCACGCCAGCAACCTCAGTTTGGTTTCATCAATGATCTGTTCCGGTGCTTGAGATAGGCGAAGGAGGGCGTCAAAGCCGCCGCTTCGGATCACGTCGGTGGCATCGAAGAGGTGTTCTGTTTCAAGTTCTTCGATGCCGCCATGTTCGAATTGGCGGGCGATCGCGGTGATGACGCCCACGGCTGGATCGGGAAATTCTCTCAGCCAGGACTTGTTCTTCCAGCTAAAGCCGGCCACCCGTTCCGGGCGGGATCTGGCCGGGATGCCATAGCCGAGGTTGACGAGGACGTCAAAGAGGTCGCATTCCTGCTCTTCCTCAATCTCCCGGATTAGCCGGACGGCTCCTTCGCCCCCCGGCAGTGATGCCATGAGATTTCTGCGACGCGTGGGATGAACCCAGATCATTCGCAGATCGTTCGCGGTGGGGGCCGCCTCGGTGAGCTGAGCCGCAAGCCGCTGTTTATATATTTCCAGCGGCACAAGAACTTCCCTTCCGTCTTCCTCGCAAAGAATGGAGTGTCCCGCGCCATCCACCTGAATCGTGAATTGGTCCTGCCCGACGCGAATGATCTTTCGTTTGGGCACGTCCGGTTTGCCGTAGGGCAATGTGCCGGAATCCCCAACATTCCCCTCCATCTCGTCCGGCGGTATTGTGGGTTTGGCACGGCTGACAAACGGCTGCCCGAAAAGACGGGTGGCGTTGGTGTAGTCGTACACGCGGAAAAGCAATTTAGAGCCGCGGGGTTCGCCGAGGCGCGTGCCCCGCCCAACCATCTGATAAAACACAATGGGTGATTCGATGTACCGGAAGAAAATCACGTTGGCGCAGTTCGGGATGTCGACCCCATACCCCAAGAGATCGACGGTCGCCGCGATGAAATGGGAGTTCTTCGACCCCCGGAACTCGGGGATGAGTTTGTCGGCAGATGGTCTCAAGTCCGGGTTGCCCGTGCACTGGAAAGCAAACCACTCCTTGGCTGTCCGCTGAGTGTCACGGCACCATTTCTCATAGATGTTGTTCAGGGTGATCATGATGCGGTTGGCGTGGGAATCGCGTGCGCAAAAGATGATGGTCTTCTGATGCGGGCCGCCAGAATCGAGAAGCAACTTGAACAAGTCCTCGCACATGGCGTTAACCCGGTCATCCAGCATGAGGATGTTGTCATAGTCAGTAGCCGTGTACTTGTCCTCAATGTCTCCGGGATTGACGGGTTTGCCCGTAAACGGGTCAACTGCGGAGCGCTCCTCGATGTCTTTCCGGGTGATCTCTTTCTTGTCCAGGTCAACGACACGGCGGATGACCTCGCACGCCGCGAGATAACCGTCATCCTGGCCGGCTGTGATCATGTACTCATAGACGGGTTCCCCGAAATACTGGATATTGTGCGCCGTGATCTCCTCGTCGGCCTCGCGTGGGCGGTCGCCCTTCTTCCCTCCGACCAGTTTGCGGGGCGTAGCTGTGAGGCCTATATGGACGGCATCCGGGTTGTCCGTCAGGATCACGCTCCATTTGCCCCAAGCTGCCCGATGACACTCGTCAATGACAATATGACTGAAGAAACCCGGCGGGTAGTTATCTTTCCAGAAACGGGGGGCATCATCCTCCGCCGTGACGTTCAGGGTTTGGTACGTAGCGACGAGAATCTTGGCATTCCGGGCAGGGTCCTCACTGGTGACGATCTTCGCGTTGTCCCCGAAAACAGCGTGCATCTTGCCCATGCCCTGGGTTCGGAGTTCGTCCCGGTCGCAGACGAAAAGTGCACGTTTCAACTGGCCCGCCTGGGCGATCTTCCAGAGCAACTGGGCAGCAAGCACCGTCTTACCCGTTCCGGTTGCAAGGGAGAGAAGTGCCCGCGTCTTCCCTTTGGCCATTTTTTCCAGACTCGCGCGGATGGCCGCGTCTTGGAAGTACCACCGCGCCGCCTCGCCCCCCTTGTACGGCATGAACAGGGCCTTGGAAACATCCGCATCTAGACTGAACCCTCTCAGGGCTTCATATCGCGCCTTTATCGCAAGCGGAGTCGGGAAGTCTGAAAGCGGACGATTTTGGACGACCTGCCCCGTATCCTCGCCGTATTCCGTGAAGAGGTGCCCGTTCGTCGAGAAGACAAAGGGCACGTTGTACTTTTTCATGTAGTCACGAGCCTGCTGAATGCCTAGGGATGGGAGCTTGTCTTCTGCCTTGGCTTCAATCAGTGAGACGGCGAGAGGAGCTTTGCCCGTAGAGATCGGCACGCACATCAAGTAGTCAGAGCGCCCTTTGCGTTTCCTGGGCTTGCCGTCCAGCACGTCAACACCGCCAGGAGTCTTCTCCTCTCGCAAGAGATCGTCGGTCCAGCCTTTCTCAGCCAGGACCGGATCAATCAACTCGACTCTGGTCAGGTGTTCATTTCGTGGCATTGGGGGGATCCTTGCATCTGCATTGTAGATAGCATAAAGGCGGGCGAAAATAAACGGGAATGTCGGAGTGAGAGAATCTAGCGCGGATGCAGCCAGCGCTGCGTTACCGGGCAAAAGGCTTCTAATCGAGTTTAAGAAACTCTTGCCTGACGGGAAAAATAAGACCATTCTTGGGCAGGAGGCCGGTAGTTATCCACATTATCCACTCGTCCAAGATAGCTATGGCATCCTCACTCAGGCAGAATTTTGTAAACTCGATGGAATCATGGTGTTTCCCAATAGACTGGATGTGATTCAGATAAAGAAGAGACTCCCCAGTCCCTATCGGTAGAAGCTCATACACGAATTGAGGGAATTCACAGCGACGGACACGGTCAAGAAATGGGGGCGGAAAGCCAGCCCTCGTTCCGTACTGCTCTCCTCCGTAATAAGGAGCCACAAGAATAGTGGGCGATATCTGCCAACCGGGTCTTCCTTGGGCCATTTCCTTGGGAAGAGGAAGGCCCCCTTCTCCTACGATTAGAGCTGGTCTTTTCTTTGCTCGCTGTACGATTCTGACTTCACCGGGATAGTGCGGGATTCCTGCAACGGGTAGGGTGAGATGATGCTGAGGTTGCTTGACTCTCAAGGGCTCTATCCGGACCGTCACCTCCTTATGCTCAGCGGCTTGGGCTCGCCCGATCGGGATAAGCGTGTATGGGATCTGGTCTATATGGGGAAGGAAAGCCCATATGAGGCGACCCCTTTGGAGGTCTTTCGATTCCGCTTTAATCCACCAAGGGGAAGGACTAATGGCGCTTTGAATAGAGATTTCAGGGTAGTTTCGAGTCATATCTCGCCCGCGACTTCCACACATCATCGGCAAAGGCCGCCTTATGCTCTCCTTCTTCCAGAGGTGGCCCGGCCTCTAGGTCCAAGCAAGCTAAACCCTCTTTGAACACTTCATCGTATCTAGGTAAAGGGTCTGGAAGGATGAGCTCAGGGTTCCTTTTTTTCTCTTCGAGTCTTTTACGAACGAGGACTCTCAGGTTCTCCAACTTCCTCTTGCGGTCATCTTTGTCTTTCTTGCTCAAGGGCTTTGGTCCAGCTTTCTCAGGTGTCTCCACACAAGCGCTATCAAGCTTGGGCTCAGGACTGAGGTCGAGGTAATCACCCGGCGCCGCGCGTAGCATCGGCTTGGTCAAATAGACATGATTCAGCAAGGAGGCCGTGTCAGAACCAAAGGATCGGACAGAATTTTGGATTGCTATGCTGACGGAGATGGGGAGTTGAGAGGCTAGCTGCATTGCCAGTTCGTCGTTATCAAGTGTCCATCGAATAAAATCGTCCTCGTACTTCGGATGAGAGAATTCAGTCTTGTCTGCACCAACTTCAGTAAGAGCGGGTTCTATCCGGTTAAACACTTCTGGCGACCAAGGACCAAATTTATGAAATCGCCATTCAGTCTCGGTAAAGGTCTTCCCCTCATGCTGCTGGGCGTAGGCCAAGTCGGCAATATAAACATACTTGACTAGGTGGATAGCCCCTAATTGCCTGTCCCGGTAATCATCATTCTGACCGGCGACTGCGAGAGAATACTTTATAACGAGATCTGTTTTCAGGGAGTCCATTTTGTTGGAAGGCTTTTTATCGATTTTATGAATCTTAGCATAAGGCACATTTCCCTGTCCAGCAAGTGGAAATAGCTGCGCCAGGCGTAGGAAATGGGAGGCGAAGGCGAGGGTTCACGGGTTAAGATGTTTCTTGATAGCGGGGGATACGAGCGGGCTGTTGATAATCGCAGATTTGATCCGCTTTTTAAGTTCTGATGGGATTTGTTGAGCTTCGATATTCAGGCCTCTTTCGCGATTCACCTTCTTTTCAAGCTCTTCGATCGACAACAACTCAATGGCATTACAGTCGATGAGGCTTTCTTTCAGCAGGAAAGGAAATCTGCGGGCCTCAAGTCGGACCAAAGATTGGGCTGCTTTTGGATTAATTTTCTGGTAGTAGTAGGCCCTTTTCTCAACCTGAGACGTGATGATGCAAAGCAGAAAAAGTGTGCCCGGATTTACTGGGATGGTTAAGAACCAATGAGGCGGCGCTGCCCGATCGTGGGTAACGTCTTTGAAATGGAGGACACACCAATCCTGAATAGATTGAAGGGCAACCCTAACAGGTACTTTGTTCACTCCGAGATCCCCGTCAAGATCCGCTTGGATTCCTCGATATGATCAAGAGACACCTCGAAAGGGTCGCCAGGAAGGGTTGAGAGAAGTTCGCCAGTGTCTATCTTTTCGCGCTTTATCTGCTTTATGGTGAAAAGCTTCTTATACTGTGCCCATTCTGGATAACGGTGCGTGTAAGAGATCAGATCACTGCTGGTCATACGGCCAAACTTTTTCAAGATCATCTGAAGGGCTTCAATGTCAGTCTCTGATAGTGCATCAAGGGTCTCGATGTCGCATGCCGCTACAGCCTCGAAATCGTGCTGATCGACCTTTCTGAGCATCGCGGAGGCGTACTCAAACTCTTGCGAAAGAAACGCTTCATCAAAGCCCAAAATATCTTTTGCTGTGGAACCCACAGGACCGTAATCCATGGCCCAGTATTCATCTCCAGTGATCGTTCGACCATAGCGGACAAGGTGGCATTTATCAGCGAGGTAGAGGAGTTTGACCAGCTTAAGTTTGTTGGCCCTGCCGATTCGGTCTAAAATATAGCAAACGGCTTGAATGATCTTGGCAGTCTCGACCATGATGCCCTCCTCTCAATTAACCCTTCGTTTTTTCATGACGAAGCCAAAAGATTTTTCGTGCTTGAGCCTTTGTGTACTATTATCAAGATTTTTAGGCAAAAGTAAAGCATCCTGCCTCCTCTCTGCTGGGTGACAATCCTAGAATATGCTGCCAAGACAATAGTTGACGATGCCCGAATTCAGGATTCTACACTTCTCTGAACAGGGCGGACCAGCTGATAGGGAAGTGTGTGTATGTCCCTGTGCAAGGAATTTCGGTCTTTTAGAAAGGGTTTGGAGAGATTGAAAAGACCATGGTTACTTTTTGAGAAGTCGGATTGGCCCATACCACGCGATGGCCTTTTCCTCGGTATTGTCCGTGTCGGTCATGATGGCCACGGCGCCGGCCTTTGGCGGGTCTTCGCCAAAACACTTCCGATAGTCCTCAAGAAGGTTTCTTTTCTCTTCTAGCCACTGCCCCACATGAGTGGGACCGCTCTGAACTGCGATCATGCATGCATTGGATGTAAAAGGGTTGGGTATGGCCTGGCCTGCGGTTAGCTTGTTGGCCCAGATATAGTTGATCGCCTTTGTCCTCCAGAACAAAGCAGAAGGGAAAACCACATAGACCCGGGCAGCGTAATCATCGCCCTCCTTCTTGAGCTCGTCTCCCTTTGCCAGGATGTTGTTCACCTTCCAGCGCCACGCCAGAAAGGGATAGTCCCTAGGATCAAAGTCGATTTCGTAGTACAGGGCGGACGCAGAAGCATCGCTCGTGGCTTTAATGCATCGCCGCCCGTCTTCCTGTACGACTTCATAGCGGGTCAATCCCTTGAAGGACTTCTCCTTCCAGTTCTTGCTGATGCCCTGCCGGTAGTCATCCAGGAGAAGGTCGGAGGCAAGGGCAGGCAATGTTATCAGAAAGGTGTAAAGAAGTATCAGTACAGAACAGAATTCAAGATGTCTTGATGTCATTTCGAAAGTGGCCTTCAGAATCAAATCCTCCTATATCGGCGACTGACATTGCGTCTTGTAGACATCCAGAAAAAAGCCTTGTCATTCCGGTGAAAACCGGAATCCAGATGTTTTCGAGCGACGATTTTGAAGTGCCCCTGGACTCCGGCTTTCGCCGGAGTGACGGCTCGCTCGCCCTCGAGCTGTTTCCTATGAGCTTTTACCATATTTCGTTTGATTTAAGCGCAACCATTTTCTACCATCTCCCCGGTTCTTTTACTGATCACTGATTACTGATAACTGACTCACTGTACCACGGGGGTGCGTTATTCCAGTCCTATTCAAAGTGTTCATCATCTTCGGCCTGATTCTGTTCCTCCACCGGCTGCGCCTCCACTTGAGCCTGTCGCTTTTTGTGGGGTCCCTGGCGCTGGCTTTCTGGATGGGCCTGGGCGTCTATCCTTTGTGCGGAGTCATCCTGGCAAGCGCCACCAGCTTTCAGACGATCGGCATCCTCCTGATCGTCTGGCTGATCATGGTGATGAGCAAGATCATGAAAGAGGCGGGCCAGATGGAACGCCTGGTGTCCAGCTTTTCACGCCTCTCGGGCGACCCCAGAACCGTGGGATCGGTTATGACCGCCTTGATCGGGTTGCTGCCCATGCCGGGGGGAGCCCTTTTCTCCGCACCCATGGTGGATGCTTCTCTTGCGACTCTGCCCGTCAACAAGGAGCAGAAAACGATCATCAACTACTGGTTTCGCCACATTTGGGAGTACTGGTGGCCGATCTTTCCTGGAGTCATTCTTGCCCTCGCTCTCCTGAAAGTTGAGACGTGGATCTACATTTCGACTATGGCACCCGTGACCGTGATTTCCATTTTCGCCGGTATCCTCTTTATTCTCCGGCCCATCCGGCTTGCTCAGCAGGAAGCGGCAAAACGAGTCTCATGGAAAGCGCTTGGTCGTTTCTTGAGGGAAATCCTGCCCATCCTGATCATCATCTTCTTTATCCTGTTTCAGGCTGCCCTCACGGAGATTCTTGCAAGGCTCGGGGTGCGGTTTTCCATGCCAGGAGCTCTTTCCATCCTGCCCGGGCTTGTGGCAGCCCTGGTCTGGGTGGCTGCATCGAATCACCTCCCGGTGGTTCGAATCAGAGCGTCTCTCATGGATCAGGGTTCAGTGTCCATTCTGCTGCTCATCGTGGCCATCATGATCTTTCAAGGGGTGCTGAAGGAGAGTCAGGCTGCCTTGCAGATTCGTTCGGAACTCTTCGCCTACCACATACCGGTCTCTCTTGTCATGATGATCCTTCCTTTTCTTGCAGGGTTCATCACAGGCATTGCGGTCGGGTTTGTGGGAACCTCCTTTCCTCTTATCATCCCCATGTTTCCGGAGAGTGATCTCATCGGGTACCTCTCCTCTGCAGCGCTGTCTTTCACTTTCGGGTTCATGGGAATGATGCTTTCGCCTGTTCATCTCTGTTTCCTCGTCACAAAAGATTATTATGGGGCAAGCCTTATCAAGAGCTACCGGTATCTTCTTTTGCCAGCCCTGAGCGTCATGGGAACCGTAACCGGGCTCTTTTTCCTGATTCAAGCCTTCTAAATCCTCCGCCGTGCCAACGCGTTACCTCGTTTTTGAATTGACACTTTCCTGCCTTTCTAGGTAACGTCACGGTGATATTCGCAAGCTTCCATCCATGAAGGAGGACCATTCCGTAATGGGTACTGTGCGTGTTCAGAGAAAGGATTTCATCGTTGCTAGATGTACGGATGCGTGCCCTGCGGGCGTGGACGTGCCCAGGTACATCCGGGCGGTGAGAGACGGCAAATACGATGAGGCGGTTGCTGTCCTGAGAGAAAAACTGCCCCTTCCCACCGTGTGCGCCGATGCCTGTTTTGCTCCATGCGAAGAGGCGTGTGCCTACAAGCAGTTTGGAGACCCCATTGCTATCCGGGCGATCAAGAGAGCCGCCGTGGACAAGGGAAAAGACACATGGAAGAAGAAAAAGAGAGTGGCTAAAAAGACAGGTAAGAAAGTGGCGATCGTGGGTGCCGGACCTGCCGGGCTGACGGGTGCCTATTACCTCGCCACCAAAGGGCACGAGGTGACGCTCTTCGACTCCTTCCCCAAGCCGGGCGGCATGCTGCGATACGGGATCCCCAATTACCGGCTCCCGGAGAAAAGGCTGGACCGGGACATCAAAGCCATTCTGGAATGGGGCGTGATTTTTCGGGGAAACACCACAGTCGGTGAAGACATTCCCCTGGATCAGCTGAAGAAGGACTATGATGCGATATTCCTGGCGGGCGGCGCCAACGCGAGCGCCAGGATTCCTTTGAAGGGGACGGAGAAGAAAGGCGTCCTCTGGGGTTGGGATTTCTTGAGAGACGTAAAACTCGGGAAAGCCCCAAAGATGAGAGGCGAGGTCATCGTTGTCGGGGGAGGGAATGTGGCGATCGATGTGGCCCTCACGGCCAAGCGGCTGGGCGCTAAGAATGTGCATCTCTTCTGTCTTGAGAAGAGGGAAGAGATGCCGGCCCACGAATGGGAGATTGCCCTTGCTGAAGAAGAAGGCGTTTTCATCAACAATTCCTGGGCGCCGAAAAAAGTGCTGGGAGAATCATCAGTGACCGGGCTCAGTCTGATGAAATGCATTTCTGTCTTTGACAGTGAGCGCAACTTCAACCCCACCTACGATGAAAAGACCACACGCAAGATAGAGGGAAGGACGGTCATCCTGGCGGTCGGCCAGACCGCGGAGTTGGCATATTTAGATGAGCAGAAAGGGGTCAAGGTTCAGTCCGGCCGTATCGAGGCGGATGAAAAAAATCTTTCCACAGGCGAAAAGGGGGTCTTTGCCGCTGGGGATGTGGTCACAGGGCCCGGTTCCATCATCCAGGCCATGGCACAGGGGAGAAAGGCGGCGGCGGCCATGGACCAATACCTCGGAGGGGACGGGAACATCGATGAGATCCTGGCCAGGCCTGAGAAGGAGGTGCGCCTCCCTGAATTCACCTTAGACGGCAGGCCGCGAGGTCTCATGCCCCTCTTGAAGATGAAGGAGAGAAGCACCGGGTTTGGCCAGGTTGAACGGGGTTTCACAGACGAGCAGATTGCTGCAGAGACCAACCGCTGCCTGAACTGCGATGCCAGGAAGTTTGAAGTGGTGCTCAACACCGAGTACTGCAAGGAGTGCGGTTACTGCGCGGAAGTGTGCGGCGTGAACACCTTTGCTCCTGCGGAATTCTATAATGCCAAAGGATACAGGCCCCAGGAGGTCAAGTCCTCCAAGTGGTGCGTGGGGTGCTTCAAGTGTTACTTTGCCTGCCCTGACTTCGCCATTGATGTCAGAGAAGTCAAGGCGTGAGCGCTGGAACAGTTAAATGTAGCTTATTTTCAAGCTGTGGAGGAGTTAAAAATCCGAAATCCGAAGCACGAAATTCGAAACAATTCCCAATGATCGAAATTCAAATGACCAAAACGGCGCGTCGCGGGGTTTCTTTTTTGAATATTGGAGCATTGGTGTTTTGAATTTGTTTCGAGTTTCGGATTTCGAGATTCGAATTTTGATGCGGCTAGACGTCCGCATTAGGAGGAAGTTTCGATGAAAAGGTATTTGGAGACCGGAAATTTCGCGATCACCGAAGGGGCCATTCTAGCCGGGTGTCGGTTCTTTGCAGGGTACCCGATTACCCCGGCCACGGAACTGGCCGAGGCCATGAGCCTCCGTCTTCCGCAGGAGGGCGGTGTGTACTTGCAGGCCGAGGATGAGTGTGCGGCCATGCACATGTGCATCGGCGCGGCCCTGGGCGGCCTCAAGGCCATGACCGCAACGTCCGGCCCCGGTTTTATTCTTTATGCCGATCCCTACGGTTGGGCCCTTGGGTGTGAGACCCCGCTCGTTGTGCTCAACTCAGGCCGAGTCGGGCCTGTGAGCGGGATCACCGGAGCACCGGGCCAGGGAGAGTTCTACCTGACTCGCTACCCCACCCAGGGAGGGAACTTCGAGACCATTGTGCTCGCACCCAATTCGGCCCAGGAATGCATGGCCATGACCGTGGAGGCCTTTTATCTGGCGGAGCGATTCCGCATGCCGATCACCGTGCTTGCGGATCAACTGATCACGGATGGGTTTGAGGACATCACGGTCCCTGAAAACGATGCAGAGATGAAGGAGATGGGCTTCCGGGTGTGGCCCAGGAAAATTCATCAGGGTCCTGCTTTCTATCCCTCCACAGACGAGATCGACATCCCGCCTGTTGTGCTGGGTCACAACACGGGCGCCCTTTGCTCGGACTGGACGCCCACGGAGGAGGGCTATGACATCGAGGAAGTGGAAGCTCACCACAAGCACGCCTACCGGCTCATTTACAAGGTCCGCAATCACAGAGATCTTTTCAAACACCACTATGACAAGAAGTTCATGGACGATGATCCTGATCTGATCGTAGTCTCTTATGGAACGCCGTCACGGGTGGTGAACACGGCGGTGGCCAAGGCCCGCAGCCAGGGGATGAAAGTCGGTGCCCTGCGACTGATCAACCTGTGGCCTTTCCCGGATGATCTCTTCACCGCAAAGGCAACGTACCTTGTGGTGGAGCTCAACTGGGACGGCCAGCTGGTTCGCGAGGTGCAGCGGGCAGTGCCCAAGGATTCCAGGGTCCATTTCCTGGGGATCTGCGGGGATCTCCCTACCTTGCAGGACCTGCTGGGAACGTTTGACAAGATACTCAACAACGAACCCCTCGCTCGCAGGGGTTGGGAATTGGAGGCTTGGTAAATGAAGTACGCATCATCCGAATTATCATCGAAATACCTTCGCTCCAGGAAGATCCCGAGCACCGCCTGTTCAGGATGCGGGCTGGGGATGAATCACAAGATCGTAGTCCAGGCCATCCAGGAGCAGGGCCTGAGGGTTGAAGACATCGTGTGGGGGACCTCGATCGGTTGCGCCGGCCGGCAGACCTTCGGCACCTGGAAAGGGGATGGATTTGCCGGCACCCACGGCAGGGTCTATGCCATCGCCAGGGGGCTTCGTATCGCCCTCCCGCCTGAGAAGAGACTCATTCTGACCGTGGGCGACGGGGATGCGTTTGGGATCGGCCTCAATCACCTCATTCACGCTGCCCGATCCAACGCGGACATGACGGTGATCGTGAACGACAACCTGGGATATCAATCCACGGGCGGGCAGTACGGATGGACAACGCCGCAGGGGAGCAAGACCGACAGCAGCCCTTACGGGATGTTCGAGCCCAATCTCATGAGTCAGGGCATGGATGTCCTCCATATCCTGAAAGGGGCGGGCGCAACTTTCCTGGCACGCCATGTGTCCATGGACGGCCTGCTGGCCGTGGAAAGCGTGAAGAAGGGCATTCAGAACAGAGGCTTTTCACTGATCCACATGCCCTATCCCTGTCCGACCAACTTCGCTTCCCGCGAACTGGGATCCAGGAACCAGGTCAACATCTACCGGTGGATCAAATCCCATGCCGCTCCTCTGGGAAAAGAGAAAGCAGGGACCATCTGGGCCACCGGCGTATGGCATGACGCAAGCAACTCCAGACCTGAGTTTTCCCAGCTGGTGCGTGACTCGGTAGAGAGAATCAGGAGGACCGGAAAACTATGAAGGATAGAGTCGAAATCGTGGCGAGCGGCTTTGGGGGCCAGGGCGTGGTCAGGCTCGGGCAGATTGTCGGGGAAGCAGCGGTCAAGCAGGGCCTCCACGTGACCATGCTCAAGAGCCACGGCACGGAGATGCGCGGAGGCTATGTGAGAAGCCAGGTGGTGCTGTCCAAGGATCTCATTGACAGCCCCATGTGCGAGTCGCCCGACTACTTCGTCGCCTTGTCCGGCGCAGCCTACAAGCGCTTCAAGGACACGGTGCCGGATTATGGAACGATCCTTTATGATCCTGCATTCGTCAGTGAGATTGACGAAACGCTCAAGTGCGCCCAGAAGGCTTTCCCGGCCAAGGATCTTTCCATGAAACACTTCAACAATGCCCTTTTTTCCAACACCCTGGTGCTTGGCGTCATGGCGAAAGTGGTGGAGGGGCTTGAAAAGGGTATTGTTCTTGAGAGCCTTCTTGCAATCATCCCGAAGTTCCAGGATAAGAACAAAGAAGCTTTTGAAATCGGCTACAGTTATTTTTGATGGAAACGCAGTAAATCCTCTTACATTCAGGGGCACCCCCTCACCCCGCCCTCTCCCCCAATCTGGGGGAGAGGGAAAGGGTGAGGGGGTGAATGGCAAACAGTTAAATGCTCTCGTATTCGTGATTCCGTTCACCCTTTGGAAAAGGAGGTTACTTATGAGGACCGTGTTCAGAAAACCGATCGTTCTTTTTGCAGCCATGGTGTTCGCAGCAGGACTGATCTTCGCAGCCGGCGCCACGGCTCAGGACAAGTATCCTTCCCGGGCTATAGAGTACATTGTTCCTTGGGGTCCCGGTGGAGGGGCTGATCAGCTCGCCCGCAAGTCCGGCGTGCTTTTGGAGAAAACCCTCAATGTCCCGTTCCCTGTGATTAACGTGCCCGGAGCCACGGGTGGAACAGGGATCACCAAAATGCTCGCTGCTCCTGCAGACGGCCAGTCCATCGCCATCTACATCGCAGACTCCCACGCGGTGCTCGCCACGGGCGAGGCCACCTGGAAGATGAGCGACATTGTGCCGGTCGCCAGGATGATTCTTGCCCCTTCCTTCCTCTTTGTGGCGGACGACAGCCGCTTCAAGTCCTGGGCCGACTTTGAAAAAGAGGCGAAAGCAAACCCCGGCAAACTCAAGGTGGCCACCCTCGGCTTTGGAAGCGTGGATGATATCACGCTGACCTATCTGGAAGGCAAAGGAGTCAAGGTTATCCAGGTTCCCTATTCCAAACCCAGCGAGCGGTATGTGTCCGTTCTGGGAGGCCATGTAGACGCCCTTTATGAACAGGCCGGAGATGTCCAGCAGTACCTCACAGGAAAACAGATTCGGCCGATTATCATGTTTGGGTCCCAGAGGTTTGAATTCTTCAAGGATGTGCCTTGCTCCAAAGAACTCGGCTATGACATAGGGCTTCCCCAGTTCCGTTCCATTGTGGTCAAAGGAGGAACCGATCCGGCGAAAGTGAAGACCCTCTCTGATGCCTTTGGGAGAGCCGCAGCCACTCCGGAGTACAAGGCCTTCCTCAAAGAGCAATTCTCCACCGAAGACAGCCACATGGATGCCGCAGCCACAGCCAAATTCATCGAAGCCGAACTGGCAACCATGAAAGCCACGTGGGCTGCAAAGCCGAAGTGAGCGGTGGCCTGATTAGAGTTTTAGACAAAACTTCTTCGCAAGTTGCGTAGAGGTATTTGAGCCCGGCCTGGGCTCTAGCAGTATTTAGTGGGGCATGGGGGTCTTTTCTGGAGTGACTGGCGGGAGGCCTTCCTCATTTCATGGAGTTATGGGATGGGGGACCCGATGGCCCCGAGCGAAGGCGAGGGGAACAGCGAGGGGGGAGGCAGTGCCCGCCGAATCGCGAGCCGTCAGGCGAAGCGGGCGGGCATCACCCGTCCGTAACTCCTTGAAATGAGCAGGCCGGGAGCCCTTGGAACGAAAGAAAAGATGCCCATGCCCCACTAATTCCGTTGGGTACGGCCAAAGGCCTGCAAAGGGATTCGGGGCGGTGATGATCTCAAACAGTGTGCCCGAGGGGAGGTGACGACTTCCAATGGCAGTGGAAAAGATCAAGAGAATCATTCCCTATGTCATCATCCTGCTGGTCAGCCTTTACTTTTATTGGCTGGCGGGACAATTCCGGTTTTCCGTCAAGCCGGGTAACTTGGGGCCTGACTTCTGGCCCAAACTGCTGCTTGCCCTCACTATGGTCGCATGCCTTTACGAAATCATTAAGACGGCATTCTTTTTAGGAATCACCCCTCCACAGGCGCCGGCAGAGGAGCAATCCGCAAAGGCGCAAAGCAAAAAGAAAACCTACCCCGGGCTTCTGATCATCGGCATTGCGATGACCGTGGCTTATGCCTACTTCGTGACAATTCTTGGATTCATTATCTGCACATTTCTTTACTTTGCTCTATTCATGATCGTCGGCCGGTATCGGAAAGTCTGGGCCATCCTGGCAAACAGCGTGGTCGGGACCCTTGTCCTTGTGGTTGTTTTCATGAAGATCGCCTATGTTTCCCTGCCCCTAGGACAAGAGCCTTTCTCAGGCGTGACCTTCTTTGTTCTGAGAATGTTGGGAATCAAATAGTCCGGAGGCCATTGGAAGGAGTTCCTATGGGCGATATTCTCTACAATCTGTTGCTCGGTTTTGTGGGCTGTTTCCAGCCGATGAATCTCATTCTTCTTGTGGCAGGAACGATCATCGGGTTGGTGGTGGGCGTCCTGCCGGGCCTCACCTTGGTGATGGGCGTGGTTCTGGCCTTGCCCTTCACCTATCCCATGGAGGTCACGCCGGCGATTGTTCTCCTCACGGCCATGTATGTCACAGGGACCTATGGCGGAGCGTTCACGTCCATCCTTTTCCGGATCCCGGGCGAACCGATTCACGTCCCTCTTCTCTGGGATGGTTACGCCATGGCGCGGAAGGGACAGCCGGCCAAAGCCCTTGGATGGACTCTGTATGCCGCGCTTTTCGGAGGTCTCCTGTCTGCCGCCATCATGGTGACCCTGTCGCAACCTGTGGCCAAGTTCGCTTTGACCTTCTCCACTCCGGAATATTTTGCCATCGTGCTTTTCGGCCTCACGAGCGTTGTGTCCCTGGGAAGCGGATCCATGACCAATGCCTTTATCAGCCTCTTCCTGGGCCTTCTCATTTCAACCGTGGGCGTTGATTCTACTTACGGGACAGCGAGGTTCGCTTTCGGCTATCCCATCCTCATGGACGGCATCGAATTCCTGACGGTGATGGTGGGCGCCTATGGGGTAGGGGAGGTCTTAACCCGCCTCGGAGAAGGATTTACCACGGTTCCGGTGGAAAAGGTGGCCTCTATGAAAACCAGCCTGCCCGGGTGGAAGGAATTGCGGGGCCTGAAGGCGATGTTTCTCAGGAGTTCCATCCTGGGCCACATCGTGGGAATTGTCCCCGGAGCAGGAGCAACCATCGCATCCTTTGTGACTTACGGGGTTGAAGGGCAGTACGGCAAGAGAAGAAAGGAACTGGGCACAGGTATCCCTGAAGGCATTGTCGCCCCTCAAGCAGCAGCGACCGCTTCCGTGGGAGGTGCCATGATTCCTTTGCTGACCATGGGTATCCCGGGCAGCGGCGCCACGGCAGTGATCCTCGGAGCCTTCCTGCTCCACGGGATCCAGCCGGGCCCGCAGGTCTTCATCACATCGGCGAACATGGTCTACACGGTGTTCGCATCCCTTTTTCTGGGGATTATTTTGATGTGCATTCTAGGCTATTTCGCCATCAAACCTCTAGTCAAGATTCTCGATTTTCCGGAAGCAGTCGTCTCCGTTTTCATCATGCTTCTCTGCTTTATCGGAGCCCTCTCCATCCGGAACAGTATTTCGGACCTGTGGCTCATGGTAGCCTTTGGCGCGGTGGGGTACTTCTTCGACAGAATCAAGTTTCCCATTGCACCGCTGGTGCTGGGCACCATTCTGGGGCCTCTTGCGGAGACCTCGTTTTACACAACCATGATCAGTTTCCAGAATGATTGGACCATCTTTTTCCGGAGGCCTATCAGCGGCGTCTTGATGGCTCTGACGATCGTTGCCCTTGTTTTGCCCATGCTCAAGTCATTCCGGACAGTGGCAAGAAAAAGATAATGGTAACTGCTCAGGTGTTTAGGCTGAAGGCTGAAGACTGAAGGGCAATAATGATCATCCATGACACACTCACCTGCCAACGTATCCAAACGATCTTGGCTTTGTGTGATCGCGCATGTCTTTTCCTTCAGTCTATCTACCTTCAGTCTATCTACCGTGAGTAGTTACAGATAATGAATATAAGGGAACTGAAGCGATGAGAACCATCAGATATTACATCGACATGAGGGCCAAGGAGCAACCTGACGACGTGTTCATGATCGCTCCTGAACCCGGGCTTAGCCTCACCTATGCACAACTGAGGGAAGATTCCATTGAGTTCGGGAAGCAGTTGCTGAAAAAGGGGCTGAATAAGGGCGACAAGATCTCCTACATGCTGAGCAACGGGTACCAGACGACCAAGATCTTTCTGGGCGCCATGTACTCAGGATTTGTGATTGCCCCTCTCAACCTGCTGGCCCAGCCTTCTCAGCTTGAATATGTGCTGGAGCACTCGGACACCAGGCTGGTTTTCTTCACAGAGGACCAGCGAGAGAGGCTCGAAAAGGCTTGTAGGGCGCTCGCCCGGGAAATAGAACTCATCGAAATCGACAATGATGCTCCATCCATTTTTCCAAAAGATGGAAACCTCTCTGCCTTGCCGCTCCCCGAGGTTGGAGAAGAGGATGATGCGCTCCTGCTTTACACCTCCGGCACAACAGGCGTTCCGAAAGGCGCCATCCTCTCCCACAAGAACATGGTGTCCGGCGGGATTTACACTGCCATGGCCCATGAGCTCAAACCTGTAGACAGGGCGCTTTGTTCCTTGCCCCTCTACCACATCAACGGAGAGGTGGTGACGGCGATCTCTCCTCTGGTGAGCGGGGGGAGCGTGGTCATGCCCCACAAGTTCAGCACCTCCAACTTCTGGGAACTCCTTTCAGAGTACCGGTGCACCTGGTTCAGCGTGGTTCCTACGATCA
Source organism: uncultured delta proteobacterium (assembly GCA_963707125.1). GTDB lineage: Bacteria > Desulfobacterota > DSM-4660 > Desulfatiglandales > HGW-15 > CAVPDE01. The sequence goes on along the minus strand of CAVPOU010000024.1, from coordinate 21,603 downwards.
TATCCTACTTGGCGAATGGGACCGAAATAGAGGGGAAGGGTTTTCACCTCGAACAACTGCGTTTCGGCCGATCTGCCTCTGCGCCTCTGCCTCCGGCGCTCCAGAAAGCCTTTGAGGAGAAGTTCAAGATAGGTATTGTGGAGACCATGGGGCTCACAGAAACGGCAGCACCGGTTTTTTCCAATCCCCTGGATCCTTCGAAGAGGAAGTGCGGTTCACCAGGACAGGCTGTGGGCAATGAGGCAAAAATCGTGGATCGCAATGGAACAGAGGTGCCTCGCGGGACGCAGGGCGAGATCATGATCCGCGGCGACAACGTCATGAAAGGATACTACAAGGCTCCTGACCAGACGGTCAAAGCGGTCGAACCGGACGGGTGGTTTCACACAGGCGACCTCGGGCTCATGGACAGGGACGGATTCGTTTATGTGACCGGAAGACTCAAGGAGCTCATCATCAAGGGCGGGGAGAACATCGCTCCCAAGGAAATTGATGAAGTCTGCTACAAGCACCCTGCCATTCTCCAGGCTGCAGCCGTAGGCATTCCCGACGAGAAATACGGGGAGGAAATCATGCTCTGCTGCACCCTGAAGCCGGGCCATTCGCTGACCGAAGATGAACTTCGCATTCACTGTGAAGTGCACCTGGGCAAGTTCAAAACCCCGAAGGTCATCAAGTTCCTGGAGGACCTTCCAAAGGGGCCTTCAGGAAAAATCCAGCGCCTCAAATTAAGGGAGATTATAAAAGAATAGCTTTCCTTTCGTCCCCTTTTTTGCTCTTTTGATTCCCTGATGTCTGTGATAGAAAAACGCTTGCGAAAGATTGGGGTATACCCCATCTTATGGTATTGTTTAAAAGCGAGGGGGGAGGCAGTGCCCGCCGAATCGCGAGCCGTGAGGCGAAGCGGGCAGGCATCACCCGTCCATAACTCCTTGAAATGAGCAGGCCGGGAGCCCTTGGAACGCAAGAAAAGGCCCCAGCTCTGTCCGGGGTGTAGCAGCCCCATGCAAACAATTTTGAACGATTCTCATCTTTAAATCTTATCCGTCATTTCGATTATGCTCGGCATTGCAAGTTCAGAATTCCTCGTCCTGATTAAAGGGGGACTCGGAATGACGGTACTGTATCGTTTCAAAGTGGAGGGGAGGGAAATGAGTGAAACAGCTAAGCTAGTCATTGACGGGAAAACCTACGAGTTCCCGGTTATTATCGGCACAGAGGGAGAGCGGGCCCTCGATATCTCGAAGCTGCGCCAGCAGACAGGCTTGATCACCTATGATCCGGGTCTTGCAAACTCAGGGACCTGCAAAAGCAGCATCACCTTCATGGACGGTGAGAAAGGGATTCTACGCTACCGGGGCTACCCGGTGGAAGAACTCGCGGAACACTCCACGTTCGTCGAGACAGCCTATTTGCTGATCAACGGGGAGCTCCCCAGCCGCAAAGAGTTGACCCGTTTTTCCGTCATGCTCAATGACCATTCTCTGGTCCACGAGGACATGCGGGAGTTCTTCCAGAACTTTCCTCGAAGGGCGCATCCCATGGGCATCCTTTCGTCCATGGTGAACGCTCTGCGTTTCTTTTATCCGGAAATCTCCGACCATGACGAAGAAATCAACATGACCACGACGAGGCTGCTGTCCAAGGTGCGGACCATGGCAGCCCTCTCTTACAAGATCTCAAGAGGGCACAAGGTGGTCTATCCTCGGCCGGATCTTTTGTATGCGGCGAATTTCCTCAACATGATGTTTGACTCCCCTGTGATGCCGTATCAGCTTGACCGGGATGTGGTGCATGCCCTGAACGTGTTCTGGATCCTCCATGCGGACCATGAGCAGAACAGTTCAACCGCTGCGGTTCGATTGGTGGGAAGTTCAAGGGTGAATCTTTATGCCGCCATCTCCGCAGGGGTCAATGCCCTGTGGGGACCGCTCCACGGCGGGGCGAACCAGGCCGTGGTCGAGATGCTCACGGCTATTCAAGAGAGCGGTGGGGACGTGGCCCCGTTCATCGCCAGGGCAAAGGACAAGAATGATTCCTTCAGGCTTTCAGGATTCGGGCACAGGGTCTACAAGACCTATGACCCAAGGGCCAAGATCATCAAGAAAGTCTGTGACAAGGTGCTGGCCAAGTTGAAGGTCCATGACCCCTTGCTCGACATCGCCATGAAGCTGGAGCAGGTCGCCCTGAAAGATCCCTATTTCACTGATCACCACCTCTACCCGAATGTGGACTTCTACAGCGGGATCGTCCTGCGAGCCATGGGAATCCCTGTGAACATGTTCACCGTCATGTTCGCCATCGGACGTCTGCCCGGGTGGATCAGCCAGTGGAAAGAAAGCACTGACGATCCCGAGGGCAAGCTGCACCGGCCGCGCCAGATTTATACCGGCCCCGGCACGAGGCGCTATGTCCCCATTGAGGACAGAGGGTAGAGAAGATGGACCTCACAGTGTTTGAAAAAATGAAGGAGCCGGATCTCAGGAAATACATCGAGTTTCTTCTCTGGCACTACCGTGTGATGGATGCTTTCTGGTTCATCAAGGTCGGCGAGCGGTTCGGCCAAGCCACGGCGGAGCGAGTCAATGAAGACGTCTGGGGCCGGATTGCGGGAATGGCGGCCAAGGACCTTGTCGCCCGGTTTGACATCAAGGAGAAGGGGCTTTCAGGATTCGTCAAGGCGCTCCGGTTCTGGCCCTGGTGCATCCATATCGGGTACCAGATCAAGGAGTCGCCTGATGAGGTCATCGTCACGGTACCTTCCTGTGCCACCCAGGAAGCCAGAATCAAGCGGAACCTGGGAGAGTATGACTGCAAGGAAATGCACAGGCGTGAATTCGACTTCTTTGCCAAGGAAGTTGATCCTCGCATTCAGACGCAGTGTGTCTTTGCTCCTCCTGATCCCCATCCTCCGGACATGTTCTGCAAGTGGCGGTTCTATCTTTCCCCTTGATCCTCTCCCTTGGCGGGATGGGTAACGGGCATAAGCGCTAACTTAGGCCGTCACCCCGGTGAAAACCGGGGTCCAGAAATGTCTGAAACCGCTGGATTCCGGCTTCCGCCGGAATGACGAAATATCAAATGTGGCTCATCTCCTTTTTAAGTTAGCGCTTATGCGCTCGGTGGGAGGGGTAAGGGGAGGGGGAACCTCACGGATTTTGTCAAGGCATTTATGACACAGGATACGAAATCGGGCAAATCCTCAGAGTCTTTCAATGGCCATGCAAAAGAAAGGCTTGAAGCCCTTTACTCCCTTTACAATCGTCGCTGCTATGTCCACCCGGACCCGCTCGAGTTTCTCTACGATTTTCAGGACCCATTAGATATAGAGGTGGTGGGATTCATTGCTTCATCTTTGGCCTACGGAAACGTAAAACAGATCCTGAGAAGCGTCTCTCTGGTCCTGAGCAAAATGGGTCCATCCCCTTCAGATTTTCTACTCAGCTCGCCGTTCAACCGGATTGCTAACACCTTCTCGGACTTCAAACACCGGTTCACTGCCGGGGAGGACCTTGCCCGTCTGCTCTGGGGCGTGAGGCGGGTCATTGAGAAACATGGTTCTCTTCAAAAGTGCTTCATGTCCAGGCTTCGCCGTGATGATGCCACCATAATTCCGGCGCTTTCGTCCTTTGTGGAGAATATGTTTCCGGAAGAATGTGATTTCCTGATTCCAGCTCCGGGCAAGGGGAGTGCTTGCAAAAGGCTCAACCTTTTCCTGCGCTGGATGGTCAGAAGGGACGACGTTGATCCCGGCGGATGGGATGGTGTGCCTCCCTCCAAACTGCTTGTCCCGTTGGACACTCACATGCATCGTATCGCGATGACGCTGGGACTCACAAAGCGCAAGCAGGCAGATTTGCGAACGGCTATAGAAATCACAGAGGCATTCAGGGAAGTGTCACCCCGCGACCCTGTGCGATACGATTTCGTCCTGACCCGCTTCGGCATCCGAAAAGACTTGGATCGCGCAGCTCTTTTCTGCAATTGACATAATTGGCAAGCCATCAATGATTGATGGCTTTTTAAAAGGTCGGAAAACGAATTTTGCCGTCATTCCGGCGAAAGCCGGAATCCAGCAACATGGGAAAAATAGGCCTTCTCTGGACCCCGGTTTTCACCGGGGTGACGACTTTTTGCAGGATCATCAATTATGAGGAGGAGCCAGCCATGAAAGTCTTTATCACCGGTGGGACAGGTTTTGTAGGCACCACCCTCACTCAGAAACTTACTCAAGAGGGTCACGAAGTCACCCTGCTGACTCGCAGCATCAAGAGCCACCCGGCTGCACTCCAGGGGGTCTCCTATGCCGAGGGAGACCCGACCCAGAAAGGTCCGTGGCAGGAGAAGGTTGCAGACCAGGACGTAGCGATCAACCTTGCAGGAGCATCTATTTTCAGGCGATGGAGTGATTCAGCCAAGAAGCTGATCTGGGACAGCCGTATTCAGACAACACAGAACCTGGTTGAAGCTCTCTCGGCAAGGCAAGGCAAAGAGGTCAAGCTCCTAAGCACATCGGCTGTCGGCTATTACGGCTTCCATGAAGATGAGGTGCTTGATGAAGGCAGGCCCTCGGGAGAAGGTTTCCTGGCTGACCTGTCAAAGGAATGGGAATCCGCAGCCGTGAAAGCTGAGGAATTCGGCGCCCGGGTGATCCTTCTGCGATTCGGCATTGTGCTGGGCAGGCGCGGAGGGGCATTGCAGCAAATGATTCCTGCCTTTAAATGGTGGATGGGGAGCCCTCTCGGAAGCGGGAATCAGTGGTTTTCATGGATTCACGAGCAGGACCTTGTCGATATTTTCCTCTATCTCATCAAGGAGAAGAAAATCTCCGGCGCGGTGAACTGCACTGCTCCCAATCCCGTGACAAACCGAGAGTTGACGCACGTTCTCGGTGAGGTGCTGGGCAAGCCCACTTTCATGCCCGCTGTGCCGGGTTTTGTGATGAGCCTGATTCTTGGGGAGTTCGGTTCCGTGCTCTTGAAGGGGCAGAGGGTTGTGCCGAAAAAACTTCTGGATGCAGGGTTCCGCTTCTCTTTCCCCGATCTCCGAAGCGCTTTAAAGGATCTGCTTAAGTGAGAAGACAAAAGGAACTGAGGTTTGATCCTCTGCAGGAAATGTCATCAAAGCCGTCACCCCGGCGAAAGCCGGGGTCCAGATAGCCAGCAACTCAATAAAAAGACTGGATTCCGGCCTTCACCGGAATGACGGAAAACCTAATTGCTGGGCTTTTTACGAAATCCTCTACCTTTGCTCTTCGCTCTATGCTCTCTGCTCTCCGCTAATTACGCTCTTGTCAACTGCCGATACTTAATGCGGTGGGGCTGAGCTGCAGCTTCACCGAGGCGCGCCCTCTTGTCCGCTTCATACTCCGTGTAATTCCCATCGAACCAGACCGCCTCGCTCTCTCCTTCAAAAGCGAGAATGTGCGTGCAGATCCTGTCGAGGAACCACCGATCATGGCTGATCACAAGGGCGCACCCGCCGAAACTCTCCAGGGCCTCTTCCAGGGCTCGCATGGTATTCACGTCCAGGTCATTGGTGGGCTCATCAAGGAGAAGAACATTGGCCCCCGATTTCAGCATCCTGGCCAGATGAACGCGGTTTCGTTCCCCGCCCGAGAGAAGGCCGACCTTCTTCTGCTGGTCCGTGCCTGAGAAATTGAAGCGTGCAACGTAGGCGCGGGAATTCACCTGGCGATCGCCAAGTTGAATGGTATCCATGCCTTCTGAAATCATCTCCCAGATGTTCTTCTTCGGATCGAGCACATCGCGACTCTGGTCCACGTAGGCGAGACTTCACTGTTTCGCCGATCCTTATGGAGCCCGAGGTAGGCTCTTCCTGCCCCGTGATCAATCTGAAGAGAGTGGTTTTACCGGCGCCGTTAGGGCCGATGATCCCGGCGATGGCTCCGGGCGGAACAGAGAAGGCGAGGTTCTCCATCAGGAGCCGGTCGCCGTAAGCTTTTGAGAGATTCTTCGTTTCGATGACCACATCGCCCAGTCGCGGACCCGGCGGGATGAAGATCTCGAGATCCGTGTCTCGTTTCTCACTCTCCTGACTGACAAGGGCTTCATAAGCACTGATCCTGGCCTTGGATTTGGCATGCTGTCCCTTGGGACTCATGCGAATCCACTCCAGTTCGCGCTGCAGGGTTCTCTGCCTTTTGCTTTCGCTTTTTTCTTCCAGGTGGAGCCGTGCGCGCTTCTGTTCCAGCCAGGAGGAATAGTTTCCTTTCCACGGGATGCCTTCTCCCCGATCCAGTTCCAGTATCCACTCCGCCACATTGTCCAGAAAGTAGCGGTCGTGAGTGACGGCAATCACCGTGCCCGGATACTTCTGAAGGTGGTGCTCCATCCATGCGACGGACTCGGCGTCCAGGTGGTTGGTCGGTTCGTCCAGGAGCAGGATGTCCGGTTGTTGGAGCAGGAGCCGGCAAAGGGCAACGCGGCGTCTTTCCCCTCCGGAAAGGATCTTGACCGGGGTATCGCCCGGCGGGCATCGAAGAGCGTCCATGGCCATTTCGAGCCGGGAATCCAGGTCCCAGGCATTCATGGCATCAATCTTTTCCTGGACCTCTCCCTGGCGCTCGATGAGTTTGTTCATCTTATCTTCCGACATAGGTTCTGCAAATTTCTCATTGATGCGATTGAACTCGTTCAGCAGATCGACGACCGGCTGCACGCCTTCCTCGACGATTTGCTTGACGGTCTTCGTGTTGTCGAGCTGCGGTTCCTGATCGAGAAGCCCTACGGTGTAGCCCGGAGAAAGGATGGTCTGTCCGTTGAATTCCTGGTCCACCCCGGCAAAGATCCGGAGCAAAGAACTCTTGCCGGAGCCGTTGAGGCCGAGAACACCGATCTTTGCACCGTAGAAATAAGAGATGGAGATGTCCTTGAGAACCGGTTTTTTGTCGTAGTACTTGCTTACCTGGATCATGGAGTAGATGATTTTGTTCGGCTCAGTACCCATAGGCTTCGAGATCCTCCTTCAACCTTTGCAAAACTCCTGGACAATCTCGCTCACAGAGGCTTTTCGAAATCATCTGTTACCGCGATCTCGCCTTTGGCAGAGCCAGGTTGTCGCTTCGGCAGTGCCGTGTCAGGCTCCGTCTCTTCAAGTATGATGATCTCAACTCTCTTCCCGATCAGCTTTCGGAGTTCTGGTGATCGAATCGTCTCGGATTCCAATCGTGTCTTGATCTTTATAGCTTGCACGGCCCGGTGCTCCTTTCAGACTCGCAATCCTTTTTCATGTATTGAGCCAGCAGGAAGGTTATGCTTTTTGAGTCCTGGCTATTATAGTTCACTGCTTCAGAAAGGCAACGGAAACGACATCGACCCCACCTTTTGTTTTTATCAAGTTTGATTTTTCCATAACTCGGAAAAAGAGTTTAGCATTGAAACGGGGGACAGGTTTCAGACCGACCTTCGTTGCCGCGTAAAGCCGTCTCTCATCCAACAGCTTTCGAAGGATTTGCGCCCCGAGCTTTTCTCTGTGGCCAAGCTGTTCCGCCTCGCTCAAAGCGTCCTGAAGCGACACCTTCTTTTCCTTTAGGCGCAACCCTTTCAGAAAATTGATGACCCGAGCCGTGATGAAGAGTGTGTAAAGGTCGTCACGGTGGAACTGATCGGTTTCAATGGCCATGGCTGTTGATCTGGCCTTGAAGATGTCCGATTCGGTCATCTCAGGAAACTCCTGCGCGATCGGGCAGCCGGGGGTCAGGTAGAAAATGGACGCCCCGATCAGGACGGGAAGAGAAGCCATAAGGGCCATGGTGTCCACCATGTCATCAAGAGTCTCGTAAGGAAGCCCGAGAATCTGGTAGGAGACAATATCGAATCCAAGGCCGTGAGCCTGATTCACCACATCAAGATACTTGCTCAAAGTGTGGGGCCTCTTGAGTCTGGCAAGGACATCGGCGTTCGCGCTCACCAGGGAAATGTTCAAGCTGCGAAAGCCCGCTCTTTTCATGGGCTCCAGGATTTCGCGGTCAAGGCTCAAATAGGAAATACCGTTCATCGCGACGAGACGGAGGTCATTCACAGGAAACTCAGCGATGAGGGCATTCAAGATCGTCTTAAGGTCTTCCCTGGAAAAGCTCAGGTTATCATCTTCGAAATCAAATACCCTGTAACCCTCGGAATAGCGCTGCCGGATCTCGGAGAGAACGTTTTCCGGAGAACGTCTCCTGAATTTCTCTCCAAAGGTGAGATGAACAGAGCAGAATGTGCATTGATGAGGGCAGCCGCGGGAAGTAGTGATGAAGCAGAGGGGTCTTTTTTCGAACAGATAACGGTCCGGACGCAGATCGGAGAAATCGGCCGGCGGAAGGTTGTCCAACGGGAAGTTTTCCGCCATGGGGTTGAGAACGGGGTCCCCGTTTCGTTTGAATCCGAGGTTCGGCACGCCTTCGAGCAGGAGACCTGCCTCCCATGCTCTCAGGAATTCAACAAAAGGTCTTTCCCCTTCTCCGCGGATGATGAAGTCCACACTCGGGTCTGAGATCACGGAAAGAGGAGCGGCGGAAACGTGAGATCCGCCCATGAGGATGGGGACGTTGAGGCGCTTCTTTATTTCGCGAGCGCAGGCGAGAGCTTCCCGGTGATAAGGAGAGAAGAGGGAGGAGATGCCAACCAGATCCGGTTTTTCATGAGCGACCTCCTTCCCGATCTCTTCAAAGGGAGCGCCGAAATGGTAGTAATGAAAAAACGTCGAGAAGGGACTTGCGTCGGGATACTTGAAGTAATCGCGGAGGTAGGAAAGCTCGCCGGGCAGAGGAATGGTTTTGCGTCCGTATCCCTGATGATAGTCCCTGACAAGGACTTGGATGTGGGGGAGGAATTTCTTGGCTGCGGCCTTGAGCATGCTGAGCCCCAGGGGCTGAAGCCGGATGTCCGTGTCGTAGAATTCCTGAATGGGAGGCTGAATGAGCAGGATTTTCATGAGATCAGCTTTTCGTATGAGGAGGCCATGGGGTCAGATTGTTGCAGACCGTTGTCCAAATCGCTTTCAAATGTCGTGCGTCTGGATGATGGTACCTTTTCTTCCATACCGGGGCTCCCGGCCTGCTCATTTCAAGGAGTTACGGACGGGTGATGCCCGCTCGCTTCGCCTCACGGCTCGCGATTCGGCGGGCACTGCCTCCCCCCTCGCTGTTCCCCTCGCGTTCGCTCGGGGCCATCGGGTCCCCCATTCCGTAACTCCATGAAATGAGGAAGGCCTCCCGCCAGGCATTCCAGAAAAGGCACCATCATCCATTGGCACAGCGTGTTTTGATGATCTGGGCGGCAGCCTGCTTACTTCTTTCCCCGTTTCTCCAGTTCCTTGTCAATGGCCGCCTGAAATCCCTCCAGGCTGGTATTGCGCAAGAGAGATCCATTCACAAAGATCGTCGGAGTCCCTCTCACCCCAGCCTTTGCGCCGTCCTGATAATCCTGGTTGATCACCTGCATGATCTGCGGGTCATTCATGTCCTTTTCAAACTTCTGCATGTCGAGTCCCGAGCTGCTGGGCCTGTTCCTGCACGACCTGATCGTTCAGACGGTTGTAGTTCTGAAAGAGACGGTCATGGAGCTCCCAGAACTTTCCCTGCTTGCCGGCCGCGAGCGCGGCCGCGGCGGCTTTACGGGCGAACTGATGGGTGTTCAGTGGAAAGTTCTTGAAGACCAGTTTCACCTTGCCCTTATTTTTTTCGAGCACCTGATCGAGGAGCGGGACAATCCTGGCACAGTATGGGCACTGGAAGTCGGTGAAAAGGGCGATAGTCACCGGCGCATCGGCTGCCCCCCTGAAAGGCGACCCTGTGACATTGATCTCCTGTACAAACTCGAGGACAGCCACTTGAACCGTTTTCTTTTTGCTGCTCACGAGAAGAAGGATCTCTTCTCTGGGTCCTGCTTTGATGGAGTCTATGGATTTGTCAACCGGTATCGTGTCGCTCAGTTTTCCGTCCGTGGTATAGACCAGCACTTTTCCCTTGTCCGTGAGAACAAAGATATATTTCCCGCCCGCTGACATCGCGGTGTCCAGGGGCGTCTCTTCCAGGTTCAAGGTCCTGGCGATGGTCATTTCCACTTCAGCATGACTCGAAGCCGAAACACTAAACCCCATCAACAAGGATAGGAACGCAAAAACAGCATATTTTATTTTCATCGAAAGCCCTCCTTTCATATCTATATAAAGGATATGAAGATCGCTGTAAATGGGGTCAAATTGTTGCGGGCATGATCGCGCCAGACATCCATGATAAATGGCAGGGATGCATTGACTAGGCCCGGATGGAGATTATCTTAAAAATGCATATTAGTTCAAAAAACAGCCGGGTGTCGGTTGGAAAGGTGCAAGGGTGAAATACAGATGGATCTCAAGAAGATTTTGCTCGATAGATTTGGAAGGAAGGGTATTGAGCCGGTGCTGATTCCTGGACTGATGAAGAATATTCTGGCCTCCTTAAAGGACAGGCCTGACAGCACTCATGAAGAAGTGAGCGAAAGGTTGCATTTTATCGGGTGGAATGATTTTGATCTGGACGAGAATACCCTGCAGCTAATTATAGCGGACTACGAAGCCAGTGCGCCGACTCATCCCGCCTACATGTGAGTACGAGTTCCTCTGAACTGATCTTACCGAAATCCCGGCTATGAGACAGGTCGGGGTCTACCATGAAAAAGGGAAGAAATCCGATTTACAGGAAGGGGGAGAGAAATCCTTTCTGCTCAAGCTATGCCCTTTGCCTGGACGAAGCGATTAGTAACTCATGGATTTTTTGGGATTGCTCTGAATGCGAATCCAAGTCCAGTCGTGATCCCAAAATGGAGATCATGAGTAGATCCAATGACTCCATGCCCTATTATGAGATCACGATCGAAACCTCCGATGAACTGTAACGATGGACTCTCTCCAACGCAGGGCTTGGGCCGTAACCAAAGCGGAATATTGGGGCATTGGTATCTTTTCTTTCGTTCCAAGGGCTCCCGGCCTGCTCATTTCAAGGAGTTACGGACGGGTGATGCCCGCCCGCTTCGCCTGACGGCTCGCGATTCGGCGGGCACTGCCTCCCCCCTCGCTGTTCCCCTCGCGTTCGCTCGGGGCCATCGGGTCCCCCATTCCGTAACTCCATGAAATGAGGAAGGCCTCCCGCCAGTCACTTCAGAAAAGACACCAATGCCCCATTAAGAACTTCACCCCAGCTTGTGTGAAGAATTGAAGGCTAAGACTCAAACCCCTTTTCGGAGAACAGACATCTTTAGCGCGGAAGGGGCGATCGACAAGCCGCCAAGTGCGGTGCATTTGAGTTCGCGCGGGAGCATCTTTCCTACCGCATAGACCGCGTCAATGGTTTCATCCAGAGGAATGGGATTGGTGTACCCGCCGAGAACAAGATCAGCGCAAAGAAAGGCTGAAGAGGCTGCCACGGCATTCCGTGTGTGACAGGGGATCTCGACTACCCCCTGAACCGGATCACAGATTAGCCCCATCGTGTTCTGAAACGAGATCGCCGCTGCATCCGCAGCCTGGGCTGCCGTTCCCCCTGCCGCTTCAACAACCGCTGCCGCAGCCATGGCTCCAGCCGCTGCAATCTCCACCTGGCACCCTGCCACCTCAGCCGCAAAGGTCGCCCGGTTGGCTATGATAATCCCAATGGCGGATGCGGCGCAAAGCGCAAGAGCTGCCTCTTGAACGGTCAATCCCCTGCCTTCAACAAGGCTGACCAATACCCCGGGGATCACGCCTGCCGAACCTGCGGTAGGCGCAGCACACACCACGCCTCCTCCGCTGTTGATGTGCATGACCGCCATAGCTCTGGCTCCTGCGCGGGTGTGGATCCCTCCCACGGCCACTTTCCCCTCTGCCTCAGCCTGGAAAATGCGCCCTGCTGAAGGATGAAGCAACTGCATCGGTGGGAGCTTCTCCTCAAGACCGCGGGATACCGATGTCCTCATGACCTCAAACCGTCGGATAATTTCCTCTATCACTTCCTGCTCAGAAAGTCCGAGGAGTCTAGATTCATAAGTCAAGGCAATCCGTCCAAGAGAGGAAGACCGGGAACTGGCGAGGGCAACCAGTTCTGCAGCGCTGCTAAAGAGAGGCTTCCCTCGAAGAGGGAAGAAGACCGGAGGAGCTGTCCAGAGGTGGAAAACACCAGGCTGTGTCCCGACCGTCGGATTTGGTTTAAGTATCGAGCGCCGAGTAGAGTTTCAGATGAAGAAGTACAAGGTCTCCACGAATTTGACGCTCAGGAGAGCCGACCCATTTCACCTTCCTGCTGAGGTGTTCAAGAACCTCAGGTTCGGCCTCTACCTTCATCTCCACCAGCATTTCGTGAGCCTCTCCCCTGAGTTCGAGGGGCCATTGGTCAACGCGTGTGAATTGGATCGATCCGCCGCCGATGGACCGGGCCACGGCAGACAGCCTTTGACCGCTCCGGGATACCATCCGAATCTCCACCGTGTTGGGGTGATCGGCACCAGGCAGGGGCTCGACCGCGAATTTGATTTCAAGCCCCTTTTCAGCCGCGACATCCAGCGCCCGAGGGAATCTCTCGTCGGTGATCGGCAAGCCCATAAGCCCGGCAGCAAAACCCAGATCGCTTCCCTGCTGACGATAGACCTGTGCGAAGGATCCCTTTGGATCAAAAGCAAAGGTCACGGATGCAGGTTCCTCACCAAGGAGGGCGCGAGCGATCGTGCCAATGAAAAACGGTGCAGCCGTGTGGGAACTGGAAGGCCCGCGCATGACCGGGCCAACTACGTCATTCAAAATGCTTACATGCTTCATACAAAACTCCCGATCTGGGGTCAGGTCTTGCTTTTTGACGTGCTTAAGGAAGTCCTTCTCCAGATTCTACTAACAGTGGAGTAATGCATTCCAAGAAAGCCTGCAATCTCTCTCTGACTGTACCCCCAGTCCCTAACTGCCTCAGTGATCTTTTGGTTTCGCCAGCCCTTGTCTCTTTCCATCCGTCTCGAAAATAATTCCTCAAGCTTGGGCCTGTTCAAATACCTCTGGGTCCTCGGTATCTCCTTAAACTCCTTTGCCCCATTCGCGAACGGCTCCAGTTCCTTCAAACACTCACCTTCTCCCAGAACACTATATGGCATACCATGGGTCCCGGCTTGCTGGAAGGTACTTATGATCTGATGTACCGCCCTTATTTTCGTATTAGATGCAGGGAACACGGACGATGAAGCGAGTGCCTTTCCCCACTTCGCTTTCCACTTGAATCTTGCCATTGATAAAGTCCAGAATCTCTTTCACTATAACGAGCCCCAAGCCTGTTCCATCTTGCGTGAAAGCCTTTGCATTCTTGCTCCTGAAAAACTCTGTGAAAAGGCGAGACCTGTCCTCTTCAGGGATTCCGATACCGGTATCCTGAACTTCAAGGCGGACATTGACGTTGCTTTCCTTGACGAGCGAAACCCGAACATGACCCCCCTTGGGAGTGTATTTGATCGCGTTGGAAATCAGGTTCACAAAAAGCTCATCAATGAGTTTTTCATCGGCCATGAGTTGAGGTAGCGGGTCCTCGATTTGGAACTCAATCCCCACGCCCTTTTGTGATGCGTAGTCCTGGGAAAAGGCGCCCAGGTCCCTCATGAGTTTTGCCCCATCGACAGGATGAATAATTCCCCTGTCCACCTCGGTCCGCTTCAATCCCAATTTGAGCAGATCGTCGATAAGGGTGCTCACCATCTCCAATCTTCTTTCGGATTTCACCAAAGTTTCTTTCTGCTTTTCGTTGAGCGGGCCAAGGTATTCATTCCTCATCACGCCCAGCATGCCGTGGACAGCCGTGAATGGGGACTTAAGTTCATGAGCCGCCCTGCTCACAAACCAGGATTTGTTCAATTGGCTCCGAAGGGTCTCGATGGCAAGGGCGGTCAGATCGCCCATGAGCGAGAAAAACTCGATGTCGCTGTCTTGAAAATAATAGGTTTTGTCACTGTAGACAGAAAAAACACCTGTGGCCAGCTTCCCCACGCGAAGAGGGAAAGAGACCATGGAAGCAATCCCTTCCCTACGAATATCTTCCGGGTACTGGAAATAGTCTTCCTCCTCAATTCTTCCTGAAGTAAAATAGGAGCCCTCGATGATCTTTCGGTTGATCAAGCTCTTGTCAAGGTCAATCCCTTTGGCCACGTAGTCTTCGCTCAGGCCACAGGCAGAGGCAAAAGTCAGTCTTTTTCTACTTTCATCCAGGAGTTTGATGGAAGAGCCTTTCGCGCCCATGATTCTCGCTGCGTTGAGAGTCGCCAAATCCATGAGATCCTGAAGCTCAGTGCACTGATTCATTTTCTTGAGCATGTCATATAGAGCGGTCAGCTTGGCATTGCTCCCATCCAGTTCTCTGGAAATTCTGATAAGGTCCCTCCCCTTGGACCGTATGCTTAACTTGATAGAGGTAATGAGAAAGGCTGTCGTAAAGAGGGCTCCCACAAAGAAGGCGAAGAAGATCAGGATGTCCGTAAAGTTGTGAGGAGCAGGCAGGAGATGCGCCAGCGCAGGGTTCTGGAATAAGGCAGGCCGAGGATGCAGCATGGCTGACTTTTCCATGGTCACAAGGGCTCCCGTGGCCAGAAGCACGAAAACACAATAGACAAAACAACTGAGGGGAGAAAGGAGAAGTCCAGCCAATATGATGTGAAAAATAGCGAACATGAGAAGAGGGCTGTAGACGCCTCCGGTGAAGTAGATCATGAGATAGAGAGCAAGGATGTCCAAGGAAATTTGCACATGAGCAAAGGTCACAAAGGATCGGACATCATGGCTCTTTAGGGATCGGAGATGGCGCCAAGTGATGTGAAAAAGGATGTTATAAAGGAAGACACTGAGGACGATGAGGCTTAGGGGGAGAACAGGAAATTGCCGTTCCTGGAAATAGGCAGCCCAGGTCCCTGCGCCAGCCACTCCGATGACGATCCATCGGATGCGGATGAACCACAGAACCCTTTCCATGAGTTCTTTGCGAAAGAATAACTGTTCCCTGACCAACTCATATCCTGGCCCCTTGAAAGGTTCTTTTGCCGTTACAGAAGAAATCATAAAGCATCCCTTCGGTTGCTCTGAATTCTTTCAAGTCAATCAGGCTCGTTGTGAATAGTGAGAATCCTCTATTTGTCCATGGTTAGCCTTTTACACTTTCTTTGAGGGCAACGCAATGGGGGAGAGAGGGGTACACGGATCACAGAGCCTTACAAGGATCTCCGGGGCCGGATCTCTTCCCTTCATCGTCCCAAACGAATGAATTTGAGCTCGAAATCAGCGAACCCTATTCTAGAATGCCTTTGGAGCCGTTGCAATCTTTCCATCGATTGTTCCGAGGCTAGATTTCTCTTGACAAAGGACGTTGAGAGGAGTTCAGTGAGAAAACAAAAAAAGTCGGGGTTTGCTTTATTCACACTTCAGCACAACACTTTAACTCGTTTGGGTAAACAAAACAGCCTGAATTTTTGACTGATTTTCTCGCTTCCGAGTCTATCACGAATAAATTTGGGTAGCCCAGGTGGTTAAGAATACCCCGACTATCTGCAGCTTCTGCAGTAATGGATGCGGGATGTTTGTCCGCTCGGATGGCAAAGAGGCCATCGGATGTCTGCCGATGACTCTCCATCCTGTGAGTGAAGGCCGACTCTGCCACCGGGGGTGGAACCGCTTCCAGAACCTGCGAAGTTTCAACCGCCTTTCTCTCCCTCTTGTCCGCGAAGGTTCGAATCTCAAGGAAGTAACCTGGCCCGAAGCACTTCAGAAGACCACAGAAAAGATCTCTGAACTCCTATCGCGCTATGGCCCTCAGTCTCTTGGGGTCATTGGCTCGCCTTGGTTGACCAATGAAGATAATTATCGAATTGCTCGGTTTTCCCGCGACATTCTTGGAACCAATCACTTGGATGGGAGCTATCGATTCAGCGGTGCCGCAGCTTTGGCGGCTCTCAACCAGCTTTTTTCAGGATCCTTCGGCTCCCTGGGTTCCATCCCTGCAATCGCGCAAACCCCAACGATACTCGTCATTGGAAAAGAATGCTGCCGGGATTTCTCTCCGGTCGGTTCCCGTCTTATCAAGGCCTTCCTTCATGGAAGCACCGTTATCCTGGCTGATCCATTATGCACTCGCAAAGAGCATTTCTTCAAATATCTTCTTCCTCATCCGATCCAAAGCCTTGCCGCCGCGTTCAGAGACAAAGAAAGCCTCCCTCCTGAGGTTTCCGCCCATCTTTTCCAGCCTGGATTAGCGCTGATATTCCTGGCCGATCAGGTTGATTCCGCCTCCAGTTTAGTGTCTCTTCTTCAGTCCCTTTCGCCGCGGCCACCCACGGAGAATCCTCTCCCTCTTATGATTCCCTTAAGCCGCTCTCCAAATCTGAAAGGGGCGTGGGACATGGGAATACAGCCGGGAGAGGGTGGCTTGACACTTCAGGAGATGTTAGACGAAGAGAGTCATGTGAAAGGGCTCATCCTATTCGGCGACGACCTCCTCAATCACCTGCCTACATCCTCAATGCTTGAAAAGTTCAAGAACCTCGAGTTTGTTTTGGTAGCGGATCGATTCTTCACTGAAACGGCAAGAATGGCTCACTGCGTCTTACCCATCCCCCTCCTTGCTGAAACACGGGGCACGATGACCAATTCTGAAGGAAGAGTGCAGAAGCTTCGGCCTTTTCTGGGCCCTCAAAAAGAAAACCGCCCTGTTGCCGATATCCTCTATGACCTCTCCCGGCGCCTGGGTAAGGATTTCCCCGTATTCTCGGAGCCGGAAGTCAGGAGGGAGATCAGCAAGAATATTTCTCCCTACACAAAGGTCGCATCGGAATCAGACCTTGAAGAAGTTGGTGGAATTCTTCTCCCCGCCCCTACCGCGCCACTGCCTTGTGAACTCCCAGAGGCGGCGGAGCAAGCCACTGAGGAAAACAGGTACCGCCTTTTGGTCCCGAATACCCTCTATGCCTGGAACCGAAATCAAATGATTCATGAATCTCCGGTCTTGAGGATTGAGTATCCGAGTGACCGTCCGGCGGTGCGAATGAATCCTCTCGATGCAAAGGAACTCAAAATCCGGATGGGAGAAAAAGTAAAGGTTCGGTCGGACCGTGGTGAGACACAGGCCCCTGTCGAAGTGGATGAAAATATACCCTCTAAGGTTTTGATGCTTCCCTCCCATTTTGTCGAGGTGGTCGAAAGCTTAGCCGGGAAAGCGGTTCGGGATGTTACGACCCGGACGCTCTTTTTCCCCAGCCTTTCCGTAACGGTGGAGAAGCTCTGAAATGGAACAGGTTGTTCTCCAAAAAAGTAACCTAAATCACTGGGTCGAACTCATGCACGGAGGCTTTCAGGTCGTTGCCCCCTCCAGGGTTCACGGCGAAATATTTTTTCTCCCCCATGCCGGTCAATTGGAATCGGATCTCCTTTGCGGCAATGCCACCCTTCCCTACCTCCCCCCAAAAGATATTGTATTCCCTCAATCAGAAACCCTGTTCTCTTTCACCCGCGATGCAGGAGACATTGCCTTTTCCATTCCCGAGAAAGCCTTCGAAAGACTGGTGATCCTGGGAATACGGTCATGCGATACGGCCGGAATCCATTGGCTGGATAACTTCTATTTGAATAACTTTCGTGATTTCTATTACCACGATCGCCGGGATAACCTCACGCTCATCTCTATCGCCTGTAATCAGCCGATGAACAATTGTTTCTGCATCTGTTGCGAAGGCGGGCCATTTCTCAATCCCGAGAAAGCTGCCTTCGACATACAGCTCGTGGACCTTGACGAACACTATCTTGTCGAATGCAACAGTGAGAAAGGGAAAGAGTTGGTGAATCTGAATCGCAGCCTCTTCTCCCCGCCGGATCCGGCCATGGTGGAAGCCCGAGATCAGCTGGAGAAAAAATCGCACACTCTGTTCTTGCATGAACCAACTTCCTACATGAGCACCGCGATCCGTCGAATCACCTCGAATTCGGTCCCTCCTGAGGTTTGGACTGAGCTAGGAGAGCGCTGCTTCGACGATGGGGGGTGTACGTTCGTTTGTCCCTGCTGCAGTTGTTTCGGCGTGGGCTACTCAAGCAAGGGGGAAACAGGTTGCCACTATCGCTTCTGGGATTCCTGTGACTACTCCGGCTTCACCAGGGAGGTTTCCGGTCATAATCCACGAGCGGAAAAAGGAGAGAGATTTAAGCGAAGGTTTTTTCATAAGCTTAGTTATCAGTACGTAAAAAGGGACGGAAGAATCGGCTGCGTGGGCTGCGGGCGATGCATCACGGCTTGTCCCGGTGAAGTGGGAATGCCCGCCGTAGTGGAAAGGCTTCGAAGGGGATGATAGGGGATCTGTCCTTATACCGAGAACCCGAGATGGATAATATCTACGTACCCAATAAGGCGAGAATTAAAGGCATCCAGGACGAAACCTACGACACCAAGACCTACGAATTCGAGTTTGTGGACACTGCGGTGAAAGAAGGGTTTCGATTCCTGCCCGGGCAATTCTTAGAGATATCGGTGTTGGGCATTGGCGAAGCTCCTTTCGGCCTCGCCTCTAATCCCAATCATCCGGATACCTTTCGAGTGACCATCCGGGCGGTGGGTTCGGTTACTCGAGCGCTGCATGAGCTTAAGGTAGGCGAGCTGGTGGGAATTCGCGGACCTTTCGGGAACGGGTTCCCTTTTGATGGAATGAAAGGGAAAAACATTCTCTTTGTGGCCGGCGGAATCGGGCTTCCCCCGCTGCGTTCTCTCATTGAACCGATGCTCGACGGTCGCTCCGAATTCAAAGACATCCAAATTCTTTACGGCGCCCGGAGTCCCGCGGACCTCGTTTATCAGGATCGTTTGAAGGAATGGGAGAAAACTCCGGAGATCAGGTTCATGATGTCGGTCGATGTGGGGGACCCGGCCTGGATCGGGAATGTGGGAGTGGTCACAACCCTTTTTCCGAAGGCCGACATCCTTACCCGGAATGCTGTTGCTTTCGTCTGTGGCCCGCCCATCATGATTCGATTCGTTATCCTGGAGCTCTTGGGTCGCGGGTTCGCACCGGAAAATATTATCTCCACCCTGGAAAGAAATATGAAGTGTGGCGTAGGGAAGTGTGGACATTGCGCGGTTGGGCACAAGTACATCTGTCTCGATGGTCCGGTGTTTTCGTACAAGGAAATGATGAAGTTGTCTGAGAAAGTGGTTTGAGGTGATTAAACAATGGCGGTCTGGCTTGCTCTAATCCTGCTTCTTCCTTTTATAGGTGCCCTCGTCTTCCTTATCGGCGCTCTCCTGTTTGTTTCGGACGTTCCTTCCTGGTTCCGGGAGAAAAGAGCAGGCTATCTCGCGACCTTCTGGGTTGTTGCAGCGTTAATCGCGGCCCTTGTGGTCATCACCGAGAGCCTAGGAAAACCTCCGGCCCTCTTCCTCTTTGGACAAATGCCCTGGATCCAAGTCGAGACCAAGCTCTTCGGCGTGCTTCTTGATCCTCTTTCTCTTTTGATGTTGGCGGTCACGGTCGTCATCGGGTTATTAGTCGTCATCTTCTCCATTGACTATTTGAGCAGCAAAAACCATGAGCACCCTGTGACTTCAGGGTGGATGCGCTATTACCTCTGGCTCTTATTTTTCATCTTTTCTATGGTCGGGCTTGCTCTTTCCCCGAATCTCCTTCAATTCTTGATCTTCTGGGAACTCACGACGATCTGCTCCGCTGCCCTCATATCCTTTTATGATGATGAGAAATCCTATCAGGCCGGATTCAAAGCCCTTTTGATGACCCATGCTCCCGGCCTCTTTTTTGTTGTGGGTCTCGCCTTGGTTTTTGTTTACACGGGCACGTTTGACTTCGCCGGCATCGGCAAGCTCCCAAGTACCATCAAGGCGAGCGTTATCATTTTATTGCTCCTTGCCGGATGGGCTAAGTCCGCCCAAGGGCCATTTTACACCTGGATTCCTGAGGCCATGGTGGCCCCGACTCCCGTATCCGCCTATCTCCATGCTGCCGCGATGGTAAAGGCCGGAGCCTTTCTCATCGCCCGCATCTTTTGCTCCGGATTTGAGGTAAGCACTGGGATCGGTATCCTCACTGCGATTGTAGCCATCTTGACGATGTATGGTGGGCTTGTCTTCTATTTCCGCCAGGATGATTTGAAGAAGCTTTTGGCCTACTCGACGATCACCAATGTGGGCTACATCTTCTTGGGCTTAGGTATTGGAGTCATGGGTCCGGTAGTGGGGCTCAGGGGAGGCTTGCTGCACCTCATCTGTCATGCTTTTTCCAAAACCATCCTCTTCCTGTCGGTAGGGGTAATCTCCTATTCCACCGGGACCAGGCTCATGTCTCGTTTATCAGGTCTCGCCAGGAGATCTCCCTTCTTAGCCTTTGCCTTTATCGTCGGAGTCCTCTCAGTGACTGGAATTCCGCCATTCTCCTGTTTCTGGAGCAAGTTCTATATCATTGTAGGAGCCTTCGAACTGAATTCCGCCTTGGGAACGGTTTTGGGCCTGCTCATTTTGGGAGAATCCGTAGGAGCCTTCATTTGCTTTATTCTGGTTACCCAGCGAGTATTTTTTGGCAAAGGAGCTGAGGGTGACACTCCGCTCGTCTTTCCCGGACTTTTCAAGGTCATCTTGGGAGTGCTCATCGTCCTCGCGCTCTTGTCTCCTCTATTTGGAATACCGCTCCTGGAGGGGGTTGGATAAATGGTTATCATCAAACTCTTTATCGCCACCGTCTTCTTTGGAGTTGTCTTAACCGCCCTCAGCGCCCGCTCCCGACAACTCTGCAGTGCCATCGGCGTTTTGACCGTTGCGGTCATCACCGGGATTCTCTTCTTCGTGGCATACCGGGTTTTCACTATTGGGCCCCAGAGCCTCCCTGAGCCGATCTTCGCCATTCCTTCACTGGGAGCGAGTCTCTCGATAAGCGTAGACCATCTCGGTGCGCTGTTTTTCATTTTGATTGGATTGATCTCCTTCTTGGGGACCCTCTACTCCTATCGCTATATGGAGATCTACCCCCGCCAGAGCCTTGCCCGGTTCTACCACTGCCTCATTCTGTTCATTGCTGGAATGATCGGAGTCGTTTCAGTGACCGATATGTTCTTCTTCTTCGCGTTCTGGGAATTCATGACCCTCTCCTCCTATTTTCTCGTGATTTATGACACGGAGGACCCGGTCAGTCTCCGGGCTGGGTTCAAGTACTTTATTATGACTCATATTGGAACCGTCGCCATGTTTATCGGGGCCATCCTTCTTCAGACTCAGGTCGGCTCCTTCGCTTTTTCCCGATTAAGGGAGGCGATGGCCGGGATGATCGAAACCCATCCTGTCCAGCTCTCGTTCATTCTCGCCCTTTTCCTTCTTGGTTTTGGAACCAAGGCCGGCATGTACCCGGTGGGGACCTGGCTCCCCGATGCCCACCCTGCTGCCCCTTCCGGAATCTCGGCCATCCTTTCAGGGGTCATGATCAAGATGGGAGTCTACGGGTTCCTTCGGCTGTTTTTCTTTTTACTCCCTTTTTCAAACCTTTCCATGGCCTACGGAATCATCATCGCTGCTTTTGGGACACTTTCCTTGTTTATGGGAACTATTTCCGCACTCATGCAACATGATACCAAGCGGCTTTTAGCTTT
>CAVPOU010000023.1:0-205146 GCA_963707125.1 uncultured delta proteobacterium | reverse complement strand
CCCAGTAGAATTTTGCGTTGCTTTGGCGCAGGTCGCCGGGCGTCTTGTACCCGAGCTTCTCATTGAGGCCTGTCTGTTGAAATTCAATTAAGAACGGCAGGGGACCTCAGTGGGAACGCCAGGAAGGCGTCAAATAACCCGTGGTGTATTCCCGTTCAGTGCAGCCAGCACATTCGCATACAGGTTGGCGACCCACTGTTTTCCTTCCTGGGTGACACGAAGGTAGCGTACGGCCTCTTGGATGTATGGGCTCACAACGTCCCAGTAGAATTTTGCGTTGCTCTGGCGCAGGTCGCCGGGCGTCTTGTATCCGAGCTTCTCATTGAGACCGATCTCCTGGAACTCATAGAAAAGGGCAGGGCACCTCAGCAGGCGATTGGGGTCTCCAAGCTGGCCGATAAGGTCCGCAGCGCGAACCAATGCCGGATATCCCGTTGTGTCCTTGTGTTGATCGTCTTTAGGGACAGGAAAGCGGGTCATTTCGATGTAGGACGCAATCAACTCCGCGTCGATCATTGCCGCCATACCCGAAAGCAATTTGTTGCCGAAGCGATCTCGCACAAAGAGCTTGCTCCGGTCAACGTGATAGGGCGCGAGCGCTGCATCGGTAGAGGTGGACGAGATCTCCACTGTGCCGTCACCAATCCCTGTGGCAAAAAAACCGTCTCTGTCGGCTCTGCACACCCCTTTCACATATCCGATGTCATGACACAGAAGGGCTATCATGACATGCACCCAGTCTCCCGGTGCAACTCCTCCTTCAGACAGGTGCTTCCCTTCCAAGATTGCCTGACCGGCCGTGGCGACCATCACTGTGTGATCCAGATCATGGTACAAAGCGTCGGAGTTGGCGATATTTTCCAGGGCCAGATGGCATGACCACACCATGATGTTGCCAAGTTGCTGCTCCATCTCACTGTAAGTTTTGAGATACGCACTTCGGAGTTCCTTCACCGTATACTCAATCACAACTTTCTGAAGGTTGAGCATGGTCTAAATACCTCCTCTGTTGTTTCTATCGGGAAGTGGAAGATGAAGCCTTAATTTCAGTTTGCATCTTGCACTACGATGAAGGCACAAAGTTGCAAAGGCACATAGGCCCAGAAGCAGATAGGACACAGCAGATGAGCCTGAATTGACTTTGTGTGCCTTTGTGCCTCTTCATCGTCCCTTTGTCCCTCAAGCTGTCGGCTTCATCCGACAGCAGGTTACTTCCCTTTACTGGTGTGTTCGAAGACGGAATCCCAATCTGCCGGCGGAACGCTTCCCGGTAGATCCTGCAACGCTCCGCCATGATCCGGGAAGGGCCATCGTCGGGCCAGAGCGCCAGGGACTGATTGAAAAGCGCTATAGCGTCTTCCCAGAGCTGCCGGCGGTAGGCCTCGAGCCCGGCTGTAAAGTGCCTCAAGGACTGTTTCTCTCCTTAGGAAGAGAATCATCCGGCTTGCCCACTAGCTCATAGATGCGAAGGGGTTGCTTTCTTCCAACGACCTTGACCATGTCGAGCTCCCGCAGCAAGAAGGAACTGTCAACCAGGCGAGCTGTGTTCTCCCCGAGCAGGATTTCGGTGCCGTACATCTTGTTGAGCCCTTCCAAACGGGAACCGAGGTTGACCTGGTCTCCCAGTGCGCCATAGGAGAAGCGGTAACGGGACCCGATGTTCCCCACCAGCATGAGCCCTGAGTTGATGCCGGTTCGCGCCGCCAGAGGAGGGCGGCCGATCTTGGCCCACTCCTGGCGTAAAGCCTGAAGCCGGTCCCGCATGGCAAGGGCTGCGGCGCAGGCCCTTTGAGCATGGTCCGCCTGGTCAAGGGGGGCACCGAAAATGGCCATCAGCTCGTCGCCCACGTATTCCTTGAGGGTGCCTTGATGGGCAAAGACCTCTTCCGTCATGGTTTCAAAGTACTCGCTGAGGATGCTGATCATCTCGTTCGGGCCATAGCGCTCGGAGTAGCCGCTGAAGCCGGCCAGGTCGCTGAAAAGCACCGTGAGGACCTTTTCCTGGCCTCCGAGCTTAAGCCGCGCCGGATCTTTGAGGATTTCCTCGATCACCAAAGGGGACACGTAGTGTATGAAAGCCCCTTTGATCTTCCTGCGTTCCCGCTCCTCGGTGACGTAATGATACAAGGTGAGAGCGGTGTAAGTGAACGCAATGACTGCGAGTGGATAGACGATATTGAGCCAGACCCTGGCGCTTGAAAAAAGCTGTTGGGCGATCAGGATATGCAAGAGCAAACAGGCCTCCGGCAAAAAGGATCCCTTTCACAGCGCTCACATGAGGAAGGGCGATCCCTGTGAGAACTCCCAGCACGATTATGGCAAAGAGGTCGTAAATGGTCGACCACTTGGGTTTGCTCAGGAAATTTTGCGCCAGTATGTTTTCTATCACGGTAGCGTGGATCTCCGCGCCCGGATAGAACACGCTGAAGGGAGTGCTACGCAGGTCATGGGTCCCCATGGCCGTGGCCCCGACCAGCACGATTCTGTCTTTGAAAGTGCCCTTGGCGATCTTGCCGTCGAGAATGTCCGTGATGGATACGTGCTGAAAGGTTTTGGGCGGACCGAGGTAGTTGATGAGCAGTTGACCGTTTTCATCGGTGGGTATGAACCCCTCACCCATCTTTATCCCTTTGGCCCCATAGCGAGCCACCTTGACCATGAGTTGAGGCTTGTCCAGGTAAAGCCAGGCACAGGAAACCGACAGGGGAGGATAGAGATTTTCGCCGCACTGTATGATGAGGGGCATCCATCGGACCACTCCATCATCATCAGCGGCGAGAGTGAAAAAGCCGGCGGAGCTTGTCGCCTCAGCGAGAATCTCGAGATTGCTTTCAGGGGCGTAAGCCTTGGAAACGGAAAAGACTCCATTCGCGGGTCGTCAGAGAGGACGAAAGGGTATTTTGAAGCGCTGATGCGCTCGATCTGTTTGTCTATTTCTTTCTGGTCGATCCGGTAATCAAGCTCGGCTTGAGACATGTGGAAGAAGTAGCCGAGCACTACCTTGGAAGACGAATTCCTGATCGCTTTTGCAAGAGCGAGATCGTTGTCTGCGTTTTCTTTGTTCTCCTTCATGAAATCGGTCAATCTCGTGTCATGGATATCCAGCGCATCAATTTTTTGACCAAACTGGTTGATGAATTGCAGGAGAGAGTTTTCATCCGGTTCGAGAAAACCGATATCAAAGCCGATCACTTTGGCGCCGTCTTGAGACAGGATGTTTACAAGAGAAGCCATTTTGGATCTCGGCCAAGGCCAGCGGCCCTCCTTATCGAGGCTTTTTTCATCAATGAGCGCCAAGGCTACAGCGGGGGAGGGCCGCAAGTGGCCTCGCGACAGGAAACGGAGGTCATAGGTCTTCAATTCGATCATATCGAGGATGGGAATGCCGACATGGAAAAGTATCACAACCAGAAGGATGGTGGAGAGTGTGAGGGACGCTGCATTGATGGTGAAAAAAGATTTGAGAGAAAATCTCATCGGAGACGCCCCTGTCCTTTGGGTCAGGTTAGAAGGGTTTAAAATCCACCCCAAAAGGGCGCTGATTGAATAGGAGAGTTACGAAATTTACGGACCGGACAACGCTCACTGAGTTGACTTCAATAGTACAGAAAAAAACGCAAAAGGCAACAACTATTCTGGCGCTATGAAAAGCTCTGGCCTGAATCTCCAAAGCTATCCCCTGCGATCCCTTCAGGAGCCGCGCGAATGAGATCGGGGTTTCCGTTGACACTCAGCGGTAGATTCCTTATACTTCGGCACAGGTAAGATTTCTCGCTGGCAGGGCTTCTCGGAGGAGTGCCCGAATCCGGGCTATGATGCGATGACGAAAGTCAGCAATTCGAAGACTCGACGCAAACGGTACGGAATGCTACCGGGTGACGAGACTTGGGCTGGCCTGAGATCCGCGGGCCTGGTGTGCCGAGTTGCACCTGGGGAGGCGCTCTTTCGAGAGGGCGACGAGGCCGAGGGAGCCTATGTGCTGCTCTCCGGTCGCTGCGCTGTGAGCGAAGGAGGGGAGCAGGTGAACGTCATAGAGCCCGGGGAGCTTTTCGGCGAGATCGCTGGGTTTGGAGGAGGGAGACGGACGGCCACGGTTACTGCCCTTGGTCCGTGTGAGGTTCTCACTCTCTCTGCGGACCAACTTCAGCGCGGCTTCACGGATTCCCCTGATCTCCTGCGAAAGACACTGCAGGTTCTTGCAGGGCGGGCGCGGCGGATCTCCGACCGTCAGGTTGTCTATCGCGAGGAACACAAGGCCCTCCGAGAAGTTCAACGCTCCTTGCTCCCGGATCTGGGAGCGATCGATTCCCACGGCAGGTTCCAGGTGGAGGCCCTCTGGGAACCCTGCACCTACGCGTCGGGAGACTACTACGATGTGATTCAGATCGCACCGGAACGCTTTCTGTTCGCCGTGGGTGACGTGATGGGCCATGGAGCGGAGGCTTCTCTCATGATGGCCGTCGCGCGCGCCCAAATTAGGGAGATGGCGCGGCATTTTCGGAGGACGGACGAACTCCTGCTCAACCTCGACGGCTATTTGCGAGACAATGCCCCCTCGGGCCAGGGCATGAGCCTTGTCGTCGGCGCACTCGACACGCGGGCGCTCGTTCTTGAGCACAGTACGGCGGGTCACCCGCCACCCTTGCTGTTGCGTGGGGGCACCGTGACTGAATTGGACACGCGACCTGGAATTTTGCTTGCCTTGCCGATGTTACTGGGCGTCGGATACGAGCGCATCGAGATGCAGATGCAGCCGGGAGATCGTCTGCTTTTTTATACGGATGGCTTCTATGAGATCAACCATCCTGAGCAGGCAGCGAAAGGGATGCTCGGCGGCGACGAACTGGCTCGCCTCTTCGGGGAGGTCGTGAAGCAGAATTCTGACAGCCTTCTACCGGCGCTTCTGCGCCGTTTGAGGGAAAAGGAAGAACCGCTTGAGCCGAAGGATGATCGGACTGCGGTGCTGCTCACCCTTCTCTTGCGGTGAAGCGCTGAAGTGTCAGCGCAGGGTTTGCGGTCGGAAAGATTTTGAGTCAAGATTGGTTCCTAAAACCTGATTTACCTGGGGTGCGAGGTGATAGCGGTGGATTTATCTTCTACATATCTTCTTAGAGGGATGGGCGACGGCCAGATGAAAAAGATCCTGTCTGCGGGCAAAGAAATAGCCATGAAGAAGGGGCAGCAGATCATCAAGGAAGGCCAGGCCGCGAACGGTGTCTACATTCTGCGGTCAGGGGCTGTGGAGCTCATGACCACGGTTGAAAAAAATTTTGATTTGCCTATATCGATTCTGCGCGATCCCGGAGATGTCTTCGGCACCTCGGCTCTTGTTCCTCCCTCAGCAATTCAATGGTCTGGACGCCCCATTCGCAGTTGCTGACCACGGTGGATTACTCCCTATCTCTTCTTTCCATCCGTACGGCGTGTCTTCCCGAGCGCCTCTGCGCAGACTCGATGGACCTCCCGCAGAGGCAGCGCTTCGATCCGTTCGTGCATAGGATAGCGGTCTCCCCCAGGATACACCACCCATATGCGTTCGAGCCCAAGGTCCTTCAAAGCGATATGCATGGACTTGGTGATCGCAGGGGCATCGGTGCACTTGAACTCAAACCCCCACCGACGCCCTCTGCGCATAAGCAGGAGATCCAGTTCGGCCCCCCGCTGCGTGCCCCAGTAGTAGCTGTCGCGCTCGCCGGTCAGGGCTAACACCTGCTCAAGGGCATATCCTTCCCAACTGGCACCGTAACGGGGATGAGATCGTAGCAGCTCCATGGAATCGATTCCAAGGAGGCAGTGGAGCAACCCGCTATCCCTCAGATACACCTTGGGAGACTTGACCTGTCGTTTGCCCAGGTTCTCGAACCAGGGCGGTAGCACACGGATTACAAAGGTGCCCGCCAGGATATCGCGATAGTGATTCGCCGTCGCCGGACTAACCGACAGGGACCGAGCCAGTTCCGCGGCATTCCAAACTTGCCCGTGGTAGTGAGCCATCATTACCCAAAAGCGGCGCAGCGTTTCCGAGGGTATCCGGATACCGAGTTGGGGAATATCTCTTTCAAGAAAAGTCTGCACAAAGCTCTCAAGCCAGCGCCAAGCGTCGTCTGGCGACCCAGCGAGATAAGCCCTGGGGAATCCTCCTTGCAGCCACAATCGGTCCTGGTTCTCCGGGCCCACCTCATCCAATGCAAAACCAGGGACGCGGACAAACAGTGCACGGCCGGCGAGGGTCTCCGAGACGCCCCGGACGAGGTCCGGCGAGGCACTTCCCAATAGCAGGTAAATCGCACGGCGTTCAGGGGAGTCGCAGAGGGGGCGGAGCACCTCAAAAAGGAAAGGAAGTCGCTGGATTTCATCAATCACCACCAGCCCGGAACAATCGGCGAGTGTGAGTTCCGGTGTTTGGAGCAGGGCCTCACGTCCAGCCCTTCTTTCCAGGTCGAAGACCCGGACATCCTTACGCCCGGCAGCAATCATGTGCGCGAGAGAAGTCTTGCCCACCTGCCGCGCTCCAAGCAGTACGGTCGCGGGAGAAGTGCGCAGACAACCTGCAACTTCGTTCAAGAGTCTCTGTCGAGGTATAGTTTGTAGCATATCAGTACATTACCTGATGATATGCTACAATGTCAACGCTTTTTGTCCGGTTTTGTCTATCATAATCACCACCCAAATCCCCAACCGGCAGCAGGTCATGCAAGAGTAGAAAGGGACGCCCTTGTCCTTGTGCTTTTCTTCTTGAATCCGGAATAACCAAATAGTTTCATGAGATCCTGGATCTGCAGTGGGACAGGAAGTTCGCACTTTCATAGAGCGGGAAAGGCTGCGAGGACATCGTGAAAAGGATTGACAAGGGTTGGTAGACGGTAATACTATTACCGGTATTACGTATTTCGGAGATTGACCATGAGAGTGACAACAAAGGGGCAAGTGACCATCCCTCAGCCTATCAGAGAAAAACTCGGAATCGGTCCAAGTTCAGAGATTGATTTTGTGGAGGTAAAGGGCAAGGTCTACATCGTGAAAAAGAAAAGGAGCAGCCCTCAGAGGAATGCCTTCAGGAAACTGCGAGGGATCGCGTCGGTAAAAATGAGCACCGAGGCCATCTTGAATCTGACCCGGGGATAGGGAATGAAAGACGTGCTCGTGGATTCCAGCGTGATCCTGGACGTTTTCCTCGACGACCCCGAGTGGAGTGACTGGTCAGAGGGGGTGCTTTCCAATCTGAGCGAAGCGCATTCGCTATGCATCAATCCCATTATTTACACTGAGATCTCCATTGGCTTTGAGCGGATTGAGGAATTGGAGAAGGCGGTCACAGAATGTGGCTTGAAGATGGTAACCATTCCGAAGGAAGCGCTCTTCTTGGCCGGAAAAGTGTATCTCAGGTACAGAAAGGGCAAGGGGAAAAAGGTAGCACCGCTTCCTGACTTCTTCATCGGGGCCCATGCGGCAGTCGAGGGCCTAGAACTGGTGACAAGGGACGTTAGGCGGGTCAGGACCTATTTCCCAAGTGTAAAAATCATCTCGCCGTACCAGCAATGAGCGGGAGGAGGCGGCCATGGATTCATCTTCTACGTATCTTTTAGAGGGCTGGGGAAAAGCCAGATGAAAAAAATCCTGGCTGTCGGTAAAGAAATGTCCCTACCCTCTGGTGGAGTTGTCCGGAATGACGTAGAAGAAAGGATGGCCATGACAAGTTGCCTCGCGTGCGGGAATCCTGACGCAATTCTATTGACAAATAGAGGGATTTCGATTATTGAATGTCAATAATTGTACTTCCATGATGCCATGTTATGGGAAACCCATTCTATCTGCAAGAAATCCCTGTCGATGCCCCGTTGTGCGACAGGGAAAAGGAGCTCAAGGAACTCCGGTCTTACGCGGAGGCCGGGGCTAATGTCGTTCTCTTTTCTCCCAGGCGTTTCGGAAAGACCTCCCTTGTAAAGCGGGTCCAGAGCCTTCTGGCTGCCAAGGGTGCGGTCGTCATCTTTGCGGATTTCTTTGGCGTAGGCTCCGTTGAGGATGTGGCCGCCAGGCTGGCCAGAGCCGTATATGGGTTCACCCATGGGAAGCCGTCGCTTTGGAAAAAGGCCCTTCGCACGTTGTTGTCTTTCCGTCCTGTCCTAAAGCCGGACCCAAGTGGGGGGATCTCATTGAGCGTGGAACCTGCCACCGCCGGAAGAAGCGGTCTTGATCTTCTCGATGAGACCATTGATTCCCTTTACCACTTCACAGAGGACTCCAAGCGACTTGTACAAATAGCCTTGGATGAATTCCAGGAGATCGTGACGCTCAAGGAGGCCCCCAAGATTGAGGCCGTCCTCAGGACCCACATCCAGCGCCAGAAGGCGTCCTATTTCTTTATAGGCAGCCGGAGGCGGGTCCTGCTGGGAATTTTCAATGAGCGGCAGCGCCCTTTTTTCCAAAGCGCAATCAATTACCCTTTGGGGCCTCTTCCAGCGGCGGACTTGGGAAACTTCATTACCTGGCAGTTCAAGGAGCACGGCAAATCCTGTACCGAGGACATGGGTCTTAGACTGGCTTCATCAGTGGACTGTCATCCCTACTATTCCGAGAAACTGGGCTTTTTCGTGTATGAGATGGCAGAGGCGGTCACCGAAGAGACCATTCAGGCGGGTCTCCAGAAACTGATCGTTTCGGAGAAGCCGGTTTTTGAGGCGATCCTCCAGGGTTTGTCTCCTCATCAGCGACTTTTGCTTAAAGCTCTTGCATTAGAGCCTCCCAAGAAGATCCTGGCGGGCAGTTATATCCAAAGGCATGCCCTTGGGTCCACGGGAGGCGTCCAACATTCGACCAAACAATTGGAGGACCTTGATCTCATCGAGAGAAAGGGCGATCCAGAGCAGTGGCAGTTGGTTGACCCGGTTCTGGCCATGTGGCTTAAGGCCACAGGGTAGTTGGCGAAGAGTAGGGAGAAAGCGGTCAGCACTCGGCATGCAAGAGATAGGGTAAGCGCCAGTGTGTGATGACCCGACGGTTATCGTGATAACCGTCAGATGGCAGTCATCTTTGAAGGCGGTTGAAGAAGATTGAGAAGGTGCTATTCGAATAGCCAGGTGGGGATGGAGGAGGCGGCCATGGATTCATCGTCTACGTATCTTTTTAGAGGGCTGGGGAAAAGCCAGATGAAAAAAATCCTGGCTGTGGGCAAAGAAATCTCCATGAAGAAGGGGCAGCAGATTATCAAGGAGGGCCAGGCGGCGAACGGCGTCTACATTCTGAGGTCAGGGGCCGTGGAGCTCATGACCGCGGTTGAAAAAGATTTTGATCTGCCCATATCGATTCTACGTGACCCGGGGGATGTCTTTGGCACTTCCGCTCTTGTTCCGCCTTACCAGTACAGCCTGTCGGCACGCTGCGCGGAGGACGGTATTCTGTTTTGCATGGAAACGTCAGCCGTAAGGGAACTGGCAGCCGAAGACCGGGATATCGGGTGTCAAATGATGACCAATCTGGCTGCCCACTTTCTCGACAGGCTGAAAGAGACAAGACAAGAGGTGAAGATACACTTCAAGACCCTTCTGAGCAGCACGAGATCGTGAAGATATGTCCTCTCGCCCGCTCCCCTTCGATTCCGCTCAGGGTCGCTAGAGTCACAGAGAAGAAGAGAGAGGGAGTAAAGTTTTGCCTGGGGAGAGGGGGATGAGGTTGACAAAGAAGATACCCAGGAATAAAATGCGTACGTACAGATAAAATGAGGTGTATCCATGGCCAAGAAAAGGCTCAATATTGAACTAAGCATAGAGCACTATGAAGCTCTTCGTAAGCAAGCTAGCGCCAGCGGAACGACCGTTTCGGGAGTAATTCGCCATCTGATTGACAAGTCTCGGGAGCATCTTCCCATAGAGGCGGTCAAGACCTATCGTTCCGATCCGTTATATAAGAGACGAGGTTCTTTCGACGGGCCCCGTTACTTGGCTGAGAAGCATGATCAGTACCTCTACAGCCGTGCAAGCAAATGATCTTCATAGATACGTCAGCGTTTCTTGCAATCGAAAACAGGGAGGATTCCTACCACGAGTCATCTCTTGAATTCAGAGATGCCTGTTTAAAATCGAGACGAATATTCGTCACTAGCGACTACGTACTGGATGAGAGTTATACGATCATCCGTCTTCGAGCCGGACATGAGATTGCTGTCCAGTTCGGTGAAGCCCTTCGCACAAGTCAATTCATTCAAATCGAGCATATCACTCCCGAAATCATAGAAGAGGCCTGGAAGATCTTCAAAACTTACGGGGATCACGCCTTCAGCTTCACCGACTGCACGAGTTTTGCTTTAATGGAACATCTGAATATCAGCAATGCCTTCGCTTTTGATGCCCATTTCCGAGAGTACGGGAAGTTCACCGTAAAGCCATAAAAAAACGGGACGCCCATGATTTTGTGAGATTCCCCCTGCCTTCACTATTTCCAGCAGAAAATCACCATTTCATGGACGTGCCCTTCCTGCTGCAGCATTCAACGGTCAGTAGAACAGCGTAGAGCAAAGAGCGGAGAGGTAAAAGCAAGAAGGCTGGATTCCCGCTTCCGCGGGAATGACGGTTTTGGGCGCGGGAATGACGATCGCGGGTCGATAGGGTGAAGGGTTTCGCAGGCCCTTCGATTTGACTCAGGGCCATGAGCAGAAGTCGAATGGCTCAACCCATCCTAGGAGGACTCCAGTAACTCTGCCCGCTCTGCGAGAGATTACTTTGGCTTTTCGGGGAAGAGGACCTCGAAGGTCGTACCGCCTGATTCGTAGCAGTCTTCAACGGTCTTGCAGAATTCGCATTCGCTGATCCGGCCAGGGCAGGAGTCTTTGGTCAGAGGAAGGTGTTTGCATCTTGCGGAAGTCATGGATATCGTGAAATTGAAGCGCTCGGAAAAGATCTTCATGCGCAGCAGGTCTGCGCCTCTCCCACCTGCATTGAAATCAAACGCCTTCTTGGAAGAGTAGAGCATCGTATCCTGGGTTGGGAAGAATCCTTCGAAGATGTGCTTCTGATGCTCCGGAACGATTCCCACCCCCAAATCCCTGACCCGGAGCTCCACCGCCTTGCCCCTGCTTCTTACGCCAACCTCGATCTTCCCTTCGTCAGGGGTGTTCTCAATGGCGTTCTTGATCAGACCTTTGACGATCTTTTCAAGGGGGTCCGGAGGCATCCAGATGGGAGGTGTGGATTCGATAGAAGTGTTCAAGTCCACGCGTCTGTGGGAATAAAGGGGCTTGATCTCTTCGATCTTCTCAGTGACGAAATCTCCGAGGTTAATTTCTGCAGGCTCGCTTTCTCTGGACGTGAAAAGCTCGTTGATTCGTTCCCTGATTTTCTTGAGAACAGGGCCTTCTCCGAATTGCTCGGCAAAAAGAACTTCAATCTCGTCGCCACAGAGGTCGAGGAATTTGGAGAGGGTATGGCGGACCTTGTGTTCTCTCCCTTTCATAATGTCCTCGACCTCGCTCTGAATCTCGGAGAGGCGCTGTATGCTGCGCTGTGCCCTGTCCATGTTGCCCTGAAAATCAAAGCCGGGAACGCGCTGGAGCTTCTTTTCCATCATAGTCAGAGAACTCTTCAGCAGCGAGATAGGGGTCAGCAACTCGTGGGTGAGGTGAGTGATGGCCTTGTCTTTTGCACGGTTGAGGACTCTGATTTCATCGAGCGCTTTTCGCAAGGCTTCAGAGTAACGAGCATTCTTGATGGAGACCTCAAGATTGTTTAGGAGGGTTCCAAGAAGCTCTTTGTCGTCGGTGCTGTACTCGTCGCCCACAATTTTTGGTCCTAACCCCATCACTCCGGAAGACTCTTCATCGATGTTGAAAACGAGAACAGCGGGAAGCCCCGGATTCAGGCCCTTCATTTCATCAGAGAAGTCTTCACGGGTCAAAAAACGGCCGAAAGTTTTCTTCGAGAGAGCTTCTCTCCCGAGGCTCCGGATAAGGGGATGCTCTTCCTCCTCAAAGCCGAAAGATTCAAAGTGATTGATTTCCCCTGTGTGGGCATTCTCATCCATGATGAAACCCTGGGCCGTGCCGAAGTTCCCCATGGTCATGAGAAGGAAATTTCTGAGGATCATGCTGACGTCGGTAAGACCCAACAGCTCGTGACTCACGTCGTAAAGCGTTTTGAGGTGGAAGAGCTGCTTGTCCAGCTCAGCCTGGACTTCTTCGTCGGCGTAAGAAGGGTTGTCGTTTTGCACGGTTGTTCCTCCGGGTGGCAGGCACGGTGGCCTGCCCTACGATAAATCTTCATTCAACAGTGGCACGGACAAACAAAAATAGTTTGTCCGTGCCACCCGTGGTCATTCTAAATCTTCGCAGCAACACGGACAAACTCAGTTCGTTTGTCCGTGGCACCAAAGCGTGCTCTATATCAGGTTGCCTTTCAAAATCCCCCTCTTTCCCCCTTTACGAAAGGGGGAGGAGCATGGAGCGAAGCTCGGCAGCACGGACAAACTCAGTTCAGTTTGTCCGTGCCACCAAGGCCTCCTCTGCGAATACCAGACCTATTTAAGCTCGAACACTTCCACTTCTTCGGATACATTCTTGAGTTTGAACTTTCCACGTTGCACAGGAGAAAAAGTGTTCCTTGACTCTTTCAGCGGTCGTCCTTGCCATCAGCAGGGTGCCCTTGGATCCGAGAGCGCTTATTCTTGCCGCTACATTCGTCAGAGTGCCTCTGGCTGTGTAAGTCCATCGGGAGCCGATGAGGCTTTCAAATTTTGCAGCGCCCACAAGCGCTGTGCCGGAGTTGATGCCCATATTGATATCCAGGGGCCGATAAAGCATGGTGCACTCATCTTTCAGCCGCAGCGTTTGATCCCTGATCGTGAGCGCAGTGCGCACGGCGTCCAGAGCATTGCCCTCCTGATCTTCGTTGAGGAAGAGGACCATCAGGCCATCGCCTGCAGTTTCATTGACATCCCCATTGTTCGCATAAATGGCATCCATGAAAACAGAGAAGTGTTTCTCGATAATATCGTGCACCACAGTATGGCCAAGGCGCTCACAGAGGCCTGTGTATCCGCCGATATCCAGAAAGAGAACCGAGAGATCGCGCTCCTGAAGCTCGGGGAACGCTTCAGCAGGAGCTTTTTCAATAAGACGGGTCACGGCAGTAGGTACGAACTTGCTCAGGTTGGCTTTGATGCTTTCCAGGATCTCGATCTTCCTCAGCGACTCCTTCAGCTCATTCAGGGTCTTGCTGAGCTCCAGGTTCTTCGCCTCAAGGTCCACGTTCAGGCGCCGGATCTCTTCGAAAGACCGCGCATTCTTTATGGCCACGGACAGGTTGTTGAGGAGCGTGTAGAGCAGTTCCTTGTCATCCTGGTTGTAAATATCGCCCGCCAGCTTGGACCCCAGGCCGAGGAGCGCCATGGTATCGTCATCCATGATAAAGGGGAGAGTGAGCGTGATAGGGGAGAGAAAGGATTCAGAGTTCGACATCTCTCTAATCGCTGCCATGGATTGGTACAGGCCTTTTTGCTTCAGGACCTCCTGCCACTCCTTTCTGAACGAAGAGGAGTCACTATCCTGAATTCCGAGGGTAATGAATCGTTCTATTTCAACCGACTCCACATTGGCCAAGAGAATAAAGCCGGTGACGACTCCGAAATTGCCCATGGACATGAGGAGAAAGCTTCTCAGGATGGAGTCCACCTCCACACTGCCGTACATGTCTTTGCTGACGTCGTAGAGGGTTTTGAGGTGAAAGATGCGGCGATCGAGCTCGGCACGCACTTCTTCTGCCTGCTTCAGAGAAGCGGTGAGCTGTTCTAATTGGATGTGGAGCTCTTCTTTGGACAACGGACTACCTAAATTCAGTCTACTTCGAAAGCGCCCAATCCAGGGCCAGTAAATTCCGTCTTGAGAATGGCGTGGCCAAAAATCCGAAGCACGAAACTCGAAATCCGAAACAAACCTCAATGATCAAAATTCAAATGATCCAAACAAGAGGTTCATTGCTCTCGTTCATCAGATCATGGGATCGTTGCTTTCTGCGAGGAGGAGAAAATCTTTCAATGTGCTGAAGCATCAGGGATTCTCGGGAGAGCTGAATGACCTTGTGAATAAAGGTTAAGCTAGAGGGTACAAGAAAGCTCGTGCGTTATGAGATAGCTGACATCGCACTTAAGGCGTCTTTCAGAGTCGGATAGATCGTTGCGAACTTCGTAATCCCAACCATGTTGAAGATTTTTTTGAAGTGATCCGACAGGCCGGTGATGCCGATCTTCTGGTTGTTTCGTCTGGTTTGGGCAAGAACCTGGATGAGGACAGCAATGCCCCCGCTGTTGATGTAGGAAGCTTCTTCAAATCTGAGAATGATCTTCTTGGGGCTGGATTCTTTTGCACTGGTGTAGGCGCTGTTGAGGGAAGGTTCGGAGAAGGCGGTTACGTCACCGCGAATATCCAGCAGTATGATGTCGCCATGGCTTTCAATCTTTATTTCATTCGGGCGCTGGTTCATAACGTTTCTTCCTTCTTGGACCTTAAGGGAGGATGCCAGTCGGAAAGCGGATCGTAGGACTGGTCACCCCGTCAACTGCATCATCATTCTCACCTCGTGCCGATGGTTGGACGTCCTGTTGAACTCGACTTTATCCATCAGCCGCTTCATTAAGAAAACGCCAAAACCAACAGGAGGATCCAGGTTTTCAAGTATCCTTTCGATGTCCGGGTCCGGTGGTTCAGTCTTCATCCCATCACCCTCGTCGGACACTGAAATGCGAAGGGTATTCTCCTGAAATCTGATCGCAATAAGGACACGGGCATCCGGCTTTCCCTTGTTCCCGTGCTGCATCGCATTGATGCAGGCTTCCGCTACAGAAGTCTTCAAATCCTCAATTCGTGGTGAGGAAAAACCGACACTCTTGGCAAAGGCAGCCAGGCCGCCTATGGCAATGCGTTCGTAGCCGATTTTGCTGGGCAGGTTGAGTTCTACTGTTTGATCATCCAGCACTGTCTTTTCTGCTCTCAATTCGCGTAATCTGAAATCGCTCAAGAATGATCCTAAAGGTGAAGGATATGGAAAAAGAAAATTGATGTCAAGCCAATAATTTCAATGAGTTAGTTTATTGTCTCCCCACGGGATGTGATGAAAATGCTAGCCTTTAGGCGAGGACTTCAGCTTGATACCTGCACCACAATGGAGGCACAAAGGTTCAAAGGCACATAGGCACAAAGCGGAAAGGCATCGACAGGGAGGTGGACATCGAATATGATATGTCAGCCTCGGAAAGGAGGTGTTGTGTAGTATGCTCTATGGAGCCACGAATTCTCCGCTGCGTCCCATTCTCGATGAGGTGAGGGCCATCGCAGAATTGAGATTTGATTACCTGGAACTGGCCATGGATCCTCCTCACGGAGACTGCAAAAGCATCCAGAGGCAGAAACGCGAAATTCTGGAAAGCCTGAAGCGCTATGATCTGGGGCTCGTGTTTCACCTTCCAACTTTTCTTTCTACTGCGGATCTTACGGACAGGATAAGGCAGGCTTCAATTGATGAGACTCTCGCCTCTCTTGAGGTTGCAGCAGACATGGAACCCCTCAAGGTCGTTCTTCATCCGAGTTATATGATGGGACTGGGGTCGTTTGTACCCGAGTTGACCAAGGCGCATGCGATGGAAAGCCTTGAGCTTATTGTGGAGAAGGCCCACGCTTTGGGGTTGTGCCTCTGTCTTGAAAACATGTTCCCCAGAACGCAGTGGCTGGTGAATCCCGAAGAGTTTGAGGATATCCTGGCCAAGTTCCCGACGGTCAATCTCCTGCTCGATGTCGGTCACGCCCACATCGATGATGCGGGAGGGAAGAAGTGTCTCCGTTTCATTGAGATGTTTCCTGGCCGTATCGGTCACCTTCATGTGAGTGACAATTTCGGAAAGGAGGATCAGCACCTTCCCATAGGCGCCGGCATTATTGATTTCTCAAAGGTTGTGAAAGCCTTGAAAGCGATTGGCTACAATGACACGATCACCCTTGAAGTGTTCTCAAGAGACAGGGACTACCTAAAGATGAGCAAAAAGAAGATGGAGGAAATGTTTGGAACATAGAATACAGAAGACAGAATACAGTAGACAGGAGACAGAATAAGGAAAAGAAAAAGGATGGAAAGAAAGGGGTTATTCTGTCTTCTGACTACTGTCTTCTGTATTCCTGTTTTTATATTGCCACATTCACCGCAATCGGATTGAGAACACGCTTCAGCTCCTGTGGCGACATTTCTGCAAGCAACCCCCTTTTTCCCGCATTGACATAAATCTTAGGAAGTTCGAGAACCGAAGCCTCAACATAAACCTTCAGGAGTTTTCTGGTGCCGAAGGGAGAAATCCCGCCTACCACGTATCCCGTGTGCCTGTGAGCTGTTTCAGGATCGCAGGGCTCAACGCTTTTCACCCCCAGAACTCTGGCGAGATTCCTCGTGGAGACCTGGTTATCTCCGTGCATCAGGATCAGTAAAGGATTTTTGCGCTCATCCTCCATCACAAGCGTCTTGATCACTTGACGCTCCGCCACTCCCAGTTCGCGGGATGCCACGGGCGTGCCTCCCTTCTCCTCGTACTTGTAAGTGCGGAGGGTGAAGTTGACTCCGTTCTCCTTGAGCATGCGAATCGCCTGGGTTGTGGGGAGTTTGTCTTTAGCCATGAGCAAAACCCTTTTGCCTCACCGCAAAGACGCTAAGAGCGCACAGAAGAAGGTTTGTTTTCGGTGGCACGGACAAACTCAGTTCGTTTGTCCGTGGACAGGAGTAATCTTAGAATAATAGCACGATTTCCCGGGCGAGGTCGATCATCTCCTGCGTGGTCGGCTTGACTTCGTTTTCAGGAGACGGATCAGGAAAAATGCGCATGAAATAATTCCGCTGTCTTAACAAAACAATTCCTTTGTCCGACCAAGCAGCATCTCCGGTTCCGGGGAGAGTTGAGCCTCCTTCACTAGAATATTTTTTCAGAATGCCACCGGCCCCCTGCGGGGTGCTCATGTCATAGATTTCCAGAACCATCCGGCTGTCCGTCTTTTCAGTACTGAAAATGCTCACGTAAAGAAGACGAAATCCAAAAGGGAGGTAAGCTTCGGCTTCTCCATTCATGTAATCGAAAAGATTGCTCCTGTTGTAGACCGTGAGAGGACCGGCCTGTTCGAATCCCTTCAGTTTGGGGCCTTCTAGAAAAGGGTTTGGTTTAGGGAGAGAGCAAGAGATAAGAAGGAGGCAGAGGCCTAAAATCGCGAAAACATCGCAGCAAAATCCCCCTGTATCCCCCTTTAAGAAAGGATTGAAGGCTTTCTCGTGATTCCACGGCTGCCCTCCCCTTTGACGAAAGGGGAGGTGGAGGGGATTTCCTGTTCCGGAGCCATCAAATCTCCATGATCTTCCCGCCGTTCGGCAGATCCGCTTCGGTGTAACCGAACTCTGTGAGAAAACGGTTCAAGGCTTCCATGTCCGGCGCCCAGCCCATCTTTTCCCCTCTGAAACGGGTTGCCAGCACGTAATCCACGATCGGAGACATCACGCCCATGGCCAGGAAGTTGGGTTGATGAGTGGGATTTCCGCCGGGACCCGGCTTGCTCGCCCAGAGCGCGTCAACGAGGCAGAGCTGCTGGCGAGGATAGAGGACTTTCCCTGTCTGCTTGTCCATGGGGCCCAGGATCTCTTCGGTTTTATTGAGGGCCAGCAGATATTCCAAAGCCTGATCCTGATGCCCGGGCGATGGAGAAAAGGTGCCGAAGTGGTTTTTCATGGTCATGGTGAAGCCGCCGTAAGTTCTGCTGTGGCCTTTGCACATGGAGATGTTGACCAGGATATCCACCGATCCGTCCACAAGATGCTTGATGCACTTGGCTTTGTCGTTCCCGCTTCTCCAGGGTGAAGGGACAAGCGTGTTCGTATTGCTTGCTCCCCATCGGTCCTCGATGCGTGTGCCTTCGGGAAGGCCCTTGAAAGGAGTCTCCTTTGACAGGTCGCTTCCGTGACAAGCATCATAGATATGGATATTGGAGCCTTTGACGCCAACAACATCCGTGAGGACATGGCAGATCTTGGACATGACCGCGCTGCGGGTGTGCTGTACCATGATGTGATTCGTCTTTATGGCTACGATCGCCTCGGACCATGGTTTGCGCGGAGGCTTGATGAAGATGCTTTGCCAAGCCTGCTCAGGGTTCTGGACATCAGTGAGTGCGCAAGCCAAACGGTCAAGGTTCTCCCACACGGGTTTCTGCACGACCAGTTCTTCCTGCCGCACCCAGTCGATTCCAACCTCCTCAGCTCTGGTCATGGAAGGATCTGTGATACCGACCACTCGAAGGTTGTTCACGTTCGGGTGAATGATCGTCTTTTTCGCATAAGAGGCACGGGCTCTGGGGACAAAGATCATGGGAGACGCGGCAAAAGCAGTTCCCACGACAGCCGCACCCTTGATGAAGGTTCTCCTTGAGATTTTTTTCATGGTCAATCCTTTCTCACAATGGCTTGGAATGTCTCCAGGGGTGGAGCTTGGGCTTTCTGGAGACTACCACAATGTATTATGAAAAATAAGCTCTCAATGATCAAATGTCAAAGGTCGCCGGCCAAAAGAACGCCACGGACAAACTTTTTTCCGCCTCTGTCGGATGTTTGTCCGTGCCACCAAATCACGTGTGAGAAAACGTTCGGGTGGCACGGACAAACTGAATTTGTTTGTCCGTGGGAAGAAGGCACAGGTTGTGAAGTTCCGGGCAGCACGGACAAGCCCAAACCGCTTGTCCGTGGCACCTGGACTACTGCTTCGTCGTGGAAAGACGTTTTCTAAACACGACACACAGAACAAAACAAGCGGCGGCAATGAGAAGGAGAACAAGAAACGCGTTTCTGTAACCCTCGGGCGCATAAACGTCGCCCACCTTGCCTGCATGGTCGACAATCGCCCCTGTCACCCCTTGCATGACAGCCATTCCGAGCAAGGGGAAGGGGTTCATGAGGCCGGACATGAGGCCCATGATGGCAGACGGGGTCTTTGCCTGAGCCGTTGCCCAGAGCGTGGTACCGAGCCCACCTGC
This sequence comes from uncultured delta proteobacterium, assembly GCA_963707125.1. Classification (GTDB taxonomy): domain Bacteria; phylum Desulfobacterota; class DSM-4660; order Desulfatiglandales; family HGW-15; genus CAVPDE01. The sequence continues at coordinate 186,116 of CAVPOU010000023.1, read as the reverse complement.
AAGACCACCGACAACAGCGTAGAGGACCATAACGCCTCCCAATCCCAGTTGATGCGGAAGGAACGTAAGAGCGAACCATGCACAGGTGAGGAGGGCGAAAAGGAAAATAAGCAAGTGGGCTCTGTTGCCGAATACGCGGTCGCCAAGCCTGCCAAAGAAGGGCGCTCCGAGCATGTACCCGATCGGGAGAGCCATATTGATCAGGCTCGCGTAATCACGGTCCAGGTTGAACAGCGACATCAGAAAGGGGGTTGCCCAGAGGCCCTGGAGAGAAACAGTCCCGCCAAATACTCCGAAGAAAAGGGCGGCCACCAGCCAGAACCAGGAGGAGGTGATAATATGAAGCGCCGAAGCCTTTAAAGGCTTTTCACCGGCAGTTTTCTTGGAGGGAGGAGCTTCTCTGTCCACATAATCCCGGACGAAAAAGAAACTAAGAAAAGCCAGGACCAAGGTCAATGCACCGATCACAAAGAAACTGGACCTCCAGCCCCATGTGGCGGCCATCCAGGCAAGGGGCGTGGTGGCCACAATAGCGCCCAGGTTCCCGGAGCCGATCAGCATCCCTGTCATGGTGCCGAGATCCTTTCGTGAGAACCACTGAGAGATTGCTTTAAGGCCCGGAACATAAACCCCGCCTACGCCAAACCCAATGAGCCCTCGGCCTATTGCAGCCCATCCCACGGAAGGGGCCAAACCAAATACCACACAGCCCAGGGCTGCAATAAGTGACCACAAGACCACGACCCGCCGCGGGCCCAAGCGGTCGGAGAGATAGCCGACCAAGGGTTGTTCAAAGGCGTAAAGATAGAAGTACATGGAGGACATAAACCCGAGCGCGGTCGCGCTGGTCTGAAAAGCAGCGAGCAGATCTGTGGCGATTACGGAAGTGGAGACGCGGTGGAAATAGACGAGGATGTAGATCGAACAAATGACGCCGAACACAACCCAGCGATGAGGATCAAGAGGTTCTGATTTCGCTTCAGTTTGCATCGAGAATATCCTAAAGTAGCAAGCATCATTGTCCAGAACGGACTTGAAAAGCAATTTCAAAAACCAGTAGGTGAGGGATTACTGGAAAACAACCAATCAACCATTTTTCCAGAAAGGAGACAAGCCATGGGAGATGCCATTCAGTGGGAAAGCGAGTTAAATAAATCTTTATCAAGAGCCAAGACGGAAAAGAAACCCGTGCTTATGGATTTCTTCAACCCCGGCTGAATCGGTTGCCAGCAGATGGGAGCAGTTACGTTCCCCGACGCAAAGGTGATTGCCTTTATCAAGCAAAATCTAATTCCCGTCAGACTTCCGCATGATCACAAACCTCTGGCCGAGCAGTTCCAGGTTAAATGGACCCCTGCCCTGGTGACCCTGGACACGGAAGGAAAGGAACACCACAGGACCGTGGGTTTCCTGCCCCCGGAAGAACTCATCCCTTCTCTTTTGCTGGGTAAAGCAAAGATTGATTTCAACCATGAGGATTTTGCGAAGGCCTTGGTAAGCCTGGAAGCGCTGCTAAAGGATTATCCAAAGAGCGGGGCAGCACCTGAGGCCATTTTCCTGAGAGGCGTATGCGGATACAAGAGCACACACACCCCCAAACCTCTCAAGGAGGCATACGAGAAACTGGCAGCGGAGTATCGCGACAGCGAGTGGACAAAAAGGGCTTATCCCTACAGGCTGCTTTGATGGTGGCACGGACAAACTCACATCGTTTGTCCGTGGCAGGAAGATTGGGACTAGGGACTTGTCGGTGGCACGGACAAACTCACATCGTTTGTCCGTGGCACCAAGGGAGGGGCTAAGGAGTTGTGGGTGGCACGGACAAGCTCATTTCGCTTGTCCGTGGCACGAAGAGGGACTAGGGACTTGTCGGTGGCACGGACAAACTCACATCGTTTGTCCGTGGCACCAAGGGAGGGGCTACGGAGTTGCGGGCGGCACGGCCAAGCTCATTTCGCTTGTCCGTGCCACGAAGGAATGCCCTAATCATGGTAGGGGTTTTCATACAAGACTATCAAGGAATAAAACATGAAAGCCATCGCCTTCAATTGCAGCCCAAAAGCTGAAAAAGCCAACACGTCGCTGATTCTCAACCCTTTCCTTAAAGGGTTGGAGAGTGGGGGTGCACAGGTGGAGCTTTTCTACACCCGGAAGCTCAAGATCAGGCCCTGTTCAGGCGATCTTCACTGCTGGTTTCAAAAGCCGGGCACCTGCATTCACAAGGACGACATGCAGAGCCTTTATCCGAAACTCCGGGAAGCGGATGTCTGGGTTTTCGGGACGCCCGTCTATTTTGACGGGGTCAGCGGCACCATGAAAAACCTGATGGACCGGCTGGTCCCTCTCATCCTTCCCTTTGTAGAGCTTCGCAACGGTCACTGCGCCCATTCGCGGCGGGAAGGAACAAAGGCCGGTAAGGTCGTGCTTGTCTCAAACTGCGGCTTCTGGGAACCGGACAATTTCGATCCCCTTCTCGCGCACATGAAAGCCTTTTGCAGGACCATTGGAAGAGAATTCGCGGGCGCTCTTCTTCGTCCCTGCGGGGAGACGTTCAGGGGGCTGCTGGAACTGAACAGACCCGTTAAGGACATCCTGGAGGCGGTCGAGGAGGCGGGCCTGCAGCTGGCTCAAGAGGGAAAGATGTCTCCGGAGACCCTGAAGGTAGTAAGCCGTGAGATCACGCCTCTTGATCGTTTCATGACGACGTCCAACAAGATATGCCGACAGTATCTTGACGAGTTGGAGGAAAAGAAATAGCAGGCGGCACCGTGGCACGGACAAGCTCAGTCCGCTTGTCCGTGGCGACGAGACAGATTTCAGACAAACTTTGGGGCAGCACGGACAAACTCAAATCGTTTGTCCGCCACCAAGAAAGGCTTGAGGTAAACTTCTGGGTGGCCTGTCCGAATGGGTATGTCCAGGGTCTAGACGAGATTCAATTCCTTCTTGATCTGTTCTGATAGCCAATGGCGGACCAGTGTTTGATAGGGTATTGATTTGGCAGTGGCAAGTTTACGAATGGCTCTGAGGTGAAGAGGGTCGATTTTAATGGTCACATTCTGGAGCTTTCTTTTCCGGTCTTTGGAAAGAATCTCTTTCAAGAGCACTTCGTCTAAGCTGAACTCAATGGATTCCGTCACAAGCTCATCGAGGATGTCCTTCTCGTCATAATACTCTGCCCAATCCTTTTTCTGAAGCTTCTTTCCCATCGTTATTTACCTTATGTGTCTTTTAAAATATCGAATTTCATCGCGCTTCATATCCCAGCCTGTAATCGGCCGAGCAATCCCGCCGACTTTCAGCTCAAAAACAATGGTTAGATACCTTCCTGCACTCGTTTGGCCAAACACTGCATAATGCCCCTTCTTTGTTCGACGAAAAATGGGGTTGTAGGCAAAAGTTTCCTCCGCTTCTTCTGGTTCAATCCCATGTCGAAGCTGCAAGTGAATTGCATTCCCTTCATCCCACTCGAACTCTTTTATCCGCAATGAGCCTCCAGACGAAGTCATACATAGTATGACATTCCTTCCATGGGCTGTCAACCCGTTTTCAGTGGGAAGGGACACTGTTTCCAATGTTGGCCGATGGTTTTTGCCTATGGGAAATTTTCATTTGAGCTTAACTAATGATATGATGCACCAACTCTGACCCTGGGTCTCAAAACCTGTCCATCAAAGGTTCAGTTGGATGAGTTCCCCCGCCCTCACCCTTCATTCATCCTCCGTCGGCCTGGGGTTGGGCTGCGGAGGGCGGGCACCCGGGGAGGGAAGACAGTGGCTCTGAGCCGTCCCTTCAAGACGGGACCTCGGGCTTATTGATTGGAAAAACGAAAGGGGTGATCGCGCATGCCCAGAGATATTCCTGTTGGAAACGGAAAGCTGCTGGTGTGTTTTGACAAGAACTACCGAATCCGGGATCTGTATTTCCCGCATGTGGGGCAGGAAAACCATGTGAGCGGCAATGTGTTTCGCTTGGGAGTCTCCGTGGGCGACCGGTTTTCCTGGGTTGGAGATGAATGGAAAAAGGAACTGACTTATGAAGAAGGCACGCTCGTTACGAATGTGAGTCTCTATCATCAGGATCTCGGCCTGCTCTTGACTTGCAGGGATGCCGTCGATTTCCACGAGAACGTCTTTCTTCGCGAAGTGGCGGTAGAAAATTTTCACCGTGAGAAGAGAAGAATCGAGCTTTTTTTCAGCCACGATTTTGACATTTCCGGGAACAGCGTGGGAGACACAGCGGCCTATGACCCGGAGGCAAAAGGAATCGTCCACTACAAGGGGTCCAGGTATTTCCTGATCAGCGGCCTGACCGAACAATCAGAGGATATCTCTCAGTTCGCCGTAGGCCTCAAGAAGGTGGGTGGGCGAGAGGGAACTTACAAGGATGCGGAAGATGGAACCCTCTCGGGAAACACGATTGCCCAAGGGTCCGTGGACTCGGTCCTCTCCCTCGCACTCGATCTGGAGGGTCACGGGAGCGGCAAAGCGTGCTACTGGATTTGCGCAGGGGAGAGTTGGGCGGAAGTGCGCCGCATTAATGCTCTGGTTCGACACAAGCATCCCGCAGTGCTCATCAAGCGCACCGGAGACTACTGGAGACTCTGGGCGCGCAAGGAATCCGCGCCCGATTCCCATGTTCCCCCTGGGATTCAGAAGCTCTACCGCCGCAGCCTCCTGGTCCTGAGCACTCAGCTCGACTGGCAGGGCGGGATCCTGGCGGCTAACGACTCGGATGTGATCCAGTTCAACCGGGACACCTACTCCTACGTCTGGCCCCGTGACGGGGCTCTGACAGCTTATGCGTTGGATCTGGCCGGTTACCCGATGCCGGCGCAGCGGTTTTATGATTTTGCTGCAAGGGTGATGGAAGGAGAGGGCTACCTGCTTCACAAATACAATCCTGACGGCACCCTGGCCTCGTCCTGGCATCCCTGGTTTGACGGCAAGATTGCTCAACTTCCGATTCAAGAGGATGAGACGGCGCTCGTCATCTGGGCCCTGTGGCACCACTTTGTCCTGTACCGGGACGTTGAATTCGTGAAACCCTTTTACAAATCTCTGATCAAAAAAGCTGCAAGCTTCATGGTCCGCTACCGGGATTTGGGAACCGGCCTGCCCGGCCCCTCCTACGATCTGTGGGAGGAAAGGCGAGGGATCTCCAGCTTCACGGTTGCGGCCGTGTTCGGAGGCCTGGCTGCAGCCTCTGTCTTCTGCACTGTGTTTGGAGAGGAAGAGAGGGCCAGGGTCTACCAGCAAGCCGCATCCGAGATCCGGGACGCGGCCTCCAGGCACCTCTGGAGGCCTGAACTGGGCCGGTTCTGCCGCATGCTTTTTCGCAATGACGACGGAGAACTCCAGGTCGACGGGACGTGCGATTCAAGCCTCTGGGGACTTTTCGCCTTTGGGCTGTACACGGTGGATGATCCGCGCATGGAAGCCACGATGGAAGCCCTCGAGCAAAAGCTTTGGGTCTCAACGGAAACAGGCGGTATGGCGCGATACGAGAACGACACTTACTACCGCTCCGGAGACCATGTACCGGGAAATCCCTGGTTCATTTCTACCCTCTGGCTGGCGGACTATTTTATTGAAAAGGGTAAAACAGAAGAGGGGTTGAAGCTCCTGCGGTGGGTGGAGAAACACGCGCTGCCTTCAGGAGTTTTGCCTGAGCAGGTTCATCCGCACACCGGTGAGCCCCTCTCCGTGTCTCCCCTCACGTGGAGCCACGCAGCCTTCCTGACCACGGTAAAGCTCTTTCACCTCCGCATGGAGGAAAAGGAGCGGGGCGTTCCTGCTGTGAAAATGAGGGACTGGATCGGGAAACTCTTTGCAGAGACGTGCGATCAGATTCACGGGGCGTGTGAAGTCAAATAATGGCCGGCCACACTACGGCGCGCCGCGATAGGCGTGAGGGAGGAGGTTGGAGGCAACACAGTGACAAGAGACGAGTGACGAGTGACAAGCAAACAGGAGAGAGAATTAGGTACAAAAGAGAGAAGCGTCACTCCCGCGAAGGCGGGAGTCCAGGGGCTTCTGAAAACCTGGATTCCCGCCTTCGCGGGAATGACTTCCGAGAGCATTCCTCAGTGAATATTAGACAGGGTAGCTGGAGAGTCCATGACACTTTTTGAGCCTTATAACCTCAACGGTAAGCGGACTCTCAAGAACCGGATCGTGATGCCGGCGCTTGTCACCCGTCTGGCTACGGAAGCAGGGGAGATTACGGAGGAGTTGACGGACCGTGTGCATGGAGAATCGGATGCCAGGATTGCCCCCCAGATCATCCATTTCATGAAAACGGGATACAGCGGGCACAGGGCCATGCCCCCTCTTTGGATGCCGGAGAAAGTCAACGTGTACCTGGCTGCGGACATTAGGGAGACCTTGAGACATGCAGGACACCAAACGCCCATCGTGACTGCAGGGAGAATCCCCAATGCCGGGGTTGCGGAAAGCGCTCTGGAAAACAGTGAAGCGGACCTTGTGGCGATTGCGAGACCGACCCTGTGCGATCCCTACTGGCCCAGGAAAACCGTGGAAGGGCGGGAAGCGGAAATCCTGCGGTGCGTCTACTGCAACAAGTGCAAAGAAGCTGACGAAGCCTTTCAGAAAGTGTATTGTGCACAGTGGAAGAAAGGGGAAGGGTCCTTTGAAGTTCGTTCACACCGCTGACACTCATCTTGGATTTGAAGTGCTCAAGGTCGCTGCGTCGGACAGCAGAGGGCGGCAAAGAAGAGCGGACTCCATCCTCGGGAATTTCCTGAAGGTCATAGACCATGCTCTTGAGAATGAGGCGGATCTGTTCATCCACAGCGGAGATCTTTTCAACAAGTTCTACATTCCAAGAGAGAGGCTGGACGATCTCATTCAGCCTTTCAGAAGACTTTCCCAGGCCGGCATCCCCGTGGTGATCATTCCCGGGAATCACGAACGCTCCGAGTTCCCTTTTGACCTCTTTCACGGCTTGCCGGGGATCTACGTTTTTGACCGGCCCAAGTCCTTGCTTCTTCACCTCGACGGATATTCGGTCGGGGTGGCCGGATTCCCTTTTATCCGGGAGAATTCCAAGCGAACCTTTCTCAAGGCGCTGGACGACACGGAGTATGAAGAGCTCCGTTGTGACTTGAACATCCTGGTCGTCCATCAGACTTTCGATGAAGCGAGGGTGGGGCCCGGGGATTATATCTTCAGGTTGGGGCGACCGGATACCGTTGCCAGAGACACGGTCCCCACGGATTTCGCCTACATTGCGGCAGGACACATCCATCGTTACCAGACCCTCCCCCATCCTTTGAAACCACAGATTGGTTTTGTCTATCCGGGTTCAACACAGCGAATGAGCTTTGCCGAGATGGACGAGGAAAAAGGGTTCGTGGAGGGGGAAGTGCTTCAGGACAGAGTGGAAACGCGATTTGTCCCTCTGCCCTCCTGGGACATGGAAATCGTGGAGATCGAGGCCGCGGGCCGAAGCACGGAGGAAACGGAAAAGAATATCCAGAGCCAGTTCTGGCGCTTCAGCGAGGATCTGGTGATTCGCTTCAACCTGACTGGCGGAGCGAGCAAGAAGGATTATCCGCAGATTGACTTTGACAGGCTCCGGGCTGAGATGCCCCCGGTTCTGGAATGCCAGTTTGCCATCAGAGCGGGGAAGAGGTGGATTGCGAAATGAAGAAAGGGACAAAGGGACAAAGGGACAAAGATGCAAAGGGTAAAGACAAGAAAAGAAGTCTTCTGCTTTGTCCCTCTGTGCCTGTGTGCCTATGTCCCTTGTTTTGCTTTGTCCCTCGATCCGTAGAGATGAGAGTATGAAGCCGAACAAAACCAGGTCGTGGGAAGACCGGGTGGTCTCACCGGAAGAAGTTCTGAGCAAGCTCGAACCGGGGATGAGCCTCTTCATCAGTACGGGTGTGGCCGAGCCGAGAACCATGGTCAAGCACTTGATGTCTTCCGATGCCCAGAATATCGTGGACCTCGAACTGATTCAAGTGGTCAGCCTCGGGGACGCCATTTCCCTCAAGGGGCTTCGTTCTCAGAAGTTCCGGCTGAAGACCTTTTTTTCCGGATGGGTGGCCAGCCAGGCGATCACCGAGGGGCTGGTGGATCTTATTCCGAGCCGGTTTTCCCGGATTCCTCATCTGATCGAGTCCAGGCAGATTCCGATTGACGTCGCCATTGTCCAGGTGACTCCTCCGAACGAAGCCGGGTACTGCAGCCTCGGTGTGGCCGTGGATGTGGCGCGGCCGGCCATGGAACAAGCGTCTTTGAAGGTAGGCGAGATCAATACCCAGATTCCGGTCACGTTTGGGGATACGTTCGTTCCCATCTCCGACTTTGACATCCTCGTTCGCTCTACCGAGCCGCCGTTTTATTTTCCCCGGTGGCCTGTGGATGACGTGTTCGATCGGCTGGCGGCCAACGTGGCTTCTCTCATCGAGGATGGAAGCTGCATTGCTTTTTCCATCGGTCCTCTTTTCGAGGCGCTGAGCCGTCATCTGGCTCGTAAGAAGCACCTCGGCATTCACTCTCCCTTTTTTACGGATCCGCTCATGGATCTCGTGAAGGGAGGGGCTGTGACCAATCGCCGGAAAGCGATCTGGAGGGGCAAGTCTCTCGTTTCCTATGCTTTCGGGACACCGGAGCTTATGGCGTGGCTGGACCGCAATCCCCTGGTGGAGTTCCAGGGGACCGACAAGGTTTTTGACCCGCTCCAGATAGGCCGGAACCCAAGGTTTGCGGCGATTCTGCCGGCCCGCAAGGTGGATCTCTCAGGCATGATCGCCCTTCACTTTGGAAGAGGAAACGTCGCTGCCGGGCCGGGGGAGGCCATTGACTTCCTGAATGGCGCAGAGCTCTCAGAAGGGGGCCGGACGATCTTTGCCCTGCCGAGCCGGAACCGGAAGGGCTGGGCCAACATCCGATTGTCCATCAAGGAGTTTCCAAATCAGCTCACGCTGCGGGAATCGATTGACATGGTGGTGACCGAGTATGGTGTCGCCAACCTCAGGGGGAGGACACTCCGCCAAAGAGCTCAGGCGTTGATCGACATTGCCCACCCCGACGACAGGGCAAAGCTGGTGGAACAGGCCAAAGGGGAGAAGATCCTATACCAGGATCAGATCTTCCTTGCAGAGTGCGCTCGCCTTTATCCCGGCGATGCGTCCGCAAGGCAGACCTTCAAGGGTGGAGTGAAGGTCTCGTTCAGAGCGATCCGGCCCTCGGACGAAGAAGAGATGAGGCGCCTTTTCTATCGATTCTCGGATGAAGCGGTGTACTACCGCTATTTCAGCTCGGTCAAAGTCATGCCCCATGCGCGGATGCAGGAGTACGTCAACGTGGATTGCAACAAGGTGATGTCCATTGTGGGGCTTGCAGGAGAGTCAGGGGAGGAGCGTCTCATTGCGGAGGCGAGATTTGCAAGGCATCAGAGCCGGCCCTACGCGGATGTCGCTTTTGTGGTGGATGAGAAATACCAGGGGCTGGGTATTGCCGGTTTCCTTTACAAGATGCTCATCCGGCTTGCCAAGGAGCGCGGCATCAAAGGGTTGACGGCGGACGTGCTTGCCTCAAACAAGGCGATGATGAAGGTGTTCGAGAAAGGGGAGCTGCCGGTCAAGGCAAGGCTGGAACAGGGTGTGTTTGAGCTCACGATAGACTTTGAGCAATGAACCGGGATCGAACGCGTTCACATATCCAAGAGCAGTCCAGAAGGAAGCATAGGTAAGCACGAAATCCTAAGCACGAAACTCGAAATGGTTCGACCAGCCCTTCGAGAACCTCAGGGTCCTGAGCAACGTCGAAGGACTCACCACCCTGAGCCATGTCGAAGGGCAATACCCAATGATCAACATTCAAATGATCCAAACGATGCGTCCATGGGCCTTGTTCTGCTTTGGTCATTGGGACATTGGAGATTCGAATTTGTTTCGGATTTCGATATTCGGATTGCGAATTTGGGTCATGCAGATTCACTAAATTAGGGTTATACCCAAAGCCTGGCCACTGGGGGTCGGATATCTATTCTTCATCAAGAGTCAGGGAATCTGCGACTCTCGATATGTCAGCGACAAACCTGGCCTTTTCCACAGCCAGCGCGATTTGCTGGCCCAGTTCCATCAACAGCGCAAGGTCATCTTCTCTGAATCCATAAGCTCTGCGCAAGGAGTCCAGGTAAATAACGCCGGTCATGCGGAAAGCGAATATCATGGGGACACAGAGGACACACTGGACTTTGAGAACTTTCAGGGTATCCGCAATATCGCCTTCCTCTGTTTTCGTGTTAGAAATCATCACAGGGCGTTTAACGGTGATCACTCGCTCGACGACCTTGGTGGAATAAGGTGCTGCCTTCTGATTCCTTGGAACGCGCGGTCCCAGTACTGTCTCCTCAATTTCTCCTGTCTGAGGGTCCGTCAGGATAATCGCAGCCCTGTCAGTTCTATTCAATTCTTCGGTGATGGACTGGAGTATCTTTTCAAGAGCGTCACGAATAGGCACTCCTGAGACCAAGAGCTCTGAAGCCTCTTTGAGCAACTGCAATCTCTTCACATCCGTTTCATCCCTGCGCTCTGCTAACTCGCCGGCTTTTTCTATGTCCGCCCTGTTGAGTTTTACGGTTTCACTGAAAGAGGTCATTTGGCCATCGTCCGTTTCGCTTAAAGACACGGAAACGATGGTCGTTCCCAAAGCGATGGGTACCCCTGCCTTCAATTCCACCTCTGAACCTGGCTCCATATAGGCGCTGTCAAAGAATGTTCGGTTTTGACTCTTCAAGTCCGTTATGAAAAATCTGCTCCCCCTTAGAAGAATTCTTGCGTGCTTCCGGGAAAGTGTTTTGTCTTCAATACGGATGTCGTTGTCAATTGAACGACCTATATAGTTTTCTCCCTCTCTCAGTCTGAAAGACCGACCCTTTTCAGGGCCATTTAAAACATATAAATAAGCCATCACACTCTCCTAACAAGTAAATTTAGTTGCCGGCATCTTCAGTCGTGGCGAAGATAATCGGCCTGTCGCTGAACCCTGCTTTCTCCATGAACAAGGCAAAGAAACGGTGTTCCGGGGGAGGATAACCGCATACGAGAATTGCCTTTGGGCCGTACATCTGTTCATCGGATTCCTGTATCTTTTCGAAGTTTCCCTCGCTCATGATTGGACTCTTCCCTTTCCTAGGTCTTCCTTAGAAAATCGGCGGTCAGAGACAAGGCTCCGCGGTCTCGTAAACTCGCCAGGGTGGAGGCTTGCTCTTGAAACCCTTCCAGGGCGTTGAAGTGACGGTCTGTCGGATCTCCTTGGTATGTGGGAATCAGGAAGAGGTGGGTGTGAGGAATGCGCCGACCCCTCGCGTACATGGTGACGAACTCGGGAGACAAAGCTCTCATGATCCGCTTGGCGGTGTCTCTTGCAAGATTGAAGAGGCTGGTGGTCTCCTCCTCGGTTAGTTGATGCCACCACGGCACATGGCGCCTCGGGATGACCAGACAATGCCCTTGAGCCAGAGGGTTGATGTCGAGGATGGAGAGGGAGAGCTCGTTTTCGCAAATGATCTGAGCCGGCGCGCCGCTTGAAGCAATAAGGCAAAAGACACAGTCCGGTTTTTGTTCGCGCATGATTTCACCTCATCATGCTCAGAGTGCGTAACACAGTTGAGGGGTATTTGCAAGAAGTCGGATTAGGGTCTTGTTTCGGAATTAACTTGCGATTTGCCAGGGAGTCCAAAAGCGAACCGCAGAATGTCGAATGACGAATAATGAACTTCGAAGGAGACAATCGAATTCATTGAACTTCATCATTCGAAATTCCCTGGTCGCCTCTGGCGCCGCCGAAGGCGGGTAAACCTTGTTCGACATTCGATATTCATTCAGTTTATATCGTCTTAGGTCATTTGCCTGCGACCAAAGGTCTGCGCTTAGGGAGGTAGAGTTCTGGGTTGTATCTCCGGGAAGAGTGTTTATTTTCAAATCAACACTTTCCCATCAGGCAACTTCCAAAAACTCGGCATAGTTAAGGGACGACTCATGATGACTCTTGAAGATATCCGAAACGACAGAGCGCTCTTGAATTCCATTGACTGGAGCATGACGCCCGAAGAGGCGGTGACGCTTTACCTGGAGTGGGGGAACAACACGGCTCACGGAAGGAAAATGGTGAAGTCCAAGAAGGATGTGTCTTACTACTTCGTGGTGAACACGTGGGACGAGCCCCCGAAGATTTACCTCGTGCGGCGCAACTCCGATGAGGCCGTGGATTTGGCGGCGATCGAACTGCCCCGTCATCTCAGAAAGCGCTTTGCTGAAACCGTGGCGCGCAGGAAGAGCGTTTACGGGCTGACTCCGGAAGTGAAGGATTGGCTGCAAAAGGAGACCGATCAGGCTGCATAGATGTTTTCGACCCCGAACCTGGGGGGTGTGGTCTCTTTAGAGCGGTCGCGTTTCAGTAAGCAGAAATCAGTAGGCAGTTGTCTTTTCTGCTTACTACTTACTGCATACTGCTTACTTATCAGTTCTGACTCAAGGGATGGTTCCAAGGCAAGGAGCCTTTGTATGGAGGAAAAGGCCAACGCTGGATTTTGGGTTTGACAAGGCTTTAGGTTGTCTGTACAAAAATAGTCAACAGAGAGGGAAGGTGCTCCAGGATGCGGAACGTCCCGGTGCGGCTTGGCCGCAATCAAATCCGAAGCACGAAATCCGAAATCCGAAACAAATTCGAATGACCAAAATTCGAATGACACAAACAAGTGAAAAATCAAGACGGGAAAAATGCTTAAGAAAATTTCGGGAAATCGGACGCAAGCATTATAGAGAACTGCACTGGGCGGCAAGGGGGTCTTGACGCCGGTGATGAACGAAGAAAGGGGGGAAGCGATGGCTTTTGAAAAGGAAATGCAGATTTTGGCAGAGGCGGAGAAAAATCGAAAACCCATAGGGCCTGTCTCGGATGGGGTTGCAGGCGGCTTGTCGCTGGACGATGCCTACCGGATCTGTGAGCGCAACATTGAAAAGCGCGTCCAGGCTGGTCAAAAGGTCGCCGGCTTCAAGATAGGCTTTACCAACCTGGCGGTGCGGGAAAAGATGGGCCTGCCGGATTCGACCTATGGTTATCTCATGGATTCCATGGTGCTCAAGAATGGAGTGAAGGTGACGATGAGTGAACTCATTGCCCCCAAGCTTGAGTGCGAGATCTGTTTGAAATTGAAAAGTGGCCTCAAGGGAAAGGGCTTGAGCGTTGAAGACGTGATCAAAGCCACGGAAGCGGTGAGCGCCTCCTTTGAAATCTGCGACGCCCGGATCAAGGATTGGAAATGTCCTTATCCCGACTTCTTTGCGGACAACGGGTTTTCCGCTCGAATCGTTCTGGCCGGTCAATGGCGTCCGGTGGCGGGATTTGATTTCCTGAACGAAAAAGTGGTGCTCACCCAGGCGGGCAAAGAACTGGCGCAAGGCACCGGTGCTCTGGCCATGGGGCATCCTGCCAAGGGGGTGGCCTGGCTCGCGGGGAAACTGGCGGACCGGAATAAAGGGCTTGAGGCCGGTCAGGTCATCATGACCGGAACCCTTACGCCGATTTGGCCCGTGGAGAAGGGCGCGACCTATGTGGCCAAGTTTTCCACCCTCGGAGAGGTGACGGTAACGTTCGCATAATAAACTCAAGATAAAGAACAAGGTTAAAGGTTAAAGGAGAAAGGCAAAAGGATAAAAACGGAAATCCTTTAACCTTTGTCCTTTTTCCTTATCTGTTCAGATACTCCACAATCGCCTTGAACTGGCCTTCACCGTCCAACTCAGCCTCAGCCATAACCATGGTGGCCTGGCCGCTGCCAAGGAAATGGCCTTTCTTAAAGGGATGGAGGGACATCCTGCGACCCCGTTCAGAACAAATCCATCGGTACATGGTGGGAAGGGTGAAACCCGTGATGCCCAGGGCTTTCTCCCCCTTGCTCTCAGGGAAAATCCGATCCTTCTCGGCATCGGGGAGCAGATCAAAAAGCTCGGCACTTGCCACATAATAGACATCGAGATCAATGCCTTTGTGTTTCAGAAGGGGCAAGGTCTGTTCAACAAAAGCATAGGCCACTTCACTTCCTTGAAGCACCAGGGTGCCGTCCCTCTTGCCCTCGGCCGCCTTCAGGAGATAAACACCCGTGGAAGCGGCTGTGGCAGGCGCAAGCCCCAGGGCTTTTCGATCAAGGATTTTCTCATTCGGCCTGGTCACAAAGGGAGCGATGACCGCCGGCCTCCTGGCCAGTGCGGTGGACATGACGGTCCACATTTCCTGCGGATCCCAGGGGGTCAAGGTGATCATGGTCCCCCTCGGGAAGTTTTCCTGGAGCAACTGGAGCGGCTGAGGATCCGCATGGGTGGGACCGTCTTCCCCTGTTTTGATTCCTGAGTGGGCGCACACCACAATGATCGGCCGATAGGGTCCTTTCGCAATCGCCTGCCTGGCCTGATTGCCGATGGCGTGAAGGCGTGCGGCGATATGACTCAGGGGAGCAATGAAGGCGGCATAAGACGAACCGACGCCGATGTGGCTGCCGAAGCTGGCCAGGCCGGAGAGGATGCCTGCCATGGCGTCTTCACATATCCCGCCGATAGAAAGGGTGCGCGAGAAGGGATTGGTCGCACTGTTGAAATACCCTTCAGGAAAGCCTTTGGCTCCGGTGCTCACGCTCGTGGACCCGAGCAGGTCTGCCGAGGCGACGAAAATAGCGCCCTGGCTCGCTTTGTTGTAGTACTCTAAGACGCGGCCCAGTTCGCCTCTGAGGGTTGTCGTCTTACCCGGCTCCAGCTTCATGGCTGCAGGGATCTCTTGCCCTTCCTTTTCAGCCGTCCTGTAAACCGCGTCGACCTGGGGCGCGTTCTTTCGGGGTTGTCGCTTCTTGCGGTTCAGTCGGTCGCGCGCCTGAACCGTCCGTTTTGCCATGGCCTTGACCAGATCCGGGCTTCGCTCGATCACGGTCCTGACGCCCGACAAGGCCTCCCAGAGGCACTCTTCGAGAAGGTCACTCTTTTGGCCTGCCTTGCAGCGCTGTTCACCCCCGCACCGGGGGAGTTCGATGCCGGCGCTCCCCATCAAGGGCTGGACAGCAGTGAAAAACCCGTTGCTGCAAAGCCCATGCCCTGCTCCATGAGAGCCTTTGCCTTCGATCCCGTATTGCCAGCCTTTGGTGGTCCGGTAAACGATCGCGGTGGGCTGGCTGTTTTTGATCCGGACCGCCAGGCGTTGAGCGGCCAGGATCTGCTGAAGATCCATGCCCCGGGGCACGTAGATCACGTTCCAGTCATGAAGGTAGGCCAGTTCCATGGGAGTCCACTGCACGTAGTCGCCGGGCTTTTCGCCCTCCCGACACACCTGGTTCGAATCAATGGAAGCCTGGTTCCAGTCCACGTGGAGAATCGCGTTCTTCAGGGATGCGGTACCGGCCGCAGCCAAGGCTTCGCTCACGCGGCCAGGGGTCATGCCGCCCTCTCCATCCACAAAGTGAACGTAGGGAGCGCGTGCTCCGTAACGATCCGCGGCCCCGAACGCGAGTCCCAGGGAGCTGGCTATTCCCACGCCTGATGCCCCTGTGGAAAGACGAACAAAAGGGGTGGCCGGGGTGGGATGACCATCCAGGGGTTTTGAATGAAATTTCACAAACAGAGGTGTGCTGGTCACAGGATTTCTCCTGAATCCCAGAAGGTCTTCCAGTCTGAGCTGCAATGCCTCATTGGACGGCAGAAGGTCGGGCGCTCCAATACGGATCAACTCGTTCCGCAAGGCCCACAGGCTATAAAGGCCCATGGTCTTGTGGCCGGCCGCAAAGGAGATCACATCCGCGTCCTGTCGATCCGGATCCGACACGTCGTAATCCATGGCGTCAAAGAGAATGCCCTGGATAATGCGACCCGATGAGATCGAGCCTCCCGGGTGTCCGGAGACCGGCACATAGTTGAAAAGCAAGGCACAAAGGGAACGATAGATCAGGTCAAGATGCTCAAAGAGCTGCAACTCTTTATCGGAAAGAGGCTTCTTTTCGCCTTTGAGCTCTTTGCTGATATCAATGTAAACGCCTCTCCTGGGTCCGAATTTTAATGTCATACTCAGCTCCTCAACAAAAAAGGTTAAAGGAGAAAGGAAAAAGGACAAAGGTTAAGAGACAAGAGACGAAAAAAGAGTTAAGGCTGAGAGTTGAAGGATTTCCGTTTTATCCTTTGTCCTTTCGTCCTTTCTCCTTTTTCCTCGTTTCTTACGACATGGCTTCAAAGATCAGCTCCGTCAGGTCTTTCACCACCAGATCCACTTTGTCCCGGCGGGCCCTGGTGGCAATGGTTCTCAGGCACTGCTGGCAAGAGGATACGACCATGTCGGCCTTGGTGTCCGCGATGTCCTGGAGCTTCCTCTGAGCCACTTTGGCGGAGAGCTCGGGGTTTACCATCTCCACATTTCCTCCTCCTCCGCAACACATGGAAAGCTGGCGATTGTAAGCCATTTCCACGAGTTTGAGGCCGGGAATCGCTTTGAGGACCTGGCGCGGCTCTTCAAAGACCCCGCTGTTTCTGCCGAGATCACACGGGTCATGATAGGTCACAGTGACGTTCATTTCTTTGAGCGGGATCTTCTTGTCCAGGATCATCTGGTGAAGCATCTGGCTCGAATGGTAGAGTTCTACGCCGGGCAACCGGTAGAGGTGTTTCCACGTGTGGTAACAGGAAGGGCAAGTGAAGACCACTTTCTTGGCTCCCACCTCTTCGACCTTCTGCATGTTGTGCTCCATCAGAGCCTTGATCTTGTCGGGCATCCCTGTTCCGATGAGGGGAAAACCGCAGCACCATTCCTCCCCGCCAAGGATGGTGAAATCCACCTTGGCCCGATCCATGATGCGGGCCATGTTGACGGGAATCTTCTGGGCCATCGGGAAAAAGGAGGCCACGCATCCCACGAAGAAGATCACCTCCGCCCGCTCCTTTTCAAACGCGCCCTCGGGCAGATTCTTGATCAGTTCCTTCCACTCGGCGCGCTCCCTGTTGTCGTCATCAGTGATGTTGTGCTCCTTTTCCAGGAAGCGGACCACCGAGTCGGCGATCTTCGGGTACAATCCTTCGCCCACCAGGCATTCCCGATCCCGAAACACGAGGTCCTTGGTCTGGACCTTAGGGAAGCATGCGGCGGTGCATGCGCCGCAACCCAGGCAGGAGAAAATGGATTTCTCGATCTCCGGACTCCACTCCAGCCGGCCCTCGATGACGGCTCTGGTAATGGCATTTCTGCCTCTGGGAGCTGAAGACTCCTTTCCTTCAACGAGGTAGATCGGGCAGTTGGGCAAACAGAAACCGCATTTGTTGCACTTGGCGACTTCATCGTAAGACAACTTGCGAAGCTGAGTGATATTCATACGCAAAGACCTCTTTCTCTGAATAATTCTAAAGACCCACGGCAAAACGGCCGGGATTCATGACTCCGAACGGATCCAGTTCAACACGGATCCTCTTCATCAGGGGCAGATCCGAACCCGGTTCCCCCCAAACGGGAAGAGCCTTTTTGAGATCGGCAGGGGCTCTCTGCACTACCAGGTTTCCCCCTGCTTTGCGGCACTCGGCAAGGAGTGCCTGAACCGCCTCGATTAAAGCTTTATCGTCGGTCCCTTTTGTGCCCGACAAAAGGTTGATCAGGGTGACACTGTTTCCCGCGTGACAGAGCATGGTGTGATCCAGGCGAGCTTGCGACAAAGTCTTATCCGCAAACTCAAAGAGTGCCTTCCATGCCGACAAGGGATAGTTGAGCTGAAGGGCCACAAGACGCGGGAAACGCTGATGTGCAGACCCCTGGAGCTCGCCCACGGTCAGCCAGAAGAGCCGGTGCTTGTCTTCCTGCACAAGAGAGTGCCCTTTGGCCTTGAAATGCTGGGCCATGGCAAGCAGTTCCTTATGCATCCGTGCCACGGCCTCGTCAAACGCTTCCAAAGCCACCATGACAACATGGGAGCCGGGGCTGAAATCCAGGGATCCCCGGAGATCCATGTTTTCAATGGCCGCTTTGTTGGCCACTTCCACGGCTGCGGGCAGAAGCTTTGTTCCAAGAATGGCTGCGGCAAAGGCGCCGGCATCAGAAAAGGCATCAAAGGAGAAGAGGAGGGTCTCCATTTTCTCGGGAAGGGGAAGAAGCCTCAGGGTCATTTCACAAAGAATGCCGAGAGATCCCAGGGAACCGATCATGAGCTTAGATACGTCGTAACCGGAAACATTTTTCACGGTCTTGCCTCCGGCGCCAATGATATCGCCCTTGGGGGTCACAAACCGCACCCCGAGCACGAGATCTCTTGGGAGTCCGTAGAGCAGACGCCGGGGACCGGTGGTGTTTGTGGCTACGACGCCTCCCATGGTGGCCCTTTCGCTGAAGGGAGGATCCATGGGAAGGAAGCAGCCGCTGTGGGACCGGTCCGAGCAAACAAACTCCCCTGCCTCGGTTTTGAGATCCTCCAAGGGCAGATAACACCGGTCCTCCTCTGTGGCCAGCCTGGCTTGAACGTCTCTGAATTTTACGCCTGCCTCAACCGTGATGGTCAGGTTGGCCGTGTCCACGTCGAGCATGTGATTCATCCTGGCCATGCACACCACCAGGTCCAGGCGCTTGGGAGGATTTCCCATGGCCATCTTTGTCCCGCTTCCCCAGGGGACAATGGCCAGGTTCCCGCGGCATGCGCATTGGACAAGGGCCGCCACCATTCTTGTGTCTTTGGGAAACACCACCGCCTTGGGGATCACACCATCCACGGCGTATTGGGCGGTAACGCTAGGATCGGTCTTAAGACGATCCGGGCCTGCAATCCCGATTAGCTCTTCTAGGGCTTTTTTCAATTCCACCACGTCACATCTCCTTTTCTTGTCTAGTCCGTTGCGGGTCGTCCGTTGTCTGTGGTTTTGAATGCACTAAATCACCCCTCGAGTCTGTCCGATAACTCCCTCTCCCTTGAGGGAGAGGGTCGGGGTGAGGGGGCAAGTACTTGAATCCACACCCCCTCACCTAGCCTCTCCCCCTCAAGGGGGAGAGGAATTTTTTTGTTGTCGCACAGCCTCCATCTCCCCTCATCCTCATGCCGATGCCGGCGGTATCACCTTACCGGGATTCCACATCTCATGGGGGTCAAAGGCCTTCTTAATGGAACGCATGAATCCAATGTCGTTCTCCGAGAAAACAAGGGACATTTCCCTGAGCTTCTCGGTCCCGATACCGTGCTCCCCGCTGATGGTTCCTCCGGCGTCGGCACAGATCTTCAGAATCTCCGCTGCCGCTTTGTGCACCCGATCGAGCATCTCTTCGTTTCTTTCATCAAAGAGGATGAGAGGATGAAGATTCCCGTCACCTGCATGGAACACATTGCCGATGGGCAACTCGTACTTCTTCCCCACCTCCAGCACCTTGCTCAGAACTTCGGGCAGCTTGGTCCGCGGAACGGTTCCATCACAGACGAGGTAGCTGGGCCGAAGCCGCGCCACGGCACCGAAGGCTCCTTTTCGGCCGGCCCAAAGAGCGGCGCGCTCCGCTTCGCTCTTGGCCAGCCGGATGTCCCGCACTTTGTGTCGTTTGCAGATCTCCATGATTTTTTCAGCTTGCCGGTCCATACCGTCGATCATGCCGTCCAGTTCGATGATCAGGACGGCTGCTGCGTCCATAGGATATCCTGCGTGGACCGATTCTTCCACGGCTTTGAGGACCAGGTTGTCCATCATCTCCAGCGTGGCCGGAACGATCCCCTCGCTGATGATGGCGGAGACCGTATTGCTGGCATCCTCAATGGCATCATAGACGGCCAGCATGGTTTTGACGGCTTCCGGAGGTGGAATCAGCTTGAGCATAATCTTGGTTGCGATTCCGAGCGTGCCTTCACTTCCCACAAGAAGGCCCGTGAGATCATATCCCGGATTGTCCTGGGATTTGCCGCCGGTCCAGATGACTGTGCCGTCATGAAGCACGAGTTCAGCGCCCAGGACATGATTGGTGGTCACGCCGTACTTGAGACAGTGGGGCCCCCCTGAGTTCTCACCGAAATTGCCGCCCAAGGTGGAAACCTTTTGACTGGCCGGATCCGGTGCATAGACGAAACCCTTTTTCAGGAGCATGGTCTGGAGGTCCAGGGTAATGACACCTGGCTCCACGGTCACGGTCCGGTTGGGGAGGTCCACCTCGAGAACCCGGTTCATGCGGGAAAAATGAACGACAATGCCCCCTTTCACCGGAATGGTTCCGCCGCTCAGGTTCGTCCCTGAGCCCCGGCCGATGACGGGGACCTTCTCTTCATAGGCCAGGCGCACAACCTTTGAAACTTCTTCAGTCGAATTGGGGAGCACCACCACATCGGGCTTGCCCTTTTGAAGGGAGGCGTCATACCCGTACAGGGTGAGATCCATATCTGAATGAAGAACATACTCGGAGCCGACGGCATCTTTCAGCTTGTTGATGAGCGTTTGCTTTTCCATGGGAACTCCTTTGCTTATCGAATGGGTGACAGGTGGAATTCAATCCATCGCCCGGGTCCGGAACAGACCGGGTCCCTATCAATTCACAGTTGAAGCCAAAAATCAAGAGCCTGCTTTTCTCCACCCCCACCTTGCCTCCCCCGTCGAGGGGGAGGAAAACGTCGGACTGCGCTCAGAATTCCCCTCCCCTGGTGGGAGGGGGTAGCAACCGGGATCAGCGAACAAATACGGACACTGTACTACACACCATAAAGCGGAATGACATACGGTCCTTCAGGAACCACGGCGACCTCGGCATCTCCCTGGGTCTCAATGCTCGCTGCCACCGCCGCCTCCACTGAAGGGACCGTCTCCACGAACACATGCTTCCGGTCGGATTCCGAGAGCCCCGTGGAATAGAGCTGGATGTTGCCCACCCGGAGGGGTTTGAGGAGCATTTCCGTCTCCCACTCGTCGATGAGGGCCTTGTCCCGGCCCTCCAGCATGTTCATGAAGCGCTCCGGCCCGACCTGACACAGGAGTTGCTGGGCTTCCGCGAATTCCCGGCTTCCCATGCCCTCGGAGCACTCGCTGGCAATGATGATGGTCCCTCCGGGCTCCAGTATGTCCATGACCCCCACCATGCCCTTCACCGTCTGGTAGTAAGTCTTGTCCAGAGGATACCCGGCCGAGGTGGTCACAATGGTTTTGAAACGCCGTGGGATTCTAATCTCTGCGTACTTTCTCATGAACTCAACCGCTCGAGCGTGGGAGGCCTCAACTTCACCGAAATTCACGAATCCCAGTCGCCTTTCCTCATCAATGACCACGTTTACAGCAACCACGCCGCCGATAGCCCGGACGATTTCCGTCTGCTCGTTGTGAAGCGGGTTCCCTTCAATGATACAATTTGCCGCCTTGCAGTGTTCCAGAATCCTGGCCCTGTGAAACATGAGGATGGTGTCCTGATAGGCCACACCCGGAGCAACCACTTTGCGGCCTCCGGAATACCCTGCCATGAAATGAGGCTCTACCAGGCCTGTGACGATTTTCAGATCCGCCTTTATGAAACGGCGGTCTATCATGATGGGAATGCCGGTCGAGGTTCTGCCGAGGTCTACGTGGGCCTCCCTGTCCCTTGCAAAATGATTTTCAATGCGAACAGTGCGGAAGATTTCAGGAGAACCGACGATCTCTGCCAGTTCCTCTCCTTCGTTGGGGCGGTGGAGGCCCGTGGCAACGAGGATGCGGATGTTTTCCCTGGCGATCCCGGCTCGGGTGAGAGTCTCGACGAGGGGCGGGAGGATCAGACCGTTAGGGACCGGCCGGGTGATGTCGCAAATGAGGATGCAGGCATTTCTTTTCCCTTGAGCCAGTTCCAGAAGGGAAGGGCATGCCACTGGTTTTTCCAGAGCCTGGCGAACGGCTCCGCCAGGGTCCGGAAGCAAAGGCATGGGATGCTTCCGGATCACATGGGCACGAACCACCTCAGGCAGATCAATGGTCAGCCCCCTTCGTCCGTATAGGAGATCAATCTTCATTACAGTCCCTCTTAGAGCTCGCGTTAAGGCGAAGGCTTCAGCTTGGTGTCCGGATCACTGCGGAGGCACAAAGATGCAAAGGCACAAAGGCACAAAGCAAAACAAGGGACATAGGCACACAGGCACAGAGGGACAAAGCAGAAGACTTCTTTTCTTGTCTTTACCCTTTGCATCTTTGTCCCTTTGGTACTTTGTCCCTTTCTTCCCCTTTGTCCCTTTGTCCCTGCTTACTTCCTATTCAAACTCCCGGATCGCGTCAATGGCCGCGCCCATGGAACAATCCGTCTCCCGCTCCATGATGATGTCCACGACGTAAGGGAGGCCTGATTCAACGCCCCTCTTCAGGGCGGCCTTGATTCCTTAGGGTCTGTAACTCGCTCGCCTGCAGCGCCGCAAGCTTCTGCGAATTTCACAAAGTCGAATCCCCGGCCTTCGTTCTCGGCGACTTGGGGGGCGCGTTCCACGTTGACGGCGCCCCGGCCGCCTGCTGCCATGGCCATGGGAACCTGTTCGGCCTGGATAGCCCTCAAGCTGTCATACCAGATCTGCACTTCGAAATTCATGTCGTACATGTACTTCTCAGCCTGGCGGATGAGCCCGAGATACCCGTTGTTCAGGACCACGATCACAAAAGGGACCTTGTACATCACGGCCACGGGCAGGGCATCCATGCAGAACTGAAACCCGAAGTCTCCGACCACATCCACGACCACTTTGTCCGGCCGCGCCACTTTGACTCCGATGGAAGCCGGCATATCCCAGCCCAGGGGTCCGGCCCCGCCGCAATCCAGGTAATGCCTGGGCTTGGAGACCTTCTGGAGCTGGCCCGACCAGATCTGGTTCAGACCAATGCAGGTGACGAACACGGTGTCCTCGTCGAAGAACTCGTTGATTTCCTTGAACACGCGCTGGGGTTTGATGGGAATGTTGTCGTAGTCGGTCTTGCGCTCCATCTTGGCCCGGATCTGGGAAATGTCCAGTTTCGTTGGCGGCCGCTTGACGTTGCGGCGCTTTATTTCCTCGATCAAGGCCTGGAGCGTCAGCTTGGCATCGGCGCAGATTCCAAGATCGGGCATGATGTTCTTGCCCAACTGGCCTGGATCCGTGTCGACATGGATGAACTTGCGGTTGCCCTTGTACACCTTGACGTCTCCGGTGTGCCGGTCATTGAAACGAGCCCCCACAGCAAGGACCAGCGTTGAATCCAGAAAGACCTGATTGCCGGACCGGGTGTTGCACTGGATGCCCACGTGCCCGGCCATGAGCGGATGGTTCCAGGGGATGCCGCTCTTTCCCATATAGCTGGTCACCACAGGAACCTGGAGAGCCTCGGCCAGAGCCACGAATTCCTTGCAGGCATCCGCGACAATGACGCCGCCGCCCAGGAGCATCACGGGTTTTTCGGCAGCCAGGAGCATATCCACGGCTTTTTGGATCTGCTTCGCATGGGGAGGCATGCGCAGAACGGGGAGAGGAGCATCGACTTCCGAATCGTACTCAATCTCTTCCTTCTGAACGTCCAGGGGCAGGTCAATCAAGACCGGCCCGGGCCGGCCCTCCCGCATGATCTTGAAAGCCTCTCGGAAAATCCAGGGGACCATGGCCGGATCCTTGATACAGTAGGACTTCTTGGTGATCGGCTTGACCACCTCGGCAATGTTCACCGCCTGGAAGGCCTCCCGATCCAGTTGAGCCCGTACATTCTGGCCGGTGAGGGCCAGGATGGGAATCGAGTCCACTTGCGCAGTGTAGAGTCCCGTAACGAAGTTGCTGGCTCCGGGACCCGATGTGGCCGCGCACACTCCCACCGTTCCCAGGGCGCGGGCGTAGCCGTCGGCCATGTGGATGGCGCTTTCCTCGTGACGGGTGACCATGTGTTTAATGGTCCCCAAATCCTTCAACGCTCGGTAGAAGGGGAGAATCCCCGCACCGGGTATCCCGAAGATGTGCTTGACGCCCTCGCTTTGAAGAATTCTTACAGCCGCTGCCATTGTCGTCATCTTAGCCATAGTGGATCTCCTTTGCTTCTAACAATGTATCTAATACAAATGAGGTTTTTTTTTACATCTAGGCGTACCCCCTCACCCTTACCCTCTCCTCCAGCTGGGGGAGAGGGCGGGGTGAGGGGGATTGAAACCCAGGTCCATGGAGATGGCCTGAGAGCACTCGATCACGGATTTTGCGAAAAACTTGATTTTCGGCGGTGCGATGCGCATTGCCGCCCCGGATATGGAGACCACCCCTGCCGGCTCGCCTCGGTGGTCCGCCACCAGGGCGGCCACACACCGGACCCCTTCCTCCATTTCCTGATTGTCCACGGAGTAACCCTGGGTCCTGATGCGAGCCAGTTCATGGAGGAGCTTGCCGCGGTCCACAAAGGTGTGGGGAGTGTGAGAAGTCAAGGGCGTTCGATCGAGATAATCTTCCACTTGAGAGGAGGGCCACCGGCTGAGAAGCATTTTGCCCACGCCCGTGCAGTAGAGGGGGACCCTGGCTCCGGGTTTGGTGAAGAGCTGCAGCATGGAGTGGTCGCTCCGGATGTGGTCCAGATAAGCCACATGATCGCCGTCCTGCACGGCGAGGTTGACGCTCTCTAGGGTTTCGGCCATCAGTTTTTCGAGATGGGGCCTCGCAATGGCGGTCAGGCTGAAATGCTGCTGCACCTTGGTGCCGAGTTCCAGGAACTGAATGGAGAGGGAGAGCTTTTTCGACACCGCGTTCTGCTTGAGATAGTGCCGCTCCACCAGCGTGGAGGTCATCCGGTGGATGGTGGCCGGAGGAAAGCCTGTGCGGCTGGAAAGCTCCCGGATGCCGATGCTTCCTTCCCTGGCCACGGTTTCGATGATGTCGAGAACCTTGTGAAGAGATTTCATCGCTGTTTCGTATTGTGGAACACTATCTTAGAATACGATACAGTGAATATCCTGGCCGTGATGCTATGTCAAGACCTATTGCTGGGCTTTCGCCCAGCCATTTATCGTTTAACATTGGTCATTGTTCATTGACTCTAACTGCTCAGGTGTTTAGGCTGAAGGCTGAAGACTGAAGGGCAATAATGATCATCCGTGACACAATCACCTGCCAACGTATCCAAACGATCTTGGCTTTGTGTGGTCGCGCATGTCTTTTCCTTCAGTCTATCTACCTGAGTAGTTACCAATCTTCAATGCGCAATGTTGACGACCATGTAAAAAGTCCGAAAACGTCCCTTTCTGTCATTCCCGTGAAAACGGGAATCCAGGAAATTCAAGAAGTTCTGGACTCCCGCCTTCGCGGGAGTGACGACCATGGGGACTTTTACGAATGCATCAATGTGAAATGATCCGGTGTCTTCGTTCTTGACCGGCCAGAGGGTATTTCGTATACTTCGCGTCACAACAAAAGGTACTGCAAAAATTTTTATGAAAAACCGATGTCAACCCCTCAAGAAGACAAAGACAACCCTCCCCCTTGAGGGGGGAGGGAAAAGGGTGGGGGTGAAAGGGGAGAGGGGACACTGCTCTTGACAGTATTGCACAAAAAGACAGGAGATCTGAGATGAAACCCGTCGTTTTGGTCACACGAAAATTGCCGGCCGCTGTGGAGGAACGCCTCCGCCGCGATTACCAACCCCGGCTTAACCCCGATGACCACCTTTTCTCCAGTGATGAGCTGATCGAGAGCGCCGCCGGTGCTGATGCGATCCTTCCATGTCACACGGAGCGCTTCTCGGCCCAGGTCATCGAGCGACTCCCCTGGAGCGTCCGCATCATCGCCAACTACTCGGTGGGATTCGACCATGTGGACATCGAGGCGGCAAAACGCCGTGGGCTGGTGGTGACCAACACCCCGGACGTCCTCTCCGATGCCACGGCCGAGGTGGCCATCATGCTCATGCTGGGCGCAGCCCGGCGTGCCTCCGAAGGGGAGCGTCTGGTGCGGACCCGAACCTGGCGGGACTGGAGCCCCAGCTTCATGGTGGGGACCCAGGTGACCGGCAAGCGGCTCGGCATCGTGGGTCTAGGGCGTGTCGGCCGGGTCACGGCGCGGCGGGCCCGGGGGTTTGACATGACGATCCACTATCACGATCTCCACCGGCTTGCGCCGGAGCAGGAAGAAGGCGCGATCTTCCATCCCACACCCGAAGATCTCATGCCGCTATTGCGATTTTCTGGCGTTCCATTGCGTATCAACGCCGCAGACCCAGCGCATGCTCAATGCCGAGCGGATTGCACTGCTCCCGGACGGCGCCATCGTCGTCAACGCCAGCCGCGGCGCGGTCGTCGACGACGACGCGCTGATTACGGCGTTGAAATCCGGCAAGGTGGCTGCCGCCGGTCTTGATGTGTTCAACAACGAGCCCAACATTGACCCTCGGTACCGGGAACTGCCGAACACCTTCCTGATGCCCCACATCGGCAGCGCCACCAAAGAGACCCGCGACGCCATGGGATTCCGGGCCCTGGACAACCTGGACGCATTCTTCGCAGGCCGCGAACCCGGCGACCGCGTGGCCTGAAGCATTGGACATTGAACATTGAGCAGTCAATATTGATGGTCTAGTAAAAAGTCCCATTTTCATGTCATTTCGAGCGAAGCGAGAAATCTTGAATTACTAACACGCTGAAAAGGAAAGATTTCTCCCTGCGGTCGAAATGACAGATCCGCACCGCAGGACTTTTTACCAACGCATCAATATTGAAGCCTTTGCAAAAGGCACCGTTCAACCTTCGATACCTCAGGGTGAACGGATCATAAGAACTTTACGTATTTGATTTTCCGTTCATGGTGAGCGGTTCGACTTGGCTCACCGCCCTGAGCAGGTCGAAGGGGTATCGAACCACGAACGGAATGCTTGAGCAGACTTTCTACGAAAGCGCTAACCTGGCTGTCTTTTAAGGGTTGAATAAGTAATGGCCGGGGAGTGGAAAGAAACCTGAAATTCATCAGCAACCTGTGTGCAATTAAACGGAGGGAGGTGTTATGGGCGGAAAAGAGGATATGTTGAAAGGCAAGAAGATACTTATCGTGGACGATGAACCGGACGTCCTGGACACGCTGGAAGACTTGCTCTCCATGTGCAAGGTGGTGAAGGCCAGGAGCTTTGAGGAGGCCAAGCGGCAACTGGAAACGCAGTCCTTTGATATGGCTGTCCTGGACATCATGGGAGTCAATGGATACGAACTCCTGGAAATAGCCGTTGCAAAGAAGGTCACCGCCGTGATGCTCACGGCCCATGCCCTCAGCCCTGAGGACACCATGAAGTCCTTTAAGGGCGGGGCTGCCTACTATGTGCCGAAGGACAAAATTGCTGAGATGGAGACCATTCTGACGAATATTCTGGACGCAAAGAAGAAGGGAAAGAGCACCTGGATGCCGTTTATGGGCTGGGCCGAGGCTTATTACAGCGCCAAGTTCGGGCCGAGGTGGGAAAAGCAAAAAAAGGAGTTGCAGGAGAAGGTGAAATGAAACGAATCCGGAAACGAGGGTTTCCGGAGTGCCGTCCAATCGCACAGATAATTTGGACGTATGTCGGCGGCTCGAAAACACTGATAAGACACAACACCGTAACTGCAACACCTATGGTAGCGAGCCCACCCAGCTTTTCCCACATCCTCAACCTCCCTGTATACGTCATTCAGGAAATCGGGATATCCTGCGCTGACCGGCGTCGGTTCGCTTAGATCAACCCTTAGCGGTCGGCTCATTATCCGCTGCTTTCCCGAAGTGCACCATGACGGAAATCATGAGACAACCCACGGCAATCGCAAGACAAAACATGATCATTGCATGCACGGGCAGTATGGTGATCAACGCCCACAGAATGAAATTACCAGCGATAGTGCCGCTCATAAGTAAAAAATGTCGCACCTTTTTCCTCCTGACGTAGGTTGTATGACTATCTCCATTTACACCGAACCGTCAGATTCATGACGCCCCCGCTCCGAAATCCCGGCGCGAACCGCTCATCAATTGGTACGCCAGAGACGGCAGCCACAAGCCGATCTGCGGGAACATATACAGCAAAAATATGGCGAATATCTGGATCACCATGTAGGGCATCATCCCAAGGAAGATCTGGTTCAGCGTCACGTGCGGGGGCGACACGCCTTTCAGGTAGAACGCGGCCATAGCCACAGGCGGTGAGAGAAAGGCCGTCTGCAGGTTGAGCGCCACCAGTAAGCCGAAGAAAAGCGGGTTGATGTCGAAGTGGGAGAGGAGGGGCAGGAAGATCGGCATGAAGATGATAATGATCTCTGTCCATTCCAACGGCCAGCCCAGGAGGAAGATGATGACTTGCGCCAGGATCATGAACTGCAGCGGAGTCATATCGAGCGATTTCACCCAATTGTTGACGATCTCTTGGCCGCCGAGCAATGCGAAGGCCGCTGCGAAAATGCCTGATCCCACGAAGAGCCAGCACACCATGGCCCTGGTTTTTGCACTGAGGAAGACCGATTCCTTGACACACCCGGAAGTTGAGCTGTTTATAGACCGCAGCCAGAATGAAACCTCCGAATGCGCCCATGGCCGCCGCCTCAGTAGGAGTTGCCAGCCCGACGACAATATGCCGAGCACCCCCAGGATGATGATTGCCAGCGGGAAGAAGGACCCCAGCAGCATCTTGAAGATCTCGAGCCGGTCAAAGGTGAGAATCGCGTAGAACAACCACCAGTCCCCCGCGAAAATGCCGACGTAATCCAGTAACCAGAGGGGAACGGAAGTTCGCTCAGCCGCGCATCTGCGGTCGCGCCGCTTCCGCCGTTTGCCCGGCGGCGGCCTTCGCGCTTCGGCCGTCGGCCGGGGCGACTGCGCCGCCTGCTCGGCTTCGGCCGGCGGTTCCTGCGCCCGCCGGCTCCTTCCGGTTCCTGCAGACCGCCCTCGCCACCGTCAGCCTCTGTTTCCCCCGTCGCTGTCGCCGCAATGCCCATCGCCTGCACGCCCTCGGCGCACCACCTCTTCGGGAGCGGTCGACGAATAGAGCGGGACCAAGGAAGCGCAGCCGCCGCCAGCGGCAGGATCGCAATGATCAGGTTGGTGAGCAATGTCTGCATCGGCACATCGGCGTTGCGCTTGCCCTTGATCGCACGATCAGCCCGACCACGACATTGTTGCCCGAAGTCTTAGAGATCACTTCCGCGAATTTGGGCAGATCGACGCACTGCGTCCTCCTCGGAGAGGGGCGGCGCGAGCTGGGACTGATTTTCGCGGAGATGATGACGTAGACGACGTAAAGCCCGGCCAGCATAATGCCGGGGAAGAAAGCGCCGGCGTAAAGCTGGACCACCGACACGCCGGCGGTGGCGCCGTAGAGGATGAGCAGAACCGAGGGCGGGATCAAGATGCCGAGGGTGCCGCCTGCAGTCACAGACCCCCGCCGAGAGCCTGATGCTGTACCCGGCCTTGAGCATGGACGGAAACGCGAGCAGGCCCATCAGCGTCACCACCGCGCCGATGATCCCGGAGGCGGTGGCGAAGATCGCGCAGGTGACAATGGTTGCAACGGCCAGGGATCCGGGGATGCGCGAGGTGGCCAGGTGGAGGCTCTTGAACAGCATGGCGATCAGGTTGGAGCGTTCAACGAGATACCCCATGAAGACGAACAGGGGGACCGAGATCAGCACGTCGTTGTTCATGACCGCATAGGCGCGCAGCACCATCAGGTCGAGAGTATGAGTCAGCGCTGTCGACGGATTCTCGCTGTAATAGGAAAAAAAGGCGAACATCGTGCCCATGCCCATCAGCGTGAAGGCCGTGGGAAAGCCGAGCATGATCGCCATGACGATCATGGCCAGCATGAGCAGGCCCAGGTGGCCGTTGGTCATCTGGGAGGGCGCGGGCAATATCCAGAATACCAGGATCACCACGATGGCCATAATGGAGAATCCGAACCAGGCTTCTTTTCTCATCGGTCACCCCCTTTCTTGGCCATCACGAACTCATCGAGCTTGGCGATATCCTCGTCCTTGACGTGCACCATTTCCTTCAGCTTGTCGACATCCACCTCCTCCACGTCCTCAACGCGAGAGGGCCACCGGCCGTCCTTTAGGCAGCGGACGCAGCGGATGATTTCGACGATGCCCTGCATGAGTATGAAAACCCCGGCGATGGGAATGATGGTCTTGAAGTGGTAGATCGGCGGGCCCTCGGCGGTGATGCTCGAATGCTCCCAGATGGCCCAGGACTCTCCGGCATATTTGTAACCGGCCCAGCAGAGCGCGGTCACCCCGGGAAGGAAGAAGATGATGTAAAGCGTCAGGTCGAATGACGGCCTGCACCTCGCTGCGGTAAGAAACCGTAAAGGACGTCGCCGCGGACCATGCCGTTCTTCGAGAGGGTATAGGCGCCCGCCATCATGAACAGGGTCCCGTACATCTGGAGCATGATGTCGAAGGCCCAGGCATGCGGCGCATCCAGCGCATAGCGGGAGAACACCTCGTAGGTGATGAGGAAGGTGAGCGACACGATGAGCCAGGAAAAGGTCTTCCCGACAAAGGTGCTGATCTTGTCGATAGTGAGCAGCAATTTCTGCATACTCGATCCTCTTTGAAAATCAGCCACCCGGACGCGGCCGGCGCCCGGATGGCTGACCTGCTCAGTGACGTCGAAAGCACCCTGAGTTCATGGCTGACGGGTGATGCAGTGAAATCGTTAGCCTTTCTTAGCCGGTGCCGCCGGAGCCTTCTTGGGGCCGAAGTAATGGTTATAGGCCATGCGCCGGCTCACGTTGGTATCCATGTCCCAGCTCACCGCACGCTTGGCAAATGCCTTCTGCGATTCGAGATCTCCTTGAACAGGGGGTTCTTGGCCGAATACTTCTCCATGACCTCGTCGAAGATCTCGAGCTGCTTCTGCAGGATCGCGTCGGGCGTCTTGTACATCTTGACCTTGTCCTTGGTCTGCAGCTCGATGTAGTCCTTGGAGTAGCGGTCGATCGACTTCCACCACATGTCTGCAGAGGCCGCTTCCACGGCGTTATCGATGATGGCCTTCATTTTGGCCGGAAGCGCATTGAATTTGTCCTTGTTGAACAGGATCTCGAACTGCTCCGCGTTCTGGTGGTAGCTCTGGAGCATGCACACCTTCGACACGTCGGAGAAGCCGAGCAGGCGGTCGGAGGAGGCGTTGTTGAACTCCGCCCCGTCCAGCAGGCCCGCGGTCCAGGGCCGGCACGATTTCGCCGCCGGGCAGCGCGTTCACCGCCGCGCCCAAGGCCGGTGAACAGGTCGATCGAAATGCCCACGGTGCGGAATTTCAGGCCCTTGAAGTCATCCACCTTGGTGATAGGCTTCTTGAACCAGCCCAGGGGCTGGGTCGCCATCGGGCCGTAGAGGAAGGATACCACGTTGGCGCCGATGGACGCATAGATCTTTGCGAGCAGCTCCTTGCCGCCGCCGTACTTGTGCCAGGCGAGCAGCATGTTGGCATCCATGCCGAAAGCTGGGCTCGAGCCCCACAAGGCCAGGGCTTCTGCTTGCCGTAGTGGTAAACCAGCACGCCGTGGCCGCCGTCGAGCGTTCCCTTGGACACCGCGTCCAGCAGATTGAAGGCCGGCACCACGGCGCCCGCAGGCAGCACCTCGATCTTGAGATCGCCGCCGGTCATGTCGTTGACCTTCTTGGCGAAGTCGAGGGCGTATTCGTGGAAAATGTCCTTGGTTGGCCAGGTGCTCTGCCAGCGCATCGAGATCGGCCCCTGCGCCTTCAAGATCGCTGGGAAGCCCAGCGTCGCGGCCGCGCCGCCGGTTGCAAGCGCTGCTGAGGCCAGGAACTTCCGCCTGGAGACTCCGGTCTGAGTTTTGGTGTTTTTTACATCTTTTCCGGTTTGGTCAGTTCTCTTGGTCATGTGGCCTTCTCCTTTTGATGGTTTAGGGTTATTCGGTGTGCGACTATCAACTTGTACGGAATTGCCTTTTTTGGAATGGAGCTTGAGTATAGGAAAACCGTTTTCCTATGTCAATAGTTAACGATGATTCGGTTGCGGCAAAACCCTACATACCAGAAGAATGCCTGAAAGCCTTGCGCATCATGTGGCATCGTGACCGCCGAGGGCACGGGAGAATTCCTTCCCTGCGGTGTAAGCTGCTTCAAGGTCTTCCGGGTGCTTCAGGACATCTCCCTCAAAATCCAGTTCGCGGTAGAGCATGGAATTCCAAAGCTCCATGTCCAGCGCATCAAAGAAATAGCGAACCGTGAGCAGCACTCCGTCAAAAAGCCTTTTCCCTTTGGTCGCTCCTGCGCAAATAAACAGACCCTTTCGCTTGAATTCCTTTTTCCCGAAAGGGGTCTTTTCCAACCAGTAGCGCTTGACCCACAAGGACTGACAGCGGTCCATAAGGATCTTGGTATGGGCACTCACGGTGTAGAAGAAGATGGGCGAGGCGAGCATGAGGCCTTGACAGGCCAGGAGTTTATCGTATACGCCCTGAAAATCATCCTTGATCGCGCAGCGTCCGGTTTCTTTGCAGCCGTAGATCTCGAGACAGGGAGACATCTTGAGATCGCGGAGCACGATCTCCTCCACATCCGCGCCCGCTTCCCTTGCCCCTTCTACGGCCCTCTTGAGCAACAGGGCCGTGTTGCCTTTTCTGCGAGGGCTCCCGTAGATCGCCAAAATGTTTGCCATGAAATGTTGATCCTTATGTAGGAGCAACCTCCCGGTTGCGAAGATATCGGAACCAGGAGGTCCCTCCTACAACCTTGGATAAGTCCTTAAAAGGATCCCGCCCTTGGACGGGAGGCCATCGGTATTCAAGAGGTCGGGTCATGGCCTGAGGATAACCAGGTTTGGCCAACGGGGAGACTATATATGATTAGGCGTCCCCGGGCAAGATTTCTCCCTTTCCTGACTTTTCTTGCACCATGAGCCAATAGTTGGTATAGAATTTGCTCCATGTTATAGAGCAGGTTTAACTACTCAGGTAGATAGGCTGAAGACTGAAGGCTGAGGGCTTTTAGGGACAAACCATGCGTGAAGCGTTTAGGCTTCTTGCCCAACGAGGATTCATCTCTGATTGAACCAAAGGTCGTAGAAACCGAGGAGGTCTTGAATGGCTTGAGTCGTGCCTTGCGAGATGTTTTATAGACTTCAGCCTTCAGCCTAAACACCTGAGCAGTTACGAGCAGCGCTCCCTTTTCCACTTCCCCTCCCCTGGTGGCAGGGGTTAGGGGAGGGGGACCTTTGCTCGTGACCATTTTAAAAAGCTAAAATGTTACGGAAATTCAAATCTTAAAGGATGGAGGGGATGAGCTATGGCTAAGATGCTTTGGAAGCCTTCGGAGCAAAGGATCAAGAATTCTCACATGTACCGGTTCATGAATTTCGTCAACAAGAAGTACCGCAAGAACTTTACGGAATACGCGCCCCTGTACGAGTGGTCCGTTCAGAGTATCTCCGATTTTTGGGCGGCCATGTGGGAGTTTGCGGAGATCAAGGCTTCAAAGTCCTATGACAAGGTTGTGGACAATCCCGACAAGATGCCCGGGACAAAATGGTTTCCAGGGGCACGGCTCAACTTTGCCGAAAACCTGCTCCGGTTCAGAGACAATCACACGGCGCTTATTTTCGCGGGAGAGGACAAGGTCACAAGAAAGGTCACTTATGCGGAGCTCTACGATGAGGTGGCCCGTTTGGCGAAACCGCTCAAAGACATGGGGATCAAGCCTGGAGACCGAATTGTCGGTTTCATGCCCAACATGCCTGAGAGCATCTTTGCCATGCTCGCGGCCACGAGCCTGGGAGCGACCTGGTCCTCCTGTTCTCCGGATTTCGGGATCAAGGGGGTTCTGGACCGTTTCGGCCAGATCAAGCCAAGGGTGCTCTTCACCGCGAACGGGTACTGGTTCAAGGGAAAAAGTTTGGATTCCCTCGATCGAATCTCCGACATCCTGAAAGAACTCCCGAGCATTGAAAAGGTCGTGGTCGTGCCCTACACGGAAAAGGAACCGAAGATCAGCGGGGTACCCAAAGCGATTGCCTACAAAGATTTTCGGTCCTCCCAGGCGAATCTGAACATGGAATTCGTCCAGCTTCCTTTTGATCACCCCCTGTACATCATGTACTCCTCCGGGACCACGGGACTTCCCAAGTGCATGGTTCAGAGTGCGGGCGGGGTGCTGATCAACCAGCTCAAAGAACTCCTGCTCCACACGGATCTCAAACGAGAGGACACGATCTTCTACTTTACCACCTGCGGCTGGATGATGTGGAACTGGCTCACCTGCTCTCTGGCTGTTGGCGCGACTCTGATGCTTTACGACGGCTTCCCTTTTCATCCGCAGGCAGGCGGGCTCTGGAAGATGGCGCAGGATCACAAGATCTCGATTTTCGGGACGAGCGCGGGTTACATTGCGGCCCTCATGGCCGCAGGCGTGAAACCGGGCAAGGAATATGACCTGACGCCTCTGAAAGCAGTGCTGTCCACAGGATCGCCTCTGTCCATCGAAGGGTTTGAGTTCATCTACAACGAGGTGAAGAAAGACATTCAGCTCGCCTCCATCTCCGGCGGGTCCGACATTAACGGGTGCTTTGCCGCCGGCAACCCCATGGGGCCTGTCTATGCCGGAGAGCTGCAGTGCCGGTGCCTCGGGATGAAGGTGGAGTCCCTTGATGAAAACGGAAAACCTGTTCGGAACAAGCAGGGAGAGCTGGTCTGCCTGGCTCCAGCCCCACCCATGCCCATCTACTTCTGGGAGGACCCCAAGGGAGAAAAATACCACGGAGCCTATTTCGACGTGTATCCGGGGATCTGGCGACACGGAGATTTCATAGAAATCAATGACCGGGGCGGAGTCACCATCTACGGGAGATCGGACGCCACCCTGAATCCCGGAGGGGTCCGGATCGGGACCGCCGAGATCTACCGCCAGGTGGAGAGCATCACGGAAATTGCGGACAGTCTCGTGGTCGGCCAGGACTGGAAGGGGGATGTCCGGGTCCTTCTCTTTGTGAAGCTGGCCGAAGGTCAGAAACTCACCGAAGAACTGAAAAACAAGATCAGAACCATTCTTCGCACGAATGCGTCACCAAGGCACGTCCCGGCCAAGATCGTCGCTGTTCCAGACATACCCTACACCCTCAACATGAAGAAGGTTGAGCTTGCCGTGAAAAAAGTGATTGAAGGCAAGGTCGTGTTGAACAAGGATGCGCTGAGGAATCCGGAGATTCTTGATGTCTTTGCCGGCATCAAAGAGATCCATGAAGATTAACGAAGAAGGGACAAAGGCAAAGAACAAAGGGACAAAGAAAGGAGGCAAAGGCACAAAGCGACAAAGCAAAAGGAGAAAAGCAAGGGAGGTGCACGGCGCACGGCGCAAAGGTGAACCCGCGATGTTTGCGGCGCAGAAAGCAGCAGGTGATTTATGATCGGGAAAACCATTGAAGAGCTTCGGGTGGGGGACAGGGCGGAATTCTCAAAAACGATCACTGAAACCGACGTGTACCTCTACGCCGGTGTGACCGGCGATCTCAACCCTGCCCACATCAATGAAGAGTATGCAAAGAAGACGTTTTTCAAAACACGCATTGTCCACGGGATGCTGCTAGCAGGCCTGATCTCCGGAGTTCTCGGCAATAAGCTCCCTGGGCCGGGGACCGTTTACATCCGGCAGGAGCTGAATTTTCTGGCTCCGGTGCGCATGGGCGACACCATCACCGCTTCGGTCGAAATCCTCGAGATCATGGCCGAGGCAAAGAGAATCAGGGCAAAGACCACGTGCGTCAATCAGGAGGGCACGCTGGTTCTGGACGGAGAGGCGATCGTGAGTCCGCCCAAAAGACCTAAATTCTGACAAAGGTTATTGGCCGGGAAGAAATTCGAATCTCGAAATCCGAAACAAATTCAAAATCCAAAATTCAAATGACTAAAACAAATGAAAATCTGTCCTTCTGTCGGTCCTTGTTTTGAATTTTGGTCATTGGAGTTTCATCATTGTTTCGGATTTCGTGCTTCAGATTTCGGATTTTTAGCTTCTCCGCATGGTACAGAGAAGTTTCAGACTAAGATCCTAAAGCTCATACCAAGGGGAGAGAGAAGCCTTGGGCAAAAGGAGGTTTGCCATGGCCGATGAGAAGATGATCCAGGGGACTGTCCACCCGATGCTTTCCTCGCTCACTCCTGAGAGGGCGAGAAAGGGCAAGATTGTGTCCGCCGAGGAAGCGGTGCGTGTCATCCGTGATGGCGACACAGTGGCAACCGGCGGCTTCGTGGGCATCGGGTTTGCTGAGGAGATCGCCGTTAAGCTCGAAGAGCGTTTCCTGAAAACAAACCAGCCCAAAGGTCTCACCCTGCTCTATGCGGCGGGTCAGGGAGACGGGAAGGACCGAGGCCTCAACCACCTGGCCCATGAAGGCCTCATCAAGAGAGTGGTTGGGGGTCACTGGGGACTGGCCCCCAAGCTCCAGAAACTCGCCTTCGAGAACAAGGTCGAAGCCTACAACCTGCCCCAGGGGGTCATCTCCCACATGTTCAGGGACATTGCGGCCCACAAGCCGCGGACCATCACGACCGTGGGCCTCGGGACTTTTGTGGATCCCAGGAACGGCGGCGGAAAGATCAACCAGGTCACCACCGAGGATCTCGTGGAACTGATGCAGTTCGATGGAAAGGAATACTTGGCTTACAGAACCATGCCTGTGCACGTGGCCATTCTCCGCGGAACCACGGCGGACACGGACGGCAATATCACCATGGAAAAAGAGGCCCTCACCCTGGACAGCCTTTCCATGGCCATGGCAGCCAAGAATTCCAATGGGTTTGTCATCGTGCAGGTGGAGCGGATTGCCGATCGCCGCACGCTCAAGTCCAGGCAGGTGAAGATCCCCGGCATCATGGTGGACTGCGTGGTGGTTTCGCGGCCTGAATACCACTGGCAGACCTTTGCGGAAGTCTACAATCCTTCCTTCAGCGGAGAGATCAGGATCCCGATACAATCCATTTCCCCCATGGATATGAGTGACAGAAAAATCATTGCCAGGAGGGCCGCCTTTGAGCTCAAGGCGAACAGCGTGGTGAACCTGGGGATCGGCATGCCGGAAGGGGTTTCCAATGTTGCAAACGAAGAAAGAATCCTTGACTTCATTACGCTGACCGCTGAGCCGGGGGTCATTGGAGGACTGCCTGCAGGAGGACTGAACTTCGGTGCCGGAACCAACACAGAGGCTCTCATCGACATGTCCTTTCAGTTTGACTTCTATGACGGCGGGGGACTGGATTTGACCTGTCTCGGAATGGCGGAGGCGGACGGCTTGGGCAACGTGAACGTCAGCAAGTTCGGCCCCAAGCTTGCCGGTGCGGGCGGGTTCATCAACATCAGCCAGAATGCAAAGAAGCTGATCTTCCTCGGCACGTTCACGGCGGGGGGTCTAGAAGTCTCTGTAAAGGATGGAAAACTAAGAATAGACAAAGAGGGAAAGGTCAGAAAATTTGTCCGTCAGGTGGAACACGTGACCTTCAGCGGAAAATACGCCCAATCCAAGAAGCAGCCTGTCCTCTATGTGACGGAGCGCTGCGTTTTTTCTCTCACGGAAGAGGGGATGGTGCTCGCAGAGGTCGCCCCGGGCATCGATGTGGAGAAGGAAATCCTGGCGTTGATGGACTTCAAGCCTGTTATCAAAGGAACTCCTCAGCTCATGGATGAAAGAATATTCAAGCCCGAGGCCATGGAACTCAAGAAGGACCTCATGAGCCTCACCCTTGAAGAGCGCCTGACCTACGATCCGGCAGAGAATCTGTTCTTCGTCAATTTCGAAGGGTACTCGGTGAAGTCGAGCCAGCAGGTGAGCGAGATCAAAGAGGCGGTGGAAAGGATTCTCTCACCGCTGGGGAAGAGGGTTTACACCATTGTCAATTATGACAACTTCAACATTGCCCCTGAACTTGTGGAAGAGTACTCGGAAATGGTGAAGTTCGTGGTGGACAGGTTCTACACGGGCGTAAGCCGTTATACCACCAGCACCTTCCTTCGCATGAAGCTGGGTGATGCGCTAAAGAAAAGGGATGTGGCGCCCTACATCTTTGAAAGCCGGGCCGAAGCGCGGAGAGCGATCGGAAAGGAATGAAACCTCCGCTCTGCCGATCGGCAAGCACAGAGGCCTGCCCTTCAGTGACGAGTGACGAGTAACGAGTGACAAGTGACGAGATCAGAGAGCAAACTTGTCACTTTCTATTCTTGCAGGTTGTCGTAAGAGGAGCGGGTGATTCCGTACTTCTTGATCTTTTTGTACAGATGCGTGCGATGAATCCCCAGCATGGCCGCAGCCTTGGATTTGTTGTATCTGGCCAGCCTTAGGGTGTGAAGGATCGCTTCCTTCTCGGCACGGGATTGAACTTCCCTGATGGATAAGGCGGAGAGCTTGGAAGCGATCTTGCGGCTCCGGTAGAGATAAAAAGGCAAATCGGACAGGCGGATCGTGTTCCCTTCCAGAGAGGAGAGAACCCTTTCAAGCACATTCGACAGCTCACGGATGTTTCCAGGCCATTGGTAGCTCCGGAGAACCTCTTCAGCATCGTGCTCAAGAGTGATCTCCGGCAAGAAAGCTTCCTGGGATGTCTGATTCAGGAAATGCTTCACCAGCGGAAGGATGTCTTCCCGTCTCTCCCGGAGCGGAGGAATGTGGAGGGGAATCACGTTGAGCCGGTAGAAAAGGTCTTTGCGGAAGCGGCGGTCGGTCAACATCTCTTCAAGATTCTGATTGGTTGCGGCGATGAGACGGAAGTCGGAGCGGATCACCGAGGTTCCGCCGATCCGTTCGAACTCCTTGTCTTCAATCACTCGAAGGAGTTTGGGCTGCATTTGCAGAGGGAGATCCCCGATCTCATCCAGGAACACGGTCCCGTGTTTTGCAAGTTCGAGTTTCCCCGGCTTGCCTCCGGTTCGGGCTCCCGTGAACGCTCCTTTCTCGTAGCCGAAGAGTTCTGATTCGAGAAGATCTTTGGGAATGGCGGAACAATTGATGCGAACAAAGGGATAGAGCCGCCTGGCGCTCGCATGATGAATGCCCTGAGCAAAGAGCTCCTTGCCCGTGCCGCTCTCTCCGGTGATCAACACAGGAAACTGGGTGGCAGCGGCTTTCGAGGCTTCTTTCCTGAGGGTCTGCATGGTGTCGCTCTCCCCGACGATGCCCTCCAGGGTGTGACGGGTGGAACGGATCGATATGAGTTCCTGTTCATAGAGTTCCACTTTGGATTCCAGGAGAGAGAGCTTTTTCGCGAGCTTGGTGACGTCGCGCACGTCTTTGAACATGACCTGGCCGAACACGGCGACGAGCTTTCCGTCTTTTTTGATGGGGATGCGCTGGACCACCATTTTCTGCCCCTTGATCAGATGGCTCTGGTTGATCTCGGGGACACCCGTCTGAGCCACAATGTGCATCCGGGAATTCTCTATCACCTGAGTGCAGTGTTTTCCAATTTGAGCGGCAGGGTCGAGTCCAAGGAAATCTCCGTATGGCTTGTTGAAATGAGTCACATAGCCGTTGGCATCCGTGACCAAGCTCCCATTGTGGATGCTGTCATAAATGAGCCTGTAGATCTCCAACTGATGTTCCAGATCCTGAGGTTGAAGATGCGTTCTCTCTTCTTCATTCCCTTGGTGACATTCCTCATGTTTCATCTCTTGGTCCATAGTGCCTCTCCATGCCTATAGGGGAGAATGTAGATATTTTGATACAATCCTACTTGTCTGAGGTCCTGAAGACAAGGTAAATTCGGGCTGGACTAATACAAACGCATTTCTTCTTCTAACATCTCGGCGTTCCCCCTCACCCCGCCCTCCCCCCAAGCTGAGGGAGAGGGGAAGGGTGGGGGGGCGGAATAGCAAAGGATTAAGTGCGGTTGTATTAATAATCCGTGGCAGTTGGAATGGGAGGCCCTTGTGATCCGGTAAGGGCCAGAGGATTCATCGTCTGGGCAGGGAGCCAATTCCACGAAGCCCGTCCCAGGCTGGGTGGGGAGCAGGAATCCAGTGTTCTCGTGGGCTTCGGGACTCTCCGCTGTGAAGGAGTGGCGATGTGGTGATGACCCTCACCACGATTTTACATCCCATCTTTCGCCGTCCTTCTCGGCAGGGCACCTTTTGGCTTGAAACTTGCTCAACAAATATGTGAGGCTATGCCTGACTTGTGAGGGTGGAGCGACGGAAGTTCGTTTCTGAAAAACCTAGAAAAGAGAGGGGGGCTTATGGAGGATAAGTTAAAGGGTAAAAGGATTCTTATCGTCGATGATGAGCCTGACATCCTGGAGACGCTGGAAGATCTTTTGCAAATGTGCAAGATCGTGAAGGCGTCCACCTTTGAAGAGGCGAAAAAGCAGCTCGAAACCCAGGCGTTCGACATAGCCGTTCTGGATATCATGGGCGTGGACGGGTACACGCTCCTGGAGATTGCGACCAAGAAAAAAGTGATCGCTGCCATGCTAACGGCTCATGCTCTAAGCCCCAAAGACACGGTCAAATCCTTCAGGGGAGGGGCGGCTTACTACATTCCAAAAGACAAGATCACGGACATTGCCGTTTTCCTGAATGACATTCTGGAAGCCAAGGCAAAGGGGAAGAGTCTCTGGTCCAAATGGCTGGACAGAATGGATTCTTACTACAAGGACAAATTCGGCAAGAACTGGAAAGAAGACGATAGGGAGTTCTGGGAGAACTTCAGCCGTTACGGATAGAGAACGGAAGCCGGGAACACTCGCTGCAGCTTTGTGACCTGATTTCCCGTAGCCGATTTGC
The DNA here is from genome assembly GCA_963707125.1 of uncultured delta proteobacterium. Taxonomy (GTDB): domain Bacteria; phylum Desulfobacterota; class DSM-4660; order Desulfatiglandales; family HGW-15; genus CAVPDE01. The sequence goes on along the minus strand of CAVPOU010000023.1, from coordinate 145,437 downwards.
GACATGTAGCAGGTTTGGTGCATTTGCCCCGCCTTTCTGGGGAAAACCTTAAAACATGATATCCTCTCCGTCCTGCTGAGGCGGGATGGGGATCTGCGGCGCGAGGAGAAGCCTATGGATATCAAAGAGCCTGAAGTCAGGAAAGAGGATATTCTGATTTTGCAGGATCCGAACTTCACTCCCGACAACATCTGTATTGTTACCGGATGTGGAACAGGCATAGGCAGGGCCACCGCAGTTGCGGCTTCAGCCAACAACCTCATGACCGTCGGCCTGGACATCAGCGAAAAAGAAGGGAAGAAGACCCAGAAGATCGCCCGGAACTTGGGCGGGCAGATGATTTTTATCCAGGTGGACCTGCTTAAAGACGAGGACGCGCAGAGGGCTGTTGCTGACGCTGCCAAGCTCGGAACCATCAAATATCTCGTCAACATCGCCGGGATTCAACACATCGACTCGGTCGAGAATTTCCCGATGGAAAAATACGATCTCATGCAGCGCCTGATGCTGCGGGCTCCTTTTCTTCTTTCCAAACTGACGATTCCCCACATGAAGAAAAGCAAGGATGGAACAGGCGTTATCGGAAACATGGCTTCCATCCATGCCCACATCTGCACCATGAACAAACCGGTCTACAACATCACGAAGTTCGGGCTTCGAGCCCTCTCCCAGTCCATATCCGCCGAGGGCGCGGGCAAGATCCGTTCTTTCACGATCAGCACAGGGTTTGTGAAGACGCCGCTGGCCTTGAACCAGATCCCTGCCCGGGCTGATCAGAGAGGCATCTCGCAGGAAGAGGTCGTGACGGATGTCATGCTGGGGAAGTCTCGGGTCAAGGAGATGATGTCTCCGGTAGAGGTGGCCAACCTTTTCATTTTTGGATTTTCTCGTTATGCCAAGTACTTGGTAGGCGGCGATCTTCTCTTTGACGGGGGCGTGGTGCTCACTTACTAACAGGCTGTGAGCATGAGTTTTCCGCACTTGTTGGCTCGCGGGAATTGTGTTATATGGTGATTTTCTGAAAGGGTGAGCGCGGTCTCACAGGCTCCTTTGTTACGGAGGGCCAAGAGACTGCGCAGGGTGGTTTATTCCGTCGGAAACAGGAGAAAGCGATGAAGGTTGGTCTCTTGTGCGGTCAGAAGACGGTTGACCTGGAACTTCCGGATTCCACCATCCTCCTGGAAATGAAAAAGCTGGAAGCCCTTCAGAATCCCACTGAAGCGATCCGGCACGCTCTCGCTCACCCGATCCAAAGCCCACCTTTGAAAGAACTTGCCGCCGGAAAAAAGAATGCCTGCATCGTGATTTCGGATGTCACCCGACCGGTTCCCAACCGTGTCCTTTTGCCCCCTCTGCTCGAAACGCTGCAGCAGGGAGGGATCAGAAAAGAAAACATTACTCTTTTGATCGCCACGGGCATGCACCGGCCCAATCTCGGTCAGGAACTGGAAGGAATGATCGGCCGGGACCTTGCGCAGCATTGCCGTATCGTCAACCACTTCTGCCGGAAGCCGGAAGCGTACAGGAAGATCGATCGAGATCGACGGAGCGCCCATTGAGATCAACAACCATTACTTGGATTCGGATCTGAAGATCCTGACCGGCTTGATCGAGCCTCATTTTTATGCGGGATACTCCGGAGGTCGAAAAGCGATTCTTCCCGGCATCTCCAGCTTCGAGACCATGAAGTTCATGCACTCCTATAAAATGATCGATCATCCCAAAGTGACGAACTGCGTCCTGGAGGGAAATCCCTTCCATGAATACGGCCTTCGGGTCACGGAGCTGGCAGGGGCTGATTTCATTGCCAACGTGGTGATCAACAAAGAGAGACAGATTGCCGGGGTTTTTGCAGGCCACTTCAATCAAGCCCACCTTGCGGGGTGCGACATGGTCAACAAGCATTCCGTCGTGCCGCTTCAGGAGCCGGTGGACATGGTGATCACTTCAGGGGGAGGCTTTCCCCTCGATGCCACCTTTTATCAGATCAGCAAGGCCCTGATCTGCGCGAAGAACATCCTGAAGAAGAACGGAACGATCGTTGTCACTTGCGAATGCCGGGAAGGTCTGGGGAGCATGGAGTTCTGCGGCATTCTGCGCTCCGCGTGCAGCCCTCAGGAGTTTTTCGAAGGCTACTGCGACCCCAGGAATTTTGTCATTGATCAGTGGTGCGCTCAGAACATTTATCAGGTGCTCGACTTCGCCGGAAAAGTCTACGTCCATTCTCCGGGGCTTTCCTATGAGGATCTGATGAAAATGGGCATGATCAAGATCGAGGATGTTCAGGACACCGTGAACCGATTGCTGGCTGATCATAAGAGGGTCGTTGTAAGCCCTGACGGCCCCTATGTGATAGGAATGGTGAGGTAGGCGGATGGCCGATGCGATGCAAATCACTGTTGGAATTCTTTTTCTGATCCTGGTTTTTATCCTGACACGCTATGGCATTACGTGGCGAATCAAGAGAGCCGGCAGGCGAATCATTAATGACCTGGAGAGGTTGGGGGCTCAGGGCCCGGGTACTGCTGTGGAGCTCCCTTACATAAAACAGCAGTTCATCAAAATCGGGATGAGGGATTTCAAGCCCACGGCCATGCAATCCCTCTTAGAGGGCGGCATTGTGGGGAAGGTGGGGGAGAGTAAGTATTACTTGAAGATGAAGCCGTTGAACTTCTGAAATGGGAGGCAGTTATCTGACCAATGGACGATTATGCTGCTCTCGTAAGAAGTCCCGTTCCCCCTTCGATACCTCAGGGCGAACGGACGAAATAGAGAGTGAGTCTCTGATGCTCCGTTCGTGATGAGGTATCGAACCACGAATGGAAGTTGGCCGGCAGACTTTTCACGAGAGCGTCAACAATGCAACTGAGCCCGCGTACGCGCGCCGGTTCGAGGTACAAGGAAGGAGGTGATGCTGAGGAATAGAGGATAGACAGTATTTCTGCAGGACGTTGCAATCTCTTTACCATCAAGACGGAGGGTCAACAATGAAGAAGATTGGTTTGGTGATACTGGTTATTGTGGTTGCGTTGGCTTTTGCAGGAACAGCTTTTGGCCAGCCGAAACCAGAGGCAAAAAAAACCAAGATCGAGAAGTTCGGTGAAGACAAGAGAGGGATAGCTTGGAAGGACAAGAAATGGGCCACTTCGGATAAGAAAATCACGATGCGCATCAGCGACCCCTGGGGAGGCCTCAATTTTGCGGAGATCACGAAGCATTTCTGTGACAGCGTGAGGGCCGCCAGCGGCGGAAGGCTTGACATCAAGTGGTTCCCCACCGGAGCGATTGTGCCGGCCATGGAGATTTTTGATGCCACGGCCAAGGGGACTCTGGATGCCTTTCATTCATGGCCCGGATACTGGAAAGGGAGAAATGAGGCTTTCGTGGCTTTTGCGTCCGTGCCCTTTGGCCTCGACAATGAAGGCTACAACATCTGGTACTACGAGCGCGGTGGAAAAGAGATGTTCGACGAGCTCTACGGCCGCTTCGGCCTGGTTCCTTTCTTCTGCGCGAACGTCGGCCAAGAGCTCGGCCTCCATTCCAACAAGAAGGCCACCAAGCTAGAAGACTTCAAGGGCATGAAGATCAGGACCGTGGGCTGGTACATGGACATTCTCACCATGCTGGGCGCTTCCGTCACCCCTCTCCCCGGACCGGAAATCTATGTGGCTCTTGAAAGAGGTGTGATTGACGCGGTGGAATTCAGCTCACCTGCCGCCAATATCCCCTCGGGCTTCTATCAAATCACCAAGTACGTTATCGAACCTGGTGTGCATCAGCCATCGTGCCAGTTTGACGTGGTGTTCAACAAGAAGAAATATGATGAGCTTCCCGACGACCTGAAGGCCATTGTGGAAATCTGTGCGAAAGAGACACAGCTCTGGTCCAACGGGTGGCAGGAAAACCTCAATATTGAGGCGCTCAAGATCATGAAGCAGACCACCGAATTCGTGAGGATGGATGACGCCGCCATCCTCGAATTTGCAAAGACCTCCTTCAAGTACCTTGACGATCTTTCTGCGAAGAATGCGGACGTGAAAAAGGTGCTCGACTCTCAGGAGGAATTCAAGAAGGAATTCGCTTTCTGGCGCGAACTGAGATCCGGCCTTGCACCTTGGCCGAAGGAAATTTTCCTAAAAGGGAAATTCATGCAGTAACCGTTCCGGCCATACCCCGGACCCGTGGGTGGCGAGGGGTATGGCCTTCCAGGAAAGGATGCGTGAAATGAAAAAGTTTGTTCGTTTTGTGGATGCAATGAATAACGGGATTGCCAAGTGGGCCTGTCTTCTCATCCTCCCCATGGCCGGGGTGACCTTTTATGAGGTCATCATGAGAAGGGTCCTGAATGCGCCCACTAAGTGGGGCTTTGAAATGACCGTCTATCTTTACGGAGCCCACTTCATGCTGGGGATGGCTGCCACCTTGCTCTATGACCGCCATGTGAGGATCGACGTCATCGTGCTCCTGTTGCCCAAGAAGGTTCAGTTGGTGTTGCGGCTCATTACCTTCTGGCTGATCTTTGTGCCTTTTGTCGGTTGCTTTACCTATGCGGCCACCTTGTATGCGGCTCATTCCTGGGCTATCTGGGAGTCCAGCTGGAGCGCCTGGAAACCACCCCTCTATCCTTACAAGACTATTATGCCTGTGAGCATGTTTTTCCTCTTTTTGCAGGGAATCGCCAACTTTTTCCGTGAATATTACCAGCTGAAGGGAGAAAAGATATGAGTCCTGAAACGTTAGCCCTGGTAATGTTTGGCACTTTGTTCATCACCCTCTTTTTGGGGCACCCGCTGGCCTTCTCCCTTGGTGTTCTGGCGCTCGTCTTCGGCATCATCGGTTGGGGAGGGTCGATGGATGTGGTCATGGGGCTTCTGGCAAACCGCGCCTACGGGGTTATGGACGAGTATGTGCTGGTGGCCGTGCCCCTTTTCATCTTCATGGCCCAGGTCCTGGATTCCTCGGGGATTGCAGAAAGACTGTTTGACAGCATGCACATCCTCATGGGGCCTATCCGTGGCGGCCTGGCGATCGCAGTGATTCTTGCCTGCACCGTGTTTGCAGCTACGGCGGGAGTTGTCGGCGCCACAGAGGTTTCCGTGGGACTTCTGGCAATCCCTGCCCTCATGAGCAAGAAGTATAATATCCCCATGATCGCAGGGGCCATCTGCGCGGGAGGGACTCTCGGCATTCTCATCCCTCCGAGCATCATGCTGGTCGTCTATGGAAGCCTCGCGGCTGTTTCGGTGGGGCATCTTTATGCCGCTGCCTTTGGTCCCGGTTTTCTCCTCTCCGGGCTTTATATTTTGTACATCGTGGTCCTTTGCTTGATCAAGCCTGACTACGGCCCGCCCCTTCCAAAGGAAGAGAGAATCTACAGCATAGGTTACAAAGCAAAGATTTTTGTCACATCCCTTTTTCCGGCTATCGTGCTGGTCATCGTCGTGCTGGGAAGCATTATCTTCGGCGTGGCAACACCAACGGAAGCGGCAGGAATGGGATGTGCTGGAGCGGTCCTGCTGGCAGTTCTGTACAAGAAGCTGACCTGGAAGGCGATCTACAACGCTTCGTGGTCTACCTTCCTGACAACGTCCATGATCATGACGCTCTTCCTGGGCGGGAACGCCTTTCAGGCGATTTTCATGGGTCTGGGCGGAGGAGAGGTGGTCACAAAGCTTCTGCTCGGGTTTGACATCGGTCCTATGGGTGTTCTGTTCATTATGATGGGAATCGTCTTCTTCCTCGGGTGCTTCCTGGACTGGCTGGGCATTCTGCTCATCATCATCCCGATTTTCGTACCCACGGCCATGGAACTGGGTTTCAACCAGATCTGGTTCGCCACGCTCATTTGCATAAACTTGCAGATGGCCTTCCTGACCCCGCCTTTCGGGTATTCCCTGTTCTATCTGAGGGGCATTGCGCCGCCGGAGATGACGATCATCCATATCTACAAGGGGGTCGCTCCGTTCATCTGCTTGCAGTGGTTAGGCCTGATTCTGTGCATCATCTTTCCGAAGATTATCCTGTGGCTTCCCATGGCGACTTTTGGGGCGTCAGCGATCAAGTAGAGGCTTTGCGAGGGCAGTGAGTGAAGCGGATATTGGTCTAAGAGGGGGGTGATACAAGCTTTTACAAACCAAAGGAAGACATAAGGGGGTTCTGTGAAAACATTATCCCGAAAGGAAGGGAGGTGGATCATTGTGCGAAACCGCCTGAGAACTGAAAGGCTGGGGCGGAGGAGTAGTATCCTCCTCGTTTCACTAATCCTTTTACTTGTCAGCGCAACCCAGTCCAATGCAGGTGAAGCTTACAACCTTGGGGTGGTCCTCGGGCTGACGGGGACCGGGGGGACCTACTCGAAAGACGCGGTGGACGGGATTAAGCTGGCCGTCGACGAGGTCAACGCAAAGGGAGGCTTGCTTGGGAAATATCCGATCCAGCTTTTCGTGGCAGACGACCAGACCAACCCGGGAGTTGCGTTTGTAGAAACGAAGAAGCTCATTGAACAAAACAAGGTGAAGGCCGTCATCGGAACCTACTCGAGTGCGACCGCATTGGCCATCAAGCCTCTTTGTCGGGAGAAGGAAATCCTGCACATCGCCACGATCAGCAACTCCGAGGACATCACCAAACTCGACTTCAGCCCCTACACCTACTCGGTCGTGCCTAACACCTACATGCAGGCAAAGGCTGTGGCCTTGGGCGTGGCAAAGGTAGCAAAAGAAAAAAGCTGGGCGACCTATTGCACCATTGCCTCCGATTACACGTGGGGCCGGTCTAACCAAGAGCTCACCGTACAGTTTCTGAAAGAGCTTGTGCCCAACTTCAAGCTGGCCCGTGCGTTCTGGCCGCCCTTGGGCGAGAAAAACTTCGTGGGATACATTGCATCCGTGTACGCTCACAAGCCAGATTGCCTGATTGGCTCCATCGCGGGGGAGGACAATGCGGAATTCATGAAGCAGGCGAGGATGCAGGATGATCTTTTCAGGAAAATTCCTTATCCCGGATCCCTGATCAGCACTATCGAACTCATGAATCAGGCCAAAACCATTGAGCGGGGCATGATCGGACTCACAAGAGGTCCGTTCTTTGCTCACATGGACGTGCCCATGATGGTGAATTTCGTGAAGAGTTTCAGAGAAAAATACAACCGCTATCCGAGCGACTGGGCCATCCTGTCGTACGATGGGGTCCAAGTGCTCAGACAGGGGATTGAGAAGGCAGGCAGCACAGAGGACAGCGGCAGGGCTGCATTGAAAGGGATGAAGGTTCAAACCTGCCGGGGCGAGCTCTTCTTCCGCGAGGTCGACAACCAGTTGAGCTGCTCCTCGTACATGGGTGTGGTGACGGACGATCCGAAGTATCCATTTCCGACCTACGGTGATCTCATGGAGTTCAAGGGGCCTGAAACCTGGCGGCCTGAGCAGGAAATCCTCGCTGCCAGGGGCAAGCAATAGAACATGGGGAGATGAAAAATGAAGCGATTGCCTCTAAAGAAGGTAGCTGTTGTGGGAACAGGTATTCTGGGCGCCCAGATAGCCATGGTCGCCGCACACGCGGGATACAAGGTCAAGGTCTTCGATCCCAGGGAAGGAGCCTTTCAACAGACCTATGAAAAAATCCGCTCCGACCTGAAGGCGAAGAAAGTGAAACCCATCATTCCCTGGTCCGAGTGGGCGGCGTGTGCCCAGGCGATCAAACAGGTGACCGATCTCGGTGAAGCGGTGAAAGATGCGGATCTTGTCATCGAATCCGTACCTGAGAACCGCGAACTGAAGACAGCGGTGTTCAAAGAACTGGGCGAGAAAGCCGCACCCGGAGCCATTCTCGCCACCAACAGTTCCTCCATGCCGGTTTCACGGTTCGAGGAAGCGAGCGGGAGACCCGAACGGTGCTTGAACATCCACTTCTACTTTCCTCTTCAGGGCATCAACATGGTGGATCTCATGGGAGGAACGCGCACTCTGCCGGAGGTCCTCAAGAAAGGCGCGGACTGGATTCGATCCATCGGGTTTATCCCGCTCACCGTGAACAAGGAACTTCTGGGCTTTTGTTTCAATCGCGTGTGGAGAGCGATCAAGCGGGAGGTGCTCTACATGTGGGGAAACGGATTTGTGGATTTTCAGGACGTGGAGCGAGCCTGGATGGTTTTCACGGGCATGAAGGAGGGCCCTTTCGCGCTCATGGACAAAGTGGGTCTGGATGTGATCTGGGATATCGAGATGGTCTATTACAACGACTCCAAGGATCCCAAGGATCATCCGCCTCAGGCGCTGAGGGACAAGATTGAGCGAGGAGAGCTGGGAGTCAAAAGCGGGAAGGGATTCTACACGTACCCAAATCCTGCATTCTTGAAACCAGATTTCTTGAAACCCTCTAAGTAGTCATGATAAAAGGGAAGCCGGACAAAAGAGCGCGTGCTCACCGTGCTTCCCTTTTTTCATCATGGCTGCGTTTCTCCGGTTCAAGGGCTAAGTTTTTCAAACGGGTGAGTCATTTCGAAGGAACGGAGTGACTGAGAAATCCTTCATGCCTTGAGGAAGATTTCTCCCTGCGGTCGAAATGACGGAACAGGAACCATAGGGTGGAGGGGGACGGGAAATTCCTTGAAAAGATTGTGGAGATGATGGCTCTGGAAACAAACGTGACAACCCGGACAAAGAGATGGTTCCTTGCCGTCATGGTTTTTGTTTCGCTTCTGTGTTGGTTCTCCGTCCCTGCCCATGCCTCCTGGTGGATCAATCCCAAGAAATTCCACGCTTCTGTTCATGGACAGACCCCCTGCCAGAATTGCCATGAGGACATTGGGAAACAGGGGCTTCACCCCAATCCGGAAGAAATAGCGAAAGGATCCCAGGATCGTTTTCAGCCGGACCACTGCCTCGTCTGCCACGAAGAGGTCATGAGCGATCTGGAGAAAGGAAAACACGGGTCCCAGAAAGTCCAGGATCTCAAAAACCATAAAGCGTGTCTTGGCTGCCATGACCCTCATGAGCAGGCTCCGATCAAGGAAAAGGTGAAGTTTGATACCGGCAAGCCGCGGCATGAGCAATGCGGCGCCTGCCACGAGGAAAAGAAAGAACTCCCGCCTTTTTCAGCGGAGGACGAAGCGTGCATGGCCTGCCACCGGCTGATTCGCCCTGAGGAAAGCAGGGCAGCGGAAAAGATCGAGACTATCTGCTTTCACTGCCACGCTCAACTTGGGACACCTGCCCAGATCCTGACCGGCAAAAACGTTTCCCTTATCAGCCCTGCAGAATATGCCAAGACGCCACACGCAAAAGTGGCCTGTGTGGTCTGCCATGTCCAAGCCTCAGAGTCTGGCCACGGCAAGGACATTCACGGGGACTGCCGCCAGTGCCACCTCACATACCATGACGAGAAGGTTGCTCATGATCTTCATGCCTTGGTGGCGTGCGGAAGCTGCCATCTCCAGGGGACCAAAGCGGAAAGAGATCCCAAGTCGAAGCATGTGATATGGAAAAGAGAGTTCAAGCCGGGCCAGGTCTCCAGAGTCCACGAGATGGCGATCCGGGATAAGGATGCATCCTGCCGCCATTGTCACATCCCGGATAATGGAATCGGTGCGGCCTCCATGATTCTGCCGGCGAAAAGCATCATCTGCATGCCCTGTCATGCGGGAACCTTCTCCGTCGGCGACACCACGACGATCCTCACTCTGATCGCTTTTATTGCGGGCATGGTGATGGTTTTCTCCTATGTGCTGACCGGAGCATCTTCCTTTTCCAGCCTGCTGGGTGGAATGGTCGGGGCTGTTTTCTCGAAGAGGATCGGAGAGATTCTCAAGGTCCTGGTTCTCGACGTCCTTTTTCAAAGACGGCTTTACCGCCAATCGCCGAAGCGCTGGTTCATCCACGCACTCATCTTTTATGCTTTTGCTTTCCGCTTCGTATGGGGAATCGTCGGGCTCATAGGATCCCTGTGGAAACCTGAATGGACATGGGTCTGGCCTATGCTGGATAAGAATAGCCCGCTCACAGCCTTTCTCTTTGATCTCACCGGGGTCATGATTATTTTAGGAGTGCTGTTTGCGTACGTTCGAGGCAGGAAACAGCGCTCCGAACAAATCCCTGATCTTCCCCGCCAGGACGTTTTGGCCCTTAGTCTCATCGCGGCCATCGTCATCGTGGGGTTTGTTCTGGAAGGCATGCGGATTGCCATGACGGGGTTCCCGGAAGGCTCTTGTTATGCGTTCCTGGGATATGCCATCGGTCGGATGTTCTTTAGCGCATCCTCCCTTGTCAGCGTGTATGGCTATGTCTGGTACCTTCACGCAATATTAACAGGTGCTTTCATTGCCTATTTGCCTTTCAGCAGGCTGCTGCACATCATTGTGAGCCCCTTTGTACTGGTGGGAAGTGCAGTGAGTCGAAAAGAGGAGGGACAAAGGCACAAAGGTGCAAAGTGACAAAGCAGAAGAGTGACAAAGCAAAACAGGAACAACTGGCCACAGGCACAAAGCAGAAAAAACCATTATACCCTTTGTCCCTTTGTGCCTTTGTCCCTTTGTCCCTGGATTAGGAGTTCTTATGGATGAAAAAATCAAGCAAGAGTTAATCAAAATCGTCGGTGAGGAGAATTACACGGAAAGACTGATCGACATGGTCTCTTACTCCTACGATGCGTCGGAGCATTCTCACCGGCCGTCCTGCGGGGTTTGGGCTGAAAGAGCGGAGCAGGTCTCGGAAATTCTGAAGATTGGGAACCGGGAAAAAATTCCGGTCATCCCAAGGGGAGCAGGGACAGGTCTTTCAGGCATGGCTGTTCCGGCCAAGGGAGGAATCGTCCTCGATCTCAACCGCATGAACAAGATTCTCAGCATCAGCATTGAGGACCGTCTTGCCGTCGTGCAGCCGGGTGTTGTTTATGCCTCTTTAGAAAACGCCCTGGCGCCTTACGGTTTTTTCTTCCCTCCTGATCCTGCAAGTGGAAAGGTCGCCACCCTGGGGGGAAACGTGGCCACGAACGCAGGGGGTGTCAAAGGAGCGAAGTACGGTACAACCCGTGACTATGTTCTTGGCCTGCAAGTGGTTCTGCCTGATGGCAGGATCATGAGAACGGGTTCGAAAACCATGAAAAGCGTATCCGGGTATGATTTGACGAGGCTGTTTGTGGGTTCGGAAGGAACGCTCGGAGTGGTGACCGAGATTACTCTGAAAATCAATCCTAAGCCGACGGCTACGAGCACGGCTCTTGCAACCTTTGATTCCCTGGAGGACGCAGGGCGCGCGGTGAGCCAGATCATGTATAGCGGCATTTTGCCGAGCGTGATGGAAATCCTGGGTAGGGAGACGCTTCTGGCCATTAACCAGAATACAGATCTCCACCTCCCCGAGGTCGATGCCATGCTTCTGGCAGAGACGGACGGGTATACCAAGGAGGAGACGGAATATCAGATGCGGAAGATCCTCGAGGTGTTCCGTCTGAACCATGCCAAGGATGTCAAAGAGGCCAAGACCGCAGATGAAGTCAATGACCTCTGGAAAGCAAGAAAGTCCGCTTACGCCGTTCTGGCCAGAATCAAGACCCACTTTGTTCTGGAGGATGTGACGGTTCCCATGTCAAAGGTGGCGGATCTTCTCAAGGGCGTGGACGCGATTGCCAGAAAGTATGATCTCCAGATCGCTACCTTTGGGCATGCAGGTGACGGGAATCTCCATCCCCAGATTCTTTATGATGGGTATGATCCGGATCAGGTGAAGAGGACGGAAGCGGCGAGCGGCGAGCTTTTCAAATTAGCCATTGACCTGGGGGGAACGCTCACGGGCGAGCACGGCATCGGGCTTTCCAAAGCACCCTACATGACCCTGGAGCATGATCCCGTGGCGATGGATGTGATGCGTACTCTCAAGAAAATGTTTGACCCGAACAATATTCTCAACCCCGGCAAGATGGCGCTGGATAATTAAAGGGACAGAGGGACAAAGGCACAAAGGGCCAGAGGGCCAGAGTGACAAAGGGATACAGTAGAATGGTTTTTCCGCTTTGTGCCTTTGCACCTTTGTCCCTTTGTCCCTCACTTCGAAGAAGGAGAGAAATGGAAGCCAAATACGATTTTGTAAAAAAATACCGGGAGCAGGTTCTTCAGTGTTCGCGCTGCGGGTTCTGCCAGGCTGTCTGTCCTGTATACGGGGCCACTCTCCGACCCTCCTACAATGCCAGAGGCAAGATGCTTATCCTGAAGGAAGTGATGGAGGATAAGATCCCCCTCAATGACGAACTGGTGGAGACCCTTTTCCAGTGCACCACCTGTGCAAGCTGTTACAAAAACTGCCCCTCCGGAGTCAACGTACCTGAGATCATCAAACAGGTGAGAAAAGACATGGTGCACATCGGATCATGCCATCCTGCATTCAAAGGCATGAACGAGGTGCTCGAGAAGAACACCAACATCTACGCCGAAGATGAAGTGCCTGATTTCGGAAGAGAGAAGAACAAGAAAGCAGAAGTCGTCTTCTTCATCGGGTGCGTCGGAGCCTATCGTGAAGACGAATCCACCGAGGCCACTTTGGACCTCCTGGACCGAATCGGAGTGAACTTCACCCTGATTGATGAGGTCTGCTGCAGCGGCGTTCTCGAAGATGTGGGCTACCAGCTCAATGACCGCTTGGCGAAGAAAAACATGGAGCTTATTCTTGCCACTGGGGCGAAGACCGTGGTGACCGGGTGCCCTTATTGCTCACGCACGTTCAACAATAAGCCGCAGTACCAAGAACTCAAAGACAAGGGAGTTAAGGTCATCCATATCTCCCAGCTTCTGAAAGACTTTGATCTGGGTGTGCAGACCGGCAAGAAGGTGACCTACCACGACCCTTGCGATCTTGGCAGACACTGCAACATCTATGACGAACCGAGAGAGACCATCCGAAAGATCGCTCCGGGTTTTGTGGAGCTGCCGCACAACCGGGTCGATGCCCTTTGCTGCGGCGCAGGCGGAGGCGTCCGAGGCGCGTTTCCAAAGAACTCGCTGGCCATGGCCAGGCGCAGACTCCAGGAGGCGGAAGATATAGGCGCCGAGGTCGTGCTCACTGAGTGCAATTCCTGTGTCCATAACCTGACCAATGCGAAGCTGAGAAAACAGAAGTTCAGGATATGCAGCACCACCCAGTTCATCAACGAGCTGATGGAGGCGAAAGAGGGATAAAGATTCCTAGTGCCAACTCGCGAAAGTTCCCGTTCTGTCATTTCGACCGCAGGGAAAAATTCTCTAAGAATGCCGAACGCCAAGATTTCTCACTTCGTTCGAAATGACATTCTAATCATCGCATTGCGGGAGAGGACAGTAAGTTGCGAAGGCGTGAGTTCTGTCATTTCGACCGAAGGGAGAAATCTTGGATGTCCAGCCGTGGGAAGTATTACGTTTATCTCCTGACGAATTGGAACAATCATGTTCTTTATGTGGGAGTGACGAACAATTTGGAACGGCGTATCTATGAACACAAGAACAAACTGATAAAGGGATTTACCGAAAAGTACAATCTGAACAAGTTGGTCTATTTCGAAGATACGGAAGATGTTGTTGCTGCGATCTCCAGAGAAAAAGAAATAAAGAAGTGGAGAAGAGAAAAGAAAAATCAGTTGGTGGACAAGAAGAACGCGGATGGGAGGATTTAAGCCTCAAGTGGTAAAGATTTCTCCCTTCGGTCGAAATGACATGTATTCAAAACAGTTCGGAGACACGATACGCGGGTGTCATTTCGAGCGTAGCGAGAAATCCTGCTGTTTATAGATATTGCTGTAGGATCAGAATGGACAAATACTGAAGGAGGAGCCAAATGGACATCCAAGGGTACAACATGCCGGATGAGCTTTACTACGAAGAGAATCATTTCTGGATAAAGGAGGAAGGAGACCTCCTCTTGATGGGCATGGACGATTTTGCCCAGAAAATGGCCGGGGAGATCGTCTATGTTCAGCTTCCTGAGGAAGGCAAGGAGCTTTCCATTGGCAAGAAGTTCGCAAAGATCGAATCAGGCAAATGGCTGGGGAAAGCCTTTGCCCCAGTGAACGGGGAGCTTGCAGCGGTGAATGAAGAGCTTGAAACCAACCCGGGGCTCATCAATCAGGACTGTTACGGAAAGGGATGGATGTATAAGATCAAGACAAACGATAAAGGCGAGATCAAGAAACTCATCTACGGTCCTGATGCGGTTACAAAATGGGTCCTGGCGGACATTGAGAAGTACAAAAAATAGTAGGCAGTAAGCGGTAAACAGTAAGCAGTACAGAAAGAGAAAAAAGTCCGCATTGAGAGATAAATGCGAGGAACAGATAGGCACGATGACATTGGTGCACTTCGGGTTGACTGCCTACTCCCTACTGCCTGCTGCTTACTTGTTCATCAAATCTGCTGGAGCAAGCAGCATCGATGGCTAATCAGGATTACAGTGTCAGGCAACTCTTGGAACTGGAAGCTTGCACGAACTGCCAGTACTGTGCGGAAGTGTGTCCGGCGGTAAAGGCGTCACAGGAGGGCAAGCTTTCAGCCCTCTACCGCATGAAGGGATTGAAGCAGATCCTGAAGGGACGGACCAGCCTTCTTCGCAAACTTCTGGGGAAAAAAGAGCTCTCGAACGAGGAGTGGAAAGCGTACAGCGAGACCGTCTATCGTTGCACCCTGTGCGGCAACTGCCAGGAAGTGTGCCCGGTGGGTATCCGCCTCAAGGAACTCTGGCTTTCCCTTCGGCAGGACCTTTTCCATTCCAACTTCCATGCGGAAAAGGTGGAGAAGATCCGGGACAACCTGGATGAAAGCCACAATGTTTTTGCGGAGGACAATGAGGAGCGGGCCGACTGGGTCGAAGATGTGAGTGATGCGCCGGATCACGGGTTTATAAAGGAAAAGGCCGAGGTGGTTTACTTTACAGGGTGTGTTGCCGCCTATTTCCCTTTGGCGCAAAAGATCCCCGTGGCTCTGGCTGAAATCCTGGAGGCGAGCAGCGTTGACTTCACCCTTTTGGGTAAGGAGGAATGGTGTTGTGGGTTCCCGCTTCTGGGCGCCGGCCTGAAGGACATGCTGGAACCGTTTGTAAAGCACAATCTTGAAGCGGTTCATAGCAAAGGAGCAAAAAAAGCCATCTTTGCCTGTCCTTCCTGCTATCAGATGTGGCGGGAGCATTATCCCCGCGAAGTGGAAATCGCCCATGCCTCGGAGTTCCTGATGGATCTTGTCAAGGGCGGGCGCGTGCCTTTCAAGACCCTGGATTTGACGGTGACCTACCATGATCCCTGCGACCTTGGGAGAGGAGCGAGGGTCTTTGAAGCACCAAGAGAGGTGATCCGTTCCATTCCAGGAGTTCGTCTGGTGGAGCTTCCCCGCAACCGCGAGAACTGCCAGTGCTGCGGCGGGGGCGGGAACCTCGAAATGATGGATCCCAAGCTTTCTTCAGAGATTGCCAAAAGGAAAATCGAAGAAGCGCTGGGAACGGGCGCCAAGGCCATTGTCACGTCGTGCCAGCAGTGCGTCAGAACCATGACGACCTACGCGAAAAGGAACAAGGTGCCGATCGACGTGATGGACGTCACGCAACTGGTGCGCAGAGCGCTGAAGAAATAAAGGCCCACGGCGCACGCGAATCAGGCGGAATTGCAGGTTCGCCTTGTCCCGGGAGCGTTTCACCCCCACCTCGCCTCCCCCGTCAAGGGGGAGGAAACTATCTCCACCAGCTCAACATTCCCCTCCCCTGGCGGGAGGGGCTAGGGGAGGGGGAAGGGAATGGACATTGGCAAGCGAATACGGAGAAATAGCTCTAGACACTAGAATAGGCTGTGTGCGGGAGTTTGGAAAGAAGCCATGATGCGTCTGTATAACCTCGGCAAGGTTCCTTGGCAGGAATCGCAGCTCATCTATCACGCCCTGGCGGAACTGGGATGGGAGGCCTTATCCCTCGTTTCTCCGGCAACACCCTACGTGTGCATCGGTTTCCACCAGGATGTCGAACAAGAGGTCGACCTCGCCTACTGCAACGCCAAGAACATCCCTGTGTTCAGGCGTGACGTGGGAGGAGGAGCGGTATACCTGGATGGAGATCAGCTCTTTTTCCACCTCATCCTACACAAAGACCATCCGGAGGCGCCCAAGAACAAGGAGCTTTTTTATCGGAAGTTCCTCCAGCCCATCATCAACGTGTATCGCCGTATCGGCATTCCTGCGGTCTACAAGCCCGTGAATGACGTGCTCGCAGGGACGAAAAAGATTTCTGGGACCGGGGTAGGGGAAATCGGGGACTGCATTGTCTTTGTGGGCAACCTGATCGTGGATTTCAACTATGAGCAGATGGCGAAGGTTCTGAAAGTTCCGGATGAGAAATTTCGCGACAAGATACACAAAACCCTCAAGGAAAACCTGACCACCATTCGCAGAGAGCTTGGAGAGAAAGAAGCGAGCCGTTGGGAAGAGGGGACCCTGAACGCGCTCATGGCCGAGGAGTTTCAGAAAATCCTTGGGCCCATGACCCTCAGCGCAAAGGATCCGGTGCTTCAATCGAAAATGGATGAACTCGGTGCTCACCTCATGTCCGAGGAATGGTTGTTCCAAAAAGGGAAAACCATGCCGGGCCGGGAGGTCAAGATCCGGGCGGGCCTGAATGTGATTCAGAAAGCTTACAAGGCGCCGGGCGGATTGATTCGCGCGGATTATGAGGTGAAAGAAGGCAGGATCAAAGGAGTCTTCGTGAGTGGGGATTTCTTCTGTTTCCCCCGGACCGGAATCAGGAAGCTGGAAAAAAAACTGGAAGACCAACCGGTCGAACAGGTCAAGGCTCTTCTCAGTGCTTTCTATGTGGATGGCGAGGCAGAAACCCCGGGCATCACGGTCCAGGATTGGCTGCAGGTCTTCAATCTGTGACAACACGTTTGAGCCCCTCTTGGTTTTCCTCTGGCCGTCCCTTTCCTTGACAGTCAAAGAGTGCTCTTCTATACTCGCCCGTGTTCTATTGATCGCATCGAAATAGTAATGACGATGGATTCCCCCTCACCCCGCCCTCTCCCCCAGCCTGGGGGAGAGGGGAAGGGTGAGGGGGCACTTAATAAAACGAAGAAAGTGCTCCACACTACACGCGAAAAGGAGGAAGGCAGAATGAGTCTAAATGTTAAGGAGATCAGAGACATTGACCCTGGTGAGAGGATTCTCATGGGTCCGGGGCCAAGCGGTGTTCCACCCCGGGTTCTTCAGGCAATGTCCGCACCTTGTATCGGCTACCTTGACCCTTATTTTTTTACCGTCATGGACGAAACCCAGGCACTCCTCAGGGCGGTTTTTCAGACGGAAAACGCGCTCACGATTCCTGTTTCGGCAACCGGCACAGCAGGCATGGAAGCGTCTTTTGTGAACGTGGTGGAACCGGGAGATGAGGTAGTGGTTTGCGTCAACGGTTTTTTCGGAGCCCGGATGTGCGAGATGGTGGAACGCATGGAAGGAAAGCTCATTCGTGTGGACGGGGAATGGGGACGGTCGATTGATCCGGACCTGGCGAGAAAAGCCGTCCAGGGCAGAAAGCCGAAAGTGCTTGCCGTGGTCCATGCCGAAACCTCTACGGGCGTATGCCAGCCGCTTCAAGACCTTGCCGGAATTGCGCATCAGTCTGGCGCTCTTTTTCTGGTGGACATGGTGACTTCTCTAGGGGGCGTGGATGTGGGGCTCGACAAAATAGGCATCGACATCGCCTACAGCGGCAGCCAGAAGTGCCTTTCCTGCCCTCCCGGCCTGTCTCCGATCTCATTCAACGGGGCGGCGATGAAGGCGATCGAGTCCAGGAAAAAGCCCGTGCCCAACTGGTATCTGGACATGAGCTTGCTCAAAAACTACTGGGGTAAAGAGAGGAAGTATCATCACACCGTTCCCATCAACATGATCTACGCCTTTCGGGAAGCGCTTCGGATCGTGATGGAGGAAGGGCTAGAGACCCGGTTCGCCCGGCATCGTCTCAATCATCAGGCCCTTGTCGCGGGGGTTGAAGCCATGGGACTTTCCATGCTTGTGCCGGAGCCTGAACGGTTGGCCTCTCTGAATACCATACGGATACCTGAGGGAGTCGATGATCTGCGTGTCCGAAAAACCCTCTTGAACGATTTTCGTCTGGAGATCGGAGGAGGTCTTGGGAAGTTCGCGGGAAAGGCATGGCGGGTCGGTCTCATGGGCCACTCTTCCTCGAGAAAAAATGTGCTTCTCTTCCTTTCCGCGCTGGCTATGATTCTGAAGGCCCAGGGCGTCACCGTCAAATCAGGATCCTTGGAAGCGGCATCGGCCGTCTATGCCTGAAGGTAAGGACTGAGCGATGAGTAATGAGGACTAAGTCGAATGCAACACAAAATCGAATAGGTTTTTCTTGCTCAGTCCTCAGTCCTCATGCCTCGTTACTGTTATTAGGGCGCCATATATCTGAGCGTTCTTGAGCAACCTGCAAGCGGGGTCTTTATCAGAACCCTGCTGGAGTTTCGGAAGGATGGACTGAGAAAATGAAGATTGGATGGATCGGGACAGGGGTAATGGGCAGGTCCATGGCAGGACATGTTCAGGCCGCGGGACATGAGCTCTTTGTCCACAACCGGAGCAAGACCAAGGCGGAAGAGCTTATCAAAAAAGGCGCAACCTGGTGCGATTCTGCGGCTGAGGCGGCGGCAAAATCCGAAATCCTGTTCTCCATGGTGGGCCTTCCAAGCGATGTGGAGGAAACCTATCTGGGAAAGAATGGGGTGCTGTCCGGGAAAGGGCTGTGCCGAACCGTTGTGGATATGACCACAAGCCGGCCAAGCCTGGCTCAGATCATTGGGCGGGAGGGGGCCAAAAAGGGGATGGAAAGCCTTGATGCCCCTGTTTCAGGTGGGGATATTGGAGCGCGAGATGCGACTCTCGCGATCATGGTCGGCGGCAAGAAAGAAGTCTTTGAGAGAGTCTTTTCCCTGTTCCAGCTCATGGGAAAAAACATTTCTCACATGGGCCCTGCCGGTGCAGGACAGCATACCAAGATGTGCAACCAGATCCTTGTTGCGGGCACGATGATCGGTGTCTGTGAGTCGCTCCTGTATGCGGTCAAATTGGGCCTGGACCAGCAGGCGATCATTGACATCATCAGCAAGGGAGCGGCAGGTTCCTGGTCCATCAGCAATCTCGGGCCACGACTGGTTCGCGGAGATTTCAAAACGGGGTTCCTGGTGAGGCACTTCATCAAGGACATGGGGATAGCGCTTCAAGAGGCTGCTGCGGTCGAGCTTTCCCTGCCGGGCTTGGCCCTAGCGCATCAGCTCTATGTAGCGGTCATGGCCCAAGGTCATCATGAGTGCACGACCCAGGCACTCTACCTGGCTCTGAAGTCTCTGAATGGGATGAAGTGAGCCAACGAACCTTAGAGCCTTAGAGTGAGACTTCTCTGCAATTTGCGGAGAAGTTGGAGGTTGGAGGTTAGAGGTTGGAGGCAGAAACGGTTTTGCCTCAAACCTCAAGCGAAGCGCTCCTCCAGCGAAGTCTTCTGACACGACCGTATACTCCGCATAGCCGCCGTGGGCATGAAGGCCGGTGGCGCGGAAGTCATCACAAAGATTCTCATCCCCCCGCACACAGAACGAACACCGTCCGCAACTGGAATGAATCCAGGCAATGCCCACGCGATCGCCGAGTCTGTACTTCCGCACTTCGGAGCCGACGGCATGGACTCTGCCCACGATTTCGTGACCTGGCACAATAGGAAATTTGGGGGGAACAAGCCGGCCCTCAATCTCATCGATTTCCGTGTGGCAAATGCCGCAAACGGAAACTTTGATCAGAACTTGATCGGGAGAGGGGACAGGTACAGGAAGATCCACGAGATCAAGAGGCTTTTCGCCCCCTGTTTCAACTGGGCGGAATTCTCTGAGCACCATCGCCCTCATTGCGGTAACTCTTTTTCCGGTCTTCGCATGAGGACAAGAAGCATTTTGCCGGTCTTCGAGCTGATGGGAGAAAATCGAATCTGGAGCTTATCGCTCGAAGATCGGTCTCTCTTGAAATGGACGAGGGTTTGCTCAAAAACGCCTACACGGGTGTTTTGAATGTCCTGCGTGATGGACGCCTTGGCCTCGTCGGAGAAAAGCTCGGAAATATTCTTTCCGAAAAGATCGAATCGAGTTCGACCAAAGGTTTCCAAAGCCCTGTCTGTCAGCCCCAGAATCAGTCCTTTCTCATCGGTTAACACCGCGATTTCATCTTCATAGAGTTGAGAACTGAGGCGGTCTTTTGCTTCGCGCATGTGAGTATAGGCAAGTCCCAGGTTCTTATTCGCCTCTTTAAGCTGCTCGTGCAGTGTTCTGAGGTTTTCCTCAGCCTGCGCGCGAATGGCAATTTCCTGCTTCAAAAGAGCATTGGCTTGGGAGAGTTCTTCAGTGCGTTTCTTGACTCTTATTTCCAGCTCATTTCGAGCTTTCTGAAGGGCTTCCTCGGCTCTCTTGTGCGTGGCATAGAGCAACGCGTTTTCGATGGCCAGCGCCGCAGGGCTGCTGAGAGCGCTCAGCAGCTGAAGGTCGCTCATGGAAAATCCATGGGGAACGCTTGTGGAATGGACATAGATGACCCCGTGGACGTCCGTCTTGCTGATCAGGGGGACGCACATCACCGACTTAATCCTCATCCAGATCATGCTCTCGGACAGATCCGTCTCTTCGGCAAGGCTGGTGTCGGACATCATGATGGCTTTTCCTTCAAGGATGACCCGGTTCACGATGGTCCGGCTGTAACTCATCTCGAATTCTTTCCCGTGCTCCTTTGACCGGGCGGTGATCTGACGGAATTCACCCGTCTCCTGATCCACCAAGAGGAGGGCTGCGTTGTCTATGCTCTTGATGCAAGAGAAGACGGAATCCAGGATCTTCTCCCCAATTTCATCAATGTCCAGAGACTGCATGAGCAGGGTCGACACTTCATAGATGGTCTCGAGTTTTTCTCGATCCGTGATGCGCCGATCCTTATGAAGAAGGTGCTTCGCAGGCTCCTCAGGCCTCTCCTTGAGACTGATGGAATACTGGGTCACCATTCCGTCCTCAGCGTACGGCTTCCCCAGACTCATGAGAACACTGCCCAGAGAGATGAAATCGCCTTCTTTGATTTCAATCTGGAAGGAAGAGCCCACGGGGTGGCCGTTGATCTGGGTGCCGTTCTGGCTTCCCAGGTCCTCAATAAAGAGACGATCCCCTGAGAGGAGGATTCTGGCGTGTTTTCGAGAAATGGATTGTTCGATGATCTGAAGATCGCTATCAGGACCTCTCCCGACAAGGTTAGTCCCGTCTTTCACCTCGTAGGAATCACCCGCATTTGGGCCGCTGAGTAGGTAGAGAAGGGGCATCAGAACCTCCGGGAGAACTTGAACAGGTGGAGACAGGATAGAGAAGGGCAATCCATCTGTCAAGAAAGGGATTCGCAGGCCCCTTTAGAGGTCTGGCGTAGTGAGATGAAGAACGTTAGGTTCCCGAGTCAGGACTTTTTGCGAGGGTGATGCCTTGCTCCTGCATTTTCTTTACGTACTTCTCAGGGTTCTTCTTGAATTCTTTGAGACAGGGGGGGCAGCAGAAATAAACTCTATTCCCCTGATAGTCGGCATAAATATTCTTGTTGATCAGCCCCCCCATCACAGGGCAGGTCGTTTGATCTTTTGCGAGAGAGGACCCGGGAAAAATCAACAGGGACACAATAAAAATCAGACCCAAAGCGAGAAAGAGCTTCTTGAAATGAACCATGAAAGTTTTCCTCCTTGACCGTTAACTTCCAGCCCAAACACTATAGGGCGAGAAGGGGTTGCAGATCAATGTCACATCAAGTATGATCGCAAAAATGAGGTTGACTCACTCCAGATGGCTTCCTTCTCTTCTATGAAGTGCGAATGGCTCACTCGTTACAAGAACAAGGGCCGTAAAGGAGTTCAAAATGGCGGAAACCAAACCAAAGAACATCACGGATGACCAGTTTGAACAAGAGGTCCTGAACCATCAGGGGATCAGCGTGGTCGATTTCTGGGCACCCTGGTGTGGTCCCTGTATTCAAATGGCCCCGGGCTTCGAAGCCTTTGCAGCGGCGAACGCGACTAAGGTCGAGGTCTTTAAACTGGATGTGGACGAGAATCCCAAGTGCGCGGAAAAATATGAAATCCGGAGTGTCCCCACCATCATATTTTTCAGGAACGGCCAACCTCAACACGTGGCTCGTGGAACCCTGTCTCAATCCGGTCTTCAAAAAAAACTGGACGAGATTCTGAACAAGGGTCCTTGAGAATTTTCCTCCTGAGAAACTCGCTACTGCATTCATCTAAAATCCCCTCTGTCTTCTCCTTCGACAGGCTCAGGACAGGCTCTTTACAAAGGGGAGGACTCATATCGGTTTCCCCCTTTTGAAAAGGGGGAGTAAGGGGGATTTGGCCTAACGGGCGTCGGAGAAAGTTCCTTTCATAGACGCCCCCGTGGCGAAGGGCCGGGGTATGAATGCTGTCAAGCATGAGCCGCTTTTGCGTAAAGAGGTGAAATCTCCCGCAGGGTCTTGACCGCATCCTGCAACGCCTTGAGGAATCGGCTCACGTCCGCCTCTGAATTATCCAAACCGAAAGTGATCACAAGCGTGCCCTGCGCATCGGCAAATTCGCGGCCGATAGACAGAAGAACATGAGATGCCTGAAGAGCCCCGGCAGCACAGGCCGATCGTGTAGAGACAGCGATGTTTTCGTCATCTAACATGAGGACGAGGCTCTCCCCTTCAATGTACTTGATCGATACAGAAACGAGATTGGGAAGACTGAGCTCGGGGTGGCCGTTGAGGATGTACTCGTCTATATGATTGGGGAGTTCTCTCAGAAGCAAATCCTTTAGCTTCTTCATTTTGGACATTCTGGAGTTCATGTCCCTGGCCGCAAGCTCGGCGGCCACGCCCATACCGATAATCCCTATCAAGTTCTCTGTGCCTGCCCTCCGGTTGTTTTCCTGGACACCTCCATCCAGAAGAGGCCAGATGTGGGTCCCCCGTCGAACATACAAACCGCCCACGCCTGTCGGACCGTAGAAGGTATTCGAGGCGAAGCTGAGGAGATCAACCCCCAGTTTCTCAACATCAACAGGAACCAAGCCAACGGAATCCACGGCATCCACATGAAACACCACATTTTTCTCTCGGGTGATCTTAGCAATTTCCTCAATAGGCTGAATCGATCCGATTTCGTTGTTGCTGTGCATGATGGAAACGAGAACCGTGTCCTCTTTAATCGCCTTTGCCACATCTCCAGGGTTCACGCGACCATGGATGTCAACGGGGACAGAGGAGACCTTATAATCCATCATTTTCAGACGTCGCAAACTCCTGAGGACGGCGTTATGCTCAATGTTTGATGTGACAATGTGCTTCCCTTTTTCTGCTTTGGCCCAGGCTACCCCTTTAACAGCAAGATTTACCGACTCCGTGCCCCCTGAGGTAAAAACGACCTCTTTGGGGCTTCCGGAGTTGACCAGCCGGGCCACAGACTCGCGTGCTTTATCAAGGGCTTCGGATGCTTTGTCTCCCAACTTGTGTTGACTGGAGGGGTTACCGAAGTCCGTCCTGATGGCATTAATCATGGCCTCCTGAACTTCAGGCAGGAGAGGATTTGCTGAAAGATGATCGAGATTAACAATGTCCATGAAGATTTTCCTCCCTTGTAAAGTTCATCAGTGCTTTTCAACCACGCTCAGTTGGCAATTGGGGCAGGTATTCTCCCCTTCCGGAAGTTGAGTGTCGCAATAGGGACAGTAGCATGCTTCCCCAGCCTTATGCATATGCAGTTCCTTCCTTAAGGGTTCTTGCTCAGGCTCGCCTGATTTCTTTGCTTCGTAATTCTTGATGGCCAACTGGAGAGCATCTGCACCCAAATTAGAGCAATGAAGCTTGTTCTTGGGAAGGCCTTCGAGGGCCTCGGCTACGTCTTTATTGGTGATCTTTTTGGCGTCATCCAGGCTCTTGCCTTTTGCCAATTCCGTGAGCATGCTGGATACGGCGATGGCTGCTCCGCATCCGAAGGTCTGAAATTTTATATCGTCGATACGATCCTCTTTCACCTTAAGATAGATCGTCATCATATCGCCACATAGAGGGTTTCCAACCTCACCCTTACCATCCGCCTCCTGAATGACCCCCACATTTCTTGGACTCCGGAAATGATCCATCACGGTCTTGGAATACATTGCAAACACCTCCTCTTTTTGAATTGGCTAGAACCTAATCACTAATTGCTCCTAGTAAAGAGATAGGAATAAGAAAACAGGAAAAGATCAGAACAAGAGTCAAAACCCCCCGAGTAAAGGAGTATCTTGAGCCCATAGGCAAGGACCTTCCGATCTAACTAAGCGGTGGTTCGGCAGATTCAGGACTTGACAACAGGAGGGAACCATTTAAATTATAGCCGTTTAGTATGAAATTCAGCATTCCTGTATTGACCTGCTTGGCATAGGAGATCGAACTCGATGAAGCTCTCTACGAGAAGCCGTTATGGAACGAGGTTGCTGCTTGACTTGGCGGAACACGGCTCTGAGAAGTTCGTTCAGCTGAAGGATGTGTCCAAGCGTCAGGGGATTTCCCTGAAATACCTTGAGCAAATTGTCATACCCCTCAAAAAAGCCAATTATCTAGTGAGTGCACGAGGTGCCGGGGGAGGGTATAGGCTGGCCAGGTCTCCGGAAGAGATAACAGTCGGTGAAATCGTCGCTCTTCTTGAGGGTGGAGAGAGCATCGCTCAATGTGCTACAAATCCAGAGGTCTGTGACCGAGCTCAGTCCTGCTTGACACGAACGTTGTGGATCGAGACAGCCGAGGTCATATTTGAAAAGTTGAACAGTGTGACCCTCTCCGATTTGATCAAGAATAAAGAAAAAATGATAGGTCCTTAAGAAACCGGAGATAACTCTTCCGTTCATGGTTCGATACCTCACCACGAACGGAAAAAAATCAGATACCTGATCTAACACTCAAGCGTTCGCCCTGAGGTATCGAAGGGTGAACGCGAGTTTGTGCGTGGTCATCAAGAATAGACCAGGTCAATGAGCCCAAGAGTCAATGAAATAGCATGCGGGGAATTGATGAAAATCTTGTCCATTGCCATAAGCAACAAGAAGGGAACCCGGAAGACCCAGGTCCAATCAGCGGAATTATGCGTCAATCACGGAGTCATCGGTGACGCTCACGCAGGGCCATGGGAAAGACAGGTCAGTTTGCTTGCTGTAGAAAGAATAGAGGAGTGTCGGGCCCGGGGTCTGAATGTCACTTTTGGGGACTTTGCTGAAAACATTGCAACCGAGGGCATTGACTGGAAGAGTGTTCCGCTGGGCAGTCGCTTTCAGTTCGGTGACCATGTGGTGGTTGAAATCACGAAGATCGGGAAAGAATGTCACAAGAAATGCGCCATCTATTATCAGGCAGGAGATTGCATTATGCCTCGTGAAGGCGTCTTCGCCAGAGTCCTTGAAGGAGGAATGATCCGGTGCGGAGACCAGATCACTCCCTCACCGCTTTTTTCCACCTGACTTTTTTCAGGAAGCCTTCTACCGATGCAATGAGTTGCTCATTTTGCCCTCCGGCAGAAGACCCTCCAAAGCAGAACGTGAAGCCAGTTCCATGAGAAGAACAACACAGTGTGTGGAAAGCACTTCAGCGCCGATATTACCGGTTACACTTGCCAGATCTTTTTCCGTAATCCTCGCTGTTTGCCTCTTCGGAATTCTGGGAGTGGGCTACGGCATGATGAACAAGGACCACCTGGTTTTTATTGCAGGCTTGGTGTTTGTGGTTGCCGGTTACCTTATGATTCGGAAAGAATTGAAGGAATACATCCGGAAAAAATATCATTCAGAGGATGACCGGGGAAGAACCCCCGGACCCTGACCGGGGTTATTGAATTCGAGCACTTACCCGAATCGCCCTCCCCTCGTAGGAGCGACCTCCCGGTCGCGATGTTGTCGTAAGCAGGAGCTTGCTCCTACAGGAAAGAGGAAGGGTGGAATTTCCACAACATATTGAAGTTCCGCCTTGACACTGCCCAATATATTGTGATATCTATATACATCTTCAAACGGGCTGATGTATTCCGGTTCTTAGGCTTTTAAAACAAGGGCGCGTCGTGTGCCCTTTCGTTTTCAAAAAACTTCAGAAAGTCCACCAAGGGTGAATCCATGTTCGAGAACATCAAGAAGCGGGACGGAAGGATTGTGCCATTTGAGGCTTCGAAAATCACCTCAGCCATTGCGAAAGCAGGGAAGGCCACAGGGGAATTCAGCGAGCGGGAGGCAAAAAAACTTACCCTCCGTGTGCTGACTCTAGCCCATCAAATGCGTCTCGGACCCAACCCAGAGGTCGAAGAGATCCAGGATATTGTGGAAAGGGTTCTCCTGGACTCGCCCTATTACAAGACAGCAAAAGCCTACATTCTTTACCGGGAACAGCATGCTCAAATCAGAGCGATCCTGGCCAAAGCCAACGTGGACATGGTCGAAAATTACATCCAGAAAAGCGACTGGAAAATTAAAGAAAACAGTAACATGTCCTATTCCCTTCAGGGGCTGAATAATTACATCTCCTCGGATGTCACCTCTGAGTACTGGCTGAACCGCATTTATCCTCCTCAGATCAGGGATGCTCAAAAGAGAGGGGATTTCCATATCCACGATCTGAGCATGCTTTCCGTCTACTGCGTGGGATGGGATCTCAAGGATTTGCTCAGGCGGGGGTTCAGGGGTGTGGAGGGAAAAGTGGAAAGCTCTCCGCCCAAGCACTTGCGTTCAGCCCTGGGCCAGATCGTCAATTTCTTCTACACCCTTCAAGGTGAAGCGGCAGGCGCACAGGCCCTTTCCAACTTTGATACGCTTCTGGCTCCCTTTGTTCGGTACGATGGCTTGGAGTACAGAGAAGTCAAGCAGGCGTTGCAGGAGTTCGTCTTCAACATCAACATCCCTACCCGGGTGGGTTTTCAGACCCCTTTTACGAATATCACCCTGGATCTCCAAGCGCCCGCCTCCCTCAGAAGCCAGTATGTCCTTATGGGCGGCAGGGAACAGAAAGAGAGTTACGGTGAGTTTCAGTTTGAGATGGATCAGATCAACAGAGCCTTTGCAGAGGTGATGACCGAGGGGGATGCCGGAGGTCGTGTGTTCACCTTTCCCATACCCACTTACAACCTTTCACGCGACTTTGACTGGGACAGCCCGAATCTTGAAATGCTTTGGAGAATGACCGGGAAATACGGAATTCCCTATTTTTGCAACTTCGTCAACTCCGACATGTCTCCTGAAGACGCCCGATCCATGTGCTGCCGTCTCCGGTTGGACACGAGAGAACTGCTGAAAAGGGGAGGAGGCCTTTTCGGAGCCAATCCTCTGACAGGCTCCATTGGCGTGGTCACCATTAATCTTCCCAGAATCGGATTTCTAGCGCCCGATGAAAAGAATTTCTTTGACAGGCTGAAGGAGATGATCCGTTCTGCAGCGGAGAGCCTGGGGATCAAACGGAAGGTCATTGAACGGTTCACTGAAAACAACCTGTACCCCTACTCGAAGTATTATCTGAAGGAAGTCAGAGAGAACACGGGCTCCTACTGGACAAACCATTTCTCAACCATCGGCATCATTGGAATGAACGAGGCCTGTGCGAATTTCCTGGGCACGGGTATCGCAAGCGAAAGGGGTATGGCCTTCGCCCTCAGGGTCATGGAGTTCATTCGTCAGCTCCTTTCAGAGATCCAGGAGGACACAGGGGATCTCTACAACCTGGAAGCGACGCCCGCTGAAGGAACTTCCTTCAGACTCGCCATGCTCGACAAACAGGAGTTTCCCGAGATCCTCTGCGCCAACGAGCGCGAATATCAACAGGGGGCGGCTCCATTCTACACCAACTCCACCCAACTTCCGGTGAACTATACGGATGATATCTTCGAAGCTCTGCTGCTCCAGGATGAACTGCAGACCAAGTACACAGGGGGCACGGTTTTTCACGCCTACCTCGGCGAACAGGTCAGTGATGTGCAGGCCGTAAAAGGGCTGGTGAAGAAGATCGTCGGTCGTTTCCGCATCCCTTATTTCACCCTTTCCCCTGTCTTCAGCGTCTGCCCTTCCCATGGATACTTGAACGGGAACCAGGAGAGATGCTCTGTGTGCAACAGTGAGACGGAAGTCTATGCTAGGATTGTGGGTTACTTGCGGCCCGTGAAACAGTGGAATGAAGGGAAGCGTGCGGAATTCGACTTGAGAAAGCCCTTTGCCGTAACCGGAGGCTCAGACTATTCACTGGAAGAAGACCAATTCCCTTCCATTCACGAACAAGAGCCGGAATACCTCCAGTTGAAGGTGGGTTAACAAAGAATCCCCAAAGCAGGCCTATGGTTGCCACTAAATTCGAATCCCGAAATCCGAATTTCGAAACAAATTCAAAACACAAATGCTCCAATGCTCAAAACAGAAACCCAGCATCCCACGTTTTGCTCATTTGAATTTGGGTTATTGGATATTGTTTCGGATTTCGTGCTTCGGATTTCGGATTTACTCATTCTCTTCAAATAGCACACAGATCACTGTTCTAAACTCAAAACCCTGTCTGATGTGAACAAGGGTTATGATTATCGGCGGCTTACAGAAGACCTCTCTTATTGACTTCCCCGGCAAAGTGAGCTGCGTCTGTTTTGTTTCAGGATGCAATTTCCGTTGCCCCTACTGTCACAATCCGGACCTCGTCCAACACCCAGGCAATGCCTTCCTGGACGAGAACAGTTTTCTTGATTTTGTCAGGGAGCGCCAGGGCTTTCTTGACGGAGTCGTCATCTCCGGGGGTGAGCCTACTCTGCAAAACGACCTCCCCGCTTTTGTAAGCCGCATTAAGAAAGCGGGCTATGCCGTGAAGGTGGACACCAACGGGAGCCACCCCCACATGATCCGGGATCTCATCGAAAAAAGGCTTGTGGACTACATCGCGATGGATATCAAGACAGATCCTTCCCTTTACCCCTTGTTCATGAAAAGGGGAATCGACCCGGATTGCATCCGGTCGAGCATCAAGTTGATCATGGCATCGGGCATCCCTTACGAATTCCGGACAACCTGTGTCCGACCCATTGTGGATGCAGGAGCTGTGGAGACGATCGCTCGCTTGATTCAGGGGTCCTTTCTATATGTTCTTCAGAATTTCAGTCAGGCGAGAGTCCTCCAACCTGATTTTTTTGAAAACAGGAAAGCAGGGTATGACCAGGAGGAAATGATGCAGCTGAAATCCATAGCGGAAACCTGGGTAAAGAAGTGCATCGTCCGGTGAACCCCCTCATCGTCCCCTCTTGACACTCACGCTGATTTCGATTACATTAGACATAAGTTCAGGCAACGGTTTCCCTCTCTAAGGTATTTTGAGCCGGTTCACGTGGGGTGACCGGCTTTGCTTTATGCTACTCGGGTTCCCTTTCATCCCGAGGATGGTGAGGGTTCTTATTTACTTGGCTGCGATGACAAGAAGTGACAGGGTCCATCGTTCGTCGGAGTATCCGGCTTGACTTTCTTCTCTGGCCATACGACATGGAGCAGGCGAACCCGTTGGCTTGTGGCCTTAGCTCTTTTGTTGCTTCCCCTGGTCATCTACTCTAACACCCTCTTCGCCCGTTTCGGCTTCCGCGACGACTATGCCATCCTGAGAGAGGTTCATGAAGAACAGGGGAAGGTGATCCGGCATGTCGGGACCTTTGCCCGGCCTCTCTACGGCGTCATGCTCCAGGTTTTCTTTGAACGGGTGGAAGGGATTGATGATCTGTGGAAGGGCCGCGTGGCCTCAGCGTTGTGCGTCGGAGCCCTGTCGGCCTTGCTCTTCTTGGCCTTGCTCAACCTCAAATGGCCTCCATGGGCGAGCGCCTTTCTTGGGGGCTTGATGGCTGTGTTGCCGGCTGCCCAGGTGATGGTCTCCTGGGCCATCTGCTGGCCCCATTTGGTGGGAGCCCTTTGCAGCATTGCCGCCTTCCTTGTCGGCCAAAGGGCAGGGGCTCTTCGGACCACTGCTGCCGTGTCCCTTCTGGTCGCAGGCATCCTGATTTATCAGCCTCACGTGTTCTTCTACTTTGTCCTTGTGGCAGCAGGGCTCGTGGCCTATCAGGACCAAACCCTGAGATGGAGGGCCCGCTGCCTCATCAAACACTTTCTCACCATGGGCGTCGCCCTTGCCGCCTCATACGGGATCATGCAGCTCTTGTACGCCGCGGATGTTTTCAAGCAGTCGAGCCTGGTGGTGCTTGAGAGCGACCCTCTTGGTAAGCTCCATTGGTTCATTGCAGGACCTTTGCGCAACGCCCTTGCTCTCATCGTTCTCAATAATGCGGAGAAAGGCATGGCCATCGCTTACATCATGACGGCGGTGATCACAGGAGGGATCATCCTGGTCGGTGGATGGGGCCGGTGGAGAAGCGGAGGGTGGCGAGAAGGGCTCTTCTGGGCGGTGGCGTTGTCCGCCCTTCTCATGGGTGCTTTCACTGCGAATCTCGTCTCCATGCAGCGCTGGTCTACTTACAGGACCATCTATGCGCTGACCGGGGTCATCCTTGTCTTCTTTGTCCTGGGGCTGCAGACCCTTGCTTCCCATCTACCCAAATACCGGGAATGGGTTGTGCCGGCCGTGTTGGCGTTGGTATTTCTGGTGGGAGTTCCCCTTGCCCGCGTTCAGGCCTACACCTTGTTCGCTCTCCCTCAACAGGAGGAGTTGGCCCTGGTGGAGGAAGGAGCCAAGAAGCTTGCGCTTCTTGATAGAGCAACGGTATTCATCATCAGGCCGACGATTGATCAGACTTGCGCACCGCAGCGTTACTCGGATGAGTTCGGGACCCTCTCCACAGACTCAGACTGGGCACCCAAGGAGATGCTCAAACTGCTTTTGAACGGTCGCGTCCCCGACCTGTCCAAACGATACACCTTTATTTGCGGCCGCTCTTTGCCTACGGGCCGGACTTTCCCGGTGGTGATCGATATGCGGCGCCTACAGCAAATGCGGCCTAAATTAGAGCACGCCTTCTAGCGCAGGGTCCCGGGACCTCATTTCTACTCGAGGACGCGGCAGATCTCGAACACGACCGGGTTAGCGGCGTCGGGACAGGCGTGGTTAGCCACATCTTTGTTCTCTTTGAGCCACGGAAATGTAGCGCCGTACCTCATGGCATAGACCTTTGGAATGAAGCTGTAGAGGGCGCTGAGACAGATTCTTCCCTGAATCGTTTCTCCATCAAACACGACCTCGTCTCCCACTTTGTATCCAAAGCCGCAGGTCCCTTTCTGGCTGACTACTCTAGCGATCATCTTGTAGCCTTTTTCAGGCATTTCTTTGGTCTCCATCACAGAGTTCTCCTTTCAGTGGTTTCTCCGTTTCCTCTGTTTACACGCTGTGTCCCCGAAGTTCCTTCAGGGATCTTTTCTTTCTCTCCCTTCAAAAATTTCCTGGGCATGATAGGAGCTTCGGACAAAGGGTCCGCTCGCGACTTCCCGGAAACCCATTTCCAGGGCTTTCTTGCGCCATTCCTCAAACTCCTCAGGGGGAAGAAAACGCTCCACCGGGAGATGTTCAGAGGAGGGCTGGAGATACTGGCCCAGGGTGAGGATGCGGCAACCCGCCTCAAGAAGATCCTTCAGAACTTGCTGGACCTCCTCCGGTCGCTCTCCCAGGCCGAGCATGAGCCCTGACTTGGTGAGTACCGACGGATCCACCTGATGCGCGTTTTTCAGAAGATCGATGGAGCGCTGATAAACGGCTTCCGGTCTCACCGAAGCGTAGAGACGAGGAACGGTTTCCACATTGTGATTCAGGACATTAGGCCGGGCCTCCAGAACGGTTTTGAGAGATTGAAGATCTCCACGAAAGTCCGGAATCAGAACCTCCACCCTGGTCTCCGGCCTCTTTTCGCGGATTTCTTGAATGGTTTCCGCAAACAGAGAGGCGCCTCCGTCCGGCAGATCATCCCGCGTGACAGAGGTCACCACCACATACCGGAGCTTCATGGTCTGAACGGCTTCTGCAACACGGGAGGGCTCTTCCGGATCAGGGGGGTCTACCGGCCCATGCGCCACTGCGCAGAAACGGCAATGGCGCGTACACCGGTCGCCCAGAATGAGGAAAGTCGCTGTGCCCTGAGAGAAGCATTCTCCCAGATTGGGACAGCAGGCTTCCTGGCAGACCGTGTGAAGATGGGTCGTTTGGAGAAGCCTGCGTATCTCCTGATACGTCGCACCGCTCGGTATTCTCCTCTTGAGCCACGGAGGCTTGGCGAGCCTTTGCTTTTCTTCAAGCTTTTGTTTCATACGGCCCTTTGATGCGTTGCCTCATTGAGATGAATCAATAAATGCTCAATCTGCTCCAAGGAACACCTTTCAAGTCCTACCCCGAAAACCTCTTGTAGGTGCAAAGCCGCTTTTTCTTTTAGTTCGACCATGGGAATTTCTCGACCCAGGATCTTCTTCATGGAGGTCACGGCGACACCTTGAAGACCGCAGGGATGGATCCAGGTAAAAGGTTCAAGATCCGTGTTCACGTTCAGGGCGAGGCCATGGAAGCTGACCGATCGGCGGACTGCAGTTCCCACACTCCCGATCTTCGACATCCCGACCCAGGCGCCCCGATTCAGGGAATTCCGCTCAGCCATGATTCCCCAATCTCCAACCGTTCGAATCATGATTTCCTCGAGGGCCTCGACAAAGTCCACAACGCTCCATTCTGCCTCTTTCACATCCACAATAGGATAGATGACAAGTTGTCCAGGGCCGTGGTAGGTAATATCGCCGCCTCGCTCCACGTGGAGGATTGGAATGCTGCGAGAGGCGAGGAACTCTTCGGGGACTTTCAAGTTGGTCCGCCCGCCTCTCCTGCCGAGAGTGAACACGGGGGCATGCTCCAGGCAAAGAACGACATCCTTTTTCAGAATCCGATCTTTCCGGGCCTCGATAAGCCTGAGCTGCAAGTCCCATGCGTCCTTGTAATCGGTCAGTCCGAGATCCAGCAGCAACCATTCTTTTGGGGAGGTCATCATCGTCGTCGTTATCCAGCGCGTTCACCAATCAGTAGACAGTAAACAGTAGGCAGTAGGCACTGAACCGAATACCCAAGAAAAAAATCATCCTCATCACTCCCACTGCTTACTGTCTACTGCATACTGCATACTTACCCTGCCAGGCAGGGTTTTCTCGCTGCCGCGACTTCATCCAGCCTTCTCATTTTGCACCTGGTCGGCGCCTGATGGAGCAGTTCAGGGTTGCTCTTCGCTTCCTCCGCAATCGCCTGAAGGGCACCGATGAGCCGATCCAGATCGTCTTTGGACTCTGTTTCCGTCGGCTCGATCATGAGGGCGCCGCTGACCACCAAAGGAAAGTAGATGGTGGGTGGATGAAAACCGTAGTCCATGAGACGCTTGGCTATGTCCACGGTCATGACTTTGTAGCTTGCCTGGTTCTTGTCCGTGAAAACGCACTCGTGCATGCAGGGTCTGTCATAGGGGAGGTGGAAGGTTGTCTTGAGCCTTTCCTTGATGTAATTTGCATTCAGGACAGCGAGCTGGCTTGCTTTCTTGAGGTTCGCAGCTCCCATGGTCCGGATATAGCTGTAAGCACGGATCATCACCCCCACGTTCCCGTAAAAAGCGTGGAGCTTGCCGATGGTTTGCGGGAAGTTATCGGAAAGAGCATATTTCCCCTCTTTTTCCATCACACGGGGCACAGGAAGAAAAGGCTCAAGGTGCTTCTTAACACACACAGGACCGGCTCCTGGACCGCCTCCTCCGTGAGGCGTGGAAAAAGTTTTGTGGAGATTGAGATGAAGCACGTCCAGCCCGGTGCAGCCCATATCCATAATACCCAGAACAGCGTTCATGTTTGCCCCATCCCCGTATACAAGACCGCCTTTAGCGTGGACGAGGTCTGCAATCTCTTTGAGGTTTTCTTCAAAAAGCCCGAGGGTGTTGGGATTGGTGATCATGATTCCTGCCGTGTCCTCGTCCATCCCTTTGGCGACGCTTTCAACCGAGAGAATTCCGCGGTCGTTTGATGCCACCGCTGTGGGTCGATAACCGCAGAGGGCAGCACTCGCAGGGTTTGTCCCGTGTGCTGTGTCGGGCACAAGGATCTTGGACGGCTTCCTGCCCCTGCTCTTGTGGTATGCATGAATGAGGAGCATTCCGGTGAGTTCCCCCTGCGCTCCGGCAGACGGCTGAAGGGACACGGCATCCATGCCGGTGATCTCGGCCAGAAAGCGCTCGAGCTCGAACATGAGCCTGAGAAGCCCCTGGGAGAGTTCTTGGGGAAGAAGAGGATGGGCAGAGGCAAACCCCGGCAAAGCGGCCTGCTTGTCATTGATCTTAGGATTGTACTTCATTGTGCAGGAGCCCAGGGGATAGGTGCCCGTGTCCACACCGAAGTTCCAGGTGGAGAGCCTGGTGAAGTGGCGAACCACATCCACTTCGCTGAGATCCGGAAAATCCGGGCCAGGGGCCGTGAGGCCCTCTTCCAGAGGGGAGAGCTCCACATCGCGCGAGGGAAGAGAGAAACCGCGCCTTCCGGGCTTGCCTTTTTCCCAGAGAAGAGGCTCATTGAGGATGAGCCCGGTCGTACCTAGAACGTCTTTCATGAAACAATCTCCTTCACGAGACGGTCCATGTCATCTCTTGACTTTGTTTCTGTGACACAGAAGAGATAATGATTCTTGAGTTCGGGGTAGTAGGTCTCCAAAGAAAGACCGGCCACGATTTTCTTTGCAAGGAGGCGCCATAATTTCTCTCGAAGGCCGGCGGGGTCTCAACCACGAATTCATTGAAGGTGGGCGATCCAAAGGAGATCTTGCATCCCGCACTTCTCAATTGCTTTTTCAAGTATTCGGCCTTGTCATGGTTGAGCTGAGCGAGGTCACGGATTCCTGAAGCACCGAGACAGGCCAGGTACATGGTCGCCGCCACGGCGCAAAGGCTGTTATTGGTGCAAATATTCGATGTGGCCTTTTCCCTCCGGATGTGTTGCTCACGAGTAGCCAGGGTCAGGACGAATCCCTGCCGTCCCTCCACATCAACCGTTTTTCCGACCAGTCGGCCGGGCATGTTTCTCACGTAGTTCATTCTGGTTGCGAACATGCCGAGGCCCGGTCCACCAAAGGACTGAGAGATGCCGAGACTCTGGCCTTCACCGGAAGCGATGTCTGCACCAAGACTTCCGGGACTCTTCAAGATCCCATAAGCCAGAGGCTCTGTGAAGGTTGCGATGAGGAGAGCCCCTTGACCGTGAGCCCTGTTGCCCAGGTCTTTGAGGTCTTCGATCACTCCGAAAAAATTCGGGGACTGGACCGCCAAAGCGGCCAGGTCACCCAGGTTCTGGAGCGAGGACAGATCGGTTCTCCCGTCAGGAAGAAAAGGGAGTTCAACGATCTCGTATTCCGAGGGCGCAAGATAGGTCTGCACCACTCTTCGGAAGTGAGGATGAATCAGGCGTGACACAGCGACCCTGCGCTTCCGGGTGATGCGGATCGCCATGAGAATGGCCTCTGCAAGAGCAGAGGCTCCATCGTACATCGAGGCGTTCGATACCTCCATACCGAGAAGCCTGGCGGACAGAGTCTGATACTCGTAAATCGCCTGAAGGGTGCCTTGACTCATCTCGGGCTGATACGGAGTGTAAGAGGTAACAAACTCGGAGCGGCTAAGGAGATAGTGGACCACCTGCGGGATGTGGTGCTCATAACTCCCTGCGCCGGTGTAGACCTTGTACTCCGGTGGAGCAGCGACCGTGCTCGATAGTCCTCCCATCATGCGGTTCAGGTCCCACTCGGTCAGGGGTTCAGGAAGGTTCATGTCCCGAGTTCGGCGGCAATCCGGAGGTACCGTAGAAAAGAGATCATTGAGGCTCTTAGCGCCGACCACGCTGAGCATGGAGGCAATCTCTTCATCCGTGTGAGGCAGGTATCTCATTGGTTCAACCCTTTCAACAGTCCGAGATAGTCATCCTTGGCGAGGAGCCCTTTGAGTTCGGCCGGATCACTCGGTTTGATTTCAATCATCCAGCCCGACCCATAAGACTCCCTGTTGACGAGCTCAGGAGATTCTTCAAGCGCCTTGTTGACGGAGAGGACTTCTCCTCCCAAGGGGATGTACAGTTCAGATACGGCTTTAACGGATTCCACCGTGCCGAACTGCTCTCCCTTGGCCAGTCGGCTGCCGATCTGCGGTAACTCAACAAAGACAATGTCTCCGAGCTGATCCTGGGCATAGTCGCTGATGCCCACTCGGACCTTGTCCCCTTCGGGCTTGGCCCACTCATGATCGGTGGCG
This sequence comes from uncultured delta proteobacterium, assembly GCA_963707125.1. GTDB lineage: Bacteria > Desulfobacterota > DSM-4660 > Desulfatiglandales > HGW-15 > CAVPDE01. Next base: position 109,144 of record CAVPOU010000023.1, on the reverse strand, counting down.
TAGAGAAAATCATCAGGAAACTGGAGTTCGCCTATCTCTTTCACAGTGGTTCCTCCTTGAAGCATCAACGGGTTTATAAGATGTAGGGTACTTTTAGATGATAAGACTTGTAAATGACAAAAGTCTCCACCGACTGGACCCCTTTTATTTTAGCAACCTCTTCGGTATAAAACTCCAGAAGGCCGAAACCTTCCTTCAAAAGGACCAAGAGGATGAGATCAAATCGACCCGTGACAACGCTGACCGAGACCACCCCCCTGAGTTTGCTGAATTCCTCCCCCTTCTTGATCAGGTCCATGCTCTGGAGTTTCACTCCCACCATGACAACTCCGTGCCCTGGAAGAGACTCGGGATCCACAACCCCTGAAATCTCCAGGACTCCTTCCTCGACCAGCTTGCTGACGCGAGCTCTGATCGTGTTTTCAGAAACAGAGAGCTCCTCAGCAATGGCTTTGAAGGATTTCCTTCCATCCCGAAGTTGCTTGATGACGGCAAGGTTTGTGGCGTCGATCTTCATGGCTATTAGATACAATAAAATTGAATATTATGTCAATATTTTTGTTTATTTCGTCTGATATCATCAGAAAAATGTCAAAAATAGCTTGAAAAGGTAAGATTGTCGTGCTAGAAAAAACCATGTTTGGTTTGAGGTTGAAGAGATGGGATCAAAACTTGTTGTGATCGGCGCAGGTCCCGGAGGTTATGTGGCCGCAATAAGGGCGGCACAGTTGGGAACTGAAGTGACCCTCATTGAAAAGGAACGTGTGGGAGGGACATGCCTTAACTGGGGCTGTGTTCCTTCCAAAGTTTTCAGAACCTCGGCCGAACTGCTCGATCGCGTTCGCAGGGGCCGTGAATACGGTCTTGCCCTGAGCGGCGAGATTTCTCTTGACCTGAGAGCCCTCATGGCGAAGAAGGAAAAAGTCATCGAGAACCAGGCCAGGGGAATTGTGGATATTCTGAAACAGAACCGTATCCAGTATATCCAGGGGATCGGGACGATTACCGGTCCAGACCGGGTCACGGTGAGAGGACATGACGAAGAGGCTTGGGAAATCCCTTGGGAGCATTTGATCCTGGCCCTTGGATCAGCGCCTCTAGATATCCCAGGCCTCCACGTTGACGGCAAGAGAGTTCTTTCGAGCAATGATGCGCTGGAAGTTCAGACGGTCCCTCAGTCCCTGCTGATTGTGGGGGGAGGCGTCATCGGTTGTGAATTTGCCTTCATTTTCTCAGCCTTCGGATCGCAGGTCACCGTGATCGAGGCGAAGTCTCGCCTCATCCCTCTTCCTTTTGTCGACGAAGACTGCTCCAAAGTGATTCAAAGAGAAATGGCAAAGCGAAAGATCTCCGTCATTCTGGAGAGTACCGTAGAAAGGGTGGAAGACAAGGGCGAGGGTCTTCACGTCACTCTCGGTGCTTCTCCCTTTGTGGAAAGACCGTCAGACAAGATTAGGCGGCCGGCATTCCTGGACGTGGAGAAGGTGCTCCTTTGCATCGGCCGGAAGCCTGACACGGCAGGAGTGGGCCTTGAAAGAATCGGTGTAAAGGTGGACAATAACGGTTGGGTCGTTGCGGATGAGACCATGAAGACAAATGTCCCTCACATGTACGCGATCGGCGACGTGCTTGGACCCTCCAAAGTGATGCTCGCCCACGTGGCGTCCAGAGAGGGCATGGTTGCAGCAGAAAACGCGGCAGGGGGGACAGCCAGGATGGGCTATGATGCCGTCCCAAACGTCATCTTCACCATGCCGGAGATCTCCAATGTGGGGCTCACGGAGAGCCAGGCAAGAGAAGGGGGATTTCAGGTCAAGGCGGAGAGTGTTCTTTTCAGAAACATTGCAAAGCCCCATGTGATCGGTGAGATCGGCGGAATTGCGAAGATTATCTTCGATACCGGAAGTGGAAGAATTTTGGGTGTCCACCTGGTGGGACCGTGTGCCAGCGACCTGATTGCAGAGGGGGCTCTGGCAGTCCAACTGGGTTGTACCATCCAGGAACTCGCGGATACGATCCATGCCCATCCGACGCTGGCTGAAATCATGTCGGAAGTCTCCCTGAAAGCCTTGGGAAGACCGATTCATGGATGAACAGAGATTCGGACCCTAAGGCGGTGGCTTTGCAATAACCCTGAAAGGGATACGATGATGAATCCGCATGAGGAAAATCCGAAATTCGAATATCGAAACTCGAAACAAATTCAAATATCCAATGCCCCAATGACCAAAACGGAACAAGTCAAATGGGCCTATTGTTTGGAGCATTCGAATTTTGATCATTGAGTATTGTTTCGTATTTCGGATTTCGTGCTTCGGATTTAAAATCGCGCAATTCTTAAGATAGAGCCAACTGTCTCTGACCTTGCCCAAAGGACCATGTTTTCGATTAGGACCCAAATGCGATACGTCACAAAGAACTTCCAGACAGACAAAAGATAAAGAAAGGAGAACCCATGAGCGATCTCAAACGAACGGTGCTTTATGATCGACATGTGGCCCTCGGAGCCAAGATCGTAGAATTCGGGGGCTGGGAAATGCCTCTTTTCTACCCTGCGGGGATTGTGGACGAGCATCTTAGGACACGAAAAGGGGCAGGGCTTTTCGACGTCTCCCACATGGGGCGGTTTATCGTCAAAGGGGAAGGGACAGTGCGATTCCTGAACCACGTTCTGACCAACAATGCCGGTGCTCTCGACATGAGGATGGTCGGAGCCCAGTACACGCTGATTCCCAATGAAACGGGCGGCACGGTGGATGACGCTTTTCTTTATCGCTTTTCCCATGACGAATACCTGCTGGTGGTGAACGCAGCGAACTCGGAGAAGGACTGGGACCACCTGCAAAGAGCGCTTCAAGGCTTTCCGGACGCGGAGTTGATCAATTGCACCCCGGAGATCGCCATGCTCTCGCTGCAGGGACCGGAATCCCGGAAAATTCTGGAGGGCATGGTTGATTCGGGCTCGCTTCCGGAACCCATGCGAAACGCCGTCAGCGTGGCTGGAATTTCCGGAGCGGAAGTCCGGATCGCTCGCACAGGGTATACGGGGGAGCCTCTGTGCTTCGAACTCTTTCTGAAAAAGGACGATGCGGAAAGGGTGTGGGATCTGTTGCTGGCCAAAGGAGCCGCTCCCGTGGGCCTAGGGGCGAGGGATACGCTTCGGCTGGAAGCCGGGCTTCCTCTCTACGGCCATGAACTGGGTCAGGATCTCGATGGCAAGGACATGCCTTTGTTCACCTTTCCCTTTGCCCGTATCGGCGTGAGCTTTTCTCCGGCCAAAGGCGAATTCACAGGCCGCGACGCTCTGGCCAGGCAATTTGAAGCGCTGGGGCGAATCATGAAGCGGGACTACTCCATGAGGAGCATTTTACCCCGAATCATCCAGCCCGTGGCTGTCGCAGGACGAGGGGTTGCCCGCAGTGGATCAGGAGTATTCAAGGAAGGAAAGTCGGTCGGCTTTGTCACGAGCGGAACCATGGTGCCTTACTGGGCCGTCGAAGGGGAGGGGCTGAGTTCGGTCCGAACGGATCAGAGACAACTCCGTTCGATTTGCCTCGCCTGCATGGACTGTGATGTTCTGGAGGGCGACAAGGTGACGATCGAAATTCGTGGGAAACAGGTGGAGGGTGTGGTGGTGTCCTATCACCTGAGGAGTGAAGCCCCGCCTTATGCCCGGCCGATCCTCTGGGATCATGCCCTGGAAAGCAAGGCCGTGCCTTCAGGCGAGGCACCATACAAGATCAGGACTCTTCTGGAAAAAACTCTTCAGAACACCCTTTGGCGGCAGCAGCAGTGCATCAACCTCATCCCATCGGAAATGACCCCTTCGCCCATGGTCAGGCTGATGTCCGTAATGGATCCGGCCTTTCGCTATGCGGAGCACAAGAAAACCAAGGCCTTCTACGACGCGGAGATATACTATTACCAGGGAACTGATTTCATTGACGAGGTGGAGCGGGCTCTTCAAGTCGAGATGTGCCGGTTCCTGGGATGCGCCGAGGTGGAAACGAGGGTCATCAGCGGGCAGATGGCGAACATGGCTGTTTTCAGCGCCATGGTGGATTACATCAACCGTGTGGACCGCAAGAGCGAGCCGCGGCGAATCCGGCAGGTCATGAACAACACCATCGGCAAGGGCGGCCACTTGAGCGCGCAGCCCATGGGAGCGCTGAGGGACTTCGTAGCCAGGGACCCGAAAACCGAGAGGCCGGCTGTTGTTTCCTTCCCGGTGCTTCGTGAAAACCCTTACAAGATTGATGTCGCTGCGGCCCTGGAGTTGCTCGACGAATTCAGGCCCGAATTCATCATTTTCGGAAAGAGCATGGTGCTCCACAAAGAGCCTGTGGCCGAGATTCGCCGATTCCTGGATGACCAGAGGATCGATGCCGTGATCCTGTACGACATGGCCCACGTCCTGGGCCTGGTGGGTCCCCATTTTCAGGAGCCCTTCAAGGAAGGGGCGGACCTGGTGACGGGTTCGACGCACAAGACGTTCTTTGGAACCCAGAGGGGCATTGTGGGGAGCCCATTCTTGGAACACGAAGAACGTTATGAACTCTGGGAAGCGCTTCTGAGAAGATCTTTCCCGGGCTCTGTATCCAATCATCACCTGGGCACTCTCCTGGGGCTGCTGGCAGCGGCTTATGAGATGAACACCTTCAAAGACGAGTATCAGAAGAAGGTCCTTGCCAATGCCAAAGCCCTTGCCCGGGCGCTGAAGGAGTGCGGGCTGGAGGTGGCCGGAGATCCTGCTATGGACTTCACGGAAACGCATCAGGTCATCGTCAACGTGGGCTATGGACGAGGACCGGAGGTGGCCCAGCGACTGGAAGACAACAACATCATCTGTAACTATCAGGCCATGCCGGACGAAGAGGGTTTCACGGTTTCCGGAGCCCTGCGCATGGGTGTGTCGGAAATGACCCGCTTCGGCATGGGACCGGACGATTTCCGCGATCTGGCCATGCTCGTCTATGAGGTGGTCGTGAAGCAGGCGAGAGTCGTCGATCAGGTCAGAAGTCTGAGAGCCCGCTTTTGTGATCTCCAATTCTGCTTCAAGGGGGAGGAGTACAGGGACATCCTCGACAGGCTGCGAGGCCTTTTCTAAAAGAACCGGTTTGCCATGATTTCATAGGAAGCCCATCAACTCCTGAGCCATGTTCGTCATAGAAAGCGAAAGCCTGAGATTAGAGCTGGAAATCTTGCCCATCAGCTCACTGTTCCCTCACGAGAGGATCCTTTCCCCCATTGCCGATCGCCTGATCCTGGAGTTCAGAAGCCCGACGTACCTGGAGAATCCGGTGATCGTGGACCGGAATCATATTGTGCTGGACGGGAATCACCGCGCCTATGTTTTCAAGCGGCTTCAATTCAGGTATATTGCTGTCTGCCGGATGGACTATATGCATAAAGAGGCGAGGCTCCGCTATTGGTTCCGGCTCCTGGCCAACGTGAAGTCGATCGATCTCCTCAAGCAAATCGCAGAAGAGTTCAAAGGATGTTTTCAGTATGTCACGGACAAGGCCGCTCTGGAAAAAGTCATGGCGGAAAACTGCACCTGTTGCGGGGTCCAACAAGGGGACCTGTTTGGAGTCCTTGCTTTTGACAAGGACGTGGTGAGTGATGCGGTCAGCGCCTATGACCTTCTCGAAAAACTCCAGGACCGGTTTGTGGAAGAAGGGATTGCGGTGGATTACATTCCATGCCAGTACGCTCAAAAAGGGGAATTCTGTGAGTGTCTGACACAGGAACAGGTGATCCTGTGGACCCCTCAAATCACCAAGGAGATGGTGGTGAATGCGGCAAGGCAAGAAAGACTCTTTGCTCCTAAAACCACGCGCCACCTGATCCCTGCCCGGCCTCTCCACATCAACATTCCTACGTCCTGGCTCAAAGAAGAGGTCCCGCTGGAAATCATTAATCGGCGTTTTGTTGAATACCTCAAGGGCAAAGGGATCATGCGGTTGGGTCCGGGCCAGGTGATCAACGGTCGTTACTACGAAGAAGAGCTTTTTATCTTTTATGACAAGAAACCTTCCTCGCTCAAGGAGTGAGACATGGGAGAAAAAGGAAAAATCATCAGTCTTTCAGCCATAGGGCTTGATTCTCCGGGCCTGGTCTCCAAGATCACGGCCAAGGTATTTGAGCTGAACGGCAATATCATCGATGTGGAGGAAAGCTGTCGGAGAGGTCTCTTCTCCATTTTTCTGATCATTGATTTTTCAGGATCGCCTATCTCCATGGAGACCGTTACCGATGCGCTTTCGCGCATCGGAGAGGAGACCGGCCTAAAAGTCGTGCTGGGGATCTACCAGGAAGATCAGATTTCCTATTTCGGAGAAAAGGAGAATCATGTGGTGACCATTCTCGGAGAGGACAAGCCCGGCATCATTGCGGCCGTGTCCACTTTCTTCCACCAACGCCACATCAACATCGAAAGCTGCAAAATGATTGCTCGCGGGAAGTTTTTTTCCATGGAGATGGCGATCGACACGGGCCGGATGCGCGTGGACTCCGCAATGTCTCACCGCGAAGCGATTGAAAAAATGAAGCTTGAGCTCAAGGACCTGTGTACCACCCTCAACCAGAGCGTGGTCATTCAAAGTGAAAATGTCTTTAACCGGAGCAAGAAGCTGGTCGTGTTCGACGTGGAGTCCTCTTTGATCCAGGAATCCTCGCTGGAAGAGTTCTTGAAGAGAATCGAAGGGAGAGTGAAGGCCGAGGAAGGAGAGGTGGGAATCAGAAATGGGGGCGAGGACAGATTGCAGGCCCTGGTGGAAAACGCGCGAATCCTCCGGGGCATGCCTGTGGCGGACCTTGAGAAATTCAGCGAGAAACTTCAGCTGAACCCCGGCGCCCTTGAGCTCATCGGGATCTTGAAAACCATGGGCTTCAAGATTGCGCTCCTGTCCTCGGGTTTCAGCTTTCTGATGAAGAAGATCTTTGAGGCGGCAGGGGTGGACTATGCTTTTTCCAATTCCCTCAAGGCGGATGAGAAGGGGCTCATCACCGGGGAGCTGCAAGAACCGGTCATCACCAATGAGACGAAGAGCGAGATCCTCGACTTCATCATGAGTGTGGAAAACCTCAAACCCGAACAGGTCATTGCCGTGGGCGACGGCTCCACACGGTCTCACTTTATCAAGAACGTGGGTCTCTCCATCGCCTTCAAGCCCGATGACCGGAGTGTGGCCACGGACGGTATCCTCAGCACGGACCGGATCTCTCACATCCTTTATTGCCTGGGAATTCCAAAGGCGGAGCTGGACAAGCAATTGAAAAAGAAATCCGGTCCGCCCGTATCAGGGAAACCCTCGTAGCTGTTTCAAAAGGAGCTTCTTGTGATCGGTTGATTGCTGTATGTTTTTGTTTTTTGCAAAACGCTAAAGTGTTACCAAGAATTTTAAAAGAGGAGGGATTTGAAATGGCCAAGAAGAAAACCATCCACGATTTTTATGAGATGAAGAAAAAAGCGGAAAAAATCACTTTTTTGACCTCCTATGATTTCCCGACCGCTCAATTCGCGGAAGCAGCCGGCCTGGATATGTTGCTGGTGGGCGACAGCCTGGGCATGTGCGTCTACGGATACAGCGGCACTATCCCGGTGGTCATGGACCAGATGATCTTTCACGCCAACGCGGTACGGCGCGGCGCGCCCAACACGTTTGTCATCGGCGATATGCCTTTCATGTCTTACCAGAGTTCCCTTGAAAAGGCGGTTGAAAATGCCGGCCGTTTTCTGAAAGAAGCGGAATGCGACGCCATCAAGCTGGAAGGCGGGGTGCACATTGTGCCCCAGATTAAGGCCATAGTGGAAGCCGGAATGGTGGTGATGGGCCATATCGGTCTGACACCGCAGAGCTCGGGCCAATTGGGGGGTCACAAGGCCCAGGGCCGCACGGCCGAAGCAGCCAAGCTGGTGGTGGAAGACGCGCTGGCCGTCCAGGCAGCCGGAGCCCATATGATCCTGTTGGAAGCCATTCCGCCTGAAATCGGAGCCTGCATTGCCAAGAAATTGACCATTCCCGCGCTTTCCATCGGCGCCGGGCCGGGATGCGACGGCCAACTGCTGATCGTCTCCGACTTGATCGGCCAGTTTCAGGCTTTCACCCCTAAATTCGTAAAGAAGTACTGCAATGTGGCCGAGACGGTCACCAATGCCATGCGGGCCTATTGCGCGGATGTCCGCCAAGGAGCTTTCCCGGCTGAGGAGCATTGTTACCGCATGCTGGAAGGCGAAGAGCCGAAGTTCAAGGATTTGATGAAAAAGGAGGGGTAGGCTTCAGTCATGGCATTCAGGGTGAGAAGGGAGATGTGGATCAGAACCGGATAAGAACGAAAGCAAACCGATATGGAGGGAGGGAAGAATATGAACGATTTAAGAAAACAACTGACCCTTTCACGGAATCGTTTGGATGAAATCAATCAGCTGCTGGCCGATCCCAAAAACCCATTGGTCAACGGGTTGTTGGAAGCCGTCAAGCGTTACGGCGGTCCGGAAAAGATCAATCGCCAGGCGGACGAAGCTCGGCAATTGGATCATCTTCTGCAGCGGCTCCGGGAGCAAAAGTCACCCTATGTGGCCGACCTGCAATGGCTCCAGGACCAGGTCGATCAAAAACGGTTTGTCAGTTTAAAAGATTACCGCCGGCGCTTGCTGGGCCCCAAAGCAGCCGTAACCAAGATCAATAAAAAGAATGCTGTAACCATGGAAGTCAGCGCGCTGCAATATTTCCCCTGGGTGATCACGGAAGCCCGCCGGGCCATTGAAAAGCGTGAACTCATGCCAGGGCGTTTTATCCGGGTGCGCAACATGGCCGAACAGGTGGGAGATCAGGGTGACACCCTGGCGGTGGCGGCGGCCATGCAAATCTTGGGTGCCTCTTATGTGGAGACCCTGGATACCAAAGGCATTGACGGTTCCAATATCCATCTCTGCGGTCCGGAAACGATCACGGGTTATTTCGGTGGCATCGGCCAGCCCAACCATTACCCCTTGAAATGGGTGGATGAATATCTCAAGTATTACACGACCTACGGCATCCGCCAGGTGCTGAATATCAATTCCGGGACCATCCTCGCGGCCTATATGCTGCACAAACTGGGGATCGATAACGAGTTCAAAATTTCTGTCTTTGTGGGCAATGACAATCCATTTTCGATCTTGTGGACCTTGATGACGGCCAAATTGTTCTCGCGCCGGAGCGGGGCCACTTCTCTGATCGGTTTTAACCTCTCCAACTCGGTCAACAACGATACCATCCGCCAGGCCGCCTACGTGCGCCGCAAACTGGGCCTGGAGACCGCTGTGCGCTTTGAGCATCATATCACCGAAACGTGCAAATCGATCGTGAAGCAACCCTATAACCGCAGGGAGGAACTGGTGGAAATCGCCAAAGAAGTCCCGAACATCGCGGCCAAACACGAAGGCGGCGATCCGGAAGCGGAGCAGTGCCTGGACCATCCCTCGGATATTCTGGATTATTTCATGCCGAAAGCCGATGTGTTGAAAAACGGGCTTATGGAAAAATTTGAGCGCAATTACATTGAAAAACATGTATCGCTCAATAAAACGGCCGATGCCCTGATCCGGGCGGGTATCGACGTCATCGTGGCTAAAAACGTGCATTATTAATGGATCAGTGAAGCTCCCCGCAGCCAGCTGTGAGGTCTCTCATTGCGGTTGAGTCCTGTGGAAGTGCCTTTCCAGTGAGCGGACCTTTTCCATTCTGGCAGGAGCAAGAAAAACCCTGTAGATCGGGTCGCCGGGATCGAGACACCGACCAACGAGGTTCTTTTCCAGCATGGAGAGGGCCTCCACCGACTTGTCGCATACGGGATATCCGCGGTCGTCGAGCGGGATGGAGGAGTCAAAGGAAACCCTGGAAATGTTGTTGATGTCTACCAGCTTGATCAGGCCCGAGGGCGTCAGGATGAGGTTGCCTGACCCTGCAAGATCCGGAACATAGCCTGCCTCCGAAATCAAGTCCTTGAGCCGCAGAACAAACCGCTCAGCCTGGGTTCGTGCGTTTGCGATCCATTCTCCTTGGGGCTCCGGGCATTCCGGATAAGGCATTCGCTCCTTCAAGGAGGCAAGCTCTTCATCGTCGAGACGGTTCCAGGGGTTGATCGTCTCTCCTTGCATGTATTCCTGCAGGCCGCACAGGATGGGTTCCCTTTGACCTCGGCCGGTGAAATCGACAAGGAATTCGTTCGACCGGGCCATGTGAAGAGGAGCCAGATAGGTCTCGATGATCTTGAACCGAACCAGTTCTTCTTCCGCGGCTTTAAGATTCCTGAATCGGGTTCGGAAGATCCGCAGCATTTTGAGGGGCCGCGCATTTGGAAAATGCCGGACCCCGTTCCTGAGAATTCCGGTCCTCTCTTTCTCAATGTCTTCACGAAGGAGGACCTGCATGATATGGGAACGAAGCCCGGCGCGGTAGTGCCTCCGGTAGACATAGATCCCAGGGGCTCTCACGAAGTTCATGGCCACCACATCCTCATGGGTCAGGCTGAGCTTATCCCTGGGATCTTCCTGTGTCATCCGCCGAACTTGATGTACCGGACGCTCAGGATGTGGGGCAGAGCACGAATCTCGTGCATGATGTCTTCACTCACCGGCGTGTCCAGGTTGACGGTGCAAATCGCTTGCTCCTTGGCCCTTCCGAGCTGAAAGCGTGCGATGTTGATCCCGTGCTGGGCAAGGGTCATGCCGATGTTTCCGATCACACCGGGCCGGTCCACATTCTGGACAAGGATCATGGGACCTTGAGGGACAGCGTCGAGGAAGATCTTGCCGACGCGCACGATCCTCTGGTACTTCTTGGCGAAAACCGTTCCCCAGAGTTCATTCAAGTCGTCCTTGATCCCCGGAAGGTCAATGCGGATCAGATTCGTATACTCCACGGCCTGCAACTGGATCGTCTCCTGGACCTTGATTCCTTTGGCTTTGGCCAGATGGGGCGCATTGACGAAGTTTACGGGTCTGTCGGTAAAACAGCTTAGAAGGCCTTTGAGGGCGGCGTGGGTCAGGACCCGGGTGTCGAATTCGGTCACATAGCCGCTGTAGGTAATATTCATGTCGCAGGGCTGGCGGACCATCTGCCCGACCATGGATCCCATCCGTTCCGCGAGATCCAGGTGGAGCCGGAGTTTGGCCATGGTCTCCATAGGGATGGAAGGGAAATTCACCGCATTGATGATGACTCCATCGATGAGGTAGCTCGCCATCTGCTTGGCGATCATCTCGGCTACCTTTTCCTGAGCTTCGCCCGTGCTCGCCCCAAGGTGAGGGGTGAGAATGACATTCGGATGTTTGAAGAGTGGCGTTGAGTAATCCGGGGGCTCCTGGGGAAAAACGTCGAGCGCAGCGCCCGCCACATGGCCCTTGGACAGAGCCTCGGCCAGATCGTCCAGATTGACAACGTCTCCACGAGCGCAATTGATCAGTCGAACCCCCTTCTTCATCTTCTGGAGGGTCGCACTGCGGATCAGGTTTTTTGTCTCCTCAAGCCGGGGAACATGAAGAGAGATGAAATCCGCTCTGGCGAGGAGGTCGTCCATGAGAACCAGTTCAACGCCAAGGGAGGCGGCCACCTCTTTGGTGATGTAAGGGTCGGTAGCGATCACCTTCATACCGAGACCCTGGGCCCGAGAAGCGACGACGCGTCCGATCTGGCCCAATCCAATGATGCCCAGAGTTTTTCCAGCGATTTCAATCCCCATGAAGGCTTTCTTCTCCCACAGGCCGGCGCGCATGGAAGCCGTTGCCTGAGGGATGTTTCGTGCCAGGGAAAGCATCATGGAGATCGCGTGCTCTGCCGTGGTCAGAGTGTTTCCTCCGGGAGCGTTCATCACCACAATGCCGCGGCTTGTGGCTTCGTTGACATCGACATTGTCGACCCCAATGCCGGCCCGGGCAACGACCTTGAGCTTTCCAGCCTTCTCGAAAACCGGGGCGGTCACCTTGGTGCCGCTGCGGACGCCGAGTCCATCAAATTCGCCAATCAGGTTGGCAAGAACTTTGGGGTCGTTCGTGGCTTTGTCATTGTCCACCACGACTTCGATCTGCCCTGTGGCTTCCAGGATCTCCTTTGCCTTCACGGACATGTTGTCCCTCAGCATCACTCTGTACATCGTCACCTCCTCCTCATCGTGAAAAGTTGATCATGACCCTCTGAACTCCGTTCTATATTCAATCCAACCCCGATTGAGTGCATCGGGATCCGGCTGCAACCGCAGTCCTGCCTTATGCAGAGGGCTCTTTCTGTGAGATGTGTAGCAAGGCTTTATCCATCCGCCGGAGGACCTTTTCTTTCCCAAGAACCTCCATCACTTCAAAAAGCCCGGGGCTCACGCTGGTCCCTGTGAGCGCCACCCTGAGAGGTTGAGCGATATCTCCCAGCTTGATCTTTTTTTCATCGAGGATGTGAAGGAACAAGCCTTCCAGACTTTTTTGCGTGAAGTCAGGAGTCTTTTCGAGACGGACTCTGGTTTCCTGCATCAGCGGGACGACTTCCGGCTTCATGAACTTCCTGTCCGCGTTCTCTTCGTAGCGCAGGTCTTTCTCAAAATAGAAGCGGGCAGTGCCGGCCATCTCAACAAGCGTTTTGCTCCGCATTCTGAGGGTCTCCGCAGCACCGCGAACCTGGGTCTCGTCGAGATTCTTGAATCCAAGTCTTTCCAGGAAAGGGATGAGGCCTTCGGACAAGTCCTTTGAATCGGATTCACGGATGTACTGGGCATTGAGGTCGAGGAGTTTTTCCGGATTGAAGATCCCTGCGGATTTTCCCACATTTTCCAGGGAAAACTTCTCGATCAGTTCCTGGACCGTGAACTTCTCCTGATCGCCGTGGGACCAGCCGACCCTGGCAAGCGCGTTCAAGAGGGCATGAGGCAAATACCCCATCTCCCGGTAGGCAAGGACCGACGTCGCTCCGTGACGCTTGCTGAGTCTCGTCCGGTCAGGGCCGAGAATCATCGGCACGTGGGCGTAGTGAGGAAGGGGTTCTCCAAGGGCCTGGTAAATGAGGATTTGGCGAGGGGTGTTGTTGACATGATCATCTCCCCGGATCACATAGGTGATGCCCATGGTGATGTCGTCCACGACGACCGCCAGGTGATAGGTCGGGCTTCCATCGGAACGCCACAGAACCAGATCATCCAGTTCTTCGTTCTGAAACGAGATAGGCCCTTTGACCATATCATGAAACGCGGTTTTGCCGCTCTGAGGGGACTTCAGCCTCACCACGGCATTGGGGCCTGGCCCGAGTCCCTTGTCCCGACACTTCCCCTCGTACTTCGGCTTGAGCCCGAGGGCTTTGGCCGCCTCCCGTCTTGCCTCCAGCTCCTCGGGGGTACAATGGCAGTAATAAGCCTTTCCTGCGGAGACAAGGCGCTCGACCATCTCCAGATAAACGGGATATCGCCGGGATTGAAAGTAAGGGCCCTCGTCCCAGTCTATGCCGAGCCATTCGAGGGACTCCACAATCGCGCGGGTCGCTTCGTCTGTGGACCTTTCCTTGTCGGTATCTTCGATTCTAAGAACGAATTTCCCTTTCTTCTGTCTGGCGAACAACCAGTTGAACAGAGCTGTTCTTGCTCCGCCAATGTGTAGGTACCCTGTGGGGCTTGGGGGGAATCGGGTCACAACGTCGTCGTGGGTCATCGTATCATCGCTCCTTCAGGGATCGCAAAGGAGTGTATCACAGGAAGAGTCAAGATTCAATTTCCCTATGCCGGGCTTCGGCCGCAACCAAACTGGATCAATGGGTCATTGGTGTCTTTTCTTTCGTTCCAAGGGCTCCCGGGCTGGTCTTTTCTATGACTTATCTGCGAGGGAAACTTGCCCCCTCCGCCGTTCTCCCCTTCCTTCGGAAGTGGAGCCGGGGCTTCCCCCACAGATAAGTCATGAAAAGGCGGCGCCCTCCCGCCAGTCACTTCAGAAAAGACACCAATGCCCCATTGAAAAATTTTCAGCACCGTACAGAGAAGTTGCAGGCTAAGATTCTAAAAGGGTGCTTTCATGTCTCGGGGCAGAAAAAAAGCAGAGCCATTTCTGGCTCTGCTTTGGATGGAGGGTTGGTTTCAAAATCCTTTTCTAAACGGGCCAAATCTTAGGTTAGGCTTTTTGCTAAATCTCCAACATCTCCATCCCCAACGACTTCCCGCAATGCCGTTTTTTCAGCCGTGCAAATCTTCATGTCTTTTAATAGATAAGATTCCCGGCAAAAAGATGCACGAACACCCGAGAAGTTCGTTTGCTGGCACTGTGTTTCCAATTGTCGGTTGCCTGTTCTCATCTAAACCTTCATTGTTGGCTTAATATAATACCTCAATTTTTATATTTGTCAACAATTTTTACGTATATTAGATATAAATTATGTATAATTTATATATATAGTGTATCAGAGAGCAAAACAATACTAGATGATGTATTTCTTGCCGTATCTCTAGAGGTGCTTTTTACAGTGGTGAAAACAAAAAAAAGCAGAACCTGGGAGGGTTCTGCCTTTTTTATACAACAAGATTGGAGGCCTGCCTGCGCAGACGCCCTGTAGTCTTGCATCTACGCTGCCGCTGCCGCTTTCATTCCGGCCTCGATGCCTTTGCTGAAGTCCGTGAGGACCGTTGTCATCCGTGTTCCCAATTCCTTGTCGAGCAGGAAAAGCCCGTTGTTCCCTTCTGTTCCCGTGCCCACGAGTTTGAGCTTGGCAATGATGTCGTTGTCGTTTTCTTCTTCTTCAATCTGCTCGGTCACGTACCACTGGAGAAAAATCTGGCTGGCGTGGTCTCTCTCGGCAATCGCCAGATCCACAAGATCATTGATGGACTTGGTAATGAACCGTTCATGGGCCAGTGTCTTTTCAAACATGTCGAGGGGCGAATCAAACGCGGAGGGGGGTTCCTGGATGCTCATGAGCTTTGCCTTCCCGGCCTGCCGGATAATGTATTCGTAGATCTTCATGGCATGGAGCATTTCCTCATGATACTGCACCATGAACCAGTTGGCAAAACCCTTGAGCCCGATCGTGTCGCTGAAGGACGACATCGACATGTAGAGGTACGCCGAATAAAGCTCTCTATTCACCTGTTCGTTCAACGCGGATTCCATTTTCTTTCCGATCATCGTTAAGCCTCCTTTTGTATTTGTCGGGTGTATTGAAAATTCCTGACTGGGACCGTTATTCCCTGTTCTCCAACAACATTTAAGTAGTGCACCGAGTCGTGTCAAATGGCCGGGTCGAAGGACTGAAGCGCGTCTCAGGAAGCTGGGTGAGGGCGCTAATAGGGGAATTCCTTGAAGATCTCTTTAACACCGTAGGAGGCCAGTTCATCCGCGGTGAGCCATTTCGCTCCCTGCTCAAAAAAAGCCCTCGCATTGAGGATGTTCTCGGAGAGAGAACGCTGGGTTTCGACAAAGCTCTTGCTCCAGAGGATTCTTCCGCTTTCGATTTCAACCAGATGAAGTGCAAACGCGACCGAAGCCGGGCTTGCCACTGCCCCGGATCCGCCTCTTCTCTCCCGGTACCTCCAGACAGAGCCGACGGCCATGAGATTGGCCCCCAGGAGCTTTCCCACTTTTTGAGAAAGAGCAAGGGGGGTGTCCCTGCGGTCATCTAAAGGAAGCTGGGCGTAGGTCTTGGCCACGAGCGGCTGAGGAACCACTCGGGCCCCATGTTTTTTTTCAAGAGCCTCCCCGACATATTGCGTCAAAACCTTGTCGCAGTCGGGGGAGAGGCTTTGGGGGTCATAAACCAATTCACACACCGGGCAGACCAAGCTTTCGGTGATGGAAGATCCAAAGGATCCTTTGAAGAAAGGCATCACGCCAATCTTCTCGAGTGCCACGGAAGGGGGTGCTGGATTGGGCTGCTCCGCAAAACAGGGACAAAGACCCAGAAGCAAGACAAAAGCCAGGGCAAGGGCCAGAGTTCCGCTCAGTCCTGAAGGAGTCATTTTTTCCATAGGCGGTCATCTCCATTGAAGAGCACTGGCTATTTGCCTCGGCTTAATAGATAGACGAGTTTTGTGGTGATGGACACGCAGGTGCAGATGTTGAAGATCATGCCCTTGAAAGTCTGGGAAAGGTGATCGTATGAAGTGTGAAGTTCTTCGGCGTCCAGCGTGATGGTTTTCAGGGACTGGGTCCCGGCCACAGAGGCGTTCCGTGGCTCCTGCCCCATATCCATGAAAGGAAGATTTCCGAAGACATCGTCTTTCTCAAGGGTCAGCAGGGGGAGAGCGCCTTTGGCCGTCTTCCCTACCACATAGGCTTGACCTTCCTGGATGCAGTAGAGGTCGTCCTTCTTGGAGCCCATATCCACCACGACTTCGAGTCCTTTGGTGGGAAGAGAAAGGGAATCCTCTTTTTTCGCGGACAGATCCACGGCTCTGTCGGTAATCTTCTTCAGCCTGCGGTCAAGACTGGAAAGGGTGTTTCGGAAATCGGCGGGAAGGGTGTAGAACTCCCCTGCCAGACGTTGGGTGTCCAGGAGGCCAACGCGAAGGTCCCCCATGGCGGACACTGTGGCGCTTCGGGCGTATTCCTGAAACAGCAGCGACGTGAAGCTTCCGATGAAACAGCCTTCGCCCAGCTTAGCGATCGTCAGGGGGCCTCTGGAAGTTCCTCTCGTGAGCTGGGCCGCCCCGTCGAGAATCACCCAGATCCATTTCCCGTGACTTCCCTCTTTCACCACCGTTTTTCCGTCGGAAAACTCCTCCTCGTCGAGAATGTAAAGGTAGTCAATGGCAGGCCCCTTGATCACCGGCAGTTCGCGCTTCTGTCCGTCCCCGGACTTTGTTCCCTTCTTGCTCAGAAGTTCGTCCGCAGTGGTGGGGCCCACTTTTTCAATGACTCCATCGTCGAGCATCCTCAGGGCATCCAGAACGATTTCCATTCGGTTCTTCTTGATCGCGTGCTCCACCGAGAGCTTTTCTTCACTAAACTCAAAGTTCCCCTCTGTTCTTCCGAAGAGGGAGTAGACCGCATCCAATCCTTTCAAGGGGCCGTTCGCCGCGTTGACGGGATTCCCCTTGAGAAAGTGGACAATGCCGGGTTGAGGCACGTACTGACTGGTAATGCGCAAGGTCCCGGTGCTGTTGTTCCCGCCGATGATTTGAAACAGATCCGCCAGGCTGGTGAATTTCAGATTTCCTGTGAGTACCGCTTTGCCTCCCATTCTCAACCCTCTATTTCGTCCAGTGTAATTCTTTCTGTAGGTGGCGCAGGGTGAGGAGAATCGCCTCTTTGAGAGTGCTTCCCACCCCTTCTCCTTTGAGAGCGCTCGCCGGATGGTGGGGAACCTTGAGCTTGCTGTTCAGGTCCTGCTCCAGCGTCTCCAAGGGCAGGATCGGGATGCCTTGTTGCTCAAGGTCGCGTTTGTTGTACTGCAAGACGAGAGGAATGTTGAAGATGCTTTTCCCCTCTTCTTTCAAGTTCTCAGCCAGATCCTTCAGGGAGAGGAGGTTGGCCTTTCTCCGAATTTCCAGGGAATCTGCAACGAAGACCACGCCGTCCACTCCCTTGAGCACCATCTTGCGAGTCGATCGGTACCTGGATTGGCCGGGGACCGTGTAGAGCTGAACCTTGACGTCGCAGTCCCTGATTTTTCCAAGACCCATAGGCAGGAAATCAAAGAACAGGGTCCGGTCGCCCATGGTGTTGATGGAGACCATTTCCGAGTTCGTTTGCTTGTGAAAGGCCTTGTAAATGTACTCCAAATTGGTCGTTTTCCCACAGCGGCCGGGGCCGTAATAGACCAGCTTACACTCGATGATTCTGTCTTTCGCGTTGAAAATGGCCATAACGGTTCGAGGGGTTCCTCCTGATCAGCCTGCAAAACAGATATTTTTCAGCGACCTTCTGGTTTTTTGTAGACTCTAATTCCTTCAGCGCATCCATGGTCTGCGTCAATCCGCATCAATGGTGATATCCAGAGTGTAATCCCCCTGTCTTGGTCCCTGCTTAATCTTTGCCGTGCCGGAAACAGTGCCGGTGCTCCTGAACACCGTAATGGGAGAGTAGCACTGAATATCGTTGAGCCGTGTTCCCGGAACCAGGCTGTCTGCCAGGTTTTTTTTAGCCGATGGAATCAAAACGGTAACGGTGTTGGCAGACTGGAAATGGACGTCGAAGTCCATGGTTTGTCCTGCAAAGGGTCCGCCCTGGAGGTGAAAGGAGATGGCGGAGATTTCGAGAAAGACCTCTTCCTTTTTTTTCTTGACTTTGGAGGGCAAGGAAGGCTTTGTCACCACCTCCGGGATTTCCGTCTTGAAACCTTCTTTCTCCAGGGATGTCTTCAGAAAAGTCCTGATGTACTTGAGGTCTTCTGTGGAGAAGAAATCGCGTGTTTTCCATTTGGCAAACTGCGCAACGGCCGCATCAGGCGCCTTAAGTGCCGTGTAGCACTTGATCATGTTTTTGGCGGTGACGACAGGCAAAACCCCTTGCTCCAGCAGCTTGTGGAACTCCTTAAGAGCCTGTTCATATTGACCGAATTTAGCAAGCGCCACAGCTCCTTCGATGGCTGCAGCTTCCTTGGTCTGCGAAAAGGTGAACAGCTTCTTGATGAGATCCTGCAAGTCCTCGGAGAGCTCCGGCCTCTCCGGAGTATCCCTCAGCTCATTTAAGGATTTGTCAACCGCTCGGATTTTGCTCTTCACTCCGGCTATGAGCTGCTTGTGGTTGGAAAGTGTTTTGCTTTTCCCTATGACGGAAAGGATTTCCATGTACTTGACCTTGGAATCCGACAGGAGGCCCTGGGTTCGATAAATGTCCGCCTCTTTTAGTAAGCGCCTTATGAGATCCTTCTCACTCATGAAACACTCTCAACACATCCCGGAACAGGGAGGAATGGTTCAAAGAGAATAAAACAAAGTATTCCTACCATATCGTGTTTACCTTATAAAGGATTTTCTTGGCCATTGTCAGGCCCTGTCATCTTCAAAGTACTTTTTGTGAGAGAAGTCCGGAAGATCGCCGTTTTTTTCTCCGGCCAGGATCCAAGCTGTCTGAAGCGGCTTTTTGAAATCCAAAGGGAGCTCCCGTTGAGGGTAGGGGATTTGACGTACAGGACTATCTTATAGTAAGAGATCTAGAAAATCAAATCGTTCGAATCACTTCAAGTAAAAATAACTGAACAAAACAGATGAAGGAAGAGAAAAACTCCAAAGATTGTTGCGGGGCAAGGGAATGAAAATCAAAGTAGAAAGTGAAAAAATCGTCAAGGCGGTCAAGAAGCTGGAAGGCATTGAGATGGTTCTGGAGAACGCAGAGGATGCAAAGGAAGCACTCAACCTGATCTTGAGAAGAACGGATCTCTTGAAACCGAATGATCTTGGAAAGCTGAGAGAGGTGACGGTTTCCTCCTATCAGGAGTACAGGACCTCTGCGGTGGACTACACGATGGTCTTCCTGCTGGAGTTCTCTTTTGAGCCGGATGTGTCCGCGGAATTAAAGGTCGCCTTCATCAAGGCTCTGCAGGAGTTCTTCAACAAGGTCTGACCGGATTCCACTACTTCAAGGTGCTTGCCGAGGATGGAAAGGTTTACTTGATTCGCTGGCACAGGCTGGTGGATTTGTGGTTTGTCGTGAAGATCATGGAAAGGATGGGGGACCAGTAGCCCAAGAAATCTAGGGTAGGCTCATAACCGCAAAGAAGTTGCCGAAGTCGATGAAATGAATGAATGTCGAATGTCGAACAAGGAATTTCGAATGATGAAGTTTAATGAGTTCGATTGTTTCCTTCGGCGTTCTTCATTCATTATTCGATATTCTGCGGTTCGCTTTTGAAGTTCTCCGAAGAGAGCAGAGAAGATAGGATTCTAATCTGAGGCATAGACCCATCTATAGTTGATGGGCCGAAGATCGAGGAAAGTTTCCTTTGGGTGAAGGAACTCGTCTTTGAGCCTGATCCAGCTCACGTGGTGTTTAAGCCTTCTCAGTTTCCCGTCTTCCGGGGGTTTTGCGTGGACCGTGTGACCGTAAACAGCTTCAGAGATTCCGAGGTAAACGTCCCTGGCAGGGTAGAGATAGGCCGATTTGAAGCTCTCTGGATCCATGAACTCGCGGTTTGCCAGCGCAAGGATTTGTTTCTCCGTGAGCTGAATGAGGAAAAATTTGGAAAGCCCCCGCTCCGAGTACTTGATCATGGAGCGGGATTCGCTGCTTGAGACAAACACGGTGGTGATGAAATCCAGCCTTTTCACAAGCTGGGCGGCAATGAGCGCTGCTGTTCTTCTGCCGCCTACGTTGACATGGGATCCATAGTATTCGAAAAGCTTTCTCTGCAGATAGCGGCCGTCGGAATCTCCGTTCTCGTAGAGGTGGCTTTGGATGTAGCGAAGCCATCGGGAGAGATCTTCTGCGGCGTCAGCAATGGGCCAGTCGATTTTTACATGAAAATGGGTTAGGGCATATCGGTTATTTCTCCTGACGGTGGGGTCTTGCTGGATCAGCAGAGCGTAATCCACGTCGAGCCAGGTCTCCAGGAAGTCGAGAAAGCGAGGTTTGTCGAAGTACCGCAGATTGCGATCGAAGTTCTTGTAGAGGGGAAGCTCCGCGAAGAACTCGATGTTTTCTTTAATGACCTTGTTCTCGGGGAAAAAGCGGATGTAATTCTTCAACTCGGGCTGGATCGTCCCCTCGCAGAAAATGACGATGAAGGTTCGGAAAAGGTCGGATTCTTTTTCAACCTTCTTCGACTTAGGCTTTAGCTCGCTCTTATCAACAAAACTGTACTCCGCTCCGCTTTCGATATGCTTGTAATAGGAGTCCACGAGGGAGATTTTCATGAGCCGTTGCTCCAGGACGTCTCTCAGAATCTCGTAAAGAGAACGCCGAAGCTTTTCATGGTAATTGAGTCTTTCCCTGTAAATCCACATGGATCAGTACCTCGAAGGCGAATCCCTCTTTCTTGAAAAAAGCATGGGGGGCGACAGAGAGGGTGTAAGAAATTCTTGATAAGCATATCAAGAAGTGCTCGTAAGTGTCAATAAGAAATAGGGATTTCGGGAATCGCCAGGCCGTGAAAAGAAGGATCATAGTGTTTGTGATTTTTGCAGGAAGCAGGAATTTGCTTGACAAATAGGACTCCTCAATTATAGTACTTCATTTACCTTAGCTTTAGCTAGATTTATGGAAATTATATCTAAATAGGTTTTTTCAATGATCATCGACCTTCAAGCTATCGCCGAGGAGGCTGAATTTAATAAAGTGCTGGAAGAGGGGTGGTGGCAACCGGGTGATGAGAACGATCAAATCCTTGGTCCTGACGCGCCACTCCGCGTCCATGCGAAGGTTTCCAGGGCGGTCGACAAGTTCCTTGTTCACGGAACGATCCGCGGAGGAATCCGGATAAGGTGCGATCGTTGTCTTGAGCCTTTCCACCGGGAACTGGAATCGGATTTCCATATCTACCTGGTTTTTCCACGACAGGGAGCGGATCAGGAAGAAATCGAACTGCTCGACGACGATATGGAAGTTGATTTTATCAACGGAGATACGATAGATCTTGGCGATATCGTTCGGGAGCAGATCTATCTGTCGCTGCCGATGAGGTCGATGTGCAGTGAAAGTTGCCGCGGCCTGTGTCCTGTGTGCGGGGCAAACTTGAACGAGATGTCCTGTCTGTGCAGGAAGGCAGAGGGTCACCCGGCTCTTTCGAAATTGAGACTTAAGGGAGAATAGGAAAAGACTATGGCTTTACCGAAGAGAAAAACGTCAAAGTCCCGCCGGAACATGCGGCGGTCTCACGATCATGTTCGCCTGCCCAGGACGACCCTGTGTCCGCAATGCCACGAACCGGTGCTCCCTCACCGTGTTTGTGCGCAGTGCGGCTCGTACAAGGGCCAAACCTTGATTGAAACCGAAAAGAGTTAATTGGAGGCTGCGCCTTTCATCCACGGAAGAGCTAGGGTCGTGGCCTGCGGGGGTGCAAGGGACAGGTTTTATCAGCCAGCGTTTTCCGTATGAGGAATCTCATGGATGACTCAGGAAGGGTGGTGATCATCACAGGTGGATCCAGAGGAATTGGCCGGGCGATCGCATTTCGGTTTGCCGGGGAAAAGCCAAAGCTTGTCCTTCTTCATTATGATCCGGATGATTCCGCTGCCAAGGAAACTCTGGACCGTCTGGCCGGGAAAGGGGTTCAGGGAGAAGCTCACCGCCTGGATGTTTCCGATCGGGGAGAAGTGGATCGCCTTTTTAAAGACGTCCTTTCCCGGTTCGGCCGGGTGGATGTCTTGGTCAACAATGCCGGCATCACGAAAGATGGGCTTCTCATGAGAATGAGCGAGGACGAATGGGACCTGGTCATCAGGGTGAATCTCAAGGGAGTATTCAATTGCACCCAGGCGGTCATCCGTTCCATGATCAAGGAGAGGAGCGGCCGCATCGTGAACATCTCGTCGGTGGTCGGCCAGATGGGGAATGCCGGACAGACCAACTATTCCGCATCGAAAGCGGGGATTATCGGATTCACGAAGAGCCTGGCCCGGGAGGTCGCTTCAAGAGGAATTACGGTCAATGCGGTTGCTCCGGGGTACATCAACACGGAGATGACTTCCTCTCTGCCGGACAAGGTGAAAGAAGCGTTTATGCAGCAAATCCCGCAGGGCAGAATCGGAGAACCGGAAGATGTGGCTGAAGCGGTTCACTGGCTGTGTTCTGGGGGATCAACGTACGTCACGGGGCAAGTGGTCCATGTGAACGGTGGTCTGTATATGTGACCTGAATATGGATAAATCCTTACTCAAGAGATTCGAAAATCTGTGAGCCTGACGTTGTGTGGCTACCAAAGAAGACACCAAGGAGGTAATCGTTCATGGCAGACTTTATAGAGAGGGTAAAGAAGATCATCATAGAACAGCTGGATGTCGCGGAAGAAGATGTTGTATTGACGGCGTCTTTTGTCGATGATCTGGGAGCCGATTCGCTGGATCAGGTGGAGTTGATCATGGCGATGGAAGAGGAATTCAATGTCTCGATTTCCGATGAAGATGCGGAGAAGATTCTCACGGTCCAGGATGCTATTGATTACGTGCAAAAGGCTATGGGCCAGTGAACGCCTTGAAACCATCTCTCTTTAACGCATCAGACAGAGAATGAGGGATCTATGAGAAGGGTTGTGGTGACAGGCCTGGGAATGGTGACTCCCCTGGGGACCGGGGTCCAGAAGACCTGGGAAGCTCTTTGCGCCGGGAAATCCGGGATCAGGAGAATAGAGAAATTCGATCCCTCTCCGTTTCCCTGTCAGATTGCCGGACAGGTGTGGGATTTCCGGTCCGAAGATTTCATGGACAGGCAAGAAGTGAGACGGTTTGACTTCTTCGTTCACCTTGCCGTGGCTGCAGCCCGGATGGCGATGGAAGAGTCAGGTCTCAGGGTCGACGACTCCAACCGGCATCGCGTGGGGTGCCTGACGGGATCCGGGCTCGGAGGGCTTGCCATGCTCGAGCACTATCACCAGGTGCTTCTGGAACAGGGTCCCCGCCGAATCAGCCCTTTCTTCATCCCGGGCATTATCGCCAATATGGCTCCGGGCCAGATCGCCATTCAGTTCGGCGTGAAAGGGCCTAACCTTTCGATCGAAACCGCGTGCGCCGCCAGTTGTCACGCTGTGGGAGAGTCCATGACCCTCATTCGAGAGGGAAAGGCGGATGCCATGATCGCAGGGGGTTCTGAGGCGGTCGTGACTCCGCTGGCCCTGGGGGGATTCTGTGCGATGAGAGCGCTCTCTACCCGGAACGATGAACCGGAAAAAGCCTCCAGGCCTTTTGATCTCAACCGGGACGGCTTTGTCATGGCAGAGGGTTCAGGGATCCTGGTGCTGGAAGAGATGAAACAGGCCCTCGACCGAGGAGCCCCCATCTATGCCGAAGTCATCGGTTATGGGATGAGCGGAGATGCCTATCACATCACGGCGCCGGATCCGGATGGCGGAGGGGCCACCCTGTGCATGAGGAATGCGCTCGAAGATGCAGGGCTCCGTCCTGAAGACATCGACTACATCAATGCCCATGGAACGTCCACAAAGCTCAACGACGAGTCGGAAACAAGAGCGATCAAGATGGTCTTCGGAGAGCACGCTTACAAAATGGCGATCAGCTCCACCAAGTCCATGACCGGACACCTCCTTGGCGGGGCCGGGGGCGTGGAAGCCGCCATCATCGCCTTGACGATCAAGAACGGTGTCATTCCACCGACGATCAATTATGAGACTCCGGATCCGGCATGCGATCTGGATTTTGTTCCCAATGTGGCCAGAAAGGCCAAGGTGAGAGCGGCCATGTCCAACTCCTTTGGTTTTGGAGGCACCAACGCCTCCATCATTTTCAAGGCCTTTGAGGCATAGAGAGATCAACACTCGCCGCTCTTTGTTTTGAGACCGGTTGATGCACAGGAAACGGATTCACCTTTTCTGTGCTTTTTTTTCGAAATCCAAAGCCGAATAGGCCTTCACTTCTACCGCTATGACGAAGACGGCTCTTTCAGGAATGCGGGTAATCACCTTGATCCTGGGGATCCTCTTGACGCAGGCGATCTTTCCCGCCCCGGTTGCAGCCCTCACATTGAGCCTTCCTGACCAGGCCCTCGAAGACAGCGGCGTTCTTTCCAATGGGGGTACGGTCTCTATCCCAAAAAGCCTTTCTTCGGATCTTGTCGTCCATCTTTCTTCGAGCGACCCCTCTCAGGTGTCTGTTCCGGAGACGGTCGTAATTCGAGCCGGGAATACATCTACCGCCTTCGAAATCACGATCGTTGATAACGGAGACGTGGATGGTTCAAAGACCGTCAACATCACCGCCTCCGGAGAGGATGGGTCCTCCGCAGAACAGAACATGACGGTTGAAGACAACGACCCCGGCCGGGTCCAGTTCAGTGCGGGTTCTTACTCGGTGGAGGAAAAGGATCGAAGCGCTGTCATCACCGTGGTCCGCACATCGAGCAGCAGCGGTGAGATCCGGGTCGACTATGAGACGAGTAACGGGACCGCATCGGCAGGGGCGGATTATGACGGTGTCTCGGGCACACTGACTTTTCACAACGGCGAGGTGAGCAAGACTTTTGTTGTTTCCATCCGTGACGATTCTGTAGCCGAAGCGGAGAAGACCGTAAAGCTCACCCTCAGCAATCCGACGGGCGGGGCGGTTCTGGGAACTCCGAGCACGGCCACCCTGACCATAGAGGATAACGACAGGCCCGACTCCTTGACTGAGATCTTCGATCAGGACGACAATGATATCCAGAATCAGACTCTCACCTTCGTGCCCGACGGTTCCAAGTCTTTTTATGCGGTCTGCAGGGCACAGGCTTCTTCTTTTCCTACAGACCCTAAGGGGGCAACGTCTTTGTTCCTTTCAGACGATTCGTACGCCGCCATTCACCTCACAGGGGATGCGGAGATCCCCTTTTTTGGTGTCCGCTATCGCACGCTCTTCATCGGGAGCAATGGGTATGTCACCTTTTCCTCGGGGGACGGCTCCTATCAGGAGTCTTTGAGCCGTCACTTCAGTCAACCTCGAATCTCAGCCCTTTTTGACGATTTGAATCCCTCCCATGGCGGAAAGGTCTCCTGGAAGCAGTTGGCGGACAGAGTGGTGGTCACGTTCCAGGAGGTGCCTAAGAACTATTCCGGAAAACCGAACAGCTTCCAGACGGAGATGTTTTTTGATGGAGTCATTCGTATCACCCATCTCGGTATTGCCATTCGAGACGGTTTGGTCGGCCTCTCAAGAGGAGGCGGCACGCCGGGGGATTTGGCCGAGAGCAATCTGAGCGATTATCCCCCCTGTTTCTTCTTAAGCCTGCCGGAACAGGTCACAGAAGGAAAAGACACGGATAGGATCGCTCCGGGGACCATTGGAGCTTTGAATCCCCCGCCTACGGAGTTCAAGATCCGCATGACCTCTTCTGACACCACGGAACTGGGAGTCGACAAAACGATTGTCTTCCCTGCAGGAGAGAGCTCGGTCCTCTTTGAT
Organism: uncultured delta proteobacterium; assembly: GCA_963707125.1. GTDB lineage: Bacteria > Desulfobacterota > DSM-4660 > Desulfatiglandales > HGW-15 > CAVPDE01. The sequence continues at coordinate 83,158 of CAVPOU010000023.1, read as the reverse complement.
CTGACCCTGCGCGACGACGATCTCCTGGATGGGACACAAACGGTGACGATCACGGCGACCTTCCCGGGCGGGGGTTCGGTCAGCGGAGTTGTCCGCGTGAACGATAATGAGTCGGCCACACTGACGGTGGAAATCCCTAAGGCGGCAAGAGAGGGGGACGGTCGGCTCTCCTCTCAGGGGATCGTCAAAGTTAGCGCTCCAGTCGATAAGGAGGTCACCGCTTTTTTGTCCAGTGATGATCCAACGGAAGTGACGGTCCCGGAAACCGTCACAATCCTTAAGGGAAAGACGTCTGCTCCATTCGATCTGATCATCGAGAACGATGTGGTTGTCGATGGTCCGCAGACCGTCACGATCACGGCTTCGATCCCCGGCTGGACTTCGGGGTCCGATACGATGGTGGTTCAAGATGACCGCGAGGATGCCCGTTTTGCTCCAAGCATCGCGGCAGGCGATTATCACTGCCTCGCTCTCAAAGATGATGGGACGCTTTGGGACTGGGGAGACAACGGGTACGGGCAACTGGGGGATGGAACCACCGTGAATAAAAACGCACCGGCTCGAGTGGTCTCTCTCAGTGACGTGTTTGCGGTTGCAGGAGGGGGAAATCACACCCTGGCCCTTACCGGTGACGGAAGGGTTTGGGCCTGGGGGGATAATGTTAACGGCCAACTGGGCGATGGAACCTTCCTGTCAAAAATTCAGCCTGTTCCAGTTCCTCATCTGGCTGAAGGTGTGGCCATTGCAGCAGGATATTCCCATTCCCTGGCGCTCAAGAAGGATGGGACCGTGTGGGCTTGGGGAGATAACAGCTCAGGGCAGCTTGGCAATGGAACGACAGAGAACTGCAACATTCCCGAGCGGGTTTCCGGCCTGACCGAGGTGATCGCGATTGCTGCCGGGCAGTACCATAACTATGCTCTCAGAAAGGACGGAACTCTGTGGGCATGGGGAGCGAACGGTGATGGGCAGCTCGGGGATGGGTCCTTTCACACCCGCACGGTGCCTGTGCAGGTCTCCGGGCTGTCTCAAGTCGTCTCTGTCGCGGCAGGCGGCTATCACGGTCTGGCGACTCAGAGTGATCGAAAGGTGTGGGCTTGGGGGCGGAACTGGGAGGGGCAGCTGGGGGGTGTCTCCTTCGATCATAGGACGACCCCTGTGCTTGTCGAGGGATTGAGCGGGATCATCCTTGTCGCTGCGGGAGCGTCCCACAGCCTGGCCCTGAAATCCAATGGAACCGTGTGGGCCTGGGGAGAGAATGATCACGGCCAGCTGGGAAACAGCACCTTTCAACCCGTCAGTACTCCGGTGGAGGTCTCTGACCTGGTCAGCGTGATCGGCCTGGCTGCGGGTGCCAATCATAGCCTGGCCCTCAGGAACGATGGCACGGTGTGGGCATGGGGAGACAACGGATCTGGCCAGCTGGGGGATGGCACATTCGGGAGTCAGAACGCACCTGTTCAGACGATAGGTTCATCGGAAGATGAGCCCCTCGATCTCATTGCGCTGTCTGTCGTTCTTCCTCCACGGGCGGCTGAGGGAGATGGGGTTCTTGTGGGAAAAGGAGCCGTGATTCTGAAAGAGCCGCTCAAGAGGGACCTCCCGGTGACCCTGACTTCCAGCAATCCTTCGGAGGTGTCTGTCCCCGTCAGAATGCTCATCCCGGCAGGGCAGACCTCCGCTTCCTTTGACTTGACCATTCGGGACGACACGCTGCTCGATGGTCCGCAGGCGGTTCGTGTGACGGCTTTTGCACTGGGCTATGTTCCGGCCGGGGCGACCATTGAGGTCGATGACAATGAGAGTGCGGTCGTTTCGATCGAGGTCCCCACCCTCGTCACAGAAAGCGACGGTTGGCTTTCCCTCCGGGGCAAGGTCAGCCTGAGCGCTCCTCCTGATGGAGACATTACGGTCTATCTGACCACGGAAAATACGTCGGAAGTGAGCGTGCCTGCGACGGTCGTGATCATGGCAGGACAAATCTCCGCCCCATTCTCCATTCAGGTTCTCGATGACTGGGAAGTGGATGGGACTCGGGAAGTGGTGATCATCGCGACAGTGCCCGGCTGGAGCTCCGATGCACGAAGAATGGATGTGGAGGATAACGAGGCCTTAGACCTCTTTCTGGGAGTCGAGGAAGAGAGCGGCGAAAATGGAAGAGCCACGGGCAGAAAAGGAATCGTCAGTATCCTCACTCCCCTTCCATTCGATCTTGTGGTAGACTTGTTTTCCGACGATTCTTCCGAAGTGGTTGTCCCTTCCTTTGTGATTATTCCTGCGGGAGAGACGATGACCTTCTTTGATCTTTCCGCAGCCGAAAACCGTGAAACGGAGTCACGAACCGTGACCATTGCGGCTTCTGCACCAGGATGGTCTCCGGGATCTGTAACCATCAGGCTCAAGAAAAGTGAGACAGGCCAGTCTTGACAGACGCGTCAGAGAGCGGATGTTCCCCACTCTGGTCGGGGCAAGGGTTCCGTGCCTGACCGGTTGGGGAGACGTGGTTTCCGTCTTCTCCCGCGCTGTGAATATACGCCACACCGAGGGGCTCCTGGTCTCCTTCATCGAAGAGACTCGCTCTATGACTTCGCTGAGCGTCTGCATTCCCGCTCTTTTCCGGAAACAAAAGAAGGGCCTTGTCCCTGGGGACCGAGTCCGGTTTGACGGACCCAGGCTGGTCACCGAGGATTTCGTCGTGGATTTCCTGGGGCGGCCGACCTGGCAGGGCACACTCACCCGGGATGACATAAAAGGTTTCCGTGCTTCAAAAGTTTCTCTGGTGAAGGAGACGCTTCTTTTGAAGGGAAGAGACGGGGGATTCCTTGGACTCCTCCGCAGGGATGAGGCAAAGAATTTGTTCGTAGACAAGGCCGTGAAGGTTTTGAGCAGGATTCAGGGCGCGCCATCGCGAGACGGCGGATTGAAAGGCCTTTCCGGCTTGGTAGGGCTTGGGCCAGGGTCAACGCCTTCCGGGGATGATTTCATCACAGGGGTTCTGCTGGGAGAAGAAACGCTGAGACTCCTGTCGTCTACTGAGGCAAAGGCGGTTGCCGGCGATCAGAAGAACATGGTAGCGTGTTCCATCGAAAAAGAGGATCTCTGGTTTGCAATGAACAGGACCAATGACGCTGGGAGAACTCTTTTATGGCAAGCTCTCCAGGGGTTTTTCCCCGAATATCTGATCGAAGCGGTCCGATCCGTCTCTGATGCGGAAGGGAAGGAAGAAATCGTGATCGCCGTGGAACGGGCTGTGGGCAGCGGGGCCACCTCAGGGACGGATGCCCTGACGGGGTTCCTTTTCTGTTTTGAGAGAGACCCCCATGACCTTTGCTCGTGACTGTTTCAAAAAGCTAAAATGTTATAACCCATGAAGGATGAGAGGCAGCGTTGAAGAAGATCCTTGTTCGCAAGAATGCTTATTACGACTCCGTCTTTCTCATGCTTGCTACCAAGGCGCTGAAGCAACGACCCGGCATCAAAGAAGCCGTGGTGGCCATGGGAACAGAAGTCAACCTGGGACTTTTGAAAGAGATCGGTCTCTTTTCAGGAGAAACGGAATCGGCGAAGCCGAATGATCTCGTCATCGCCATTGAGGGCGAGACCGAGGAGGCGGTTGAGGAAGCCTGCCGGATTGCCGAAGAGGTCCTGAAAAAGAGAAGTCACGGGGGAGGAGGAGAGAAGGAAGAGTACCGTCCTGTGAGCCTTGAGGGAGCGCTCAAGATCATCCCGGAGGCCAACCTTGTGGTCATCTCTGTTCCCGGCATGTATGCGGCCCGGGAAGCGAGGCGGGCGCTCAACAAGGGGCTTCACGTGATGCTTTTTTCCGACCATGTCTCTGTGGAAGAGGAGGTGGAGCTTAAAGAGATGGCCGTGGAAAGGGGACTCCTCATGATGGGCCCTGACTGCGGAACCGCTATCCTCAACGGGAAGCCGCTCTGCTTTGCCAATGTCGTCAGGAGAGGACCGATCGGTCTCGTGGCCGCCTCCGGCTCCGGACTTCAGGAAGTCTTCTGCTGCATTGACAGAATGGGAGGCGGGATCTCTCAGGCTATTGGAACAGGGGGACGGGACCTCCAGGATCAGCGAGTGAGAGGACGGATGATGCTCATGGGAATCGAGGCCTTGAAGCATGATCCGGAGACCCGTGTGATCGTCGTGATCTCCAAACCGCCGGCGGAGGAACTGGCTGCCAAAGTTCTTTCCAAACTTGAGGACACCGGAAAGCCCTGCGTGGTTCATTTCCTGGGGCCCAAAGCGTTGGGAAGACGGGGATCCATCCGGTTTTCCGGCAACATGGAGGAAGCCGCAGCCATGGCCGTGGCTTTGTCGAGAGGAGAGGAATACCATCGTTCCTGTCTCTCTCTGTCGGAAGCAGAGGCATCGAGAGTGGCAGAGGCGGAGGTGAACAGGATGGCCTCCGAACAGAGATATGTTCGCGGCCTTTTTGCGGGGGGGACACTGGCCATAGAAGCCATGGTTCTTTTCGAGGAAGAAGGTTTCAAGATTCTCTCCAATGTCCGCAAGGAACCGGGGCGGGTGCTCAAATCTCCTCATCGTTCCGAGGGCCATGCGATCGTGGATCTGGGTGATGATGTCTTCACTCTGGGAAGACCCCATCCCATGATCGACCCTTCCCTCAGAGAGGAAAGGATTGCCAAAGAAGCGGCGGATCCCGAGACAGCCCTTCTGCTGCTGGACGTTGTTCTGGGTTATGGTGCCCACGAGGACCCGTGCGGGGCTCTTGCAGAGAGCGTGAGCAAAGCGAAGGGTCAGGTTGCCGGGAGAGGAGGGTATCTCTCCATTATCGCATCCATCACCGGCACTGAAAAGGATTTCCAAAACATGGCAGAGCAGAAAAAAAAGCTGGAATCCGCTGGATGCCTTGTCATGCCTTCGAACTATCAGGCGTCGGTCCTGGCACTTCATGTGATGAGAAAGGTGGCTTCGAAATGGATGTGAAAAAAATCAGGGAGCTTTTCAGCAAAGAGCTGGTGGTCATCAACATGGGGCTCGAGTCCTTTGCAGACAACTTGCGCAAAGAAGACGTGAAGGTCCTGCCGATGGACTGGAAGCCTCCTGCAGGCGGCAACAAGAGGCTGATCGCCCTGCTTGAAAAACTGGGCCGGTAAAAGGAGCACAGGAATGAAGGCGAAAATCGAAGAGGCCAACCAGGAGGCGGTCTCCAGGATTCAGAGGGCAAAGCCGACGCTCGTGGATGTTTCGACGGCCGGAGAAGCGATCCCGGGCATGAAGAAGAACATGATTCTCCACGCAGGCCCGCCCGTCACCTGGGAGAGAATGTGTGGTCCCATGAGGGGGGCTGTGATCGGGGGCATGATCCTGGAGGGCTTTGCGAGGAACATGCAGGAGGCCGAAGCCCTGGCCGCTTCAGGGAAGGTTCTCTTTGATTCGTGCCACCATCATTCGAGTGTAGGGCCCATGGCCGGTGTCGTGACCTGGAGCATGCCGGTGTGGGTCCTGGAGAACAAGACCTTCGGGAACCGGGCCTACTGCACGCTCAACGAGGGTCTGGGGAAGGTCCTTCGCTACGGCGCCTTTTCAGAGGAAGTCATCGCAAGACTCCGATGGATGGCTGAGGATCTGGCGCCTGCACTGAAGAAAGCCCTTCTCCGGCATGGAGCAATCGACATGAAAAGCCTGATCGCCCAGGCTCTTCAAATGGGGGACGAGGGGCACAACCGCAACAGAGCCGGGACCTCCCTCTTCATCAGGGAGATCGCTCCGGATCTCGTGATGCTCGATGAAAGCAGGGAGAAGATTGCGAAAATCCTGACTTTCATTCATGGAAATGATCACTTCTTTCTCAACCTGACCATGCCGACCTGCAAATGCACCGTGGATGCGGCGGCATCCATTGAAGGCTGTTCTGTGGTGACCACGATGGCCAGGAATGGGACGGAATTCGGCATCAGGGTTTCCGGGCTCGGGGATCAATGGTTCACAGGACCGGCCGGCATGGTGGAGGGCCTCTATCTTCCGGGTTTTTCAGCAAAGGATGCGGCGCCGGACATCGGAGACTCTGTCATTACCGAGACCGCAGGGATCGGCGGGTTTGCCATGGCTGCTGCGCCGGCCATTGTGAAATTTGTGGGAGGAAGCGCGAGAGACGCGGTCCGGTACACACAGCAGATGTATGAAATCACGGTGGCGGAAAACGACACCTATCAGATCCCCACCCTTGATTTCAGGGGGACACCCACAGGGATTGACCTGCTGAAGGTGGTGGAAACAGGGATTCTTCCGGCGATCAACACAGGGATTGCCCATAAGGAGCCGGGCATCGGGATGGTTGGAGCAGGGCTGGTACATCCGCCTGAGAACTGTTTTCACGATGCGCTCGAAGCCTTTGCTGAAAAGTATGGAAAATAGGAGACGATCCACGGGACAAGGTGCACGATCCACGGTACACGGTGCACGGCGCAGGGTGCACGGCGCACGGCGCCAGGCCTTTGGCCCCAGGCTGATGACCAACACCCATAAACCGAATGTCGAATGTCGAATAAGGAATGTCGAATGATGAAGTTTAATGCCTTCGAATCTTTCCTTCGGCGTTCTTCATTCATTATTCGTCATTCTGCGGTTCGTTTTTGAAATTCCACGCAAACAGAGAAGAAGCTTTGACCTAAGTTTTCAGAAAAGGAGGAACCTATGAAACTGATTGATCTCACCGTGCCTCTGGGCATTGCGACACCGCCCTGGCCGACCTATGAACCCTTGCAGGTGAAGTACTTCAAGAGACTGGCCCCCCATGGAGCCAACGGCATGCTCCTGACCCATTCCAACCACGTGGGAACCCATCTTGACGGAGAAATCCACTTTTACACGCCGGGTAAAGATATCGCTTCTCTGGACCTGGATTTCCTGGTCCACGAAGGGGTGGTCGTTGATCTCAGCGACTGCACCACGGATTATGATCTCTACACCTCCAAGCAGGTGGAGGAGAGGGTGGAGGTCAGGGAGGGAGACATTCTCATCATTCACACCGGATACCACCACTATGGATGGGACCAGCCTACGGCCGATGAGATTCGCTACATGGTGAAACACCCTGGACCGGACAGGGAATTTGCCGAGTGGGCGAAGAAAAAGAAGCTGCGGTGGATCGGGGTGGATTGCGGCAGTGCCGATCATCCCATGAATACGATCATTCGAACCTGGATGCCTCGCCAGGCCAAGGAGGCAGAGGCCTTTTTCCAGAAAAAGTTCGGGAAAAGCCTGGAGGAATTCTTCTCCGATGACAAGTATCAGCTCATGCACATCGAAATGTTCAATCACGGGATTATTCATGCCGAGTGCCTGGGCGGTGACATGGACCTCCTGCTGAATCAGCGGGCCGTGATCGGTTGCTTCCCTTGGCGCTTTGTGGAGGGAGAGTCCAGCATCAGCAGGATCGTCGCCATGGTGGAGGATGATCGCTACGACACCCTGATGGCGAAAAAGAAAAAAGCTCGACTCACCAAGTTCGGCGATGTGGCGGGCGGACTGAATCCCCGGCTTCATGAAGAAGCAAGAAAAACGTGGAGGCACAAAGGTTCAAAGGCACATAGGCACAAAGAAAGAAATGGATAAAAGGATACAGTGGAATGGTTTTTCTGCTTTGTGCCTTTGCATCTTTGTCCCTTTGTCCCTCAAGCTGTCGGCTTCAGCCGACAGCCATTGAATCTGATTTTGACAAAGCGTGGGGTCGGTGCTATGAAAGGGCGCGATTGTGAAGCGCGCCTTTGAGAGAGGAGACCATGACTTTTGATCTTTTGATCAAGAAGGCCAGGACCCGGTTTTCAGGAAAAGAATTCCTGGATATCGGGATCAAAGGGGGACGCATCTCCCGCATCAGAAAGAAGCTGAAAGGGGAGTCCCTTAAGGTGATTGATGCGTCCGGGAAACTGGTCACCGAGTCTTTTGTCAACTCCCACCTCCACCTCTGCAAAGTGTACACCCTCGAGATGATCGGGGATAAAGCCCTGGTCTCTTATCAGCGCGGGGCCATGGGAAGGGCCATGACCGCGATCGAACTGGCCTCCAAGGTGAAAGAGCAATACGATGAGGCGTGGATCATCAAGAATGTGAGGAAAGCCGTGCGACTGGCCGTCCAATATGGGACGACCCACCTGCGCGCCTTTGCGGACACGGACACCAAGGCCAGGCTCGAAGGGGTGAAGGCCCTGCTCAGGGCCAAAGAGGAATTCAAAGAGGCCGTGGAAATCCAGGTGGTGGCTTTCCCTCAGGACGGCGTCGTGCGGGATCCCGGCGCTGAGGACTATTTGCGAAGAGCTCTGGAACTTGGAGCCGATGTGGTGGGAGGGATTCCCTGGATCGAGTATACGGATGAGGATGCGCACGAGCACATCAACCGGATGTTCAAGCTGGCCAGAGAGTATGACAGGGACATCTCCATGCTCATGGACGATGCAGGAGATCCCGGTCTTCGCACCCTGGAGATGCTTGCCGTGAAAACGATCCAGGAAGGCTGGCAGGGGAGGGTCACGGCCCACCATGCCCGGGCCGTCGCCCTGTATCCGGAACCCTATTTCCGAAAGATCGTGGCGCTTCTCAAGAGAGCCCAAATCGCCGTTATCTCCGATCCCCAGACAGGACCGCTCCACGCGAAGGTCAGGGATCTCTATGATGAAGGCATCGCCGTTGCCCTGGGCCAGGACGACATCGCAGACGCTTACTATCCCTATGGCAGAAACAACATGCTCGAAGTGGCCTTTCTCGCTTCTCATTTGATGTGGATGACGACCTTCGAGGAGATGGAAATCCTCTACGATCTCATCACCACGAGGGCTGCTCGGGCGATGGCCATCAAAGGGTTTGAGATGAAAGAAGGAAACCAGGCCAACCTGGTGGTGCTGAATGCGGAAAGCGTATGGGAGGCACTCACCTATCATGAAGCTCCACGCCACGTGATCAAAGACGGAAAGGAGGTGACAGGGTTCCAAGAGAAAGCCAAGTGAAGGCCGGACTGGTGTGATCAGTCCATCATTGTGTCAAGTTGAAGGGTTTGTTTCTAAGCATCAATCAGGAGGAAAGGAGGGTTTTCTATGAGGAAAGGGATATTGGCTTTAATGATTGTTCTCGCTGCATGTTCCCTCGCTTTCGGAGCAGAGCAGAAAGCAAAACCGTTCAAGATTGCCGCCATCTTCCAGACAGCCATTGAGGAACCGTGGGATGGAGTCATCCATCAAGCCTGTCTGAAGGCAAAAAAAGAGATTGGAAACATCGAGTATGAGTTTGCCGAAAAAGTGGCAGCAGCGGATTTCGAGAAGGTTCTGAGAGAGTACGCGGAAAGGAAATTCGATCTGATCGTGGGTGACGCGTTTCTGGCAGGTGAGGAGCCGTCGAGAAGAGTGGCCAAGGATTACCCGAAGATCGCGTTTGCTTTTGGGTCAGAGTTCGGTCCTGTGGCTCCGAACTATTCCGTGTTCGACAACTGGATTCATGAGCCGGCGTATCTCTGCGGCGTGATCGCCGGCAGGATGACCAAATCCAATGTCCTGGGTGTGGTGGCCGCCATTCCCATCGGTGAAGTCAACCGGCTGGTGAATGCCTTCAAGGCCGGAGCCCTGAAGGTCAATCCCAAGGTCAAAGTGAAGATCTCCTATATCGGGGGCTGGTTTGATCCTCCGAAGGCCAAGGAAGCGGCCATCGCTCAAATTGAAGCCGGTGCGGATCTGATTTATGCGGAGCGCTTCGGTGTGTTTGAAGCCTGCAAGGAGAAAAAGATTCTCGCTTTCGGCAACATGTCCGATCAGAATGCCCTTGCTCCGGAGGTGGTCATCACCGGCCCGGTGTGGGACATGTTCCCCACCATCAAGTTCTGCATCGAGATGGTCAAGAAGAAAGCCTGGGTGTCCATGGATCTCGGAGAGTGGTCCATGATGGCGAAGGGCGGTTCCCGGCTTGCGCCCTTCCATGGGTTGGACAAGAAGTTGCCCGAGGCTGTGATGAACGAGGTGAAGGATCTGGAGAAGAAGATTTTGAGCGGTACCTTCCGTGTGCCCATTGATGAGCAACCACCGGTTTCAGACTAATGCTTGAGGAAGCCCGGCTTCTGCCGGGCTTCTTTTTTGGAAAATCAATTTCACCACAGAGTCGCGGAGTGCACAGAGAGGGGGATATTATTTTCTCTGTGTCCTCTTCTGTGTCTCTGTGGTGACAAACCTGTTCTGGATAGGCGCGTCCCACAATGACAGCTCACGAACCTGTTGTACAAATGCTCTCCATTACGAAGCGGTTTCTCAACGTCACCGCGAACAAGGGGATCACTTTCCATCTCTATCCCGGGGAGATTTGCGCGCTCCTCGGCGAAAACGGAGCGGGAAAGACGACGTTGATGAACATCCTGTTCGGGTACTACGCCTGCGATGAAGGAGAGATCTTCATCAAAGGGGAGCCCGTGGACCTCACCTGCCCGAGGGATGCCATCTGCCGTGGTGTGGGAATGATCCACCAGCACTTCGCCCTGGTTCCTTCCCAATCGGTCATCGAGAATGTGATCATTGGCACCGATGCAGGAAAAGGAATCTTCTTGGATCTCAAATCCGCGAGGGAAAAACTCCGGCAGATCCAGAAAAAATTCAGACTGCAGTTGGATCCTGATGCGAAAATCTGGACGCTTTCGGTGGGGGAACAGCAGAAGGTCGAGATTCTGAAGGCCCTTTACAGGGACGCGGATATCCTGATCATGGACGAACCCACGGCGGTCCTTTCACCGGGCGAGACGGAGGATCTTTTCAGGATGCTCAAATCCCTTGTGCAGGAGGGACGATCCGTCGTTTTCATCTCCCACAAGCTCCATGAGGTGATGAGCCTTTCCGATCGGATCATCGTGCTCAGAGCCGGTGAGGTGGTGGCGGAAAGAAAGACAAGCGAAACGAGTCTCAGGGAGCTGGCCAGCTTGATGGTGGGGAGAGAGTTGCTCGAAAAACTGGACAAGAAGAAAATGCAGCCGGGAGAGCCCGTTCTTGAGATCGAAAATCTCCATGCCCTGAATGACAAGAAGCTTCCAGCCTTGAAGAACGTCCACCTGGTGGTGCGCAGGAATGAGGTTCTGGGTATGGCCGGAGTTTCAGGAAACGGCCAGAGAGAACTGGCGGAAATTCTTTTCGGGATGCGGGAAGCCTCTCAGGGGAAGGTGAAGATCAAGGGCCATGTCCTCCGGCCCGGAAGCCCGGCATCCGCCATCCATCTTGGAATGGCGAGAATCCCCGAGGACAGGATAGAAACCGGACTTCTGATGGATCTCACGGTGGAGGAGAATCTGATTCTTGAAAACCACGTCTCCTCTGAGTTCCAGCGGAGAGGACTTCTGGACTTCAAGAAAATTCAGCAGTTCAGCGACGAGCGGATCAAGACCTACGGTATCAAGACTGCAGGCCGAGATGCCGAGGCCAAGAGTCTCAGCGGAGGAAACCTGCAGAAAGTGATGCTGGCCAGAGAACTGGCGGGAAAACCTGCGGTACTGATCGCCAGCCAACCCACCCGCGGCCTGGATGTGGGAGCCATGGAATACGTTCATCAGAGAATCCTCGATGAAAGGGAGCGCGGTGCGGCGGTCTTGCTCATCTCGGAGGACCTGGATGAAATATTCGCCCTGAGCGACCGCATGGTCGTGCTCTTTGAAGGGGAGGTGATAGGGGAGGCGATGGTGGAAGAGGCTTCCAGAGAGCAGATCGGCCTTTGGATGAGCGGGGTGAGGAAAGGATGAGGCTCAGGATCGTCAAACGGCAACCTCTGCCCGGATGGGCCAGGATCGTCATTCCCATAGCCGCTGTGGTGGCGACCCTTATCCTCTCCGCCATCCCGATTCTCATCGCGGGCGGCGAACTCTGGAAGTCCTATTTTTATCTGTTCTACGGGGCCCTGGGCACACGGTTCAATCTGCTGGAAACCTTTGTCAAAGCGAGCCCGCTGCTCCTCACGGGTCTTGCTGTTGCCTTTGCGTTCAGGGCCAAGTTCTGGAATATCGGCGCAGAGGGGCAGCTCCTCGCCGGAGCGCTCACGGCGACAGCGCTCGGGATCTCTCTCGCCGGTCTTCCCTCCTTCATGGTCCTCCCAACGGTCCTGGTGGGCGGTTTTCTTGCAGGCGGGCTCTGGGCCTTCATCCCGGCGATTCTCAAGACAAAACTGAAAGTGGATGACGTGGTCTCCAGCCTCCTTCTGAACTATGTCATGGTCCACATCATGGGGGCTCTCCTTTTCGGTCCTCTCCAGCAGCCCGGTTCGAGCTGGCCCAGATCCTCGGAAATCATTGCCGCTGCCAAGTATCCTATTCTGATGCCCCGCTCCCGCTTTCACCTGGGCATCCTCATCGCCTTGCTGGCCGTGCTGGTGGTCTGGTTCATCAACAACAAGACCACCTTCGGGTATCAGAACAAGGCGGTGGGGGTTAATCTCCGGGCCGCCCGTTTCGGCGGCATCCATACGAATGCCGTGATTCTCTGGACCGCCCTGATCTCCGGCGGGCTCGCAGGGCTTGCAGGCGTCGGCGAACTCTGTGCTCTCCAGTATCGTCTCATCATGGACATCTCGCCGGGATACGGGTATTCAGGCATTGTCATCGCCATGCTGGGCAACTTGCACCCCGTGGGCGTGCTTTTTTCATCCCTCTTTTTCAGCATCATCATCGTGGGGGCGCAGACCATGAGTCGCATGACCGGCGTGCCCGTCTACATTGCAGAAGTCATCCAGGGCATGGCCCTCATGATCATGCTCATTTTCCTTCTTTTTACAGAGTACAGGGTGAAGGTGGTGCGGAAATGATGAGCCAGATTCTGGAAGCTGCGTTTATCTCAGGACTGATCGGAGCCATGATGAGAATGGCGACCCCAATCATTTTTGCCACCCTGGGAGAAATTCTTGCCGAGCGATCCGGTGTGCTCAATCTCGGCATTGAGGGGATCATGCTCATGGGGGCGATGACCGGGTTCCTGGTCTCCATCTCCACAGGCTCCCTCTGGTTCGGCGTGCTCATGGCGGCGCTCGTGGGCATGGCCCTGGGACTCCTGATGGCTTTTCTCTCGGTTCACCTGGGATTGAGCCAGCATGTCTCAGGACTCGGGATCACCCTGTTTTCAGCAGGGCTCGCCATGTTCATCTATCGGCTTCATTTCGGCTCTCCCACGGTTCCTCCGACGGTCGAGCCTTTCCATCAAGTCGCCATTCCCTTGCTGTCCGAGATCCCGATCATCGGGTCGGGCCTTTTTAAGCAGTATACCCTCACCTATATCGCCTGGCTCCTTGTTCCGGCCATTTCCATTCTGCTCTACAAGACCAAAGTGGGTCTGAAGATCCGAACCGTGGGTGAAAATCCCATCGTTGCCGATACGGTGGGTGTCAATGTGACCTTGACCCGCACGCTTTGTCTTGTGGCCGGCGGAGCGCTCATGGGAATCGGCGGGGCTTTCCTCACCCTGGCCCATCAGAACATGTTCCTCATCGACGTGATCGGCGGGAGGGGGTGGGTCGCCATCGCCATGGTGATTTTTGGAAACTGGGATCCTGTGAAGGGCATGCTGGGCGCCCTGATCTTCGGCTGTCTGGATGGGCTTCAGCTCAGACTTCAGGGCCTGGGAATCAAGCTCTCTTTCCACCTGTTCCTCATGATCCCTTATCTTCTCACCATCGTCGCTCTGGTGAGCGTGTCCAGAAAAGCATCTGTTCCGGCAGGCCTGCTCAAGCCTTATCGCAGGGAGGAGAAAGGATCTTAGCAGGTTGCTGAAAAGCGCCCATCTACAGCGTTTTTGAGCAACCTGCGAACATGGAGAAAGAGGGATGGAATTCCGATATGTAGGGAAAACCTTTGAGAGGACGGACGGGTATGCCAAGGTGACGGGCGCGGCCCAGTATGTGGCTGACATAAAACTGCCCAGGATGCTCCATGCCCAGATTCTCAGGCCGGAGCTTGCCCATGCCCGGATTCAATCCATAGACACCTCTGAAGCGGAAAGAAGCGAGGGGGTGTACAGGGTGATCACAGGGAGGGACTATCCCATTCTCTTTGCAGCGGCCGGGTTCTACGACCAGAGCCCTCTGGCCGTGGATAAGGTGAGGCACGGCGGCGAACCGGTCGCGGCCGTGATTGCGGACACCCTCGATCACGCGAACAAGGCTCTCCCAAAAATTAGGGTCGTGTATGAACCTCTTCCCGTTCTCCTGGACCCTGGGGAAGCAGCACGCAACAAGGATGTCTTGATCCATGAACGGCTTGGTGAGTATCGCCACCTGGGAGCTCACTTCCCTGAACCGGGAACGAACATTTTTCACCACTACAGGCTGAGGAAAGGGGACATTGAGGCGGGCTTCAAAGAGGCCGATGTCTCCGTAGAAGGAGAATTCGAGTTTTCACTGAGTGCCCACTCTGCGCTGGAACCCCATGGCGCTATTTGCCGGTGGCAGGGGAAGGATCGGGTGGAGATATGGGCCAGCACTCAGGCTCCGTTTGTGCTTCAGCAAACGGTAGCCGAGATGTTCGGCCTTCCCCACGCTCATGTTCGCGTCCATGTCCTGTACCTGGGCGGCGGCTTTGGTGGAAAATCGGATGTCACGATCGAGCCCATGGTGGTCTGCTTGGCAAGAGCCGTGCCTGGAGTTGCGGTCCGTTACATTTGCAGCCGCAAAGAAGTCATGACGAGCACGGTCCTCGGCCGTGGGATGAAAGCGAGAGCCAGGCTCGGGGCCAGGAAGGACGGCACGTTCACGGCTTTCCAGGCGGAGCTTTACTTTTCCGACGGCGCTTACGGCGATGCCGCCACCCACATCGTCACGGTGGCGGGGCACAACTGTGTGGGTCCCTATGCGATCGACCACTGCCATGTGGATTCCTACGGCGTCTATACGAACACGCCGCCTGTTGGCGCTTACCGGGGTTACGGTCACCCCGAGGGTTGCTTCATCTCCGAGCGTCTTGTGGACATGATGGCCCGCAAGCTCAGCCTGTCCCCTCTTGAATTGCGCAGAAAGAACTTCCTTTCCGAGGGGAGAAAGAATTCGCTGGGAGAGACGATCAGGGATCACACCGGGGACCTCTTCAAGTGCCTTGAGCATGTGGAAAAGGAGCTTTTCAGCCGGCCCAAAGCCGGGGAAGATGAGCGATACCTCTACGGCCGTGGCGTGGCGTCCATGATGAAGTCGCCCAAAGGGGCTCCGAACGCCTCCTCGTGCTGCCAGATCAAGTTTTGTTCAGACGGAAGTGTCCACGTCAATCTCGGCGGCATCGAGATGGGGCAGGGGGCGCAGCAGGCCATGAGGCAGATTGCTGCAGAGGCCCTTTGCATTCCTCCAGACCGTGTTTCCGTGTTTCGCGAGGTGGACACCCAGCACTCCCCATGGGAGTGGCAGACCGTAGCCTCCATGTTTACCTATCGCGGCGGCAACGCCATCCTAAAAACTGCGGAAAAAGCGATCCGTGTGCTGAAAGAAAACGCGGCCACAGTGCTCAGAGTCCCTGCAGATGATCTGGACTATGACGGCCAGAGCGTGTTCCTGAAGACAGACCCTGACCGGAAGGTTGCCGTCAAAGATCTGGCCAGGGGATACATGTACGAAAACGGACTCACCGTCGGTGAAGTCGCGGAAGCGACGGCCGGAGACAGAATTCCCGGGTATGTGGAGCCGGACCCGAAATTCGGCATGGGAACAGCCGGCGGCACATGGACTTTTGGGTGCCAGGGGTGTGAGTTGAGAGTGGACAAAAAGAGCGGTGAGGTGATCATTGATCGATTCATTTCTTCCTTTGACGTGGGCCGGGTCATCAGCCCTCAGATGATCAGAGGGCAGATTGTGGGCGGCGTTGTGATGGGGATCGGCCAGACTCTGAAAGAGAAGATCGAATTCTCCGAGCAGGGAAAGATAACCAATGCCACTTGGGTGCGGTACAAGATGCCCAGAATAAGTGACATTCCGAGGAAGCAGGCCGTGATCTATGTCGAAACCCCGGAGAAGAGGGGACCCTTTGGCGCACGATGCGTTGCAGAGCATCCCATGGTGGCTGTGGCCCCGACGATTCTCAATGCCCTTTACGATGCGACCGGGCGCGACTTCTTCCGTCTTCCTGTGTTACCCAAAGATATTCTGGAGGCCCTCCAGTGAATGAATGGATTACCCTTACCGTAAACGCAATCCGGCGCACGGTTTCTTGCTCGGCTAAGGAAAGCTTGCTGGAGATTCTTCGGGATCAACTCGACCTCACCGGCGCCAAGGAAGGGTGCGGGTATGGAGCGTGCGGAAGTTGCACCGTGGTGGTGAACGGCCAGGCCGTCAAAGCCTGCACCTTGAGGGGAAAGGATAAACTGGAGGGTATCGAGGTCCTGACGATAGAAGGGCTGGCTGACCCGGAAGGAAACCTTCATCCCATACAGGAAGCTTTTCTAAGGGCAGGAGCGGTGCAGTGCGGTTTCTGCACCCCCGGGTTTATCATGAGGCTCTACGCTCTTTACAGGAATAAGCCGGACGCTTGTGCAGACGAGATCAGGGAGGCCCTTTCTGAGAATTTGTGCAGGTGCACAGGATACGAAGCGATATGGGAGGCTGCGCTGCTGGCTCAGAAAATGCTAAAGGAGGCCCGCGTTACTTAACCCTTGTCACCTCCTTGGTGGACTGCTTCACAACAAAAGCCCTTTCCCAGTTGCTTTCAGGATCAGGTGAAAAGATAAAGAATCCCTTCCGCCCGGGCTCATACCCCTGAGTGAAAGCCAGCATCTGCTCGCCGTCGGCGAAAACAATTTTCAGTTTGACGCCGGTTGTTTTGTTTAGCTTTTCAACCACGTCAGGATGATCGTGTTTCCGATGGTCCTTTTTCCCCTCAAAACTTTTCACAAAAAAGAGGGCTTTGAGGTCAGGGACTTGCACCTTGGTCAGATCTTTTCCTCTTTCTGCACCTGAGATGTGAAACACATCCTTATTGGGAAAGAAATCATTGGTGAAGCCTTTGACTATTTTCCCATCCCGGAAACGCGCCACGACTTTATTTTCGACCCCGACTTTCATAGCGTAAACCCCACGCATCCAAAATGGTTATTGCCTTATACTATAGTAGATCACATATGCAAAATCAAGTCTCTGCTATGACATAAAATTTTCTGACTACTCTGCCTGCCCCTTTGAATAGACATCAATAAACTTCCCCGACCGCAGCCACTATTGCCGGTAAAACCGAATTGTGAGAAGATAGCAACAGGACGACGACTGGTCGTGAAAAGGTGCCTGAAGCGTTTTTGTCGGTGAGATTGGCTCTGAGGAGAGTGCCCATGGAAAAGGAAACCCCTTCTCAAACCGTCCGTCAGAAGATAGTCCTCCTCTTGAATGACAAAGAGATGACCGCCAGGGAGATCTCTCAGGCCATCGGCATACGGGAAAGGGAAGTCTACGAGCATCTTCCGCACATCGCGCTGTCTGCACTGGCACAGAAAAGGAAGCTCGCGGTGCTCCCTTTTCGCTGCATGTCCTGCGGGTACGTGTTTGAACAAAGAAAACGTTTCACCCGGCCAAGCCGCTGCCCTCGGTGCAAGAAGACACACCTGGAGACGCCTGTCTATCGTCTTGTCTAGAGAATGTAGAACCCAAGGCAGGCCTTGTTCACAAACAAATTCAAAATTAGAAATCCGAAACTCTAAACGAATGTTTTTGACAAACCCCTTGGAATCAGGCGAAAATAATACAAGGAGGCGAGTTGATGCGATCTGCTCAATCCTCTTGCGGTTTGGTATTGTCCGGCTTGATTATCCTAACGCTGTTGATTCTTGTCCTTGCGAATGGGGTGGTAGCCAACGCTGAAGAAAAAGGAACGCACGGGATTAAGGAAAAGGTAAAGGAGGGTGCGATGAGCGAAAAGGACAAGCTATCGGAAGAAGAAGGGAAGCACCTTGTGGAGATGGCCAGAAAGACCATTCAAAAAGCCCTTTTCAATCCGAAGGATAAAAGCGAGCCCGACTCAATGAATTCCCCGAAATTCCAGGAAAGGCGCGGTACCTTCGTGACCCTCACAATGAACGGCGGCCTAAGGGGGTGTATCGGTCACATCATCCCTCAGGAGTCCCTGATCGAAGGTGTAAGAGTCAATGCGATGAATGCGGCCTTTCGAGATCCGCGATTCAGGCCTCTCAGCCAAAACGAGTTCGAAAAAATCAAGGTTGAGGTGAGCATTCTCACAGAACCAAAGCCGCTGACCTATACCGATGCCAATGATCTTCTTGAAAAGTTGAGAGCGGGGATTGACGGCTTGATCATCCGCAAAGGATATCATCAGGCCACCTTTCTTCCCCAGGTCTGGGAGCAGCTTCCCAAGACAAAGGACTTCCTGACCCATCTATGTCTCAAGGCAGGCTTAGCTGGAGATGCATGGGCGCATGACAAACTCGAAGTCCACACGTATCAGGTTCAGGCGTTCGAAGAAGAATGACACGGAAGACAAGCCCCCGGAGGCGCCCTAGCAAGGTCATTTCAAGAACTGTTTTCCGGAGTAGGACACCGGCGTGAAAAGACATTTGAAAGTATTCATCCTGTGGGCAATCATAGGGACCGGTGTTTCTTCCATTGCAGTTCAGCTTGCCACCGTCCGGGAGTTCCTGTCTCAGTTTCACGGCAATGAGATCACGATATCCCTTGTCCTCTTTTCCTGGTTGCTGCTCACCGGTCTTGGAAGTCTCATTGCAAAGGTCTTTCGCCGGTCTTCCGTGACCGCCTTCACCCTTCTCTCCGGCCTACTCGCTTTCTGGCCTCTCCCTCAGCTCATTCTGATCCGTTATTTCAGAGAGAGTGTTTTTGTCCATGGGGCATCCCCGGGATTCAATCAAGTCTTCTTCTACATCCTTGCAACCATAGCCCCCTATTGCCTGCTGCTCGGTTTCATCCTGCCCTACTCCCTGAGGGTGCTGAACGAACGGGGGGAGAACTTCACGTCTGGAGGGCTTTATGTCACAGACAGCATCGGAGACATCACGGGCGGAATCCTGTTCAGCTTTGTCCTGGTTTACTCCTTTACTGCGTTTGTGACCATTGCCGTCACTTCAGGGCTTCTGATTCTGGTGGTCCTTCTCCTTTTCCTTGTCTTTCGGAGATTTGTGCTGTTCTTCTTTGCCCTCGTGTGCACCGGGCTCTTCTGCTTGTTTTCTCTCAATAGCCATTTTGAGAAGCTCACCCTGTCCCCGCAGTACGGAGAGATCCTTCGATATGTGGAGTCGCCCTACGGCAGAATCGTGATCAGCAAGGAAGGAACCCAGCACACCTTCTGGGAATCCGGAACCCCCTTCTATTCAGATGCGGACATTGTGAACAGCGAAGAGAAAATTCACTATGCCTTGAGCCAGCTGGAAGAGGTGCGAAGCGTTCTGCTGGTATCCGGAGGTTTGGGGGAAACGCTTCTCGAAGTGTCGAAGTATGCTCCGGCTTCTGTGGACTACGTGGAACTGGATCCCAATCTCACAAGGGTCGCGCAGGAGCTCGGTTTGATTGCCCAGTCCCCGTCTCTTTCGATCATCCATGATGACGGGAGGCATTACATCAAAACGTGCTCCAAGACGTATGACGCCATCGTCGTCGATCTTCCTGAGCCTGACACGTTTCAACTCAACCGGTTCTTCACCTCCGAGTTTTTCTCTGGCCAAGAAGGCTCTTCAAAGAGACGGAATCCTTTCCTTCAGCGTGGACTACTCGCCGAACTACCTGAGCGAGATCCAGAGGAGCAAGCTTTCCGTTCTATACAACACGGCAAAGCAGCATTTTCGAAATGTGCTCATTCTTCCTGGGGAGAAGGCTTACTTTCTTTGCAGAGACGGTGAGCTGTGGACGGACGTGCCTGCACGGCTCGCCCTGAAATCCGTGATGACTTCTTACCTGGAGGGCTTCTATCACGGCAATGTGACGCAGGAACGAATCGAAGGCCTTCAGAAAAAGCTGGATCCAAAGGCTCCGGCCAATACCGACTTTGAGCCGAAGATCATGAGTGCGCTGTTTCAGGAGTGGTTCACCAAGCACGGGTCTTCACCTAAGGTCTTCGCCCTCGTGACACTGGGACTCACGATTCTGTACCTGATCTTCCTCCGCAGGGAGGAGTACGTGCTTTTCACCACAGGGCTGGCGAACATGGGCGTGGAGATGTTGATTATCTTTACGTTCCAGGTGATGTACGGCTGCATCTATCTGAAGCTCGGAGCCATTGTGACCGCTTTCCTGATGGGCTTGCTTCCCGGCGCGATGTTTGGGAACCTCTTCAAGGGGAGGGGACTTATTCCTTTCATCGTCTCTGAGATCATTCTTTTCAGCCTTCTTGTGGTTTTCTATGTGTGGATCAGCTTTTCCGAAGGGGATATTTCGCAATATTATTTTCTTGGTTACGGCTTTGCCTTCTCCTTCTTCTGCGGGTATCAGTTCCCCCTTGCCGTCGGCCTCATCGGTGAAAAGGAAAGCCCTGCGGCCGGGTGCCTGGCAGCGGATTTTACAGGCGCTGCCGTGGGGACTTTGGCCACGGGAGCGATCCTGATCCCTTTGCTGGGCATACAGATGGCCATGATTTTTTTGATCCTCGTCAAGATTTCAAGTAACATCATCGTACTCTTCCCGCGCGGACGGACCGCTTCATGAGGATGACCCGTAAAGAATTTCTGAAGACAGTGGGGATCGGGCTTCCGGCCCTTCTTTGTGCCGGCGGCGGGCTTTGCTTCGGCCAGAGCAGGGGAGAGGATATCCGGGGAGAAATCTTCAGGAAAGATGCGCCGGCAAAGCCGTGGAAGTGGTCCGTGGAGGGCTTTTACTACACCTCGGACGGAAAGAACGTTCAGTGCCAGGTGTGCCCGAATCTCTGCCTGCTTGAACCAGGGGATCGCAGCGTCTGCCGATCCAAGGTCAATATTGACGGGAAGCTTTATTCCCTGGCTTATGGAAACCCCTGCTCGGTTCACGTGGACCCCATTGAGAAGAAGCCCCTCCATCACTTTTATCCGGGCACCTCGGTCTTTTCCATTGCCACCACGGGCTGCAATCTCAGGTGCCTGAATTGCCAGAACTGGGAGATCTCTCAGAAGAAGCCCGAGGAGGTTCAGTCCAGCGAACTGTTCCCACGGGACGTGGTGCGCGAGTCTCTCAGGAGGGAGAGCCCATCGATTGCCTTTACGTATTCCGAGGCCATCACGTACTATGAGTACATGGTGGATACGGCCAGGCTGGGCAGAGAAGCAGGGCTCAAGAACGTTCTCGTATCCAACGGGTACATCAATCGCGAGCCTCTCCTTGAGCTTTGCAAGGTCCTGGACGGCGCAAACATCAATCTCAAGTCTTTTGATGATCGTCTCTATCGAGCCCTGAACGGCGGAACGCTGCAGCCCGTACTCAACACGCTCAAGATCCTCCACGAGCAGGGAGTCTGGTTGGAAATAACCACCCTCGTGGTGCCGACCTATGTGGAAGACCCTGAGATGATCAAGAGAATGTGCGGATGGATTTTGAAGGAGCTCGGTCCGGATTATCCTCTTCACCTGCTCCGATTCTCCCCCCAGTACCGGCTCACGCGGCTCCCTCCGACACCCGTTGCAACCCTGGAGCAACTGAGGGAGGTGGCCCTGGGGGAGGGCCTCCGGTATGTTTACCTTGGGAATGTGCCGGGACATCAGGGCTGCCATACGACCTGTCCTCACTGCAGGAGACTCCTTGTCGAAAGAAACGGGTATTTGCTCAAACAGGTCCACTTGAACAAGGGCCATTGCAAATTCTGCAATCATGTGATACCCGGAAGGTGGTCCCAGGCTTGAGTTTAGAATCTTAGCCTGCAATTTCTCTGCACCATGCACCAACGATGAAACAGGAGTCCGACGGGTTTTGAACCGCAGAATATCGAATGAAGAATGATGAATGTCGAAGGGAATTAAAATGATAGTAAAATTTCTTCATTTGATATTCAATTCATAGTGACTCAATAAGATCGGGATTCGTTTGTGGCTAAAGACCTGCGTTAGAGAGTGATGCGTTTCGAGAGCTCAGTCCATGTACAATAGCTTCTACGGATTCAAGGAGAGACCCTTTCAGCTTGTGCCCAACCCGGCCTACCTCTACCTGAGTCGCAGTCATGAGGAGGCCATGGCGCACCTGGTTTACGCCATCACTCAAGGGGACGGCTTTGTGGAGATTACGGGCGAGGTGGGAACGGGCAAAACCACTCTGTGCAGAGCCGTGCTTGAGAACCTGGATCAAAACACGGAAGCCGCTTACATTTTCAATCCGAAGCTCGACTCGCTTCAGCTCCTGAAAGCTGTTAACGACGAGTTCGGGATTCCCTCCAGCGGGAACAGCGTCAAAGAACTCATCGACACGCTGAACGCCTTTCTGATGAAGAAAAAGATGGAGGGCAGAAAGGTGGTTCTGATTATCGATGAGGCACAGAACCTGGGCAAGGATGTGCTGGAACAGCTCAGGCTTCTTTCCAATCTCGAGACTACGACGAGCAAACTGATCCAGATCATTCTCGTGGGCCAGCCGGAGCTCGGGGAGATGCTTGACTCCCATGAACTCCGTCAGCTCGGCCAGCGAATCACTCTGAGCTGTTATTTGACCCCGCTCAATTACAAAGAGACCAGGGGGTATATCCACCACCGCATTCAGGTGGCCTCTCAGAAACCGGAGGTCCGCTTTACGCGAGCGGCGTTGCGGGCGATTTACAAATACTCGGGCGGTATTCCCAGGCTGATCAATATCTCCTGTGATCGGGCTCTTCTGACCGCCTATGGTTTGAATCGTAAAAAGATATCAGGCCCCATTGCCATGGCCTCGATCAGGGAACTGGCGGCACGGGGGAACGTGAAGCGCCTGACGCTGCAAAGGAGAAAGAGGCTGTCTCTGTCCATGGGCGTGCTCCTTGGCGTTTTCGTAGCCGTTCTCTATCTGGCCTCATTATTCCTCATCATTCATCGCTCCGTAGACCTGAAGATCAACAGCCTGATCGAGTCCGGAGAGATTGAAAGGCCCAAGGTGACCCAGAAGGTCGATCCCATCAATAACCCTCAGCCTGGTGCGGGCGTGTTCGCCATGACCCAGGAAAGTCCCGGTGTGACCCGGGAAGGCGCGGAAGGAAGGTCAGAGTCGAAAGCACGGCAGCAGTTCTCTCCCCGGGCTGTCTCGGATCTCGGCGGAGTCCTGGCAAAGATCAACCGCCGTTCTTCGCGGGCGCTCGCCATGAAGGCGGTGATCGATCTTTGGTCAGGAAGCCCTGAGAGCAGTCCGCTGCTCAATGATATGGAGGACGATGAGGCTTTTTTTAGAGTGGCGGCAAGGCAGAACGGGCTTTTGATCCAGCGGGTGGAAGGAGATCTTGAGTTCATTCTCAAGCTGAATCTGCCTGCTGTGATGGAGCTCTATCTTCAGGGAGGAGGCACTCCCCGGTATCTCACCCTGGCCAAAATCAATGAGGAAGACATGGTTCTCCTGGGGGGAGCGGTGGAGGAGGGCATTCAGGTGGACAGGGATCAGTTGACCTCCTACTGGTCCCGTGTGGCCTACGTGGCCTGGAGGGATTTCCTCAGCTTGCCCGTGACCCTCGCCCTTCAGAATTCCAGTGACTCGGTGTTGACGCTGAAGATGTTCATGCATGACCTGGGCTATAAGGACATGGAACTCACGCCGACCTATGACGACAAGACCGCAAAGGCAATCAAACAGGTTCAACGAAAACACGGAATTCCTGCAGACGGGGTGGTAGGACCCTTGACCAAGATCGCCCTTTATAATGAAAAAGCAGCACTGGATATTCCCCGTCTTGCAGATTAGAATCTTAAACTGCAACGTTGCCGCAAGATGCGGAGAATTCTTTGAGCCCGGAACGGGGGGTGTGGTCTCTCCCTGAAGTCCAACTCCGTCGGATTTCAGATAACTCCCTCCTCCGGCGGGCGCGAAGCCCCAACGGGGCGTTGTATGAAACCTGGCTCGGCAGATTTCATTGAGGCAGGGATCGTGAATTTGATGGACTCCGGCGACATGAGGGCGCACCCGTGAGCGCTATCCTGAAAGCATTGAGAAGAGTTGAGAACGAGTCGGTCCAGCAGAGCGAGACTACGGCTGTTCCGAAAAAACTCGATGCCAAGAAGGCGATCCGAGACCAGTACAAAAAAAACTGGACGACTCAAGAACTCTTGATCTTCCTGTTGCCTCTCCTGACCCTGGCGATTGTGATCTGGGTGGTCTTCAGTTACAAACCCTTTCTCATTCCCAAGTCGTCCACCGCAGCCGTGAAGTCAAACCCTTCGCCTGTAAAACAATCCGCCAAACCGCCGGCATTGGATAACAGGAGAAAATGGAGCGAAGCCGCCTCTCCTCCCGGCGCCTCTCTCACGAAAGAAGAGCATACGACACCGAGAGGGGCGTCCAAGAAGGAAAAGAAGGCAGCCGCTGATTCCGCCCCGGCGCGACAGGAAGGTCCCTCTGTCGAAGATCCGGAATTCAAGCTGCAGGCCATTGTTTGGTCTGACCACCCGGAGAGCTGCTTTGCCGTAATCAACGGCGTCATTGTGCGGGCTGGCGGCAAGATTGAAGGCGTTTCTGTGACCGAGATTGGAAAAGACTACGTCTCTTTCAAGTCAGGTCAGAAAACGTGGAAAATGAAAATGATGACGGAGTAGAGACGGTGCAAGGCGCACGGCTCACGGTGCACGGCCGACACCAATTTGCTTCGGGCTTTTCCCGTGTACCGTGCGCCGTGTACAGTGCACCATCCGGCCTCTATTTCAAATCCATGTTCGGCAGAGATTCAGCTGGCCTAACCGCCTGAGCCTATTCCTCGACAACGATCGCTCCCGGCGCGCACTCTTTGGCCGCTTTCTTCACAAGAGCCTCGAAGTGCTTGGGCACCACGTCGACGAGAACCCGTGAGTTGAGTTTGTCCTCATCGTACTCAAAGACCTCCGGGCAAACCTTGTTGCAGTTCCTGTCTCCCATGCACAGATCATAGTCAATCTTCACTTTCATGGTCTTCCTCCATGATTGATTATTGATAGGGTGAAACCCCTGGATGATGATCTCCGCAAGCTGCGTAGAAGCTCAAAAGCGAACCGCAGAATACTCGAATAACTGAATGACGAACGCCGAAGGAAACAACAGAAGAGATTTAACCTTCATCACTTCGAACACTCGTTGTTCGACATTCGGGGTTCTATCTGGGTTGCGGCCAAAAGCCTGCCATCTAGATGATAAACCGATCTCCCACCTGCCACCACCCTATCGTGGATCCCTCCCGTTTGAACTGGATGCTTTCTCTCTTCTCGATCTCTCTGATCCAGTCTCCCAGTGCCGACGCATGGTGGACAATCAGCGGGATGCTGAGGTCAGGGAGAATATCGTTGAGCAATCCGTAGAGGGAAATGATTCTTTTGTTATTCGATTCCGTTTCGACCGTGTCCCAGGGAGTTGGATGAATGAAGCCGTGCATAGCGCCTTCCTGCCTGGCGTAGGCCCATTGGCGGGGGAATTCGTCCTTGAGTTCCCTCATGAGTTTCACGGCTCGCAGATTTGTCTCCGCATCGAGCCCTTTGTGAAGGTTGGACAGAATGAGGTCGTCGAAAGACTCGAAACCCACGGACCCCAAAAGAATCCGGACACCCAGGGCACCGGCCAGGGTGAGAGCTTCCCTCAGAACCTTTTCGTCCCAGAACAAACCAATCGGCCCGCAGGGTCAGGTTCATTTGGGAGAGGCGAATCTCTTTTTCTCGAACCATGGCCAGGACAGCCGGAAGGCCCGGGACGGCGTTTTCATTGATAAGTTCAAAAGGAATCTTGCGGCCATCCTCCTGTTCCGGGAGTCTCTGGATCTGTTCCAACACAGCATCGAGGCTCAAGGCTCCGTGAAACCCCTTGTCCACCGCCACATCGCAAAAACTGCACCCCTTCAGGGAAAGTGTCACTTTGTCGTGTTCTTTGCTTTTCAAGGCGACAGGATAATCTATATCGAGGGACCTGCTTTGATTCGCGTGAGGGCACCCGATCTGCTGGAGCACTTGACCTGTTGTAACGGGCAAAGGAGTGAGCGTGCCGCTGCCTAAACGGTAGAGGTTGTTCCAACGGACCTTTGTCAGGAAATGCTCATTCCAGTTGGAAGAGGCGTTAAGGAGGCCCGGTTCAGAGATCGTTTCCTGATCTATCGGATGCTTCAGAAAAGGAAGAATTTGCTCGGCAGGTCCGTGAACGGCCATTGAAAAGCAAGTCGAAAGTCCCTGGAAATAGTGAGGATGATGTTGGCGCCCCTTCTCTCCCACGAAGTCCACGTCCGCCTGGGGGCCTGCGAGAATCGTGAAAGAGCCCTCTTCCTTGAAATCACGGGCAAGGGAGAAGAGGTCTGTCCGCCCGCCCAAGTAGGAAAAGCTGATGACCGGCCGGCTATTCCCGAAGTAATCATAAAGGGTTTTCTTGAGGAGGTTCTTGTCATCTTCCCTTGTGACGGCCACGACGGCACAGTCATAGGTCGTGTTATCCTGAATAATGCTCGCGGCCAATTGGGGGCCGAGGAGGCCATAGCTTTCACCCTCAACATAGCCTGTCAAAATGGCCATCCTCTTTCTTCTCATTTGGAACAAGACCTTTCTTATACTCTCTTAACGAGTCTCACTTACCCCTTCGTCCTTCGATACCTCAGGACGAACGTTCCTACCGATCATGGTGAGGTATCGAACCATGATCAAGAGCTAATTTCCAATCATTTAGGAGGGCATTGGCCTCAAGTCTCTCAATAAGCCTTGAAATTTCAGTCAACTTGTCTTAATTTCCAAGCATCGAAAGAGTTCGGGGTGCAAACACTCACAATACCGGACTGAAGGAACAGCAAGGATGACGGAATTTAATCATCGCCCTGTCAAAAGCAAGGAGAGGACATGCTAACCGGTGAAGAGCTTGACAGATACAGCCGTCAGATCATGATCCCCCAAATCGGAGAAAAGGGACAGGAGAAACTGAAAAGGGCTAAAGTTTTCATCGCCGGGGTCGGAGGCCTTGGTTCTCCTGTCTCGATCTACCTGACAGCGGCGGGGGTGGGCCACCTTCGTATGGTGGACCACGACAGGGTGGATCTCACCAATCTTAATCGACAGGTCGTCCACTGGTCGGGCGATGTGGGAAAGAGGAAGGTGGAGTCGGCTCAGGAGAAGTTGAACAAGCTCAATCCGAATGTGACCGTCGAGACTCTGAGTGTAACCCTATCGGAGGAGAATGCTTCAGAGCTCATTACGGGATTTGACCTGATCGTCGATGCGATGGACAATCTGCCAACCCGTTATCTGCTGAACAAGAAGGCGATCGAGCATGGGATCCCATTTTTCCACGGTGCCGTTAACGGGTTTGAAGGGAGGGCAATGACCGTAATACCCGGCAAAACCGCTTGTCTGAGATGCCTTTATCGCGGCCCTGTCCCAGAGTCGAAATTCCCGGTCATCGGGGTGACGCCTGCGGTGATCGGCTGTATCCAGGCAACGGAAGTGATCAAGTACCTGGTGGGGAGCGGCGAGCTTCTCGGAAACAGGTTGCTCGCCTATGATGGGCTGAATCTGAAGTTTACTGAGTTTAAGGTGCAGCGGAATCCACAATGTGAGCACTGCGCTCACATTTAACGTCCTCGGTTAAAGGGGGACAAGGAGGAATAAGAAGTGGCTGTCAAAGTCCATCTTCATCTTACGCTCCGGCAATTCACGAACGGTCAGGAAATCATAGACGTGGAGGGAATGACTGTCGGAGAATGCCTCAAGAACGTGGTGAAAAAATATCCTGGAATGGAATCCTCCCTCTTCGGCAAGAATGGAAAGCTCTCTAACATCGTTGAAATCTATGTGAACCTTCAGAGCGCCTATCCCAACGAACTTGCCAAACAGGTCAAAGACGGGGATGAGATTCACGTCACCATGATGCTTGCCGGAGGATAGGATCAGGTGAAAGCGGTCGGCATCATCGGATATCACAAAAGCGGCAAAACGACGCTCGGTGTAAAACTGTGCAAGGAACTCGCGAGTAAAGGGTTGCGTGTGGGTGTGATCAAACACGTCTCCTGTGAACTCCAGCTTGCCGATGCAGATTCCTCCAGATACCGGGCCTTCGCCTCTGTGGTTGCAGCCGCCTCTCCCGTGGAGACGGAAATCATTGTCAAGGGAGAGAAGAGTCTTGAGGACATGCTCCGGTATTGCGCCGATTGTGACATGACTCTTGTGGAAGGGTTCAAGAGGGAGAGACTGTTTCCAAAAATCGTGTGCCTTCGCGAAAAGGAGGAGAAAGAGGAGCTCTTTGACGGGCTGGAGCTTTTCACCGCCTCCTTCAAGGAAGAAATCGCAGATTACCTGATCTCCAACGATGAGCATGTCCGGGAGATGGCGGCCATTGCCATGGCGAGGGCTTTCGAGCTTGACTGAGCACTAGTTCGCAGGGAAAACTAGAGATTTGACAGTGACAGGAAATACTTGTCGACCCACTAAGGGTTCACTGATATCGATCCAATCCCCGTCATTCAGCGATAACTCATCGAGCGACAGCAGATTGGTGTTCAGGCCGGTTTCCCGCCGAATGACATTACCCACGCTGCACGCGATATCCTTTTCAAAAATAAGGACAATGGGTATCCCTTTGGCGATGGAGTTGGGGAGGGCCGTTTCCATGGACTTAGCAAACAACTCCAATGCGGGATAATTGACCCGAACAGGGTCTCTGAAGTACAAGGCAACGATTTCCTGGCCTTCGACCAAATCATGCCTTTGGAAAGCCATGGTGACCCTTGAAACCACATGCTCCAAACTCAGTTTTTCGTGTTCCACGTCTACCCTGAGGACAGGAATATTCCTGATGGGAAGGGTGAGCTTGTCATCCATAAAACCCGATGAGCCTGAAACAGACAATGAATAAGCCCCTGCGCCGATGACCGTCGCCCTGATTTTGTTGGCCGGCTCGACAACCGGGGACTTGAGTTTGGGAATCAAGGAGCGGATTTTCTTTGCAAGAATGCTTCCGATATCATTGTAACGGCCTTTTCCGGCGTAGATGATCTCAGCCACTCCTCCCGAAAACATATATTCATCGATGGGTGTCGAGAAATCCAGATCACCGGTCATCATGAGTTCCTTGGCTAAAGAGGACCTCGCAGGGCCCATCATCACTTCAATGAGCACTTCGGCCATTTTGGATGCGATTTTTTCAATTTCCGGTTTGGGGATTCGATCCCCAAGTCGGTAGTCCAAGCCGATATCCTGCATGACTTTAACCGCTGGATCGGCAAGCTGGCGGATTCTTACCTCGGAATCCAGGGCAAGCAATCTGCCGCCCACGGAGATGCAACTGGTCGAGAGAACCTCACCGTCTCTTGAGATGGCGAGGTTGGAAGTCCCGCCGCCAATGTCGCAGGACAGTATGGTCTTGCCGTGATCTCTTGACCTCGCGGTTGCCCCTGATCCCATGGCAGCGAGGAGGCTTTCGAAATTGGGGCCCGCAGTCGCCGCAACGAGCTTTCCTGCGTCCTTGGACAGTGCTTCAGCGATCTGTGGTGCATTATGTTTCTTGGCGGACTCTCCCGTGATGATCACTGCGCCCGTTTGAATATCCGCAGGGTCAATTCCTGCGCGCTCATATTCTTTCTTGAAAAAAGCGGTCAATTCATCAATATCAATGGTCTTGTCCTGCAGAAAAGGTGTCTGGATGATCCTTCCCTCATAGAGCACATTTCTTTCCTCGATATTGAACCGGAGAGAAGGAGACATCTCGTCTTTTATCAATATCAGATTTGAAAAGACCAAATGACTGGTTGCACTGCCGACATCGATACCGACAGAAAGGAGTTCGATTTTGTTTGTTTCCATTGCCCTATCTCAAAAGGCCCCTTTTTTCGCTGAGAGATTTCAACAACTCCGGAACCGCCACGGCAGCAATCCATCGCTTCATTCGTGTGGAAGATTAGACAGTTTCCCCTTATGTGTCAAATGATATATGGTCCCTTCCAAGACACCCTCTCACCATCCGATGGCCGCCGGTCAAAAAAGAGGTTTCCGGCCGCAACCGGAAACCTCTCTGAATAAGTGATGTGAGTCTAGAGCTGTGCCATGAGGGCGGCACCCTCTTTGCCTGCACGCGATAGCCTTGCGGCGGCATCCCTTTTCTTCATGATACTCACCTCATCGGCATCCATGTAATCCACGGCTTTCATGTCGCAGAAACGGACGCACTGAGGGTCGCCGTCACACAGGTCACACTTGAAGACCTTCCGGTCTATTACATTAAAGTTCATGGCGCCGAAAGGACACACAGCAACGCAGGATCTGCATCCGATGCACTTGTCATAGTCCACCGTTACTCTAGCCAGATCCTCATCCCTGGACATAGCTTTCACAGGGCAGACATTCATGCAAGGTGCGTCCTGGCACTGCTGGCATGACATGGGGATGTAAAGCCCCTCAGCCTCCCATTTCATCACCTTGATGCGGCTTCGAGCAGGGTTTGAGATGCCGTCATGCTTCACCGCACAGACAAGCTCGCAAAGCCTGCATCCAGTGCATTTTTCCTGATTCACGACAAGAACTTTACCCATTTGTTCCATTGATCTACTCCTTTCAAAAGCATCATACCAGGTGGGACGGCTCATTATCGATGCCGAGTCTCTTCAGGGTCTCAGGCTTGGGAATTCCGTTTTCATCCCAACCCTTGTGCACATATATCTCAGAACGCATCTTCAGGAACTTGTCCTTTTCAATGACTCGACCGACGACATCCGGCGCCCCGCGCCTCGTGGGCTCGTCGTGATAACGATGGTTGAGCACATCGCCCTTTTCAGGATCATCCTTGGACAACCCCTCCCTCAGGTTGAAGAGCCGCTCCATGTTGTTGCACCTCTCGGCGATCTCCCAGATCTCCTGGGGGGTGAGCTGGAGGCCCGTGTTGTAGTAAACTACCTTGACCCAGTCTTCGAAATTGGGAAGGGTAGCTCCCAGGAAGGTGGTGTGGTACTTGCAGATCCCGAGACAGTCCACGGCCATGTAACAGTTCTCGTGCCAGAAGACCTGCCAGGGTTTGCCGATGTATTCCGTATGCTCGGAGCTCAAAGGCCCGTTGTAGGGAACCGGGCTGCTGTAGATCTTCCTCATGACCGGCTCAGGCAGGTGGTAGAGGTCGATGGCCGGCCTGCTCCGCAGGTGGTCTGAACCCCTTGAGGACAAGGCAATGTTCAGGGCCAGCCCCGGGGTTGCCCGCTCATCGGAATGGAGGTTGCTCATCCCTTTGACCTGGATCAGGTAGCTGAAGGAGTTCTTGCCGATCTTCTTAGAGGCGGGAACGCCGCCGTCGGCCAAGGTGTCACCCAACCATCCCTTCCTTTGGCAGATGCGGTGGATCATTTCAATCACCGCATCATCGTTGCCCCACCGGAGGTCCAGGCCGTCGGTCTCTTTGTTTGTGATAATCCCCAGTTCATAGAGTTCCATGGCCCAAGAAATAAGGCTTCCTATCTCCAGGTTGTCCACCCCGTATTGGTCTACAAGATGGTTTCCTGTCAGAACCGTGATTGCCCTCGGGGTGTCCGTCTCCCCTCCGAATGCGCCCTGGGAAGTGTACTCCGGCCCCTCATCATACTTGCCGGCATAAGGGCCGAACGGGATCTTGTACTGAGCCCGACAGTGCACCTGGCACCCGAAACACCCGGTCATGTGGTAAGGTCCGATGGTTTCCGTTGCGATTTCGTCGAGACGCTCTGGTTCCATGTCGTCCGCATACTCGCACTGGTTGTACTGGAAGTTCCTGCACCGGATCCCGCCCCAGGAGTTCGTGGCTCCCCAAATAAAAGGGGTCCCAATGGTTCCCTGGGTCTGGTTCACTTTAGCACTGGTGATCTGCTCGATAAAGCGCTTGTTGAATTCAAGGGCCTCGACCGGATGGGCGATTTTGATGTCCATGGTCCCCCTGGCGGCAACAGCCTTGAGGTTCTTGGAACCCATGACACAACCCATGCCCGTCCTTCCGCCCGCGTTCTTAATTCCCGTCATCACATTGGCATATCTGACCAGGTTCTCGCCCGCAGGACCGCAGACCATGCTCTTGACTTCCTGGTCGCCAAGGTCGTCCCGGATGGCCCATTGCGCTTCGGTAACGCTCCGGCCCCACACGTCGCGGGCGTCCCGGATCTCAATTTTGCCGTTGTGGATATAGATGTACACGGGATGTTTGGCCTTGCCTTTAATCACCAGGTGATTAAACCCTGCCCAGGCCATTTCAGGAGCAAAGAATCCGCCCATGTTGCAGCTGCCCAAGAGTCCGGTCAGGGGGGACTTTGCCATCACGTGGGTCCTGGCTGTCGCAGAGGCGCAGGTGGCGCACAGGAGCCCGCCGCTCACCATGAGCGTGTTGTCCGGGCCGATGGGATCACATCCCTTCTTGGTGTGGTTGTAAAGCAGGTAGGCGTCCAGCCCTCTGCCTCCGAGGAACTTCTTTCGAACATCGAGAGGAATGGGTTTTATCTGGATGTCTCCTGTGGTAAGATCGATATAAGCAATTTTACTGTCTAACGGCATGTTACTTCCCCCCCTTCTCCTTCATCTTTCTGGCTAATTCCTCTTCAGCAATTTTTCTATTCACGTCCCAAACTGGACCCCTGATTCTGGGGAATCCATCCTTGACCCACGCCACGCGGAATTCCATTCCGCACGTCGGGCACTTGATGGTCTTATCACCCTTCTTGGGTTCAAGCCTTTCCATGCATGTGGGATTGTGGCATCGGAATTTGCCGTAAGTTCTGGTTGTGCGCAGACTCTCGGCTGTGGAGAGGTTCTCTTTTTCATCGACCATAACGATCACTCCTTTCTAGTCTCCACGTGAGGTAGAGATCATAATGATGGGTTGCAGACACGGAAACAGCCTTGTTCCATAACCCCGGGAGCAAGTTTGCCCATGGGTTCATTATCATGAACAAGCTTGCCAAATGCTACCAGATCCATCTCCCTTGTCAAGGGAAAAATCAAGGGACCAGACAAATTGCGCTTACAGTGTTTATGCAGGTCTTATGGCTATTTTGACCAAACTGAAAACTTCAAAGATCACATTAAGAATCGTTCAATATAATGAACGGTTGATGTTATTTCGCATTTTGAGACGGAGCGCTCTGTTTCTTGATCCACGGTGCCATGCGCCGATAAAGATCCACCACATTTGCTTTTCTGCAGTTCGGGCAGAAGTGAAGATAGTCGTCCGTAAAGGTCCGATTGATTTTTTCGAAAAGCGGCTCAGGCACAAAGAGGGCGCCGCATTTCTGGCAGGGTTTCAATTCGACCGATCGAATCTCCTGCTTGGGGAGGATCTGGAAAAATTGTCGCGGACTGATCTCGTGCCTGAGTTCAGCCGCGTTTTCCGGGCACGTATTCACACAGGCTCCGCAGCAGATGCACTGGTAATGGGAGTAGTTGAAAATCCGGGCCGTCCCCTGGTCCTTCGACTCGATCGTGCCCGTGGGGCAGCTCAGCTCGCATGAGGCGCATCCCGTGCACCGGCTGGGATTCAACCTGGTTCGGCAAAAGAGGAAGACCGCCATGAGAATCATGGCTTCTCCGCTCAGAACGTGGATAAGCCGCATGTTGTCCCCGAAAAAAGCGACTTTATCAAGGGTCCCGTGAGTCAGGAACCAACCGGTAAGAAAGGGGAGCCCTGCGATAACAATGACGGCGAAATCCGTCCACGAAGTGCCTGCTCGCGCTTCTGACCAGAAGAGCCTACGGACAAGGAAAAACACGGCAATGACGATCACTACAAGGGTCATCCAGTCAGCGAGCTTGTCGGAAATAGAGGACCATGCCCACCCGAGCCTGGATTCCTCCCATAAGCTAATGTGTCCGCCTAGCCAGATAGGCACGATGAAGAGACAGAGGTGAAAGACGTAACGGATGACCGCATAAAGGGGTTTCTTTGCAATGGCCTTGTGGAAAGGCAGGAGAAACCGGCCGAAGATGGGCATGGTGAATCCCCATCCCATCTGCTCTCCTTTTGGGCTGCTGATGATCTTGATCCCGAAGAAGACAAGCCTGGCCGCTGCACCGGTGAGAAGCAAGAGAAAGACGATCCAGAGTAGAGGGCCCTCTGCAAAAGAGCCTAAGTCCATGGTGGCCTCCTCCGAGTGGCCTAGCAGGTTGCTGAAAAGCGCCCATCTACGGCGTTGCCCTCATCCCTCGTCGTTGCGACGTACTGGACTGTACGACTCACTCCTCGGCCCGCCGGCGGATAAAGATTGTCGGGCGCCGTATCTGAGCGTTTTTGAGCAACCTGCGAGCAGGGTCTTTTTCACCACCCCGTTAGTGAGTAAAAGCCGGTTCATTTAAATGAACAGACCTGACAGCTATCATAGCGAGGCGTCCTTTTTTGTCAAGGAGAAAATAGAGCCAGCAATGACGATTGACTTGACGTTAACCGGAGCCGCCAGCCCGGGCCGGAATCCTGTTGACATGGGTCTCTGAATACCTGTAAACTCATTCAACAGTTCAATATGGTGAACAATGAGTAAAGGATACTTTGCACCATCTGTTAAGAAAGCCTTCGAGATCCTGAAGCTTGTTTCCACAAGCAAGGACGGAGTCGGAATCAGCGAGATTGCAAGGGGCCTCGGGATGGCCAAAAGCACTGTCCACGGGATGACCTCTGCGCTGGAAGAGATGGGCGTTGTCTTGAGGGATCCTGCTACAAAGAGGTACACCCTCGGGTTCACGCTGTTCGAGTTGGGGAAAAACGCCTATTCGCAAATAGACCTGAAGGACCTTGCGAGACCCGTGGCTGAGGAGCTGATGGAAAGAAGCCATGCGTCGGTTTTCCTTGGAGTCCTGAACTGGGACCACGTCACTGTGCTGGACGTGGTGGAACCCAGGACCGAGCTCAAGATCACGGCGCCGATTGGAACGACCCTGCCGCTGTTGGCAGGCGCCGTGGGAAAGGTCTTTCTTTCAAAACTGGATGAAGAAGAGGTGAAAAGGATCATCAAGACCAAAGGGCTCATTCGCTTTACCGAGAACTCGATTACCAGCACCGACCGCTATCTGCAGGAGATCCGGACGGCCAGAGAAAACGGCTTCGCCACGGATGATGAGGAATACATTCTGGGTGTCAGGGCCGTTGCCGCGCCCATAAAAAAGGCCGCACCGCTCATGTCTGCCATTTGGGTCGTGGGACTCAAGGCAAGCCTTGATGAAGAGAGGATGAAGCTCCTTACCAAATACACGGTGGACGCTGCCCGAGCTATTGATCTGAGGATTGAACGACAGCTTGTCGGCTCGATGGGATAAGGGGCGCAAGGCGAGAGGCTATTTCCTCCCCTCATATTCCTGCTGGAATCGCTCGAAGAATTTTTCCATGAACGCATGACGCTCCTCTGCCATGTGTCTCCCCTCCGCAGTGAGCATCCGGTCTTTGATCTTGGAGAGCTTGAGCTTGAATTCCCTGTACCCTGTGTCCTCTTCCGTGTAAGGCCGGGTGTTGCGGAGATCCGATTCAGGATTGTGAAGCTTGGCCCCTACCTCTCCGGCAAACAGAAAGGCCCTGCCGATCCCAATTGCCCCGATGGAATCGAGCTTGTCCGCATCAAAAAGAGTTCTGGCTTCCAGCGTTTCAGGCGCATGGTTTCCGCGAAACCTGTGCGATCCAATGCAGTGGACGATGTTCCATTTCTTTTCGTGGGACAAAGGGTAGTTCACCAGCAAGGTTTTCGCGATCTCCGCTCCCTTTTCCGCATGACAGATCGTTCCCTTTGACTCGTCTTCGTAAGATCGCCCCACATCATGAAGGTAAGCAGCAACGGCCAGAACTTGCAAATCGGCTCCTTCAGCCCGCCCGATATGCATACAGAGCCTATAGACCCGTTCCGTGTGATCCCAGTCATGACTGCCGCGAGCAGTACTGAAGCACTTTTTGGCGTATCCTACGATGTCTTCTATGGTGACCGTCATGATCTTTGTCTCTAACCTCAAAATCCCCTCAACCCCCTGTCCGATAACCATGATTTGGTCTCCGTTCACCCTTCGATACCTCAGGGTGAACGGAGACGGCATTCAGTAGCTGTTTGGTTTTCCGTTCGTGGTGAGAGCCTGTCCTGAGGTATCGAAGGATATCGAACCACGAAGGGAGTGACGGCCGGCATGCCATTCCATCTCCGTCTTTGAAAAGAATGGGGGGTGTCGGACAGTCTCCAAGGTGGAATTTCCGGTGTCATTCCACCAGATTCAGTTTTTTTATTACATTATCCGTGATCCAGTGCGGGTCCCACCATTCAATAGGGTTCACGAAAATCCCCTGGATCATGACTGAAAAATGGAGATGGTCGCCGCCGGCAAGCCCGGTATCTCCGGTAAGACCTATGGTCTGCCCTTTCTTCACTACTTCTCCCGGGCTCACTTCAATCTTGCTCAGATGTCCGTAAACAGAGGCAAGCCCTTGCCCGTGGTCGATGACGACAGCAAGCCCGTAGATCCCAAGCCTGTCGCCAAAGATCACCTTTCCGTTGTTTGACGCAAGCACCGGAGCATTGGTAAGCGATGCGAGGTCCACACCGAGATGGACCTTGTCATCCACCCTCTGTCCTTTGTAAAAGTAAAAGCGATGATCGGCGAAACGGGCCATGGTCTGGCCGTTCCAGTGAGAGAGCCACACGCCATCCCAGAGTTTGTCCGGACCGGTTTTGTCTTTCATCTGATGGAGGGTTTGGTGGTTTTCGCGGCGAAGATCGTTATTGATCTTGAGAAATTTCTTGATGTCGCTGTCCTCGGGATCGAGCGGGTAAAACGAGAAGAAAGGCAAGAGCTTTTCGAGGAACCTGTCGGAAAGTTCGATTTTGTCTTCGCGAAACTTCTTCTGAATAACAAGGTAATAGAAAGAGGTCCTCGCCTCATTCCCAGCCTTGTCCTTGGCCCAAAGACTGATTTTGGGGTTCGATGTCTTTTCGTAAGGGATGGCGAAGTAGCAATGGTGAATTCCTTTTTCACCCTGATCCTTGTCCGGGTAGCCCGGGAAGAAGAGGTCATCGACAAACACCCCGCTTGAGGCCGTATCCTGGGAGGTTTGATAGACAGCGAACCCGACCCCGCCCACATTCACGTTGTGCATGCGGCTGACCGCGCGAAGGGATGGGGGAACCGTGTCCACGATGCTCTTGTGCTCAAGGCCGGCAGGATTTCCCTCTCCTCTCCTTGAATGATCCCACACCCGGAGGGTGATGTTGAACTCGCCCTGGGCGAGTTTCAGCGCCATGGGATCAATGGAGATATCCTTCTGCAGTTGATGAACCCCCTCGCGGTTAAGAATCCCCTGGTAGGGGAACTTCTCGTCCAGGAGAACCGTCTCTTTGCCTCCCTGAGTGATGGAGAGCTTGACGGCTCTGAGCCCCCGCTTTTTGTCCTCTGCTGTGACCGTGAACTTCTGAGCCTTGGAAATGTACTCGGGAAGAGGCTGGAGGCTCGCAGAGGGGGCTTCGCCCTCATACACAAATGCGAAGAACCATCCCACGACGCCCAGGAGGCCCAAGAGAAATGCGAAACCAATCCATAAGACAATCTTTCTGAGATCCAAAGTTCCTCCATTATTATCCCTCTCGGCGAGAGGGAGGCACAAAGGTGCAAAGGCACATAGGCACAAAGGGTCGAACAACGCAAAGAGTGAATTGACTTTGTGCCTTTGCCACTCTGTCCCTTTGTCCCTCTAGCTGTCGGCTCCAGCCGACAGCGGATTAAATCATTTTCTGGACACAGGAAGGGTCATATACTACATGATAGGCAAGATGTCCAACCCTTGCAAGGGAAAGGGGGAGCAGCGGTGCGCAGAAAAGAATTTGAGGTGGTGGATCAGAGTCGAATGGAAGAGGTGTTGAGGAGCGCTGAGATCGGATACCTCGCGTTCAACGAGTCCGACGGCTGGCCCAGAGTAACGGCGCTCAATTACGCCTATGACGGCCGGATCCTTTGGCACGGGGCGGTTGCCGGGGAGCGCTTCGAATCCTTGAAAAAGGATCCTCGTGCCAGTTTTTTTGCCGTGTCCTTGCAGACCTATCTGCCGTCGCACTTTTTTTCAGAGAAAAACGCGACAGGGTCGTCCGTGGCATTTAAGTCGGTCGCGGTGCGGGGGAGATGCCGGTTCATTGAAGATCCCGAAGAGAAATGCGCGGTCCTCAATCTCCTGATGGAAAAGTATCAGCCTGAGGGAAGATACAGAAGACTGAGTCCCGAAGACGAGATGTACAAAAAAGTTTTGCGGGCTGCGGGCGTTTTTGCGCTTATCCCTGAGACCATGACCGGAAAATTCAAGCTCGCTCAACAAAAGAGCGAAGAGGAGCGCAGACAAATCGCAGCAAAGCTGAGGGAGAGAGGGAATCCCTCAGATATCATGGTCGCCGATGAGATGATGAAGGCCCTCGGTCAGGAATAGAGACTTCTCTCACGTCACGGGAAGGTTATGCTTTTCCCTGTGCTTTGCGGATGATCTCCTCGATTTGCTTGATGTAACCCTCAGGCAGAGGCCACGCTCCGGCACCGACCAGGATGGGGTGCGTGTAAGTTTCCGGCGGTCGGTAGGGGCCGGCCGGATCGGGGATGGTGAGCGTGTTCGCAGGGACCTTTTGCCCCTTGTCATTCGTCAAAGTGATTTTTATGGTCGCCCACAACCCTTTGTCCACGCCGGATGCCGCATCCAGGTCGGCCAATTCTTTTGCAGGAAGGCTGTAAAGAACGCCGTACATGGTGTTGCCGGGGTCTTCGACAAGGGTGCATCCGCCAACGGAGGGATCCGCACCACACAGGGCAAATCCCATCCGGTATCCCTTCAAACTCATCACCCCCAGGGGTTCTGCCGAAGGGCAGTACTTCTTCATGCCGTTGATGTCCAGCAGAGTGCCGTAAGCAAAGTAGACCGCTTTGTTCTTGCTCGCAGATTGAGTCATGTGCATTTCCTCCTTGAATCCTTCATGGGTCATTGAATTTTCGCCGCCATGTTCAGCCAAGTCTCAGCCAGAGCGGCCTTGTTTCTCATTTCTTCCGCGCGGTCCGTGTAAAGACACGCCGCCCTGTGCTTCGGTCCCACCTCGATCAGGGGCGGGATCTCCCTTGAGCACCGCACCGTGCCGAATGGACACCGTGAGGTGAACCGGCAGCCTCGGAGTTCACCCATCAGGATCGGCGGAACTCCCGGGATGGATATGAGTTCGGAGTGCCGATCCAGAATGCTCGGGAAGGAGTTCTTCAACCCCATGGTATAGGGGTGGAAGGGGTGATGGATCACCTCTTTCTTGGGTCCCAGTTCCATGATCTTGCCGCCGTACATGACGCCCACATGGTCGCAGTTTTCGATGACCAGAGCAATGTCATGGGTAACCAGCAGCATGGAGAAGCCAAGAGTTTCCTGAAGCCTTCTCACGTTCTTGAAAATCTGATCCTGCACGATCACATCCAGGGATGTGGTCGGTTCGTCTGCAATGACGAGAGAGGGTCTAAGAATCAGGCTCATGGCGATGATGGCCCTCTGTCTCATGCCGCCGCTGAACTGGTGGGGGTATTCGGAGAATCTTTTTCTGTCGATCCCCACCAGTGCGAACATTTCTTCCACCCTTTGCTTCGCTGCGGAGCGGTTCATCTTTTCGTGCGTCTGAAGTGCCTCGATGATCTGATCGCCCACCTTGTGCACCGGATCAAGGGAGTTCAGAGCGCTTTGGGTGATCATAGAGATTTTTTTCCATCGAAGCTTCCGCATCTCCTCTTCATCCAGGGTGGTGAGATCTCTTCCCTCAAAAAGGATCCGGCCTCCCGCCACAAACGCATTGGGAGGCAAAACGCGGATCACCGATTTCAGCACCGTTGACTTCCCGCAGGCCGACTCCCCCACGAGCCCGAAATTGAGCCCTTCCTCAATGGCAAAAGAAACATCCTCTACAGCCCGGACGTCTCCCTGTTGGGTGCGATAAACCGTGTTCAGATTTTCTATGCTCAAGAGAGACATGCGTCTATCTCTACACAATTCTAATCTGCACCTTCATCGAAAGGTGCAGCGAAGCAAAAAATCCGAAGCACGAAATCCGAAACAATATCCAATGATCCAAATTCAAATGACCAAAAGGGTGAAGCGCTGGGTTTCCGTTTTGAACATTGGAGCATTGGAATTTTGAATTTGTTTCGAATTTCGGATTTCGAGTTTCGAATTTGTTTACGGCCAAAGGCCTGCATTGGGAATTACCATCTCTTCAATCTCGGGTTGATCATTTCCTCATAGGCACGTCCTATGAAGTAAACAGCGGTGACAAGGATCATGATCGCTGCGCCCGGAGGGATCACCCACCACCAGGCCTTGTAGGACATCTCAGAGGCGAATGCCTCATAGATAATAGATCCCCAGCTGAGCACATTGGGGTCACCGAACCCTAGGAATCCGATGCTCGCCTCCGTGATGATCGCCCAAGCCAGGGCGAAAACCACGTTGACCAGGGCGATGGGGAAGATGTTGGGCGCAATCTCGACATAGATGATCTTGAGGCTGCTTGCGCCAGACACACGGGCGGCATCCACAAAAGATCGCTCTCTGACCGAGAGCACCTGGGAGCGGATGACTCGTGCGGTAGAGCGCCACATGATGATGACCAGAGCGAGAATAATCGTCCAAAGGCTCCTTCCTGTCAGGGAGAGAACCACGATGATGAACGGTAAGAAGGGAAGGCCCATGAAGATATCCGTGATCCTCATGAGAAGGTTGTCGATCCATCCGCCGTAATAGCCTGCGAGCAAGCCGATGTTGACTCCGATAAGCACGACGCCTATGGCCGTAAGGAGACCGATCATCAGGGCAGGCCTCCCCCCCCAGATGAGCTGGCTGAAAACGTCACGGCCAAGAAGGGTGGTTCCAAGCAGATGGTCATGAGAGGGAGGGTTCAGCTTCATCAATTTTCCGGACGCATCATAATGCTTCTGCATAGGCTCATAGGGTGCAAGGACCGGCGCGAAGACGGCGACCAGGACGCACACGGCGAAAATGATCAGGCCAAACAGCCCGAGCTTGGACCGAGCGATGAATCGAAAAAAATCGCGCAGCATCTATCCCAGGCCTCTTGATCTAAGGTTATTCATAGGCAATCCTTGGATCCAGGACTCCATACAGCAGGTCGGCCACAAAGTTCCCCACAATGGTCAGCACTGCGATGAGCAGGAAACAGGCCTGAACCAGCGGGTAATCGCTTCGCTGGACCGCCTCGACCATGAGCAGGCCCAGGCCCGGCCATGAGAAGACCGTCTCGATCACCACGGATCCCGCCACAGCCCATCCGAGGATCAGCGGGATCGTGGTGGCGATAGGGAGAAAGGAATTTCTCATGGCATGTTTGTAGATGATTCTTCTTTCCGGCAATCCTTTCATCTTGCAGAGCTCGATGTAATCTTCGCCGAGCGTCTCGAGCATGCTGCTTCTCATGAGCAGGAGTGGGAAGCAGAGGTTGTAAAGCGTGTTGACGATGAAGGGAAGGGCAAGATGGTGCAGGAAATCCAGGCTGAAGTAAACCGCCCACTCGCTTTTCCCGTGGTGCATTCCAGGTGAGACAATGTGGCCCAGGGGGAAGAGGTCCAGGTGGACGGAGAAAACGAAAATCGCCAGCATGCTCAGCCAGAAAACAGGGGCGGATTGAAAGGCGGTGCTGACAATGACGGTCCCGATCTCCAGCTTGCCGCCTCTTTTCCAGGCGATGAGGGCTCCGCCCACAACTCCCAGAGCATAAGCCGCGATCATGGAGGGAAGAATGAGAAGGACCGTGTTGAGTAAGCGGCCGGAGATCATGTCGCTCACTTTCCTGTTGTGCTGGAAGGAGTAGCCGAAATCAAGATGGATAATGTTCCTCATGTAAGCGACGTATTGCTCGTGCAGGGGTTTGTCCAAACCGTATTGGCGTTTCATCTCCTCCTGGGCTTTGGGATTAAGAGCGGAGCTGATGACCGTCATAGTCGGATCGCCTGGCAACATGCGGAACATGAAGAACATGAGGGTCGCCAGGGCGCAGAGGGTCAGGACCATGAGGATGAGCCGGTTGATGATGTATTTGATCATTCGCCAATCATCCTGAAGCAGGCGATCTGGTGGTCCGGGTCTGCGGTGCTTGGGGTTAAGCCCGGTTCTTCTTGACGGCAGCCGTTCTCTGCCTTGGGGCAGCGAGGGGCAAAGCGGCATCCTGGAGGGAGATTAATCGGATCTGGAATGGCTCCGGCAATTGGAATCTCTTCCCGATGGGTATCGGGATCTGGAATGGGAATCGCCGAAATCAGCGCCCTCGTGTAGGGATGAAGAGGATGATCAAGAACTGTGCCCACCGGCCCGATTTCCACGATTTTCCCCAGGTACATAATGGCGACCCTGTCGCAGATATGGCCCACGGTTGCGAGATCGTGGGTGATGTAGAGCAGGGAAAGGCTCTTCTGGTGAATCAGTTTCTTGAGAAGAGCAATGATGCCGGCCTTGATCGAGACGTCCAGCATGGAGATGGGCTCGTCGGCGACAAGGAACCGGGGATCCAAAATAATCGCCCTTCCAATGCAAAGCCTTTGGCGCTGACCTCCGCTGAGGAGATGAGGATATTTCTCAAGGAAATCTTCCGGCGGGCTTAGACCAACGAGTTCAAGAGTTTCCAGAGTCTTTCGCCTGATGGCGGCTCGATCACGAACTCCCTGATACCACAAGGGCTTTGAAATAATTCCGGCCACGTTGTGTTGAGGATTGATGGAGCCGTAAGGGTCTTGAAAGATCATCTGGGCCTTGCGATAAAACCCCTTGAGATCTTTTTTGCGGAGCTCCTGACCGCTTTCCCCGTTGATGAAAACATCTCCCGAGGTGGCCTGGTCCAAGCCGAGGAGAATCCTTCCGGTCGTTGTCTTTCCGCACCCGCTTTCGCCCACTAGACCCAGGACGCTTCCGGAAGGAATCTCGAAGCTGATCGAATCGACGGCCTTAACGTATTTCCCTCTTGAGCTGGAAAAAAGAGAGCGGATGCCGGAGACAACGGGGAAGTATTTCTTGAGCTCAACGACGGAGATCATGGTCTGTTTGCCCACGGGTCATCGCTGTCCGCGAATGGTTCGTGGAGCCTTTTCTTGATTTTTTCCATAACGAGCCCAGGCCCATGACGTTCAGTGCCCGGGCTCGTCATCATTCGTCCGTTCCTGTTTCATTTCGTTGGAGGGAAACAGAGCCTCCCGTCCTTGTCCCAGCGGAAACCGGCGTCCTTGAGAATCTGCCTGGCTTTTTCAAGATGGTATTCCCGCAGCTTGAGATTCTTGTTGTGCCAGAAGGCATTGACCGGTGTGATCGGTGTTGCACTTGGGGCGGCATATCCGCCAAGGACCTCATCAACAATCTTCTGGTAGGGGATGGCGTGGGAGAGGGCCACCCGGAGAGCCTTGTGCTTGAAGACCGGCCTGTTGCACTGAAAGCGAATGCCTGTATAGCCATTGGACGGCACCTTGAAGATCTTGATGCTCTGGTCTGTTGAGAAGTCCTTCACCACTTCGGGAGGAAGATTCTGAATATTGATGTCAATCTCTCCCTTCTTGAGGGCGTTGTTGCAGAGTTCCCGCGAGCCAAAGACGATGAAGAGGAGATCCGACTTGGGAGCCGCAAAGTGGTCTTTGTTGGCCTTGAGGAGGAATTCAGCGGCTTCTTTCCAGTATTCCATGGTGTAGGCGCCGCTCCCGACAACGGGAATGTTCCGGTAATCCTGAGGCTTGGTCAGTTTTTCTTTCTCCACCACATCCTTCCACACGTGCTCCGGGAGAATCGGGACCTGGCCCAGGGTGTTCATGATAAAGGGGGCAAAAGGTTTGTCGAGGTTGAAGCGCAGCTTGTACTCGTCAACCAGGTCAATCGTCTTGACGGGAGCGAGGTACTTCGTGAAGTAAGGAGCATTCCATTGCTTCATGTACTCGTAAGTAAATTTGACATCCTTGGCCGTGAGGGGTTTGCCGTCCGAGAACTTGCGCCCCTTCTTCATGGTCACATCAATGGTGACTTCAT
Organism: uncultured delta proteobacterium; assembly: GCA_963707125.1. Taxonomy (GTDB): domain Bacteria; phylum Desulfobacterota; class DSM-4660; order Desulfatiglandales; family HGW-15; genus CAVPDE01. The sequence goes on along the minus strand of CAVPOU010000023.1, from coordinate 39,166 downwards.
TGATCGTCTCGACCTTTTCCGCGGCCCACATCTCGACCTGGCCCTTTGGCCCGATCTGCACCAGGTAGTCATAAACCATCCTGAGCATTTCAAAGTCATCGGACTGAATCGCCGCGATGGGGTTCCAAGTCTGCTGGTCGGAGATCCTTCCCACCTTGAGGACCTTCACATTTCCTTTGGGAGTGAACCGAACCTGGTTCCAAATAGAGCGCAAGCCGTCCGGTGCTTCGATATAGTCCAGATCACAGTTCTTTGTGTTGATCCCCATGTTCTGAACTTCGTAATACACCACGGTGTCCGGTTGTTCTTCTTGCAGGATCTCCTGGAGCCTGTAAATAAGAGGCCTTCGCTTTTCGGGGTCGTAAAGGGCCAGTTGCTTTGCTCCAACCTCGTCGAACTCGGCGTTGGACCACTCGCCCACGTTCCAGTCCCCTGGCGCCGTGTTTTTGGAGTTAAATTGCGAATAAGTGAAAAAGTCCGGTTCCATGCGGTAGGGCAACCCGGAAAGAACCGAGACAACACAGTCGAACTTGTGCTCTTTGAACCACAGCGTCAACAAAGGGTTGGGCATGTTCTGCTGATTGAGGTTCACCTTGAGCCCCAGTTTTCGCCACTCCTCGGCAATGTAGTTGCTCGTTTCATAGTAGGCCATGAATTTCGCCGGCACCCAGGTCAGGAAATCGATCTCCGGGACCGGTTCAAGTTTTTCCTGAGCGTAAAGTGAGCCGGCGAACAAAGATAGCGCCACTACCATTGTGAAGACACACAACCCTTTCATCAGCTTCATCAGTGATCCCCCTTTTCAATCGGATTAGAGGCTAAACGCCAATTCTTCTTTTCACCCACGGCAGGATCTCGGGAGGAAAAGGCGGCGCAAAGCAACCTGAATATAAACCGCGGCCTTAAAGGGTGTCAACAATTTCCCCTCCCTTGGTGGGAGGGGCTAGGGGAGGGGGCACCCCCACCTTGCCTCCCCCGTCAAGGGGGAGGAAGTGTTGTAGAAGTTTCGTCAAGCTGAGGAATAAAGAGCCCCCTTCGAAGGGTTGACTTTTTGGTTTCGCCGTGTCAAGTAACTCTTGTTCTCGTTCTGATGGGAAGAGGAGCGTCCTCATGAAGAAAGGTGTTCGTATCGGAGACCTGAGGGAGGTTGCGGAAAAGTTTGTCGCAGAGGAGCCGTCCAGGCTGGGGGCCGAGGGGTGGTGGCGGAAGCCGTTGCTGGCCGCAGCGCCGGTGGACGAGAGGTTTGAGATCCTTCCAAAGATTGCCTTTGAAGAGCACTGGCAGCCGAAAGATCTTCTTCCGACAGCAAAGTCCATGATTGTGTTCTTTATCCCTTTCAAAGAGGAGCTGATCGAGGAAAACAAGAAGGGCGACAGGCCCTGTCGGAACTGGGGAGTTGCCTATGTCCAGACCAATGATCTCATTGGCCGAGCGAGCCAGGCTCTGGGGGATCTCCTTGCCCGGCACGGTTTCAAGTCAGGGTTGACGCCTGCCACTCACAATTTCGACGAAATCAAACTCATGGCGCGCTGGTCTCACAAGCATTTGGGGCATCTTGTGGGGCTGGGGCGTTTCGGCACTCACCGGATGCTCATCACCCCTGCAGGATGCACGGGCAGGTTGGGGAGCCTTGTGACGGAGGCTGAACTTGAGGACTCTCCCGTGATAGGGACCAAGGAGGCCTGCCTTCTCAAAGCAGGCCACAAGTGCGGCAAGTGCATTGAGGTTTGTCCGGTAAGCGCGCTCAGCGAAAACGACTTCAATCGACAGGGCTGCTGGAAGCGCCTGAAAGAAAACCGGAGTACCCTTGAGGCGTTCTTTGACTTGCCTGAATCCACGCATGTCTGCGGGAAATGCGCGGCCCTCATGCCGTGCAGCTTCAAGAATCCCGTGGCTTCAAAGAATTCGCTTAGAAGTTCTTAGTGGGACATTGGTGTCTTTTGTGCAGTGACTGGCGGGAGGCCTTCCTCATTTCATGGAGTTACGGAATGGGGGACCCGATGGCCCCGAGCGAACGCGAGGGGAACAGCGAGGGGGGAGGCACTGCCCGCCGATTCGCAAGCCGTCAGGCGAAGCGGGCGGGCATCACCCGTCCGTAACTCCTTGAAATGAGCAGGCCGGGAGACTTTGGAACGAAAGAAAAGATACCAATGGCCCTCTAATCCAGTTTAGGCTCTTATCTTCTCGCTGATCTCCCGGACCTTCGCCATCACTTCCTCTGCATCGAGGGCGGTGAAGTTCCGGTCCTTCATCAATACCCTGCCGTTGACGACCACATCCTTCACGTCGGCCCCGCTTGCAGAATACACAATCGTGGACAAAGGGTTGTAGAGGGGGACCAGGTGCGGTTTTCTGAGGTCAAGGGTGATAATATCCGCTTTCTTGCCGACCTCGATGGTCCCGATTTCTTTTTCAAGACCCAGGACCTTTGCGCCCCAGACCGTCGCCATCTTGAGGACCGTGGCCGCTCCCATGTTCACCGGATCAAGCGTTCTCACTTTACCGAGCTTGGCTGCGGTGTCCATCTCCTTGAAGAGGTCCAGGTTGTTGTTCGACGCGCATCCGTCTGTGCCGAGGCCGACGACGATACCTTTTTTCACCATTTCCGTGATTCGGGCCATTCCTGATGCGAGCTTCATGTTGCTCTCCGGAGAGTGAACGATCCTGACGTTGTTTCGGGCAAGGATCTCGATCTCCTCATCCTCCAGATGAACCGCATGCACCCCGATGAAACTTTCATTGAGAAGACCGAGGTGATCGAGATGCAGAACCGGCCGTTTCCCGGTTCTGTGGATCACCTCCTCCACTTCCTCTTCCGTCTCTGACAGGTGAAGCTGGAGAGGCAAAGAGAACTCATGAGACAGTCTCATGGCCTCCTGCAGAGTTTTGTCGGAGCAGGTGGTGAGGCTGTGACAGAAAAGACCGGGTCTGATCAGCTCTGATACGTGTGCCCATCGCTCGATGAACGCTTTGCCCACCAAGAGGTTCTGAGACGGGTCCGGAACGCCTGGTGCTGGAAAGTCTATGACACCCTGCGCAATGAGGGCCCTGAGCCCGGCTTTCTGGAAAGCCCGGACCGTTGCATCCTGGAAAAAATACCCGTCCGACACGGTAGTCGTGCCTGAAGCAATCATCTCCAGGCATCCGAGAAGCGCGCCCCAGTAAACGGTATCCTGATTTAAGTACTTTGCTTCAGCAGGGAAGATTTTTTCGAAAAGCCACTGCTTCAGGGGGAGATCGTCGGCAAGGCCGCGGAAAAGGGTCATGGCCGTGTGGCCATGGGCATTGACCAGACCGGGCATGATGATACTTTCCCTGGCGTCAAGGACTTGGGCTCCTTTGAAAGAAGGCCTCTTCTCTTCAGCGGTCAGGATATCCGCGATCCTATCTCCCTGAATCAGAAGGGTGGCATGCTGAAGAGGCTTTTCTCCTTCCACCATGGTGAGAAGCGTGCCGTCTTCGATGATCAAGTCAGGTTGCAACATGAAAGTGTTTCTATCTCCTCGAATGCCCTGGGAGGGCAATGCTCCGAAGAACGCAAATTACTCAATAGCAAAGGCCGCGTCAAGTCCCTGAAATTTGCTTGACATGGTTCCCTGATCTGGTAGCTTTTCCTATTTTTAGACTCATAGAGATTGGAGCCATTGGCTCTGAGTTCTCTCTTGTTCGCAAAGAAATTCAAAAGCGAACCGCAGAATATCGAATAACGAATGAAGAACGCCGAAGGAGAAAACTGAAGTTACTGAACTTCTACATTCGAAATTCGGTGTTCGACATTCGACATTCGGGTTTCTAAAATCAAGCTTGGTTGCGGCCAAAGGCTCGGACAGAGGAGTATCTTTTAGAAGAAATGGCGATTGTTGCACCGTTAAAAGGCCTCATGTACAACTTCAAAGCTCTCGGGAATCCGTCGAGCCTGGCGGCGCCCCCCTACGACGTGATCTCCGAAGAGGAGCAGGAAGCTTTCTATCAAGCCCACCCGAACAACGTGATCCGGCTTATTCTCGGCAAGAGAAAGACCGGTGATTCGGACTGGGATAACCGCTACACGCGCTCAGCGGATTGCTTCAAGCGCTGGGAAACAGAAGATGTCTTTATCCATTCTGATTTCCCTTCCATGTATGTGACTTCCCACACCTTTGATCCCAACGACGGATCCGAACCCAAAACAAGATGGGGTCTTATCGCTTTGGTGCGCATTGAAGATGAAGGCTCCGGAGTGATTCTTCCCCATGAAAAAACCTTCTCCGCTCACAAGGACGATCGGCTGAAACTCATGCGGGCCTGCAACGCCCAGTTCAGCCAGATTTTCAGCCTCTACGAGGACCCTGACGACAAAGTTCTCGATCCCTTGAAGAAAGCCATCGAGGGGCCGCCTCTGGTCTCCTTTGAGTTCAAGGACGGGTCGCACCACGCGCTCTGGACCGTGCAGCATCGTCCCCTGTTCAAAAAAGTGGCGGATGCGCTGTTCGACAAGCGGATCTTCATTGCGGACGGCCATCACCGCTATGAGACGGCGCGAAACTATCGAAACAACATGAGGGCCAGGTACGGGTACAGGCCTCCCAACCGATCCTACGAATTCGTCATGATGTACCTGACGAGCATGGATGATGAGGGGTTGATGGTTCTTCCTTCCCATCGCCTGATCAAGAGGTGCGACCAGTTCAGCCCGGAAGCTTTTTTTGCAAAAATCAAGGATTGGTTCGACATCGAAGAGATCCCTTTCTCAAAAACCTACAGCAAAACAGCCGTGGCTTCGTTCAAAAAGGCGCTTGCAGAGAGGGGGCAGAGCCGCTCGTCAATAGGATTCTTCCGCCAGGGAAGCGAGAGCTTCTCCATGCTTTCCCTGAAGCCGGAAAAGAGGGACGAGATGGGAGATGACCTCCATCCTTCGCTCAAGAAGCTGGATGTGCTCGTGCTTTCCCGCTTCCTTTTGCAGAGGACCTTGGGCTTCACTTTGGAGGATCTGAATAACGAGGAGATCTTCCACTATCAGAGCAGCCTGACAAAGGCAGTCGGCATGGTCGAATCGGGAAGGTTCCAGATGGCTTTCCTGCTCAATCCGACAAGGATCGGGCAGGTCAAAGAGGTCGCCGGCAATCGGCTGATCATGCCGAGAAAGTCAACGTATTTCTATCCCAAGGTGATTACCGGTCTTGTCTTCAACAAAATAGATCCTTATGAAATCATCCAGGTCCCATGAGGTGAAACTCCGGCCGGATGAAATCCTGGACGAGTTCCTGGACGGCCGGCTCCGCCTGATTCAGTCTGCGAGGGGATACCGGTTTTCCATTGACGCCGTTCTCCTCTCCCAGTTCGTGACCATCAAGCCCAGGGACGTGGTTGTGGACCTGGGCGCAGGCTGCGGCATCATTTCTCTCATTCTTCTTCTGGAAAAGCCGGTCGGTTATGTCATTGCCCTGGAGATTCAGAAACATCTGGTGGACCAGGCCGTCCGCAACGCGGCCTTGAACGGATTCATGGATCGGATGGGAGTGTTGCTCGCGGATCTTCGTCAGGTTCCGCTCGGCCGGTCCATCGCTGATGTGGTGGTCTGCAACCCACCCTACCGGCGGCCGGGAAGCGGCAGAGTCAATCCGGATTTTGAGAGAGCGATTGCCAGGCACGAGATCATGGCGTCTCTCAATGACATCCTGAGCGCAGCAAACTCAGTGCTCAAGCCAAAGGGCAGAGTGGCCGTGATTTATCCGGCGGGGCGTCTCGTGGATCTCATCGTGCGAATGAGGGCCTTTGATTTTGAGCCCAAGAGAATGCAGGTCGTCTACCCGTCCATGGAGGAGGAGTCAAAGCTTGTTCTTGTCGAAGGGTCACGAGCCGGGAAGGGGGGGGTTAAGATCCTTCCTCCCCTGATCGATCAGGGAGATTTCTCTATCGCGAGCTGAGCCTGAATTCGATTTTTTCTACGGCCTGTCTGCCCAGCCTGGCATTCAGCTTCTCCCTCACACTCGCTTCCAGGTAAGAGAGCTCTTGAAGCCAGATGGGGTCTGAGACTTTGACCCTCAGGCGCCTGTCCTTTATCCAAAGGGGTTGAGCGTTTCTTGCGATTGCAGGACCGACCACCTCGTCCCAGATCTTCCAGATCGTGGCGTCCTGGGGATTAAAGGGGAGCTTCGAGTCGGTCAAGAGGGCCGAGAGGATGTCCCTGAGAGGGGTCAAGGAGTCTTTTTTTTGATCCATAGGGTTTCCCGCGTGGGATTTGTTTAGCTATCGAATATCAGGGCACCAGCTCGTTTAGCGCTTGACGGCATCTCGATTTGCTTATATGTTAACAAAAAAAGATCATTTATAGAATGGAGATTTAAATGGCTTGGGATTGGGACAAATTGCAGCAACAGAAGAGAAGCAGCGGCGGCGGTGGCGGCGGCGGTGGCGGGGCGCCTCCTCAGCTGGGAGAGATGTTCAACAAGATCAAAGGGGTGGGGAGTAAGTTCCCCGCCCTATGGGTGATCGTGATTGTTGCTTTCGTGCTCTATCTGGGTGCTTCCATGGTCTACACCGTGGGTGTAGATGAGGTCGGGATCATTCAGAGGTTCGGCAAGTACGAGAGGACCACTAGGCAAGGTCTCAACTTCAAGCTGCCGGCCGGAATAGAGACGCTGACCAAGGTAAAGGTGACGGCTGTTTACAGGGAGGAGTTTGGCGTCGGTGGCGTCCGATCGGATGCGAAGTTGCGGTCGGCGGGGGGGGGTGGCTCTCAGGATCCCTCGCTGATGCTCACCGGTGATCTCAACGTGGCTCTGGTTCCATGGATCGTCCAATACCGCATCCAGGACCCCTACAAATACCTCTTTAAAGTTCAAAATGTGACGGCTACCTTGCGGGACCTTTCCGAGGCCGTCATGAGGCAGGTGGTGGGGGACCGCAGCATCAATGAGGTGATCAGCAAGAGAGAGGAGATTGCCATTCAGGCGCAGGGCATCCTGCAGAAAGAGCTAGATGAGGCTCAAACGGGAATCATGGTCAGCACCATCGAGCTGCAGCGGACCAACGTCCCCGAATCGGTCCAGTCCTCCTTCAATGAAGTGAACCAGGCGACCCAGGAAAAAGAGAAAATGATCTATCAGGCCAGAGAGGAATATAATAAGGTGATCCCCCAGGCAAGAGGTTCCGCGGAAAAGACCATCCGGGAGGCCGAAGGGTATGCCCTACAACGGGTCAACAGAGCGAAGGGAGATGCTTCGAGATTCGTGTCGCTTTACGAGGAGTATGCGAAAGCGCAAGATGTCACGAGGCGGCGCATGTATCTCGAGGCGATTCGGGAGATCCTGCCCAAGATGGGAGACAAATACATCGTGGATGCGGACCAGAAGAACTTCCTTCCTCTCCTCAACCTCGCCCCCTCGAAAGGAGGCCAGAAGTGAAATACAAAGGACTTCTCGTTATCCTTGGTCTCATTGCCGTGGTCCTCTACGGCAGCGCTTTTGTGGTCGACGAGACGGAGCAGGTCGTGGTCACCCGTTTCGGCAAGGTTGTAAGGGATCCTATAAGGGAGCCGGGTCTCTATTTTAAGCTCCCCGTTGTGGACCAAGCGAATGTTTTCCCAAAGAACCTCCAGTCATGGGACGGCGAACCCGGACAAGTCCCTACGCTGGATAAAACCTTTATCTGGGTGGACACCTTTGCCCGCTGGAAGATTGTGGACCCCCTCAAGTTTTTTCAGACCGTGAACAACATCCGCGGGGCCAACAGCCGGTTGAATGACATCATTCAATCCTCGGTCCGGAATTTCGTGACTTCTCATCCGCTCATAGAGACGGTGCGCATGACCAACCGTGAACTCGATGTTGCCGAAGTAGGCGTGGACGTGGTGAAGGACACGAGCCCTCTGGGTGAAGTAAAATTCGGAAGAAGCAATATTACCAAAGGCATTCTCGAACAGGCTCAGCCGAAGCTCAGGGAATTCGGCATAGAGCTCGTGGATGTGAAGTTCAAGATGCTGAACTACGTGGAAGAGGTCCAGAAAACGGTCTATGGCCGAATGATTGCGGAGAGGAAGCAAATCGCCGAGAAGTTTCGTTCCGAAGGCAAGGGGGAAGCCCGGAAAATCGAGGGCGACATGGAAAAGGATCTGAAAGAGATCGAGTCCGGGGCCTACAGGACGGCGCAGGAGATCAGCGGAAAGGCCGATGCCGAGGCGACCCTTATTTACGCACGGGCCTTGGGGAAAGATCCGGAGTTCTACTCTTTTATCCAGACCCTCGACATTTACAAGGACACCATGGACAAGAGCACCTCTCTCGTGCTTTCCACGGATTCGGAGCTGTTGAAATTTTTCAAGGGCTACGAAGTGAAGCAAAAAGGGAAATAGCTTTCTGCGGGAGTTGAGCGATGGTGAGAACAGAGATCCAGCTTTTTCTGGAAAACGTGCCGGGCGAACTGGGGAAACTGGCCACCCTCCTCGGCGGAGAAGGGATCAACATCGACGCTCTGACGATCCAGGATGCCTCGGCTTATGTGAAGGAGCTTTTCAAGGCAAGGGGAAAATCGCTGAAGCGGATTGCACCGGCAGCCTCCTACGGCTCCATGCAGAAGGACTCTGCGGATTTTGCTCTTATCCGGCTGTTGGTGAATTACACGGACAAGGCCATCGATCTTCTTTCGAAGAGGGGCTACCTCTTCGACATCATGCCGGTGATCGCCCTTGAAATCGACAACAAGCCTGGAACCCTTGCGGCCATGGCCAAGAAGTTCGGCGAAGAGGGAATCAACATCAGCTACGTTTATGGTTCGGCCATGCCCTCAGAGAAAAAATCTCTCTTTGTATTCTGCCCTGAAGACATAGATGCCGCCGCTAGAATTTTCAAAGATTAGCAGGTTGCCTTTGCAGTTTGGAAAGTTGGCCGGCAGGCTCTAGGTCGATCATCCTGAGCTGAATCTTCTCACGCCCCTGCCACCGAGCGATTTCAGGAGTGAAAATGAAGTGGATCGGGGCGCTAAGGGCGGGGTGGTTTTCCGCCAGCCCGAAACCGATCGTCTCGAAAACCGCCCCGTTCTGTCTAACCTTCATCTTCAGGTGTCTTTCCCCCACCACTCTGGATTCCACCACTTCGCAGGGACCTGCATAGAACAGGGGTTCCGGATTTCCAGGCCCAAAGGGGGAAAAGGAGGTGAGACGGCGAATGCACTCAGGGTCCATGTCCTTGAGAGTCACTTCCGCATCCACACCGACAGAGTGAACAATGTCTTCCTCTGAGAGCTCCTCGCGAGCAAGGTTCTCGAACTCCTGCCTCAGAATCTCCAGGTTGGATACTTTCAGAGCCAATCCCGCTGCGTGCTTATGCCCTCCAAACCTCTCCAGCAGCGGCTCGAGTTTTCTCAACGCCTTGTAAAGATTGAAGCCGGGGATGCTCCTTCCTGAACCCACGGCGATCCCGTCCTCCACGTCCAGGACAAGCACAGGGCGTCGATATTTCTCCAGCAGCTTTGACGCGATGATCCCCAGGATCCCCCGGTGCCAGCCGGTGCCCGTCACGACCAGAGATCTCCGGGAGGCGAGCTCCGCCATGGATGGAAGCCTTGTTTCAATCTCATCCAGGACCTCCCGCTCAAGGCGCTGCCGTTCGCCGTTTATCCTATCCAGCTGCTTGGCGACCTCTGCGGCCCGGCCGGACTGACGGGTGGTGAGAGCGGTGAGCGCTATTTCCGCATCGCCCAGCCGCCCCGAAGCATTGAATCGGGGCGCTATCCTGAAGGCAAGATCCTGGGCCGTCAGGCTGGAGAGCGTGACTCCGGCGAGTTCCGAAATGGCCTGAATTCCAGGCCACTGAGTCTTCCGGATCTTATCCAGGCCTGCCTTGACGAGAAGCCGGTTCTGATCAAGGAGAGGAGCCATGTCTGCCACGGTTCCCAGAGCGACCAGGTCGAGATAGTCCTTCAGGTCCGGTTCAGGCCGGGTGGCGAACCACCCTCGTTCTCTAAGGGCCGCCCTCAAGGCCATGGCCAGGAAAAAGGCGAGTCCGACCCCGGTCAGATGCTTAAAAGGGAAGGAACAGTCGGCGCGGTGCGGATTGACGACAGGACACAGGGGAGTGAAGGCCTCATTCACCTGATGGTGATCAGTGACCACCACCTTCAGGCCGAGGTTTGCGGCGACCGCGATCTCCTGGTTGTTGCTCACGCCGCAGTCCACCGTGATAATCAATCCCGGCCCGCGCCGGGCGATTCGCTCGACGGCCTTCACATGGAGGCCATATCCCTCGGTCAACCGATTCGGGATATAGGTGTGCGCAGGAACATCGAGGGTCGAAAGGAAATTGAAGAGAAGGGCCGTTGCCGTGAGCCCGTCGGCGTCAAAGTCCCCGTAGATGGTGATCGGGTCATGCCTGTCGATGGCCGACACGATGAGGTCTATGGCGGCCTGCATGTCCTTCAGGAGGTAAGGGTCCAGGAGGTTGGCGAGTCGAGGATGGAGGAATGAAGCCACGTGGCGAGGATCAAGAATGCCGCGATGGATCAGGATCTGGGCTTCCAGGCGAGAGAGACCGGATGATTCTGAAAGGGTCGCTGCATGGGGAGAAGGGGTTTTCAGCTTCCAGATCTTTTTCATGTCTTCTGCCGGCCGATCAGGTGTTCTGCTTTCTTGATGTCCTTCGGTGTATCCACCTCAACCGAATCGAAGCGGGTCTCCTCGACTTTAATCTTGAAACCGTTTTCAAGGGCTCTGAGCGGTTCCAGTTTCTCTGCCGACTCGATCGGTCCCGGGGAAAGACTTGCGAAAATTCTCAGGAAGTGGACACGATAGGCGTAAAATCCGAGATGCTTGTAAACGCCCATGGTCTCTTTGGTGTCGCGATAGAAGGGGATGGGAGCGCGAGAAAAGTAGAGGGCAAAGCCTTCCCTGTCGGTGACGACTTTTACGTTGTTCGGATTCTCAATGTCTTTCTTCTCGCTCATCCGGATCATCAGAGTGCTCATAGGAATGTCGGAACCCTCCTGGAAAGGCTTAAGCAAATCAGGGAGGCAAGAGGGATCGAAGGCCGGTTGATCGCCCTGAACATTCATGACCAGGTCCTGATCTTTCAGCCCCAGCTTCAGAGCCGCTTCGGCAATCCGGTCCGTGCCGGAGGGATGCGTTTCGGCCGTCATGACGGCTTTGCCGCCAAAACCTCGAACGCACTGAAAGATCCTCTCATCATCGGTTGCGACAAAGGTGTCTGCCACGTGCGGAGAAGACATCGTGCGTTCATAGACATGCTGAATCATGGGCTTGCCGGCGATGAGGGCTAAAGGCTTTCCTGGAAAGCGAGTCGATTCATATCTGGAAGGGATAAAAGCGATGATCTTCATCATGAACGATTGAGCTTTTTCGTCGACTCGTAATCTTTTAGCTTTTTGAAATGGATGGCTGAGGTCATGGGGGTCTCTCTCAAAACAGAAAACGAAGAGTGATCGGGAAAGACTAGGCAGATAAGGGGCAGCGAAGGCGGGCGGCGAGGTTTCCCGCCTCTGGCGGCGCCGAAGGCACCAGGGTTTCGTCGGCACCTCCATGCAGGGTTTTCGATGGAAAGTTCCCCAGTAGCCATCCGCCCGCCTCACCCATGGCCTAAGGCAGGCCACTGGGCAGCGGCTTCTTCGTTTTTCTGTTTTGAGAGAGACCCCCATGACCTTTTCCTGTGACTATTTCAAAAAGCTAAAAGGTTACGTCGACTCAAGGTTCCGCGTAAGAGGCGCAGGCGCTGTCCGACTCCCATGCCGTGACCTTGCTCACTTTGACATTCTTATCGTTCAGATCCCGGGAAAGCCGCTGGTAAATGAAGCGGGCAATGTTTTCTGATGATGGGTTGATCTGCCTGAAGCACTCCGTCTCATTCAAGAACTTGTGATCCAGTTCTTCGACCACTTTTTTTGTGGCGGCCTTAACCTGCTTGAAGTCCAGCAGGATCCCGTTCGGCGCCAGTTCCGGGCCTGAGACGACCACTTCGATTTTCCAGTTGTGGCCGTGCAGGTTCTCACACGGACCTTCAAATTCCCTGAGTTGATGGGCGGCCGCCAGCTGGGTGACGATCTTCAGCTCGTACATGGATCTCACATCCGCCGATCAGGGGGCAGACTCGGGATAGGGTTTGCCGCATTCGCTGCACTTGCCGTCAATGATAATGCCTGTGCAGTTTCCGTCTGGACAGAGGACCCGGCTTTCAAGGTCCAGTCCTTCATCCGCATCGCTCGCTCCGCCTGCCTCTTCTTTGAACGATGCGCCGCAGACCATGCAATAGCGGCTCTCCCCAGGAACTTGAGCTCCACACTCCGGGCACATTCTGCCAGGGATCTCTTGATGACAATGAGGACACTCCATGTTCAACCGCCTCAGCTAGCTTTTTTTGGAAGTCTTGACCTGAAAGGGCATGATTTCCTGTTTGACCTTGGTGCTCTTGCACTTGGGGCACCGGAACTTCGTCTTCTCATATTCTGAAAGGGACAACATGAGATTGAACTTGCCGCCGCACTTTTCACACCTGAAATCGTAACTTGGCATCGCTGATCTCCTTTATGTAAAACAGGGTTCAGGGCTTAGATGATAATGTTTTTCTCCTTTTTGTCAACCGACATCCGAGGCCCTGCGTCAGGACCAGTCGATCAGCATGGAGATACCCTCCCAATCCCTGACCACATGATAGGGATGAGGTTTTTTGTTCCAGGGCTGTTCAAAGACGATCGGCGTAATGCCGTTCCGCTCGAGCAGAGGACAGGTCTCCAGGCGGTCTTCCACAAAGTACTTGAAACCCTTCTCGATCAGCACAGGAATCTTTTCCGTGTGGACACCGGTCACATCAAGCCGGATCAGGTTCCTGTCCACTTCCGGAAGCTGGTGTTCGACCCAGTCCAGAATAGGTTCTTTTTGAGGTCTTGCTGTGACAAAATGAAGAGGGGCGAGCAGAGAGAGCCTGGTCAGGACTTCCACGGCGCCCGAGATGGGCAGCAACCCACTTTCCAGGGGATGATCGAGCAGGGTCTGAATAATCGCGTCACTTGCTTGGGGATCCATATCGAGGACCGTCATAAAATCATACTCGGTGATATCCTCGTATTCGAACCGGTAACCATAGTCGCGGTGTGCTTTGGCGACAAAAAGGTGAAAGGTATCGGCCACGACTCCGTCTACGTCAAATGCGATTTCGTTCGGTGCAATCCTCATCATACTCCGGGAAAGTATCCCCTGAATATCAGGTCTTCAAAGTGGATCATGACGCCGGGCTCCAAAAGGATGATTGGTGCGTATAACATTTTTTTGTGAAAGGGCGCCATAAGAAAAAACCAAAAGCAATCACGAAAACACGAAAGTTGGAAAGCACGAAAAAGAAGATGTTTTTCGTGACTTCGTCCTTTCGTGCTTTCATGATAAGTTTTTCTTCCTGCTTTGGAAAGAATTCTTGCTTGAGGTATTGAGAAGTCATCAGGTTCAAGGCTTCAGCATCACCACAGTGGCGAATCTTCCTGTGTTCCCTTCCCCCCTGTAAGAATAAAAGAGGTCGGTTCTGCAGCGGGTGCACAGGTCCGCCGATTCAATATTCGCCTCTTTAAGTCCCGACTCCAAGAGCTGAGAGCGGCTTATTGCCCAGAGGTCGAAGTAATTGTCCCGGATCATGAAAGGTCTGAAACTCTCCGGGAAGATCTCTTTATAGGTGACGAATTCGGCACAGCACGGGCCGAGCGAGGGCCCTATGGCCGCTCTCAATTGAGAGGGGTCGCAACCGAATTCCGTTCTCATGGAGGCGATGACGGCAGCAAGGAGGCGGTGAGCGTTTCCTCTCCAGCCGCAATGAACGTTGGAAACCACTTCCTTGACAGGATCGTAAAGGATCACGGCCTGGCAATCCGCCTGTTTCACGAGAAGAGCCACACCGGCCAGATCGGTGATCATCGCATCCGCCGTTAAAGGGGCTCTGCGGTCTTGAAAATCGCTCTCCCGCAAGATCACAATGTTTTTTCCATGAACCTGGTTCATGAATCGGAGAGACGTTGCGCCGGTGATTTCCCGGATCATCGAAAGATTGGTTTCCACGTTCTTCACGCTGTCCCCTGTACTGGAGCTCACATTGAGACTTCGGAAAGCGGAGTCGCTCACCCCTCCATGTCTCGTGAAAACAAAGTGAGCGAGTTCGGGATAAACCGAAAGGCCGGGAAACTTGAAAAAAGGCACTATAAGATGGACCGGTGTGTGACCTTCAGCGTTCAGCGGGGATAAGTGGAAAGACTTTTTCTGTAACATGGCCAAAGAAAATCAGGGCTTGGTGCGTGGAAGCGGAAAGGCAGGGTTGATGATAACAAGCCTTGGTCGTGCATCCTTTTTCGAATCCCCAGGAGCCTGCCTTAACCGGCCTGAGAAAGAGTAGAGAGCAGCACGACACAGACCGCATTACTTACCGCTGCTTCCTTCCGGACCTGACGGGGTTCGCAACCGTCTGTCACGTGAGGTCCACTCCATCGTCAGAACCGGCCAGGGTCAGTGCTGATGAGGGGTTCTCTGAAAGGACTTTCGACCCCGCATAAGCGGATCTCGGGTTGTAGGGCACCGCTAGCTCCCCATCTAGCACGACCAAGGACGTTAAGACGGTGATTAGATATCGACTCTGTCCTTGAGCTCTTTTCCGACCTTGAAGAACGGGAGTTTCTTGGAGGCGACATTGATGATTTCGCCTGTCTTGGGATTTCTCCCCTGGTACCCCTCGTAGTTCTTGATCTTGAAACTACCAAAGCCTCGGATCTCGACTCGTTCCCCCTGAATCAGCGCTTTTTCCATGTCACCGAAAACCGTGTTCACCACTTCTTCCGCTTTCTTAAGGGCTAGGTTTTCAGCCTTAGCAAGGGCCTCTATCAATTGTGATTTGTTCATGGGTCTTCTCTCCAATCTTAGAACGTTTCAAGATTCCCTTAGGCCTCTGAGCGAAAAGCATGCTCAGGCAAGAAGCGCAGATTGCACATGAAAATAATGAATTCAATCCCTTAAGTCAAGTCCTTAATGTGAATTTGTTCCAGGAAAAAGTGATGGCCGTGGCAATGGGTTCTTAATGGTTATCCTGGCTCCTCTGATTTTAGAAATGGATCTGCGACGGAGGACGCAAGCAGCTTTGAACCAATCGGCAGTGAAAGCTCTGCAGGTAAAAGTCTTTGATATATTTCTGCTTTTGATGTAATAGTTGCCGCAATGACATTGTTTCTCAGGCGGAGCAGAGGCGGTGGCTAAAATCATCACCATCGATGGTCCCGCGGGTTCGGGAAAAAGTACGGTCAGCCGCCTTCTTGCCGGGAGGCTGAAGGTTCAGTATCTCGATACAGGAGCCATGTATCGTGCAGTGGCCTTCCAGGCAAAAAGGGAGGGCATTGATCTCAAGGACAGAGAAAAAATCAGCAGGCTTTGCAGGGACCTGGATCTTCACTTCAAGACTTTGGATGGAACAACACGGCTTTTTGTCGGAGCCGAGGACATCTCTGCAGGCATTCGAAGCCCGGAGATGGACATGCTCTCGTCGGCCATCTCAGCCATCAAGGAAGTCAGAGAGGCCATGACCTTGCTCCAGAGAAAAATGGCGGGAGAAGGAGGGAGGGTCGTGGCTGAAGGAAGAGACATGGGAACCGTGGTGTTTCCCGATGCCGATTACAAATTCTTCGTTAATGCCGATACGAAGGTAAGGGCCGGCCGAAGATACCGGGAGAGGCTGGAGCGAGGAGAATCGGTTTCCAGGGAAGAGGTTGAAAAGGAACTCAGGGAAAGGGATGATCAGGACATGACGCGTGCTCTGGCCCCCCTGGTTCCCGCCAAGGATGCGACAATCATTGACACGACGAACCTGACCGTGGAGGAGGTCGTTGAAAAAATGGTCAGGACCATGGAGACAGGGGACAAAAAAACCCTAAAGGAATAAGTTGAATTTTCCTTTGGCGTCTGCTATTAAAATACTTTTCGGTGGGAACGAAGGCGATTATGATCAGGGGGTAACGGGTTGGATGGACAAACAAACAGACAAAACAGGTGGGAACATTACAGAAACCAGTAGTCAGTCGGGCATGGAGACCTCCCAGGGCGAGCCATTCAGGAAACCGGATCATGAGGGTGCGGCACAGACCCGAGGCAGCTCAGATGGCAAGAACTTCATGGAGCTTTATGAGGAGAGCCTGAAGAGTATCCAGGAAGGAGGACTTGTTCGCGGAACCATCGTTCATGTGGACAAGGAGTTTGTCCTGGTGGATATCGGCTACAAGTCGGAAGGGCAAATTCCCATTGGCGAATTCATAGACGCCGGCGGAAATGTGACGGCCCGAGTGGGGGACCCGGTAGATGTTCTCCTGGAAAGAAGGGAAGACGACGAAGGGATCATTATCCTTTCCAAGGAGAAGGCGGCCAAAATCAGAATCTGGGATGAGATCAAAGAAATCTATGAAAAGGGAGAAACGATCCGGGGCAAAATCATCGCTCGTGTCAAAGGCGGCATGTCCGTGGATATCGGCCTCCCGGCATTCCTACCTGGATCACAGATCAACCTCAAACCCATCAAAGACTTCGACTCCCATATCGGCACGGTCCAGGATTTCAAGATTCTCAAATACAACAAGCGGCGCTCCAACATTGTCCTTTCCCGAAGGGCCATCCTTGAGTCTGAGCGTGCAGCCATGCGAGACAAAACCCTTCAGCACCTCCAGGTCGGCGCCGTCATGGAAGGCACGGTCAAGAATATCACGGAATATGGTCTTTTCATCGACCTGGGAGGCATAGACGGGCTCCTCCACATTACGGATATGTCCTGGGGTCGGGTCGGGCACCCCTCGGAGCTCTACAGGGTGGGCGACAAGATTACCGTCAAGATCCTGAATTTTGATTCGGATTCCGGTCGGGTCTCTCTGGGTCTCAAGCAACTCAAGCCTGATCCATGGTCAAAGGCGAATGAAAGGTACACCCTAGGGACGAAGATGAAGGGTCGGGTGGTCAACCTTGCGGACTATGGCGCTTTCGTGGAGATCGAGGAGGGGATCGAAGGGCTTATCCATGTCTCTGAGATGTCCTGGACAAGAAAGGTCCGGCATCCGTCACAAATCCTGAAAGTCGGGGATGAGATCGAGGCCATGGTCATGAACATCGACACAGGCAATAAGCGCATCTCTCTTGGACTGAAACAGGTTGAACCCAACCCCTGGGATGTCATCGGGGAGCGCTATCCTGTCGGGACCACGATCGAAGGAAGAATCAAGAACATTACCGACTTTGGGATTTTTATCGGCATCGATGAGGGCATTGACGGCCTGGTCCATATCTCGGACATCTCCTGGACCAAGCGGATCAAGCACCCTTCGGAGCTTTACAAGAAGGGCCAGACGGTTCAGGCGGTGGTCCTGAACATCGAGAAAGAAAATGAGCGTTTCTCCCTGGGCATCAAACAGCTCACCTCGGATCCGTGGGATGAAGTCCCTAGCAAGTACAAGCCCGGAACCCGGGTGACAGGGACGGTGACGAACGTCACGGATTTCGGCGTCTTTGTGGAACTCCAGGAAGGCATCGAGGGCCTCATCCATGTTTCCGAGCTCTCCAAAGAAAAGAGCGGCAACCCGCTGAGCCGCTTCAACGTGGATGACGTGATCCAGGCAAAGGTCATCAATGTCTCCAGAGGCGAGAAAAAGATCGGGCTCTCGATCAAGCGGCTTGAGGAGAGCGAAGACAGGGAAATCTACAAGAGTTATCTCGACGGCCGAAACGGAGCCACTTCGAATCTCGGAGAGATCCTGAAGAGGGAGATGCTTGGGCTGGAAGCACAGGGATCGACCGGCGAAGACAAGTCCGCCAAAGAAGGGGATGAGGAAAAGCCGACTGAAGGAGAATAACCGCAGGGATGTGAAACCAGAAGCGGGGAGCTAGAAGGATCACTCAGACGTATGTCAGGGAAAGAGCATCCCATACTTGCGGTCATTGTCATCCTGGCAGCCATCGGTCTTTTTCTCGGCCTGGTCATGACGCTCCTTTTTTCCGTGGCCGGTCCTTTCGATGTTTTTTCATTCAAAGAGAAGATCGGCGTCCTTCTCATCGACGGCACCATCACTGAATCAGACACCCTTGTCGCCCAACTGGTTGAGTTCAAGAAAGACAGGAGGATCAAGGCGATCATCCTGAGGGTCAACTCGCCGGGCGGCGGCGTGGGACCATCCCAAGAGATCTACCAGGAAATCAGGAAAACCATAGAAACCAAGAAGGTGATTGCCTCCCTGGGGAGCGTTGCCGCATCAGGGGGATACTACGTGGCTTCCGCAGCGAACAGGATTGTCGCCAATCCAGGTACCCTGGCGGGAAGCATCGGCGTGATCATGGAATTCGTGCAGGTTGAGGAACTGCTCAAGAAAATCGGTGTGAGCGTGGAAGTTCTCAAGACCGGGGAGTTCAAGGACATTGGTTCCTTCCATCGAAAGCTGTCCGAACGGGACCGGGAAATGATCAGGACCCTGGTTTTTGATATTCAAAGGCAGTTCGTGGAAGCCGTCGCGCAGGGAAGAAATCTTCCGGTAGAAAAGGTTCGGGAAATCGCGGACGGCCGCATCCTTTCAGGCGCTCAGTGCAAGGAACTGGGGCTTGTGGATCAGCTGGGGAATTTTGAAGATGCTGTGGCTCTTGCCAGGGCCCTGTCAGGGATCAAGGGAGAAGTGACCCTGGTGTACCCCAGGAAACCAAGAGGAAAGTGGTGGGACCTTTTCCTGCAAGACTCCTCACGAGCTGTGTACAGGGGTATCCGGGATGCACTGATGCTGCGGCTGGAATATCGGTGGGAGGGAGTTCTCTGAAGATCAGAGGAAAAGACTCACATCACCCTTTCCCTCGCGGAGGACCTCCGGCACATCTCCGATCAGGGAGATCACACTGGAGGGTTCAGGATAGATGGGGCCTCCGTCGACGATCAGGCTTAAGTGCGGTGCAAAGGCTTCTTCTATAGCATAGGGCTCATCCCGGCCGGCACTGGTGCTGATAATGGGCCGGCCAAGGGTCTTCACGATCGCCAGGCAGATCGTGTTGTCCGGCACCCGGATCCCAATGGTCTTGCGCTTTGTGAGCATGATCTTGGGAACGAGCTGGCTGGCTTCCAGGACGAATGTGTAGGGTCCGGGAAGGCATCGTTTCATGGTCTTGTAAGCATAATTGGAGACCTGGGCGTAAAGGCTGATCTCCTTCAGGCTGTCACAGAGGATCGAAAAAGGCTGTTTGAGAGGCCTGTTTTTGAGCTTGTGAATCAGCTGGATTCCCTTCTTGTTCATCAGATCGCAGCCGATGCCGTAAAAGGTATCGGTCGGATACGCGATGAGGCCTCCTCGCTCAAGGACCTCACATACCCGGGTGATCAACCGCTTTTGCGGGTTTTCTGGATTGATGGATAGAATCATAATGCCGTCATAGTGCCCCAAAATCTGTTTGATGTCAATCGTGTTGTGCGAATCTTTTCCCTCCCTCCCCCTTGATGGGGGAGGGCAAGGGTGGGGGTGAGGCGAGGAATTCCAATTGACTCTAGGTATCGTGTTCGCATTTGTATTCGGCCTGGCCCTGGGGAGCTTCCTCAACGTTTGCATTTATCGCATTCCCCTCAAGAAATCGATTGCCCACCCTCCTTCCAACTGCCCGCAGTGTGGAGCCAAAATCCGATTCTACGACAACATCCCGGTCATCAGCTACATCCTGCTCCTGGGCAGGTGCAGGCAGTGTCGCACCCCGATTTCTCTCAGGTATCCTCTGGTGGAGATGATCATCGGGTTGCTGAGTGTCGCTCTCTTCATTCAGTTCGGCTTGAGCCCCAAGACCATTTTCCTGTTTCTCTTCACCGCGGCGCTCATCGCGATAGCGTTCATTGACCTGCAACACAAGATTATCCCGGATGTGATCTCTTTGCCAGGAATTCTCATCGGGCTGGCGTTCTCGTTTTTCCCATCCGCGGGAATCTCTCCCCTGGATGCTCTGATCGGAGTCCTCGGAGGTGGAGGATTCCTCTTTCTGGTGGGGATGGTGTTCGAGAAGCTGACCGGCCGTGAAGGGATGGGGGGAGGAGATGTCAAGCTTCTTGCAATGATCGGCGCATGGATGGGGTGGAAGGCCTTGCCGTTCATCATCCTCATTTCCTCTCTCACCGGCGCGGTGATCGGCGGGGTTTCCCTGGTGATCGCGAGGCAGGGAGTGAGCTCCCGCATCCCTTTCGGGCCTTTCCTGGCTCTGGGGGCGTTGGGGTTCCTGTTTTTTGGTGATGAGATCACCCTGTGGTTTTATCGCTTGGGGAGGTAGAGAAAAAGAGAATTGAGATTCCCGGTCTACAGCCTGAGAACAGGGATTCTGGCGCAGCTCACTTTTTTGATCATTGCCGCCATGCTTTTGATCAATGTGGTCATGGTCAAGTTTGCAGAGAGGGACCTCACGCAGGAAAGACTTCATACCGGCCGCTTTCTCATCCGGGCCGTTGAGCAGAGCCTGGGGCCCTTCGTTGCCGGCAAGACCAGAAAGATCACAGAGGTTGACCTGGACTTTGATTTCAGAAAAGGGGCGAGCCGGATGCTGGAGGACTCAGGCTTCTCGGACATTCTTATCATTAATCAAGAGGGGAACAAGATCTTCACAACCGACTATTCCTCGGAGGCTGAACAGCACGGCCTTGTCTCTGCCAGAGAAGCGCTTTCCACGGGAATCTGGTCCCATCATTTCAGCGGTACCGCCTGGAGTGTCATCTGGCTGAGCAAGAGCGACGTGAGGATCTCGGCCCCTCTTTCCATGGAAGGCAGGCTCCTTGGGGCCATCACGGTCTCCGGCTCTCTCCTTCCTCTCTATGAGACCCTCCGAAGTTCCCAGATGGTCATCCTTTTCTACATCCTTATGGATACGGTGGTCCTCGTCTTGGTGGGCTACGTTCTTCTTTCTCGAATCGTCGTCAAACCCATCGACAAGCTTCTCAGGATGACCGGAGCTTACAAAGATGGCTTCATGGTCCCTACCTTCCCCGAGTCGTCCAAAAACGAGATCGGCGATCTCACCCGGTCGCTGAGCCACATGCTGAGACGTCTCGATGAGAACAAGCGGGAACTCCAGTCCCATATTTCCTCTCTGGAAAAGGCGAATCGTGAACTTCAGCAGGCGCAGGATGAAATCATCCGGTCGGAGAAACTCGCTTCTGTGGGCAGGCTCGCCGCAGGCATCGCTCACGAGATCGGCAATCCCATCGGCATCATCCTCGGCTACCTGGACCTGCTCAACTCCGAGGACATCACGGAGGTGGAAAAGAAGGACTTCCTGAACCGCATTGAATCCGAGATCACGCGGGTCAACCGGATCATTCGCCAGCTTCTCGATTTCTCCCGGCCCTCCAGCGGGGAACCTGCTAAAATCCGCGTTCATGACATGGTGAAGATGACCTTGAGCATGCTGGAGCCGCAACCCATGATGGAGAGCGTTCGGACGGCGCTGGAACTCAAAGCCCAGAACGACACGGTCCTTACAGACCCGAATCAGTTACAGCAGGTCTTCCTGAATATTCTCATGAACGCTGCGGATGCTCTTGCTGAAGGGAAGGAAGAAGGGGAGGAGAAACGGCTCACCATTAAAAGCGAGAGGATCGGGGGATCGATCGAACTGAGATTTTTAGACAATGGCCACGGCATACCGGAGAAGGAGCTTCTCCGTATCTTTGATCCCTTCTACACCACGAAGGAGCCGGGAAAGGGGACCGGCCTGGGATTGTCGGTTTGCTACAGGATTGTGGAAGGGCTGGGCGGAGCGATCCGGGCAGAAAGCAAAACCGGTGAGGGGACGACCATCATTGTGTCCCTTCCCCTTTATGAGGGTAAAGAGAAAAGAGGCGAGGGATAGGCACCATGTCCGGCAATCGCGTTCTCGTCATAGACGATGAAAAGAACATGCGTCACATGCTCCAGATCATGCTCAACAAAGCCGGCTACGTCGCTGAAACGGCTTCAGAGGGAGTGGACGGCCTGGAGAAGATGAGCAAGACGGAGTTTGATTTTGTCCTCTGCGATCTCCGGATGCCGAAGATGGACGGCATGACCTTTTTAAAAACTGCTCATGAAAAATATCCGGAAAAAACTTTCATCATGATGTCCGCTTTCGGGAATATGGATGATGCCCTTGAGGCAATGAAAATCGGAGCCTATGACTACGTCTCAAAGCCTTTCAAGACCGATGAGGTTCTTCTGACCCTGAAGAAGGCTGAGGAACGCGAGCGTCTCAAGGCGGAGAATCTGCAGCTTCAGAGCAAGATCAACCGGATCGAACAGCGGTACTCTTTCGGGAACATTGTGGCCCGAAGTGAAGCCATGCGTCATGT
This sequence comes from uncultured delta proteobacterium, assembly GCA_963707125.1. Classification (GTDB taxonomy): domain Bacteria; phylum Desulfobacterota; class DSM-4660; order Desulfatiglandales; family HGW-15; genus CAVPDE01. The sequence goes on along the minus strand of CAVPOU010000023.1, from coordinate 16,859 downwards.
CTTTGATCTTGTCTGGAAGGTGGCTGACCACAAGACAACGGTCCTGATTACAGGGGAGAGCGGCACGGGAAAAGATCTGATTGCGAGAGCCATTCACCACAACGGAACAAGAGCGTCCGCTCCCATGGTTTCCATCAACTGCGGCGGCATTCCAGAGAATCTTCTTGAAAGCGAGCTCTTCGGCTACAAGCGAGGCGCCTTTACCGATGCGGTAAAGGACAAGCCGGGCCGGTTCGAAGAGGCAAACAGCGGCACCATGTTTCTCGATGAAATCGGGGAACTGCCCCTTCCTTTGCAGGTGAAACTCCTTCGAGTGCTCCAGGAGGAGGAGATCACCCCGCTCGGAGGGGTGGGTTCCAAGAAGATCGATGTGAGGGTGATCGCCGCCACTTCCAAAGATCTCCGCAAGGAAATTGAAGCGGGGCGGTTCCGGGAAGATCTTTTCTACCGCATCAACGTGATGACGATTCATCTACCTCCTCTCAGGGAGAGAAGGGGGGATATCCCGCTCCTGGTCGGCTACTTCATCGATATGTTCAACAAGAAGCTTCAGAAAGACCTGGAGGGATTGTCCTCGGAGGCCATGCCGATTCTCATGGGATACTCTTGGCCCGGTAACATCCGCGAGCTTGAGAATGTGATCGAAAGGGCTGTGCTGCTCGCAAAAGGCCGGTGGGTCAGCCCTGAGGATCTCCCAACCCACATCACCTCGGATTATGCCTTCACGCCGGCCCTTCTTCCGGAAGACAGTCTGTCCATCCGGAAAGCTTCCAACCGGCTGGAAAGGGATCTCATCCAGAAAGCCCTTGAGCTCACGGGAGGCAACCGGACCCAGGCGGCCAAGATCCTGGAGATCAGCCGGCCAAAGCTCCTCGCCAAGATCAAGGAGTTTGATCTCGATAAAAAGTGAGTGTCGCTAGGTCCTCCGGATTGAATTCCCTTAGGGTTGGATTCCCCGCCGCTTGCGGCGAATTCGTCATACCGGCGAAAGCCGGTATCCAGAAAACCCGACTGGATTCCGTGTCAAGCACGGAATGACATTTCATTTCACCTCAACCCCCGCATGGCTATCATCCGTCACCGCATAGACTCTCATGTCACTTCAGCCCCGCCTTTCGCAACAGCTCCATACGCCGATCTACAACGGACTGGTCCTTGTAAGTGAGGGTCTTTGCAAAGGAATCCAGCGAGAACTTGGGGTGCAATCTCAATACTTCCCTGGCCTCGGCACGCGCCTGCTCGTCTCTGCCTAGTTCGACGTACTGGCCCGCAAGGCTCAGATGGGCGAAGAGGTCAGTGGGATTCAGCTTGAGCGCCTTTTCATATGCCTTGAGCGCCTCGTCATGGCGTCCGACCGCACTGTACGCGCCGCCGAGTAATCGGAACAGTGTACCGGGAGGATACGGATCCAGGCGGATAGCCTCTTCGTAGAACGGGATAGCCTCATTGAATCTGCATGAGAAAGCGAGAGCCGTACCCATGCTGGATTGAGATCGAGCTGCACCGGGGCCGAGGGCCAGCGCGCGTTCGGCTGAGGCGATAGCCTTGTCATATTGCCTTTGCATCACATAAAGATTCGTCAAGGCGCTGTGGATGCAAGGATCGCTGTCATCAAGTTCCAGGGCCTTGTGAGCCGCATCGTCCGCCAGCTTCAGGGGTTCCTCGGGGGATTCGCTGAATCTGAACCACGCATCCAGCATGTGGGCATTGGCCAGTACCGCATGGGGAAATGCGTACTTGGGATCCAGGGAAATGGCCTCCTTGGCGAACTCCTTCGCTTTCAAGCTGCCCTGCCTGTTCATCAGGAAGAACTGTTCGTTTGCTTCTATCGTCTTGAGATAAGCTTCGAGGTTCTTCGTCCCCTTTCCACTCAGGCGGGCCTGCTCGCCCGATGTAAGGGTTACCTGCATGGCTCTCACGATGGCCAGGGTGATCTCATCCTGCACCGCGAATATCTCTCCCATAGACCTCTCGTAGCGCTCTGACCAGAGATGGTTTCCAGTGGGCGCTTCAATGAGCTGAGCGGTGATGCGCAGTTGATCCCCACTCCTTCGGACGCTTCCTTCCAGCACATGCTTAACGCCCAGCTCACGGCTCACTTGTTGAACGTTCACCGATCTTCCTTTATAGACAAAGGAGGAGTTCCGGGCGATGACGAATAACTTGGGGGTCTTTGACAGAGCGGTGATGATTTCCTCGGTGAGTCCGTCACTGAAGAATTCCTGCTGAGGGTCATCGCTCATATTGACGAAGGGGAGAATGACGATCGAAGGTTTATCGGGTAGAGGGAAAACTCTTCTCTCCTTGGAAGCCTGTTCCTTAAGCTCCTGGGATGGCCGAAGCGCAAACTGCCGCAGGGCCAAACCACCAGCCAGAAGGATCAGAATCACCGCTATTGCCAGAGTGAGACGAAGTTGTCTGAAGGGAACCTTCTTCTTACCAGCACCAACCACCGTAATCCTTGGTTCCAGCACAACTCTGTACGCCCCCACCGGCTTCGCTATGTTCTTGACGGTCTGCTCTCCGAGATACTCATATCCCAAAGGCAATTTGCTCTCAATGTGATCAAAGGCTGTCTTGGAGATGCAGATTCCACCAGGATCGGCAATGGCCTCTAGCCTGGCAGCAATGTTTACCCCGTCGCCATAGATACGGCCTTCCTCCTCAATCACATCCCCGAGATTCACTCCTATGCGAAACTCCATACGACGGTTCTCAGGAAGCTCTGCATTCCGTGCCTTGAACTCGTTTTGAGCTGCTACCGCGCATTGTACCGCATCTACTACACTCGCGAACTCGGCCAGTATATTGTCCCCCGGCGAGTCTATGATTCGTCCCCGGTGCTGCTGGGTCAGTTCGTCCATGATTTTCCTATAAGCGGTAAGGGTCTTGACGGTCTTGGCCTCATTCTCACCCATGAGGCGACTGTACCCTTTCACATCCGCACTCAGAATAGCCGTGAGCTTGCGCTTAAAGGACTCTGGTGACATAAGATCACTCCCCACAATAAAAAAGCCTCCGAAGGGAACCGAAGTCCCTCAGAGGCTTCACTTTCAAACCCTTCGGGTGGCGTGCTTTCATAGCCATCTCCAGAAGGTTAGGGTTATGCTGAAAGTTTACCGGAAGACTGATTTGTCAAAAACCAAACTAAGGATAGACCTTTTTGGGAGAGATGTCTAGATCCTGTATTCTAGTATGACGCCGGATTGAAGATTTGCACTTCAAGTCGCTCATGGAGGAAAACCGATACCCCCTTTCCACTAACGATACGCAACATATCCCAGAGCCCTCAGAATGCATGAATGTGATTTCCTCATAAAAATCTGCACTGTATGCGAGTCGTGGGGACGAACATGGTGGCAGTCAGAGTTTTTCCAATCGCGAGTGGCATCAGCTTTCCAAACCGGAGCGGTAAGTCAGGTGGATCAGGGTGATCTCAGGCGGAGCGTTCAATCGCACCGGAGTAAAGGTGGTGCCGATCCCTCGGCTGACGTACAGATAGCAAGTCTTTATCCGGTAAAGACCCTCGGGATAAGGGGTCCGCAGGTGCGCGAGGCTCACGTCCCCTCCGGGCAGGCTCAGCTTCACCTGGCCTCCGTGATAGTGGCCGGACAGGGTGAGGGGAATCCCACGGGCAGCGGCGCGAGGAAAGATCTCCGGGCGATGCGACAGGAGAAGTGTCGGGATACCGGAATCCAGCCCGGCCAAGGCTTCCTCAAGGTCAGGACGGCCGGAGCGCATGTCATCGATTCCGGCAACGGCAAAGGGACCCTGTTCGGTCTGAATCACCTGATGGGTGTTCTGCAGGAGCGGGATTCCGGAGTTCCGGAAAATCGTCTGGAGTTCGCTCAGCCCTCCGTACCAGTGTTCATGGTTTCCCAGCGTGGTGAAGGTGCCGTAACGGGCCCGGACCTTTGCCATCTCCTCCAGGCAGCCCGGGAGAAAGGAAAGCGAGTTCGAAATGAAGTCGCCGGTAAGAACAAACAGATCCGGTCGGAGTGAGATGGCCTGCTCGACATAGCGCCGGATTTCGTCCCGGGTCATGAAAATACCGGCATGAAGGTCGGTGAGCTGGACCACACGCAGCGAGCGGCCAAATGGCACAGTGACTTCCCGGACTTGATGGGTTTTGGCCGCATACGTTGCCCCATACCCGGAAAGAATAAAGGGCACTGAGGCAATTCCACCCACTCCGGCTTGTAGAAAACGGCGGCGGCCGGGATTCGGAGGATCGGAAGCGGCCTGGCCGACCATGCTCTGACACAGCCGAACGACCATCCGCCCAAGCCAGAGGATAACCAGCGTGAGACCGAGAAGCAGGGCGGAGAAAAGCGAACCAAAGCTCCAGACCGCCGGAGGATAAAACAGGCTATACTGGGCGGCCAACGGCGGATCGACCCAAGGGATAGGCTTGAACATGATTTGCCAGTTTGCAGAAAAGAGTAGGACAATGGCTGCACCCACCAGGAAGACAGCTCCGGACTTGAAACGGTCGGATCGGCGCGAGGACCGGATGCGGTGCCGGATATACAGGAAGAGGGTTATCTGCGCCAGCACCGCGAGAGTCATGATGATGATGCGAAGAGAACCGAAAGGCAATCCACTTACCATAGGTCGATTTCATTCACGGCAAACGTCGCCGGAGGACGTGATTTAATCGGAAGTGCAATGGCCGTCCCGATCCATGCATTCCAGAGTTCCCGCCCCTCGAATCCTTGCCATTTACTTGATGGCTGCCTGTCGCGCCCCTTGCACAAAGACGATGAGCGATAAGAACAGGGCCAAGCCCATGGCTGTGCCGCCGATCCACATGAGGGGATAAAGCACCGGCCCGGCGAATCCTGCTGAAAACTTGGGATCCAAAAAGCGCCCCCAAAAGCTGACCGTATCTCGAAGGGGGTAAAGCACTACTCCGACGATCGCAAGCCAGGACGCCCACGCGCGCAGCCGTGCGCTTGCCAGGTTCTGAATGCCCACGATGACTCCGATTGCGATGTTGAACAGGGCGAACATCCAGGCATACCATCTCATGTTGTACCCGGCATCCCGACCTGAGTTTGGCACGCGCACATAGGAAGCGGGGTAGTGGTTCGTAAAATAGATTCCTCCAGTCCGATAGGCAGGACCACGCTTCAGGTCAACGACCTGGTGATCGATAAGGTTGGACGAATTCTTGGTATCCACCACCGCGGCCGCTGCCTTCTCGTGAAACTGGTGCAGTGCTGATGTCCGCTCAATGAAGAAAGACATGGACAGATAAAGGATCAGCACCACAAGCCCAATGACCACATTTTTGTTCCCAACGGACAGGTTCATAGCCTCCTCCTTTTGTCCTCTATGGACGGTTACCCGCTGCCGGGCTCAAATCCTTCTGCGCGGCTTGCGAAGAAGTTAGGGTATAAAATAGCAAGGCCCCAATAAGAACTTCTGCGCAAATTGCAGAGAACTTGCAGTCTAGGATTCTAATGTTGGGGATGTTACAGTCGATACAGGAAATCAGTGGTCCATGTCAACGGGAAAGGTCTATGGCCATGTGTTGGCCTCGGCGCAAATCTGCTTTGATTCTGCATCAGGACACTGGTATAGTTCAGGAAAAGGAGATCATTCTATTATGACCAATCTCTGCGCGTTACCAGGACTCCAAAGGCCTTCGAGTTCTGCGTGTCATCTGCGGGGCGGGCACAGGAAATCCATGAAAGATGCGCCCCGAAACATTTTTTTTCTGGTATTCATCGTTGTTCTGTACGGCTTTGTCGCCACTTCCTGCTCGGCCGAGGTCATTGCAGGACCCAAGGAGCGGAAGGCGCCGGATTATCTGACAGTCGATGAGGCTCAATCGGCCCGGGTTTACCGCAAAGTTTTGCCTTCTGTCGTCACCATCTTGACTTCTCAGAAGGTCTTTCAGGAGGGAAGGGAGGTGCAGCAGAAGGCCCTTGGAAGCGGGGTGTTGATTTCGCCCCAGTGCCATGTCCTCACGGCCGCCCACGTGGTCAGCGGCGCAGAGGAAATCATAGTGAAGACTCAGGACGGGAACTTGCACTCCTGCCGAATTTCTCTTTAGCGAGGCCGGCGCGGACATTGCTCTCATCAGGTTCATCGAGCCGGTGCCTGGGCTTCAGCATGCAGAGCTTGGAGATTCAGATGGGCTGGTCGTCGGGCAGGCGGCCTATGCCATAGGGAGCCCGTACGGGCTTGAGAACTCTTTTTCCGTGGGGCACATCAGCGGATTTCGCGACTTTGGTCGCTTCTACGACGGCACCATTCCAGCAAGGTTCATCCAGACCGATGCAGCCATCAATGTGGGTAACAGCGGGGGACCTTTGCTGAATTCGAAGGGGCAAGTGGTCGGCATTGCCTCGCGGATCCTTTCGGTGAGCGGCGGTTTCCAGGGCATTGGTTTCGTGGTGCCCATCAACACGGCCAAGGCGCTCCTTTCCTTCAAAGACCGTTTCTGGCTCGGCATTGAAGGAATTTATTTAAACGAAGAAGGGGTTGCCAGGTTGCTGAATCGCGATCTCAAAGGAGGGCTGCTCATCGAGCGGGTGGCCAAAGGCAGCCCTGCGGACAAGGCAGGTTTGCAGGGCGGCTCTGTGCAGGCGCGGATGCTGGGCCGGGATTTCCTTTTGGGCGGGGATTTGGTGATCTCCTTCGGGGAAGAGGAAGCCTGCAACAGCGATTGCCTCGTAGAAGCCAATAAGCGGTTCGCTGACTCGGATCGCCTGCCGGTGAAATTCCTTCGTGGGGGTGTGGTCAGGGAGACCACCATTGATCTGTCGCTCAGTCGCCGGGATTTCCTGGAAAAATGAAGTTCCCATGAATTTCAGCTTTTTGAAATAGATTGGTGATGGCCTTTTCTTGTGACCATTTCAAAAAGCTAAAATGTTACGTCATTTCTTATCCTTTATTTCAAGCTCTAGGCGTTTCAGGGTGACTTGAAGTTCGCGGAAGTGTTTCTGCAGCGAGTTAAGAATGAGTAGGGTGTCTGAACTGCGGATGGGTAACTCGGAGAGTATTTGATCGTAGAGCGATGCATCCAGGTTCGCCAGGTAAAGGCCTTCCAGACGATTTAGAAAAGCATAGGCAAGTCCCAAAAGTATCGCCAAAGCCGTTAGCTGGACCAAGGGCAGCATGGCAGGCCAAAAAGCATTGGCAAATTGTTCAAATTCGCTCTGTTTACCGAGGAACAGCTGGGTCTCAGAGTAGATCAGCCAGAAGCTCTGCAGGGCAGCCAGTATGGGCAACAGGCGCAGTATCCAGCGAAAAGCGGTCCAGGAACTCTTAAATATCTGTCGATCCATATCAGAGAGGCGCTGCTGGCGCTCGATCAAGCCGTCTGTGAAGGGTATTCCGGGCGTGGAGGACAGGGTGTATTGGGCTCGCCGAAAAGCATGAAGCAGAAAACGGGAGGGGTGATTCAGACGGCTGACCATAAGGGCGAAGCCGGCATAAGGTTTCTTCTGCGCATCGGTTGTGGAATCCCAGGGTTTGGCGGTTTGGCGGCTCTTCAGGCTCGACATCATTTCGCGCAAGCTCCGAAGGAGAGATCCCTTCCCTATAAACTGTGCGATGAGCCACAAGAAACGGGTCAGGATGAATAAAATCGCAACCCATGCCAGGTAGGCCAGCAGCTTCCCAAGGGGGCCGACGTGCATCCAGTGCCGCTGTGACCAGTAGGCGTAGGATTTGAGAGCCTCTGAGGTCGTCGCTATCACAGGAGTGCGGGGAACTCCGGCAAGATGAAGCCACACCGCAGGTAAAGCCATGAGCAGGCAAACGAGCAGAAACAAAAACCAGAGGAAGCGTTCGCGCGCCTCGTATTGCGTCAATCCATGGTCCATCTTTCTTCCCTACTTCCAGGTCACCCGAGGCCTGTTGCGCACGGGAATACGCCTGTAGTTGAACTTAGGGTATCCGATCATCATCGCTCCAAAAGCGAGGTGATCTGCAGGCAGACCCAGAGCCTCAAACAAGGGGGGATAGGCGTTCACGGTTTTGTACACATAGCCGGCCCAGCAGGCTCCCAACCCGAGGCTCGTCGCGTAGAGGTCCAGCAGGCTCAAGGCCAATGCCGTATCTTCAGGCCCGAAGACCCAGTTCTTGTCGGCGTGACCCAGGATAAGATGAGGCGCTCCCCGACAGATGCGATCGTACCCTTGATCCCAGCTCGCCACCGCACGTTGGAACCCCATGGTCAGCGCTATTTGAGGGTCAGCCTGAATAACCATCCGCATCGCATCGATGACCATACCCGCGAGTCTCCGAACCTCAGCAGGTTCCTGGATCACGATCCAGTGCCATGGCTGCTGGTTCTTGGCCGATGGGGCTGAGCAGGCGACTTGCAGCAGTCTTTCGATGATATCTCTGGGCACCTTTTTGTCTTTAAAAGTCCGGATGGAACGGCGGCCGCTTAGAAACTGCTCGGCCTGTTCAGGAGTCAGTCCCATTTCTTTTTTAATGGGCGGGCATTTCTCCGGACCTAGCCAATCCAGGCGAAGCGCGTCCGCAGGACAGACGCTCACACAGTGGCCGCATTTCAAACAGAAATCCTTGAAGTCCGATGTGGGAACAGGATAGCCCTCCTTCGGGTCCATCACGATGATACGGGCAGGACATTCACTGACGCAGATCCCATCTTGGTTGCACTTTTCGCGATCAACAGAAATAAAATTCATTGTTTGCTCCTCTCCTCCTCTATTCACCTTGAAAACCAAACTGACTCCACTCGCCTCTCTCAAGATCAATGTAAACCATTTTGTTTCTGAAGGGGGTCCCGCGATTGAGCAAAATCTTGAGTACTTCCATGGCTTCGAGAGTGGCCACAATCGAAGGGGTGATAGACGGCACCCCCAAAAGGAACTCAGGCCGATTGGCCGCGCTGCCTCTGTCATCGCCGCTTCCGTAAATCTGCTTGAGCCCCGGATCTTCGGGAAATACCGTCATGAGCTGGCCTTCGAAGCCGGCAAGCGCCCCATGAACGAAAGGAACCCCCAGGGTCTTGGCCAGAGCTTCGAGAGTCAGGCGGTCTTTGACATTGTCTAGAGCATCCACAATCACCTGGGAGCCGGTCAGAATCTCCGGACCATTGGCTGAGTCAAGCCGAACGATGTGGGCGTGTACCTCCACAGTCGGGTTGATGGATTTGAGTTGAGCCTGAACAGCGAGGGCTTTTGGGTGACCGACCCAATCCCTGGTACAGAAGGCCTGACGATTCAGGTTGGTCTCATCGAAAACATCGCAATCAACGACGGTCAGCCTGCCTATGCCGATCCGTCCCAGGAGCTGGATCACGGTTCCGCCAAGCCCGCCCGCTCCCACCACAGCGACTCTTGACTCAGCGAGTTTGATTTGATCCTGAAGAGAGATGCCGTCTCGATTTCTCAGGTAGCGGCGCGGGTATATGCCAAGGCTTAGCGTTGCCCTGTAGGCATCGAGGAGAGTCAGGCCCAGATCCTGAGCAATGGCATCAGCATCAACCTCATCGAGGATGAGCACATCTCGCCCGACCAGATCCTTGATCGGTCTGGCCTTCTCCCGGATTCTTATCTCGAGTGCTGTTCTTGTTTCTTGAATCATTCTTGAACCCTTGCTTTAAGGTGAAGCAAGCTGACGGCCGACCGCCGACGGTTGACCGACGACTGCTGACGGCTGACCGCTGTTTCTTAGAGGCGCTCAACTCAGTGCTCATTTTCTTAATGTTTTTCTTTGAATATTGCAAGGCATTCATCAAGAGAGAGTGAAGATCACTGTTATTGACAACCCCTTGAGCAAATGATTAAAGAAGTTAGTAATGCGAATGCATTCATTGATTATGCAACTTCTATGACGCCTCTTACTCGAACCCTCTCCCCCATTTCGGGGGAGAGGGCAGGGTGAGGGGGAGCCTCCAGGATATATAATGCATTCGTGTTACAAACCAAACAAAACAGGTGGTCAGGTTAACATGAAAATTGAAGTGAAGCTTTATGCGTCATTGGGCAGATACATGCCTCAAGCCGCGCTTGAGAAAAGTCAAGGTTACCTTGAAGTAGGGGAGGGCACAACCATCAAGGCTCTTCTTGAGAATCTTAAAGTGCCACTGGAGACCGTGAAACTTATTTTCCTCAACGGGATTCATGCAAAGGACAACGAGGTTCTGAAAGACGGAGACCGGTTAGGGGTTTTCCCGCCCGTTGCAGGCGGCTGATGAGGTACATTGGATTCTTACAAGAACCAGTTCATATTTCGAGCTTTTCTCCGCAAAATCCTTCAGCTTGACCGCCTGACCATCCACTTTCGCTTCTGTGCACATGCCCACCACCTCATCGGACAATTCCTTAAGAAAGCGGTTTAGGTCTTCGCCTTTCAGCCAGATGCCTCTCTTCAGGACTGCCGGTCCAATTTCCGGAGAAAGAAGATTGAAAAGTTTCAGCAGAACAAAGCCTTCATGGACGGTGATGGCCTGGCTTTGCTCCTGATAGGAAATCTCGTTCCGCATTCGAGCGTAGTAACTCCCCTTGCGGAGGGTTGCACCCAGGAGACCGGGCATAGCTGCTGAGAGGGCAAGGGTCGAGTCCTCCTTGAGGTGGGCGGTGTCCGGGTTATCCACAGCCTTGCCGTTCAAGAACAGAGTCTGAATTCTCTTGTCCACGTATTCGGAGCTCAGCCCCAGGTCATCACAAAGGAATGATCGGACACTTGAACCGACACGACCCGATATCTTCACTCCTTTCTGGAGAAGTTGAAGAAATTTTTCAAAAAGTTTCGGCTCTGCGGTCAAGGAAACGGTTGGATTAGACATAGCACTTACCTTATCTATTTAACATTGAATCTCTATAGGTTTCATTCCCCGCAGCTTGCTTCGGTTTTGTCATTCCCGCGGAGGCGGGAATCCAGTCTTATAGTGCTTTCTGGACACCCGCCTGCGCGGGTGTGACCAATGTGGTAATGGGTCTGGTACCCTCCTGCTTTCGGTGGGGTACTTCATCAAAGACAAAGGGGAGACTGTAATCACAGTCTCCCCGTTAAAGCAAGTCATATCAATCCTTCTACCAGTTCAAGACCGAGTCAAGATCCTTATCTGTCACCGTAAAGGTGACGTTGTGAGGCGGTAGAGATTCCTTCTTGAAGAATTCGGGCAGCCGGTCGTGCTGAGCGGTGAGCCCTGCCTGCAGGTTGAAATCCCTTTCTTTCTTTAGCACGGATTTCCCCAGTTCAGTTACATCATTGGCCGTGAGCTTTAGACCAAAAAAGGCGTTCATGGAGTCAAGGAGAGCCTGGAAGGTTTCAGGCTGATCCATGATCGGAAAAGCGATAAACAGGCACATTCCGGTGGAGTCGATCGCTGCAGTGGCAATCTGAAGGTTTCGCGAAAGCTCTGCCTGGCCTTCTGGCTTGAGAGGATCTACCTTGCCGCCCACTCCGAGGATGTTGGTGGCCACCGCATATCCTGCGGTGTGATCGGCGCCCATGGGGCTTGTGGCATAGGTGACTCCAATGCCTTGGACACCGCGGGGATCATAGGCGGGCATGGATTGTCCTTTAACCACCGGGATTCTTTCTACTCCAAACACCTTGCCTGTGACAGCGGCGCCGCTCCCCAGAATCCTTCCGAGCGGAGTGCCTTTGCCCACTTCCTTGACCAGGTTGATGGCGGCCTGTGCGTCGCCAAACTTGGCCAACCCGGCTTCCATGGCTACGCCGATGGTGGCTCCCATTTCGATCGTATCCACGCCAAAGTCGTCGTCCAGGCGGTCCAGCATGGCGATGGAGTCCAGATCATCAATACCGCAGTTTCCGCCGTGAGCCCAGACAGTTTCATACTCCGGCTGCTTGGTGAGATAATGGCCGTCCTTGTCGTAAAAGGTTCCTGAGCATCGGATGATGCAGCCGCGGTGGCACCCGTGGGTGGCGGAACCTTCGCCGCCCCGCTGATTTTCAAGGGCTGCCTGGGTTTCCCCGCTGATCTTGGAGCAGGTGTCGAAACGGCCCCACATGAAGTTTTTCGTGGGGTAGCCGCCAGCCTCGTTGATCACATTGGTGAGCACGTTGGTCCCGTAGGCAGGCATGCCCTGGCCTGTGACCGGATGCTTTCGAATTCCCTCCACCCATCTCTTGGTGGCATCTTTAAAGGCTTCAGGGTCCTTGGGGCTTCGCATCTTGGCTCCTGCGTCGTCGATCACAATCGCCTTGACGCCCTTGCTTCCCATGACCGCGCCCACGCCGCCTCGACCGGCATGTCGTGTCGGCCGGAGTTCCATGTCCGTGCAGGCAATGGAGGCTGCTGCCAGCTTCATTTCACCGGCCGGCCCGATGGACATAACGGCGATCTTTTCGCCGAATTCGGCTTTCATTTTTTCGACCGTGTCATAGTTGCCGAGCATCTTGAGATTGTCGGCGGAAGAGATTTTCACTCCGTCCTTGTTGATGAACAGCTTGTAGAGAGCGCCTTCTTTGGGTTTGCCCTCCAGGACGATTGCCGCATAGCCAAGCCTCGCGAGCATCTGCGAGGGCTGGCCTCCAGCATTGGCCTCCTTGATTCCTCCGGTAAGAGGGCTTTTGCAGCCCACCGAAAGCCTGCCTGACATGGCTGCCGTTGATCCGCTCAGCATGCCCGGGGCGATCACGAGTTTGTTGTCCTCACCAAGAGCATGACACAAAGGGGGCACTTCCTTAGAAACAATTCCGGAAGTCATCGCTCGTCCGCCCAGACCGGCATATGCTCCGACAGGGGTTACCGTTGCTTTGGGTCCGCCAGCTGCGCCCATGTTGATCCTTAAAATCTTATCCATGAATACCCTCCTTTCCAGGTGGTTACGCCTACTGCGTTGTTGGTGGAAACGGGTGTTTCCTTTTTGTTGAGAAGCTCTTCTTTCTGTCTCCGTGCATTCATATCTTGAGCCACCGGCGATGTCAATAAATAATAAGGATATTGAATGGTTGTATCATTTTCGACATAAAGGTGGGTATAATGGGATGCGAGGTGGTGACCGTCCAATATGTTGTTGACATAAGGCAGACATCGTCATATGTTGGCAGGATGAGCGTATTCCAGTGGAATAATGAGAAGAATGAATGGCTGAAAGAGCACCGAGGCGTTTGTTTTGAACAGGTCGTTATCTTGATGGAACGCGAAGAGGTCCTGGATGTCCTTGAACATCCGAACCAAGAGAAGTATCCAGGGCAGAGGATAGCGATAGTCAGGATCAACGACTATGCTTATGTCATTCCTTACGTACAAGATGGGGAAGAGATATTCTTGAAAACAATCATTCCCAGTAGAAAGGCTACGAACAAATATGTGAGGGTAGAAAGATGAAGACTGTGTTTTTGGATGATGAAGAAAAAGACATTTTGGAATCCTATGATCGGGGAGAATGGAGACCGGTCAAGAATCGAAAACAGGAAATCAAGAAACTTAAGGAGTATGCGCGAAACACACTTCAAAAAGACAAGAGAATAAATATTCGGATGTCTTCAAAGGATTTGGATCAAGTCCAAGTCATTGCGGCTCAAGAGGGTGTCCCCTATCAGACCTTGATATCCAGCATTATACACAAGTATGTGTCTGGATACTTAACAGAGAAAAAGAGGGCCTAACTGCTGAGTGCCACGACATCGATGCACTTATGAACAGTCTCGAAATAGAATTGACATGGTTCGTAAAATCTCCCCTTACCCCTCTTTACCCTCCGGCCAGAGGCCCTATGGGCCGGCGGCCAAAGAGGGGTAATCCCTCCCTTTGTTAAAGAGCCTGTCCTGATCCTGTCGAAGGAGAGGTCAGGAGGGATTTAACAAGGATGTCCTGACAATTGTGAGACCATTAATAAATCATTAAGCCCTATACCGTTGAGCCCCTTCCCTCCGTCTTGGAGCGAAATCATCATGAGGCCATATCATATCCTATGGCCTTATATCCCCGCCTGCGTCTTTCAAACATTCTGGCCAATACACGCACGTCGAGATCAGCATAATCGTATATCAACACCTCTCTCTTCCTATCGTGTAGCCTGTGAAGTCGCCCGGCATACTGCGCCAGCGTCCCCTGCCGGGATACCGGGAGCCATTGTCGAGTACTACGGGACTTCTGCGTCTCAAGAGGCTCCAAGGGCGCTTTCTTGCATCTTGAAATCGAGTATGCCAGCCTTCCGACCCTCTCGAGTCCCGAATTTCCAGGCCACACACTGCTTGTGTTTCGCCCTTTCATCCCCTATAATGCGTCAAAAATAGCGCAAGTCGGCGCCTGAATCCCCATATCGAATCCCAACCTCACGCTCAGCGGTTCAGTTCAACTTGACTTTCTGCGTCGGCTCCACGCCGCAAAAACTCTTATTCGTTGGCCAGCCGGTGACCAACAAAATGGCGACAAAACGAAAGATACTCCAAAGGATACTTGCAGGATCGAAGAACGTCCGGTTCTCTGATATGATAGGACTGGTGGAAGGCTTTGGATTCCGGCTATCTCGCAAAGAGGGGAGCCACCACATTTTCGTACACCCCGACATTCCGGAGCTTGTTAATCTGCAGGAGGTTAAAGGGCAAACGAAACCTTACCAGATGCGCCAGTTTTTGAAGCTGGTCGAACGTTACAGCCTGAAACTAAAGGAGGAGTGATGGGAGACTACCATATAAATATCTTCTATTCTGAAGAAGACGGGGGCTACATTGCCGACATTCCTGATTTGGAGGCTTGTTCTGCGTTTGGCGAGACTCCAGAGAAGGCGCTAAGAGAGGTGCAGAAGGCCAAACTGCTTTGGTTAGAGGCTGCCCGTTCAGAACGCAAGCCCATTCCTCCGCCAAAGTATCGGCCTGTCATCTATCAAGTGGCTGCTGCCTGAGAGAGGGACCGGAAGGGTAGGGCCGAACCGATCACTCCACCGGATTCGCTTTGCTCACCGGTGAGCTTCGCGTTCGGCGGGAAAATATTTTTGCTCCTATCAAGGAGCATGATCTTCCAATGACAGACAAAGAAATACCTCACGAGTATTATGGTTGGTGGCGGATCATCGAGACGTCACAGTGGGCTAACGACGACATCGATATCATCGGGACGGCGCTGATCTCCCTAACGGGATGGGACGATCGATTGAGGATGTTCGTTCTTCTCGCTCACGTGAACTGCAAGCCCACCAAAACGGGCGTGTCGTTTACATGGCATGGGGCTTGGGAGTATGACCCTGTCTCCGGAACCGGGAGCGTGAGACTTCGCAAGGATGGGCGTCTCACGGGTAGAATCAGGATAAAAGACGGTGATGAGAGTAGCTTTATCGCAGAGAGAGCGGAGGAGCCGGACGAGCCTATCTCCGACGCGCCAAGCTACCGGGACAAATGGCGGCGCAGATGGTAAACGTAAGCATACCAGCGAGCTCCGCAGATCCGGAGAGAGGCCGAACAATTTCATGGAGAGGGCCGGGCTATTACCATGCCGATTTTGAAAGCCGGTGCAGGGAAAGTCTTTCGAGACTTTTATGAAGTGGGGTGCGGGCAAGCCGCCCGCCCCGCATGAATACGTTAGGCTGATGCGAAGGAACATCGATGGAGCGTCAGATCGGCGAATCAGATTGGAAGGTCTTCCGCGAACTTCGTGTCACCGCACTGGAGCGGTTCTGCCAGAGCGTGCTTGCTGAAGCCAGCCAGCTCGCCACCGACACCGGCCAGACCAGCCATCAGCGCTATTTGGCGGTGTTCAAGCTGCTCCAGCGACGCGATGGGGAGCTGGCAGACACGTTCGATGCCCCCCGGCGCTCGACAGCCTTGGTGCAGCTTGCGCGCATCCGGTTTCAGGAATTGTTGGATGAGGATGAGTTTGCCCGTTTTAGTTCCAAGACCCGTGCTACAGTGCAAGGATTCCTGGACATTTGGGGGGCTTAACCATCCAATACAGGTGGATGTGAAGGGGCGTGCGGCTTTGGCTTTTTCGGAATGCCGTGTCCCCCTTCACACCGCTCATTGTGAACGTTCGCAGGAAGAAGATAGTGAAAGGGCAAAATGAAGAAGCTTCGAATCTGCGTTGACACGTCCGTTTTCGGCGGGTGCTTTGATGTGGAGTTTGCCACATGGTCCAATGCACTCATGGATGACTTTCGGGCTGGACGGTTTCGGCTGGTTGTCTCTGACGTGACTGCGGCCGAGGCGGCGTTGGCACCCAAGCTGATCCGAGATCTATTCTTGGAATTCCTCGTCGCTGGGGAATCCCTTTCGGTGACCACCGATGCCCTCGATCTGCTCTCGGTGTATGAGAGGCGAGGTGTGTTGGGGCCGCGCTTTCGGAACGACATGCTCCATATCGCTGTTGCGACAGTGGCGGAGGTCGACGTTCTTGTGAGTTGGAACTTTAAGCACATCGTGCGGCTGGACAAGATCCAGCTATTCAATGGCATAAACCAGGAATTCGGATATCGCCCAGTGGGCATATACTCTCCACGAGAGGTGGCAACCTATGGAAGAGAAGACTGAAATCAAAGCCGTTGAGGTGGTTCGGAGCATCCGTGACCAGCAAGCTGGACACCTCGCAGGCAAGTCGAACGAAGAGATTATCGAGTTCTTTCGCAAAGCGGGGGAGGCTGCGAGACGCGAAGCGAAGCCGCTGACCGGCGCCACAAAGCCGGCGAACAAGCCCCTTCACCAGACCGCATAAAAGCCGCGTCTGGTGAAGCGCACCGTGTGTGCCGGGCATGGCACAGGACTTGTGGGGTGGAAGTCCCCACGCCAGGCGAGTTTATCCTGAGCGAAGTCGAAGGACGGAGCCGACCTGTGAGGGCAAACATTATGCGAAAGCTTAACGCTAGCCGAAGATCCTGATTGCCAGTAGTAGTGTGTGAGGAGGGGGGTCGTGTGGCTCCCCCTATCCCGATTATCCCTTTAAACAGAAAACTGACAGTACA
>CAVPOU010000022.1:0-51088 GCA_963707125.1 uncultured delta proteobacterium | reverse complement strand
CACCACTGTTAAGAAATTATTTGGGACAGGTGATCTTTTGATTTGGATGGTTTTTTGGATCTGTGCTCCTCATGGCCCGTGTTGCCTTCTCCGGTTTTACCGGATCAGCTTGTATTCCCTGCCTGCTATTTACTCAGGTATTCTCTGAGCCGCCTGGCATCATCGCGCTGCGGATTTACCTCCTCGAGTTCGAAGAGCAATTCTTCTGCAGCTTTCGGATCTGTCTGGTGCAGACTTTGTGCCATGGCAATGAGAGGGTTGTATGCGGCTTCAAACTCGGGACTCTGTCGGACAATCTCAAGGAGGGGCTCACGGATGCTGCCCAGCAGCGTTCGCAAATCCCTGGTCGGAGTGATTCCCACCCCGGCGTGTATAAAGTTGTTTCGGGCTGCCCAGTAAGAGAGTAAGCGCGAATGCATACGGCGATCTGAATCGGTTGATGCGCGATCGAAAAGGTGTTCCGGCTTGGGCTCGAATCTGTCGATTAATCCCAGCAGCCTGACATAGGCGGGATCCTGTTGAGAGTAAACAAATCGCGGCGCTTCGAAAATGACTACCGGATGATCGTCCGTATTGATGGGTCCTGACCCGGCGAATTGCTCCAGCTCTTCAGGGCCGGCCAGAAAACAGCCAAAAAGAGCAAATGAGTCATGAAGCCTGAGGGCTTTCAGCTCGCGATAGAGCGCCGGGTCGTTCACCCGATGCGACATCCAGTCTTCGTTCAGGGCTATTGGCCCGGTGCCCGCAATCAAGCCTAGAATTGGAGTTTGGAGGCTGAAATGGGCAAGATAGGCTTTTCCTTCCGGAAAGACCTGCAAGAAAGTACGTACGATCACCCGAACAATACCCAGGTCCATTTGATAGAGAGGCAGCCATTGGCAGAAAATGCCGCCGGAGTTGAGACGGGACCGAATCGAAGAGAAGTGCTCTGCGGTATAGAGGGAGCCCGCTCCATCCCTTGCGGGATGGAAAAGATCTGCGACAATCACGTCGTACTTTTTAGTTGAGGCGTTCACAAAACGTCTGGCATCGGCCACCTTGATATGCAGCCCGTCGCTTCCCATGAGACCACCTGTTGACTTCTCGAAATGTTTCAGCAGAGGTATGATCTCGGGAATCAGCTCGACACCCTCGCCTTCAAGGCCGGGGTGACTTGCTGCCGCTGCGAAGGTAGCGCCCGTCCCCAGGCCCAGAAAGAGAGCTTTTTGGGGACATGGGTGAAGCAGCAGGGGAATATGTCCCTGCCTTCGATCGGAATAAAAGGAGGATGTCCCCCCCATCTGGAATTTGTTGTTGACTTTCAGATGGTAATCTTTTCGCCCGTCCTGTGTCACCGTGACGGCTGCCATGACACCCTCCCTATGCGCCACGATGCGTTCGCCCGGAGGGAGCGTGACAAACCTGAACGGCAGCGGACTGAACAGAAGGATGACAGCAAAGGCTGAAGGAACGGCCGCCGTCCGCCAGCGGCTCCTGCGGAAGCTCGGCAGGAGGAAAAGGTAACCGGCCGAGACGAGAATCAAGATCAGCTTGAATCCAATCGCAGGCAACAGAACGACGCAGAAGACAAACGGGGCAAAAGAAGCACCCAGGGTGTTTAAAGCCAACGCGTGACCCAGCCCTCGCTTGTGGCCCCTGGCATACTGACCCAGATGGCTGAAGGTGGCCCCCATGAACAGGGTCGGGACAAAGAAAACGCTGAAGGCCAGGGCCAGTTCCGACATAACCGATCCGGAGAAACCGCCCCCCGCCATGATCCTGACAGATTCGTAGATAGATTCGGAGTCCACCAGAAGAAGAGTGCCGAGCAGGCAGGCGGTGGATAGTGCCTGCAGAAGAACCGCCAGGATTCGATCGAAATCTCTTCGCGGGGCGGCGATCTGGTACAGCCACGCCCCGAAAGCCGTTCCCAAGAGATAGACCGACAGCACAGAGGCAAAGCTGTAGACTGTGTTTTCAAGGACCTGGCTGAAGGCCCTTACCACAAGCACCTCATACCCGATCCCAAGAAGCCCGGTTAGAAAAAGCGTGATATAGAGTCGAGCCTCTGAAGGTCTCAAGGGGATATCAGGATTGACCGGCAGCCGGGATTTCTCATTTCGCGCAGCCCCGAGAAGCACACCTGCGGCGCACAAAAAGTTGGCAGAAGCTAAGAGAACAAGGGTCAAACTAAAGCCCAGGTGCGGAACGAAGATGAATGTGTTGATCACGGTGCCGGCCACTGCCCCCAGGGTGTTGACACCATAGAGTCCTCCAACGGACCAGCCATTCCGGCGAAGGCGTGAAAAGAGCCGCTCCATCGCCGGGAGCGTGCCGCCCATAGCGAAGGTGGCAGGCAAAAGCAGGACAAAGGGTATGAAAAAGGAAAAGAACCACTGTCTGGCCCATGTCGGTTCAGGCCCCATGAGATAGGAGGCGGCTCTGTTAGCCCACGGGATGAGGGCGATCAGTGCAAGAGACCAGATCCCTACAACTGCCTCGAGCGCAGCATACCAGCGCCCTGGACGAGAGCTCCGGCTTACGCTGCCGTCTAGGCTGAATGATCCCAATGCCATTCCGCTGAAAAAAGCGGCAACGACGGCCAGAACCGCGACAATTTCGTGACCCAGCCCCACCGACAGCATCCGGGTCCAGACCATCTCATAACCCAGACCGGCAAATCCTGAGAGAAACAGGAATAGGTAAAGCAGATACGCCTGAGGACGATTGCTGTTATTCATAGACGTCCATGCCGGTGAAAGTATTACAATTCCCCTATGAAACATAAAGGGGGCCGTGCGGCCCCCATGAAAAGACTTCAATCATTGTCTATGAAATGCCTTTCCCTCATTACTTCACATAGACAAAGATCGGGTTGGAATAGAACCACAGGTCGGCCCAGGCTTCTTCGGCTCCGTCGATGCGCAGATTCTGCGTGACCAGAGCATCCGCGAGGGGGTTGCCCTCTGCGTCGGTCTCAAAGGGGGTGTTTCGAGCCAGGTTTGTCCCCCGGAGTCGAAAGTACATGCTCTTGTCAAGATCATCGATCCGGTAGGTAATGATCTTGTAACCATCCCGATCCACCCTCCAGTCGTCAGCCGTAAAGGTGGCGATAACTTTGGTGGTCTCGTTGGTGGCTTTGGTGTAGTCCGGGCTGGATGGGTCAACTTTGCCCTTGATCTCGCCGGCAATGAGGTCAACGTGGTCAACCACCGGACTGTCGCCGTTGTTGTTAACGGACGGGCTTTTGAATTTGATGGTGAGCACCAGAGGTTCTCTGGACCAGCGCCGGTCTTTGATAATGAGTTCACCGCCCATGGAGGCCGCTTGAAAGCGGCTTCGAGCCATGAACTCAAGGTGGCTGATCAAATCGCCGTGCACGAAGTACACGTTGCCGGAGCGCAGTCCGTCGGCGATCTCGTTCAGGGAGTATTCCCCGTCGCGATCGCTATCCATGGCATACACATGGGTCTTCTGGTATTCGCCGGGGTAGAAGTCGTCACCGCCGGCCGTGTAGTGGCTATGATAGTCAGAGTTGGCATAATTGAACCAGCGCCGGCCCTCGCCCAGCAGGGCATCCCAGAGACCGCCCACCTTGGCCGAGTAATACCCAACTCCGCCATAGGTGCCACCAAAATCCTGTGAAGTACATACGCCATCGACACAGGTTATAGAGTTTCCAAACCCACGGTCATTATTGACCTGATGGCCCGGGGCGCCCTCGAAACCGAAGCAGACATCCGGAGCCGCATTGTTGAAATCGCGGAAATGCTCGATGTTATATCCGCCATCGCTTGAACTGGTTTTGAACACACCGGCCCTTTCGATATGCGCGAAAATGATCCAGCTATTGTCGAGGGTTCCGGCATCGTACTGGGCCTGCATCCATTCGCTGGCTGCAACGGCGTCGGCATGTCGTTCGATGCCGGTGGGTTTGTTTGCCGATTGATCGGCGATCCGTCCATTCTTCTTGGTCAGCGTACCGAAGGGCGTCCATTCGCCCACGCGACTGGTGTCGCTGTCGGATTTGTCGAACCTAAATTCAAAGGCGCTTATTGCCAGCGGGCCCATAATCTCGGAAACCACGCCGACGCTGCAGTGCTCATGGCCGGGAACGTTCCACTCGAGCCCGGAAAAGATTCTCTTTTCCGGATACATTTCCCGGGTTTCCAGAATGTCCGGGTAGGCGAAATCCCGCAGGCTCTGCCAGCGCCACATCACCTGGTGACCGCCGCTGTTCGTGACCTTTCCGAGGATGGGATTGGTCGGATAAATGGTGGTATCATCCCAAAAATTGCCGTCTCCGTCCCGGTTGCGGTTTCCACCATGCTCGGAGTTGGCCCACCAATCCAGGCCGAATTCATTGTTTTGCTGCATGACGAAATCGAACGTAGTACTGCCATCTGTATAATAGGTATGTTGGTGGAAGTCGCCGGAAAGCCATTCGCCCTTGGGCTGCTTTGCTTCGATCGAACCGGCGGACATAGTCAATAATGCCGTGGACAATAAAGCCGTCATCGCAATTCTTTTGAAAGATTTCTTACCCATCATTAGACTTCTACCTCCCTTGCATTTTTTGTTTGTTTCGTTTTTCTCCTGATCTCAGAGCAACCGGTATTATTCCCTGCTGACGCAAACCGGTTTGCCGATCAGAGCTCTTGATGTTGTATTTTGAGAGCTCTGAATTCCTCTGCCTGCTCGAATTCTCACCTCCTTTCCGATGCGGGTTTCATCCTTCTGCCATCTCAGAGCGCAGAAGAAATTCGAACATGCCCCCACGCTTCGAGCTTTCTTTTCGGCTTTCCTCCGTTGGCCGTGCGCTGTGGACCTTTTTCCCTTTCTTTTGTTAGCCTTTTGTGAGCGCTCTGTGAATTCTTGGTTAACCTGCTTTTTTTCTGGTCAATCAGGGGCACGTCTTCGCCAGGGCTTTTCAGAGCCGTCCTGGTAGCGCCGGCTATCCTCTTGATAGCCTGTCCATCGAGACAAGCTGGCAGATCGTTCAGTCCTGCTGTGTTGATTTGCGTCGTTCAGGTCTTACTTTGTGTCGCGGATGACGGAGCGAACGCTTTAAAGGAACGCAATCCTTTGATGATCACGATCAGGTTTTCCAGGCTGCTTGCTTTCGGTCTGGGAGGTGGATAGCGGGAGGTGTGATGCCACGGCAAAAGCTGAACACAAAGATCTATCTCTTGCCGATGAAACGCGCAGATTTGAGCGAGGTAAGCTGGAGTTGATCAATGTTGGCGGTGGCTCGGTAGTGCGTTTAACCCTGGAGCCGGGATGGCGGTGGTCCAAGCATGTCAAGTCGATCGCCGCCACAGAGTGGTGCGAAGCCCCTCACTTTCAGTATCAAGTCTCTGGCAATGTGTCCTTGCGTCTAAGGCCACCTGTTCTTAAGATAGGCTGTCTTCTTTCCCAAAGGTGTTCTCGATCCATTCTCGTATTTCATCCCTCACGCTCCGGAAAAGCGCCAGCTTCTCCTGTTCTGTACCGGCTGCGGATGCAGGATCTTGAAACCCTTTGTGCATCGCCCTCCGGCCACCCGGGAAAAAGGGACACGCCTCTTTGGCATGGTCGCAGACCGTCACCACATAGTCCAGATCCTGATCCACGAATTCATCCACACTTTTTGAACGGTGATCCGAGATGTCGATGCCGATCTCCTGCAAGACACGAACGGCATAAGGATTCACTTTGGACGGTTCGGTTCCTGCACTGAAGGCGCTATATCGGTCACCGTAAAGAGCGTTCAAAAATCCTTCGGCCATGTGAGACCGAGCCGAGTTGTGGGTGCAGATGAATAGAGCTTTTTTGTGTAACTGTTTCTTCTCCATAGAGGATCTTCCTGTTTTCTATTCTAAGAGGACGCTTTCAGTGTTCAATGTGGGCCATAGAACCCTAACAAAATCTTTACACAACGCTAACATAATGCTAACATATTCATATTACAAAGAAAACACTTTGGATTCCTGAGACAACCATGGCCAAGCAAAAAATCCTCGCCGTCGACGATGAAGAAGACATTCTGGAACTCCTCCGATTCAATCTCACCAAAGAGGGGTTCGCTGTGATAGGTGCGGCTTCAGGGGAAGAAGCCCTGAAGTTTGCTCGTGCAGAAAAGCCTGAGCTTATCCTCCTCGACCTTTTGCTGCCGGGCATTGACGGTCTGGAAGTGGCCAGACGCCTGAAAAAGGATGCATCCACCAAGGAGATCCCTATTATTATGGTTACGGCCAAGGGGGAGGAGGCGGACATCGTGACGGGACTGGAGGTGGGGGCCGAAGATTACATCACCAAGCCTTTCAGCCGCAAGGTCCTGGTTGCTCGCGTGCGCGCGGTTCTTAGGAGAAAGGGTGCAGCGCCGGCGGATGACAAGGAGGTTCTGGCCGTCCATGATCTCCTGATCCATCCCGGCCGACGTGAAGTGCTCGTGAAGGGAAAACCGGTCCCCTTGACCTTCACGGAATTCGGGATCCTGAATTTTCTTGCAAGAAGACCCGGATGGGTGTTCACCCGCTCCCAGATCATCGACGCAGTCAAGGGTGACGAGTATTTCGTAACCGACCGCGCAGTGGACGTGCAGATTGTGGGTTTGAGGAAAAAGCTCGGAAGCGCCGCAAAAGTCATTGAGACC
Organism: uncultured delta proteobacterium; assembly: GCA_963707125.1. Taxonomy (GTDB): domain Bacteria; phylum Desulfobacterota; class DSM-4660; order Desulfatiglandales; family HGW-15; genus CAVPDE01. The sequence goes on along the minus strand of CAVPOU010000022.1, from coordinate 44,475 downwards.
GTGCGCGGCGTGGGATACCGGTTCAAGGAATAGACCATGGCGAAGAAAAAACGATTGTTGTGGCATGTCTTTTTTTCCTACCTCCTGGTCATCCTGGTTTCCCTGGTGGCTGTAACCTGGCTTGCCTCGAATTCCATGAGGCATTTTTTCCTTCAAAAGACTCAGGACGATCTTCAAACCCGGGCTCTCCTTTTCGAGAACTACATCCTGGAGCATGTGGAACCTCTTGATGAGCAGAGCATTGACCGGCTCTGCAAGAAAATCGGACCCGCTGCGTTCACAAGACTAACGGTCATTCTGCCTTCAGGAAGGGTGATCGGAGATTCCGAGGAAGATCCTCAGAAAATGGATAACCACATCGACCGACCCGAAATCCTGGATGCCATGGAAAAAGATGTGGGCGTCGCTAGCCGATACAGTCCGACCGTGGGAAAGCAGCTTCTGTACGTGGCTGTGCCCCTAAAAAGAGACACCCGAACAGCGGCCTTTGTGCGTGCTGCGATCCAGGTGAATTCGGTGGACAAGGACATCGAGGCGATCCAGATCAAGATGGCTTTCTCCGGTCTGCTCATCGCAGGGTTTGCCACGCTGCTGAGCCTGCTGGTGTTCCACAGAATCAGAAGGCCTATCGAAGAAATCCGAAGGGGCGCGGAACGATTTTCTCGCGGAGATTTTCAGAATCCCCTGCCGGTGTCGGCTATTAAAGAGATCGGCGAGCTCTCCGAGACCCTAAACACCATGGCCCAGGAGCTGCAGAAAACCGTCTCTACCATCACGGAACAGCGAAACGAGCTGGGGGCAGTCCTCTCCAGTATGGCCGAAGGCGTGCTGGCCATGGATATGGAAGAACGGATCCTGGGCATGAATCACGCCGCGTCTGTAATCTTTGAATGCGATCCGAAGCAGGTGCAGGGCCGGACCATCCAGGAAGTGATTCGCCATCCGGAACTCCAGAGCCTGGTGACCAAGGCCCTGGCCAGCGAAGAGGCTGTGGAAAGGGACGTGGTCCTTTACCTGAAGGAAGAAAGAGTCCTCAACGGGCATGCTACCATTCTGCGTGACGGAGAAGGCAACCGGGTGGGTGTCCTGGTCGTGCTCAACGATATCACCCGACTCAGGAAGCTAGAGAACATCCGCAAAGACTTCGTGGCAAACGTCTCCCATGAAATCCGGACGCCCATCACCGCGATCAAGGGATTTGTGGAGACACTGCGGGACGGCGCCATGCAGAGCCCTGAGGAGGCGGATCGCTTTCTTGGGATCATTCAGAACCATGTCCAGAGACTCGAATCGCTGGTGGAGGACCTTTTGAGCCTTTCACGGATCGAAGAAGACACGGAAAAGGAGGCGATCGCCCTCGAAGAGAAAGCGGTCAAGGACGTGCTCGCGGGAGCCCTCCAGCTCTGTCAGATGAAGGCGGAGCCCAAGCAAATTCGAATGGTACTTTCCTGCAAACAAGACGTCGTCGCGAGGATTAACCCTTCTCTTCTGGAGCAGGCGGTGGTGAATCTATTGGACAACGCCGTCAAATACAGCGAACCGGGAAAGAGCGTTTGGGTGGAAATGGACAAGACAGAAAAGGATGTCTTGATCCGAGTTCGCGATGAGGGCTGCGGAATCGAGAAGCAGTACCAGGAGCGTCTCTTTGAGCGATTTTACCGTGTGGACAAGGCCCGGAGCCGCAAACTGGGAGGGACCGGGCTGGGTCTTGCGATTGTGAAACACATCATGGAAGCTCATGGGGGCCGGGTTTCGGTCGAGAGCCAGCCCGGCAGGGGTAGCACCTTTACCTTGCACTTGCCCCGCATTTCCTCTCAAGAGCCCCTCCAGTAATCATTTTTTTGCCTTCCAACCCTCCCTTCAGTGGCAACCCATGAGTAAGCCGTATGAAGTAGGCAGTAAGCAGAAGGGAAAACTGCCTACTGACTTCTGCTTACTGCTTACTGGTTTTGCCGCCACCAAATCTCTCGGAATCCTAACCTGTTTCTAACAATTTCCTAACAAACCATCGCTAAATTCTTTCTCAATGAATCAATGGAAAAGGATCAATGCTCAATGAATTGGTTACGGCCCTTGGCCGGTAAGATTCAACTTCAAAAGGAGGTTTGGGAAAGATGAAGATTTCGAAGGCAATGAGTGGAATAGGTTTAGGGGTGTTCTTGGGTTTTGCTTTGGCGGCCCCGGTTTCGGCTGTGGACGTGGATTCCAAGCTGGCCGATTACAAGGCAGTGAGCGGAGTGTCCGGCAAGATCAAATCGATCGGGTCAGACACTCTGAACAACCTTCTGGCCCTTTGGTCTGAAGGGTACCGGTCGAGCTATCCCGGAGTTCAAATCGAGATAGAGGGCAAGGGTTCAACCACAGCGCCTCCTGCTTTGATCGAAGGCACGGCGCAGTTCGGTCCCATGTCCCGGGAGATGAAATCTGAAGAGGAAGGGGCTTTTGAAAAAAAGCACGGCTACAAGCCCGCGCGAATTCGTGTGGCTGTGGATGCGCTGGCGGTCTTCGTGCACAAGGACAATCCCATCAAGTGCTTGACCCTCGAGCAACTCGATGCTATTTTCTCAAAGACCCGCAAAGGCGGATCTGCCAAGGAGATCCGGACTTGGGGAGATCTGGGGCTTACCGGCGAATGGGCGGACAAACCGATTTCTCTGTACGGACGTAATTCGGCTTCCGGGACGTACGGCTATTTCAAGGAAGTGGCCCTTTTCAAGGGAGACTACAAGGACCAGGTCAAAGAGCAGCCTGGCTCTTCCGCGGTGGTTCAAGGAGTGGCCTCCGATAAGTATGCCATAGGGTATTCTGGAGTCGGATACAAGACCGCCGATGTGAGAACCGTGCCGCTGGCCATGAAAGAAGGACAGCCCTGTTATGAGGCGGATGCGAAAAACGCTTACAGCGGCGACTACCCGCTGGCGCGGTTCCTCTATGTTTACTTGAACAAGAACCCCAACCAGGATTTGGATCCTCTTCGCAAAGAGTTCATCAAGTTTGTTTTGTCGAAGCAGGGGCAGCAGATTGTGATCAAGGACGGCTTTTTCCCGGTATCGAGCGACATTGCTCAGAAGGACATGGCCGTCCTGGGCATCAAGTAAACATCAGACCACCTACCACGACAAAAGGGGGAATCGAGCCTGTCCCCGGGCCTCCATCCCCCTCCCCTTTATCCCCTCCCGCCAGGGGAGGGGGGGTGGTTGACGGGGGTTCAGACTGGAGAAGTTCTTCTTGTATAAGATTAGGATAGGGCGGTTCCTGGGAGACCAGGGTCCGCCCCTTTCCTTTCAATAGGTTTTTGAGACTATGGAATCAAGGCCTGCCTCCCAAGCTGCAAGTGCACCACCTAAGAGCGCTGCAGTTCCTTTTAGAAGAGAAAAAAAAGCGCGGCGTGGTGTTCTTATTGCCGACGCGATCGCCGACCGCACCATCACGATAGGTGGTATCCTGGTGATTGTCGCGGTCCTTGGGATCTTGGTGTTCCTGGTCACTGAAACCGTTCCACTCTTTAGAAGCGGTACAACCACTGCGGAACACACCTATAGGCTCCAAGGATCTGTAGAGGATGTTCTCAGCGTCAGCATGGACGACTACAAGACGGTTGCCTTTTTCTTGACAAAAGAGGGCAAAGGGAGTCTGGTTCACGCCAAAACAGGGTTTCCCCTGCAACGTGTCGCTTTGGACTTTCAGGGCAAGGAATTGACCTCCCTGGCCACCACCCCGGATCGCAAATACATGGTGTTTGGCTTCTCAGACGGGAGTGTGCGCTTCGGGACTCTTGAATTCGCCACAGAAATCATTCCTCCTGAGAATCTTCCTCAGGGGCTGACCAAGGTGAATGAGGAAGACAGCACGGACGGGTCCAGTGTTTACACCAAAATCCCGGGAAATCAGTTCAGAAAAATCTCCTTTTCTCTCGCCATGGACAAAGAGTTCATTCCTGTTTCAGAAACCGGAAAGGCTTTGGTGGCTTTGGCGTACCATGTCAGCGGTCAAGCCGAGCGTCAGGCCAGAGCCTTTGTGGCCCTGGACCAGGAAGGGATTCCTTCACTGAATCTGGTCACCTCCAAGATCAACCTGCTCACGAGCGAGAGAAGGGCTCAGGTCAATCGGACCCAACTTCCTCCTCTTCCGCAGGGTGTGAAGCCCCAATCCATTCTCCTGACGGAAAAAGCGGATCAGGTCATGGTGGCTGACAAGTCAGGAACGGTCTATCGTTACAACACCGCGGACTTCAACAACCCGGTTCTGGCTGAGACGGTCCGCCTTGTTCCGGGTTCATCGACTCTCACTGTTTCAGGTTTTCTCTTGGGCGGCCAATCCCTTGTGGTGGGCGGCTCGGACGGTTCCTTGAACATCTTCTTCCTGCTCAAGAAAGAGGGCGCCGCCACCAAAGACGGACAGGCCCTCCAGCTCACGAGGAGCTTTGACCGTCTGCCTTCCAGCCCTGTTCTCTTTGAACCTGCCGTCATGGGGAAGAATTTCGCCGTGGCCGATGCCAAAGGCAACCTATTTGTTTTTCACGGGACCAGCCAGAAACTACTGGTTCAATTCCCCCCGGACTCGAAGACCGGAGGCTACCGCACGGTTCTACTGTCCCCCCGCATGGACGGCCTTCTGACCCTCCAGGCGGACGGCCGGGTGCGGCTGTGGGAGTTCTCGGTTCCCCATCCTGAAACCACGATTCGGACTCTTTTCAGAAACGTGTGGTACGAAGGCTATCCGGAGCCTGGCTATACGTGGCAGTCTTCAGCCATGAGCGAGGATTATGAACCCAAGTTCTCTCTGCTTCCCTTGATCTTCGGAACGATCAAGGGCGCGTTCTATTCGCTTCTCTTTGCCATTCCCATAGCGATTCTGGGAGCCATATACACCTCGGAGTTTGTGCATCTCAAGGTGCGGGCTATTGTGAAGCCCACCATGGAGATGATGGCCTCCTTGCCTTCCGTGGTTCTGGGTTTTGTGGCGGCTCTGGTCATGGCCCCGGTGGTGGAGACATGGATTGCTGCGGTGCTTCTTGTCTTTTTTGTGGTTCCTGCGTCGCTCATGGCCGCGGCGTACCTGTGGCAAATGATCCCACTTCGAATCGCCCTTCGAATTCAGGGCTCCCCAAAGTTTTTCGCCACCGTGCTGGTGGTGATCTGCGCCATTTACGGGGCGGTCAAACTGGGAGATGCGTTTGAGGCCGTGTTTTTCAGCGGCGATTTCAAAGCGTGGGTCAACGGGGATGTGGGAGGCCCTGAACCCATGCTGTTCCTTCTGGCCCTGCCGCTGGCCTTTCTTATTGTGAGCGTGCTGGTCTCGAGACTGTACGGTCGTAAACTGGCGCTGGTCATGAAGGGGATGAGCCAGTTCAAAGCGGCGTTGCTTGAGCTGGGGCGATGGGGGGGGACGGTGCTGCTCGCGGCGCTGGGCTCTTTGGCCATCGCCAAGATCCTGGCGCTTCTGGGAGTGGACGTGCGGGGCACCTTTGTGGACACCTATGTTCAGCGCAACACGCTCATCGTGGGCTTTGCCATGGGGTTTGCGGTGATCCCCATCATCTACACCATTGCTGAGGATGCCTTGAACGCTGTTCCCGAGCACCTTCGCGCGGCCAGCCTGGGTTGCGGGGCGACGCCCTGGCAGACGGCCATCTACGTGGTCCTCCCCACGGCCGTCAGCGGGGTCTTTTCGGCGATCATGATTGGCATGGGCCGCGCCGTGGGAGAGACCATGATTGTGGTCATGGCCACCGGGAACACACCGATTATCGACATGAACATTTTCAACGGCCTGAGGGCGCTTTCGGCCACCATTGCCGTGGAGCTGCCTGAGGCCGTCAAAGATGGAACCCTGTATCGCATCCTGTTCTTGTCGGGCCTGGTGCTTTTTGCCATGACCTTTGTGATCAACACCGTGGCGGAGGTCATCCGCCTCCGGTTTCGAAAAAGGGCGATGCAACTCTAAAGTTGACGTAAGGATATGTCCTCAACCCCATCCAAACGATATGTGACCGGCGCGGACCTTTCCTCCAGAGGGGAACCCTATCTGTGGAGCATGGGCGGAGCCCTGGCCCTTGGACTCATCATGATTTTCGGGTTCCTGGCTCTTGTGGCTTGGAACGGGTTTGTGACCTTCTACCCCAAGCCCGTGGAGGTTCTCCGGCTCAAGGACGGCACCCTGGTGGCGGGCGAACCGACCCGATCGGAAATGTACCGGCTGCCCAAGACCGAGCTCGACAGCCTGGATGAACAGGCCCGGAAGTCCGTGCAGGAGAACAAAGGGTTTGGTCTCCGAACTCTCTACCGGACGGGCAATTTCGATTTGTACAATGAGGACTTTGTCTGGGTTTCGGAGTTCAAAGTCGCCGAGCGCACAGAACCGAAGAATATTTACTTTATCGAGCGCACGGAGTGGGGCCCTTTCATCGGTTCTCTTCAGACGCTCATGGTGAAGGGAGAAAAGCTCACCGCGGGTCTTTTGACTCCGGACCGGCTGTAAGAGGAACACAGAAAGGCCGTGGAGCGCCGCGAAAGGGTGAAAGGCATTGAGCGAGATGAGATGGGAGCCATCAATTACGAACTGGACCGGGAAAGACTCGCCCTGCGGCGCATTTCACTGGATAAAGGCAAAGACAGCCCTGAATACCGGGATGAAGAGAAAAGACAGGACGGCCGTGCGAAGCAACTGCAAACGAGATACGGCCTTCTCCAGAAGGAGGCGGAGTCGATCAAGAGAGAGGACGCGCTGTACTCGGTGGTTCTCAAGGATATTCGAGGCACAGAGAAAACTCTGGCCCTTTCGCAAATCGTTCGGTTCTATCCGGCCAATGACCTGACCTTTTTCCAGAAAGTGAAAGTGTATGTTTCAAGATGGTTCGAATTTCTCACCGCAGAGCCCCGGGAGGCCAACACGGAAGGGGGGGTTCTTCCGGCCATCTTCGGCACCTTTGTTATGACCGTGCTTTTGGCTGTGGCTGTGGCGCCTTTCGGCATCATGGCCGCCCTTTATCTTCGGGAGTATGCCAAGCAAGGGCGCCTGGTTTCCCTGGTGCGCATTTGCGTCAATAACCTGGCAGGGGTTCCTTCGATTGTGTATGGCGTCTTCGGCCTGGGTTTCTTTGCTTACATCCTGGGTGGAACCCTTGATCAGGTTTTCTTTCCGGAACGCTTGCCCAATCCCACCTTTGGATCGGGAGGCCTTTTCTGGGCTTCGCTGACGCTGGCCATGCTCACCGTTCCTGTGGTGATCGTGTCAACGGAAGAGGCGCTGGCTGCGGTGCCCCAGTCCATGAGGGAAGGGTCCTTGGCCTGCGGAGCCTCGAAGTGGCAGACCATCAAGAACATCGTGCTTCCCAAGGCCATGCCCGGCATCATGACCGGCCTGATCCTGGCCATGGCCAGAGGGGCAGGGGAAGTCGCTCCCCTCATGCTCGTGGGCGTCGTCAAAATAGCCCCGAGCCTTCCCTTAGACGATTTGTTTCCTTTTCTTCATTTGGAGCGAAGTTTCATGCATCTGGGGTTTCACATTTACGACGTGGGATTTCAGTCGCGCAATTCCGAGGCCGGCAAGCCCATGGTGTTCGTGACCACCCTGCTCCTGATTGGGCTGGTGGCGGTCATGAATGCGACGGCCATTTACATTCGCAATCGATTGAAGAGGAAGTATTACGTGGGGCATTTCTAAGAGGTTTTTCATGGAAGCAAAGGCACAGGTCGATTTGGACAACACGGAAACGATATACCATCCCAAAGAGGGGGGCGGAGGGTCGATCCTGGATATCGAGCGCTTCTGCCTCTGGTATGGCCATGCGCAAGCGCTTTTCAACAACACCCTGAACATCGAGCGGGGCTTGGTCACCGCTCTGATTGGGCCCTCGGGCTGTGGAAAATCCACCCTGTTGCGGTCCTTGAATCGCATGAACGACCTCATCGCGGGCCTCAGTGTTTCCGGCAGGATTGTGTTCGAAGGGAAAAACATCTATGATCCTGATGTGGATGTCATCGGTCTTCGAAAGCGGATGGGCATGGTGTTTCAGAAGCCTAACCCCTTTCCCATGTCCATTGCAGACAATGTCACCTATCCGCTAAAGGTGGATCACGTCACCGACCGGCGTGTTCTTGAAGAGACGCTGGAGCGGGCCCTCAAGGGTGCCGCTCTCTGGGATGAAGTCAAAGATCGTTTGAAGGACAATGCCCTCGGTCTTTCCGGAGGACAGCAGCAGCGGCTGTGCATTGCCCGGGCCATAGCGGCGGATCCGGATTTTCTTCTCATGGATGAACCCTGTTCCGCACTGGACCCTCTGGCCACCACAAAGATCGAGGATCTGATCAACGAGTTGAGGGGACGCTATACGATCATCATCGTCACCCACAACATGCAGCAGGCGGCCAGGGTTTCCGACAACACCGCCTTTCTTTACTTGGGAAGGCTCATTGAATATGGGGAGACGAACGCGATCTTCACCCGGCCGAGGCTCAAGCAAACAGAAGACTACATTACGGGCCGTTTCGGATAGGAGGGGAGGGAAATCGATGCCCAAGCGTTTGCAGAAGGAACTGGAGAAGATAAAGAAAAGCATTCTTTCTCTTGGCGCCATGGTGGAGGAACGGATCAGGATGTCCATCAAGGCGATCGAGACCTGGGATGCGGAGCTGGCCGAAGAGATCATCCGCAGGGACTATGAAATTGATGAGCTGGAAGTGGAAGTGGAAGAAGAATGCCTGAAGATTCTGGCTCTTCACCAGCCTGTGGCCGTAGATCTCCGGTTTCTCATCGCGGTGATCAAGATCAACAGCGAACTGGAGAGAGTCGGCGACGAGGCGGTGAACATCGCCCACCGGGTGCGAAATATCTCCAAGCGGAAAAAGCTGAACCTGTCTTTTGATTTCAGCGTCATGGCGGAGAAGGCGGCCAGCATGCTCCGCATGAGCCTCGATTCCCTCGTGAATCTGGATTTAGATCTTGCATTTAAGGTTCTTACCCTGGACGATGAGGTGGACCAGATGCATCGGGAGATGTATGACAGGATTAAGGAGGCGATGAGCAAAAATCCGGAGTACGTGGGTTACCTCATCAACCTTTACACGACCTCCCGGCACCTGGAGCGCTTGGGCGATCACTCCACCAACATTGCGGAACAGGTGATTTACCTCATCGAAGGGGAAATTGTCAGGCATGGCCACCGTGAAGCGGTGAGGGCCGGAAGATCCGGCCAAGAGAAGAGCAGGCTTTAGTTCTTGCGAAGGCATGCTCTCTTAATCAAAGTATAAGCTTTCGAGCCTTGGTAGCCGTGGCGACTACGGCGTAATGGCTATGCCCGCCTTCTCTCCTCCGCTTTTCCTTCGAAGCACCCACTCCGCCACCACAAGGCATTCCAATCCGAACGGGAGATAGCCCGCATACCCCAGGAGAGGCATCTCGAAGACCTGAAACCGCTGGACAAAGGGAACGTGGTACACCCACTTTGCGAGGCTGCAGAAATTCCACATCTCCCAGAAGAACCCGCAGAGGAGGGCTGCCAGCGCGGAAGTCAGCACAAAGCGCCAGTCTCCATGAGTCAAGGGTGAGCAAATGTGGATTTCCTTGAGAAGGGCCTGCAGGGGGACCAGGATGAGAAGAGGGGAGATCCAGAGAAGGGCAAAGACCTGATTCGGATAAACTCCCAGCAAAAGAAGGCCGGCTCCGGAGGCCGTCAGGACAGCCGCGGCACACAGGCGGGGAGAAGAAATCCGGACAGGAAAGAAGTGCTCATACGTTCTGTTCCACCACGAAAAGGAAAGAAGCCACTCCCTTGTCCCTGTGATAGCCGGAAGCACGGTTGAGAAGGAAAGAGTGGCGTAGAGAAAATACTCCCCCGGACCAAACTCGACACCCGGGTAAGACCAGTTTTGAACAAAGCGGTTCAGGTATTCAAAGAACCACCAAAACCCGGCGCTCGCAGGAAACAGGAGAAGAAAGGACAGAGGCTGCCGCAGGAGGAGGCAGATTCCTGTACGGCGGTAGGTGAAGCCGTTTATCGTGAGGATATAGGCGATCCACAGAGGAGTGAAGGTGTGGGCCTGCCAGTTGGAAAACCAGGGGAAGCGGTTCCATGCAAGGATCCAGGACACAAGACCCAACAGAACCCCGCACCACCCCCACCAGGGAAAACGATTTGCGGGGGGCGTCTTGAGGGGCACTGGCGATCGATTGTGAAGCGCATGCAGAAGGAAAGGACTTACGGCGGCTATGATGAAAAGGCTGTAGAAGATAAAAGCAATCCATGAAAAGGGGGCGTGTTCGATGTAAAGGGTGCGGGGAGGGAATTCAAAGTAGCGCGATGCGGGCAATTGAGCCATGAGGACTCCCGCCAGCGGAAGTCCCAGCAGCATGGCGGCAAGAACGGCAAATTTCAGGGTTCCTTTCATCCTGTTATCCTGCAGAGGCCGAATCAGTATAAGCGATATCTCAGGGAGGAGCAAAGAAGTTTGCAGGATCGGGATGTCGCTTCTGAAATCCGATGGAGTCGGAGTTCAGAGACAGACCACACCCCCTGGCCCGGGCGCAATACTTTTCCGCAGCTTATGAAGAAGTTACTGACGCCCCCCATTTTGATGGAAATTTGATATTGCATGAGCGAGAATCAGTGAGTACATATTTTGAAAGAAGATCGATGAAAGCAGGAGGAGATTATGCCAACGATCATTCCGGAAGGCGAAAGAATCAGGCAAGCCGTGAAATTTATTTCCGCGGAACGGATGGAAGATGACAAAAAGCCGATCCGCAAGCTGATTCAGGAAGCTTCGCTAAAGTATAATTTGTCTCCGAAAGAGGAGCAAGATCTGGTCAACTTCTATAGAGAGAAGTGAAGAAGGAAGGAGGACGCCCTATTTGACGTTCAGGCTTTCGACCTTCCTCAGGGTCTGAAGCAGGGACCGGGCAACCCGAAAGAGAAGCCAGAGAACAACAAGAACGCACAGACCTCCTGCAAACAGAGGCATCCATGAGCCTTCCTGGTCCGTGTGCTGAAGACCCACGGAAATGGAAATCACGCCCAAGAAAACCAGATAGGCCGCCACCAGCGCGGAGCAAACCAGAAGAACCCAGAGCAAAGGGTTTCTCATAGATCCTTTTTCATGTCTTTGAGTTTGTTGCTGAGAAATTCTATCTGGTTCCCGACCCGTTTGTCCACCTTCATTTTGTGTTCGATGACCTCAGAGGCATATAGGACCGTCGAGTGATTTCGACTCAGAGACCGGCCGATTTCCTCTACGGTTCTGCCCGTGTGTTGCCGGCAAAGGTAGACGTAGACATTTCGGGGATAGGCGTGGATCTTCTTTCTGGATTTGGACTCCAGCATCGTGGGGTCGACTTTGAAATACTGACACACGATGGCCTTCACGTCTTCCATGGTCAGGAGTTTCTGCGTAGGCACATGGCACAGGAGGACTTCTTTGGCCAGGTCCGTGTCTATTCTGGCGTTCATGAGATCTGCCTTTGCCTTCAAGCATCGGAGAGCGCTTTCCATCTGGCGGATGTCTCCGGTAAGGTCTTTGGCCAGAAGATGGAAGATCTCCTGTGAAAGAGCGAGCCCCTGTTCTGAGGATTTCCTTTCAATGATTTTGACCCGTGTCTCATAATCCGGGGTATCAAGGGTGGTGATAATTCCGGAGGTTAGACGAGAGGCGAGTTCCTTGGACAAATTGGGAATATCCCTGGGGAGGAGCGAGCTCGTGAAAATGATCCTCTTGTGATCATTGGCCAGGGCATCCAGCGTGTATCCCAGCTCAAGCTGAGTCTTTTCTTTGCCGCTCAGGAAATGGATCTCTTCCAGGAGAAGCACATCGCAGGAGCGGCGGTACTTGTTCTTGAATTCGTCGATCCGGTGGTTCTTGAGTGCAAAGATCATTTCGTTCACAAAGTCCTCGGCGGTGAGGTAAATCACTTTGAGCTTGGGATTGCTTTCCAATAGGGCGTGGGCCGTGGCCTGAGCAAGGTGACTCTTGCCGAGGCCGGTCTTTGCTACGACGAACAGGGAAGAGCAGGGGAACTGGCCTTCTATGGCCAGGGCCTTGGATGCCGCATAGGCAAATTCATTGCATCTTCCCACCACGAATCGGTCGAAGGTGAAATCCTCGTTGAGAGACCTGGGTCCCCCGTTTTCGTTGCTCGGCATGTTGGGGAGGGTGAGCTGCCTGGGATCCTGAAGAAGGCCGGGAGGCACAGTGGACGAGGGGGCCACGACCCTCAGAGTCAACCTGCAGTTCCTTTCATTCATTCTGTCGAGGTTCTCCTGGAAGAGGGGCATGTAATTTTCCGTGACCCAGTTAAGGGAGAACTTGTTGGGGCATCCAAGGACAAGGGTGTCCTCCCTCTGCTCCAAGAGGGTGAGGGGATTGATCCACAGAGAGAAGCTTTTCTCCGGAAGGACTCCCCTGATCTGGTCCTTGATCTCTTCCCAAATATTCGTCATCGCCGCCTCAGGAATAACAAAAGAAAGCATGAATCCACAGAATGTTTCTACGTTCGTGTGCCTTCTACCGGACCCTCCAGAGGCTGTCAAAGGTAATGAGTCGCGAGAGCAAGTTAGCCGTCAGCGTTTTATCGACAGGATATAAGCTGCTGAAATTGCTAATTGAAATGTCATGTGACCGGCAAATTCAAGCCGAGTGTGAAAAGAGGGAGTGCCGGGAATTTGCTTTTGATATCAAAAGGTTTGACCTCATTGAGTTCCGGTGTATAGATATATCCACAAATCACGATCTTCTGTTTTCTCTTTCTTGCGCTCTTTTTCGCGTGTTTTTGTTTCTTCCCTTTTGATTTTTTCTTAGATTCAAGTCGCGGTTTCCACGAAACCTTATGGAGCAAGGTTCTCCATGTCGAGAAGGTCTGATCCAAGGGCAAAGAAAAAATCTCCTTGTTCTGGTGCATCAACGCAGTTATGATTCACACCTACCTTAGGGAATCTCATTTGAGAAGGAAGATATGGACGTGAAACGGTTAAGAGTGGCACTGATTGCAGGGGGCATATCCGGAGAACGGGAAGTCTCTCTGAAAAGCGGAGATGCGGTGGAGAAAGCGCTTGACCGAAAGAAGTATGAGGTCAAACGCTACGATCCGCGAGAGGATCTCGGCTTGCTCCTGAAGGACGGTGGAAACATTGATCTGGCTTTGATCTTGCTCCACGGCAGGTATGGCGAGGACGGGTCCATGCAAGGGCTTCTGGACCTGCTGGGGATCCCTTATGTCGGATCCGGAATCCTGGGCAGTGCGATGGCCATGAACAAGAGGATTGCCAAGAGCGTGTTCAGGACTGAAGGGCTTCTCGTCGCCGATGATGTTCTCCTTTACAGGGGAGAGCCCTATTCTTCGGATCAAATCTTGGGGCGTCTCGGCGCTTCCACTGTTGTGAAACCGACCTCAGAAGGATCAAGCATCGGTGTCACGATATGCCATTCTAAGAAGGAACTGCTCAAAGGAATCGACACCGCGTTTCATCATGATGAGGAAGTCCTGGTGGAGCGTTTCGTGAACGGGAAGGAGATGACCTGCTGTGTCCTTGGAAACAAGTCTCTTGAGGCGCTCCCTGTGATTGAAATTGTCCCCAATCCGCAGTACACCTTTTTTGATTACCAAGCGAAGTACACCCCGGGCGCGACGAGAGAAATCTGTCCGGCAAGGATTTCTCGGGATGAAACCGAAGCGGTTCAGTCCTGCGCTGTCCGAGCGCACAGAGCTCTCCAGTGCAGGGACTGGAGCCGAACGGACATGATTCTACACGAGGGGAAGGTTTACGTGCTGGAGATCAACACCATCCCGGGGATGACGGAGACAAGCCTGGTTCCTCTTGCCGCCAGCACAGCGGGAATGACCTTTTCTCAGCTGGTGGACCGCCTGATCGGGCTTTGCCTGGAGCGGACAAGCCGATAAGCAGGTATTGCCGCGAGATATTCACAGGGCGACAATAGATTATATAACTATCTTAAATCGTTGTTGTTTTGTCTGTGCTCACCTAAAATGCTTCCCTGAAGCGGGCTTCCTCTTTCTCTTGCGCAAAGGCTTCCACGGCATTTCTAGCTACCAAAGAGTATGGTAACATGCTGATAATCAACAAAAAATCAGCAATTGTTTCACGTGGAACATGAATTTCCTTTTCATTGTTTATACCTATGTGCTATCTGAAATCTGAGCTTGGACATTGAACTAATGGGATCCATCGTTTCAATTGCGAATCAAAAAGGTGGGGTGGGGAAGACGACCACGGCCGTAAACCTTTCAGCCTCCATGGCGGTGGCAGAGAAAATGTCTCTCCTGGTGGACTGCGATCCTCAGGGCAATGCGACGACAGGCCTGGGCATTGAGCGGAAAACCCTTGAGAAAGGGCTCTATGAGTTCATCCTTGGATCGGCAACGGAAGAGGAGGTGATTCTCCACACCGGACTTTCAGGTCTGCATCTCATAGGGGCAAACGAAAATCTCATTGGTGCGGAGGTTGAGATGGCCTCGGCCGAGGAAAGGGAGTTTCGCCTGAAAAAGCGGCTTCATCCCCTGAGGGAACGCTACGACTACATTTTTCTTGACTGTCCTCCGTCTCTCGGTTTTCTCACCGTGAATGCGCTGACCGCTTCAGACGCAGTCCTGGTCCCGCTGCAGTGCGAATACTATGCCCTGGAGGGGTTGAGTCAGTTGCTCAAGACTGTGCATGCCGTGCGGAGCAGCCTCAATGCCTCCCTGGATCTCGCGGGAATCCTTCTGACCATGTTTGATTCCAGGAACAATCTTTCCCTTCAGGTGGCGGAAGAAATAAGGCAGCACTTCAAGGAGTCGGTGTTCCATACCGTTGTCCCCCGGAACGTCAGGCTGAGCGAAGCGCCGAGTTATGGAAAACCGGCTCTTCTTTATGACATCAAGTCGAGCGGCGCGCAGAGTTACCTGGCTCTCGCGAAGGAATTGATCAGCAGAGGAGTGGGAAACCATGGCCACGCATAAGGCACTGGGGAAAGGACTTTCCGCCCTTATCCCAGAAACAGAGGGCTTCGGCGCAGGGGGAGTGAGGTTCTTTCAGTGCCCCATTGAGATGATCGAGCCAAATCCCTACCAGCCGAGGCAGACCTTTGAAGGCGAAGAATTAGAAGATCTGGCAAGGTCCGTCAAGGAGCAGGGGATCCTGACCCCCCTTCTTGTGAGCAAAACAGAGAAAGGCTACCGTCTCATTGCAGGAGAGCGCCGCTGGAGGGCCGCTCAGAAAGCCGGGCTTGCCAGGGTCCCTGCGGTGGTTCGTGAAACAACACCCGCTCAATCGCTGGAACTGGCTCTGATTGAAAACATTCACCGGAAGGATCTCAATCCCATTGAGGAAGCCATGGCCTACAGCCGACTTCTGGAGAACACGGGGGCCACCCAGGAATCGCTTGCCATAAGGCTCGGAAAGGACAGGGCAACCATCGCAAACACCCTCAGGCTCTTGAAACTCCCGACCTCGATTCAGAAAGACCTTATGGAGGGCCGCCTTTCCATGGGTCATTCAAGGGTGCTCGCGGGTCTAAAGGACGGCCTGGAACAAAAGGCCATGCGGGATGAAATAATCAGAAAAGACCTTTCCGTGCGACAAACAGAAGCCCTGGTTAAAAAAAGGAGCCGGTCCGGGTCTGCGAGAACAAGGGCAAGAGGAAAAGACCCGTACTTGCAGTCTCTGGCGGACAGTCTCAAGAATTCTCTCGGAACAAAGGTGGAGATACGAAAGCGGGGCAAGCAGGGAAGCATCCTCATCCACTTCTATTCAGATGAAGAGCTGGATCGGCTTCTGGAGGTCCTAGGAGGATAGAATCCTAGCCAAGAAACTTCAGTGTCAGATGGGCAGAAGTTCAAAGGAGAACCGCAGAATACCCGCCTGCCCTGCTAGATACCTTACGGTCAACCGAAAGTGTAAAAGTAGAAGGCGGGGTGGATCTATCGCGAGTCGCTTTGCGGGCATAGCGGGCAGGTCGAATAACGAATAACGAACGCCGAAGGAAACAAGAAAGAGATTTGACTTCATTATTCGAAATTCCTTGTTCGACATTCGATATTCGAGTTGCTGGACTCCAAATGGTCAGCATCGCAGTCCTTCATTACTTATACATTTCCCGGGTATTGGTTGACGGACACGGAGAGGACAAAGTATGGTGATCATGGTCATGGATGGTCAGGGTGGAGGAATTGGATCGGTTGTGATCAAGGCCCTCCGCACCGCGGTCACGGAGGACGTGGAAATCCTGGCCTTAGGCACGAACTCGGCGGCCACGGCACGAATGATGAAAGCCGGAGCGAACCGAGGGGCAACGGGTGAAAACGCCATTGTACAAACGTCCGCGAAAGCGGATGTGATCATGGGCCCGCTGGCAATCCTCATGGCCCACGCCATGATGGGCGAAGTGACCCCGAGAATGGCCGAGGCGGTCAGCATGAGCAATGCAAAGAAAATACTGATTCCGCTGACCCAGGAAAAAGTCAGGCTGGTCGGCATCACGGCCGATCCTCTGCCACACCTGGTGGAGGAGGCGGTGAGGATTGTGAAGGAGATCACAGGACATGTGTGAGGCAGTTGCATATTTGTTGGAAAACGGCGAAGAGCGCTTAATTCTTGAAGATGTGGACGCTTTTGAGCCGGAGGGTGACGAGGTGAAACTGAGGAGCATTTTCGGAGAACAGGTCACGGTGAAAGCGAAGCTGAAATCTTTTTCCCTCGTCAATCATAAGATTGTCCTTGTTCCAGCATAGGAGGATACCATGACGTGGAAGGATATGGCGAAGAAGATCGTGTGGCTTGGGCACGACTCTTTCAGGGTCGATGCGGAAAAGGTCGTTTACTTTGATCCCTACCAAATTTCAGGCGGTCCAAAGGCAGACCTCATCCTTGTGAGCCATGACCATTTTGATCACTGCTCGCCGGATGATGTGGTCAAGGTTCAGCAACCCAAAACCGTTGTCATTACGGAGAAGGACTCTGCCAAGAAGCTCAAGGGCGATGTGAGAGTCGTGAAACCGGGAGATACACTGAGTGTAGGAGGCGTGAAAGTCGAGGCTGTTCCCTCTTACAACGTAGACAAGGATTTCCATCCCAAGAAAAACGGTTGGCTTGGGTTTATCGTAGAGATGGAAGGGGTCAGAATCTACCATGCAGGAGACACGGATTTCATTCCAGAAATGAAAGATTTTCGGGTAGATATCGCCATGATACCCGTGTCCGGAACCTATGTCATGACCGCAGATCAAGCCCTCAAGGCCGCGCTTGCCATGAAACCGAAGCTGGCCATTCCTATGCATTACGGTGCTATTGTGGGAAATGACCAGGATGCGCAGAAGTTCAAGAAAGGTTTGGAAGGAAAGGTAGAGGTTCTCATTCTCACGAAAGAATAGAAAAATTTTGGTGAGAAAGTTATATCAGTTTAATTTTATTGAAATATTATAAAATTAGCTAAAATAGTAATAAATAAGTACAAATAGATTTTTTAATCTCTTGATTTGGTGCGAGAAACGTTTTGTCTTAACGAGTCCGGGAGATTGAGATAATACTCCCCTTCTTCTTTTTTATCTCTCCTCAGGCACCCGTTCCCGTAAACCCGGCACTTGAAGTGCAACTCTTTTAGAGCCGCTTCGGTTTGTCTTTCGCTGAGGCAGCCGCTGGCGAGAAGCCTGGCGATCGCTTTGATCCTATATCGGTCCATCCCCTGAACGCTTCGGGAAAGCTGATCAGGGGCGCCTCCTTCCTTGATGACGAGAGGTTCAGGAATCAGCCAAATGGGGTATTTCCAGGAAATCCTGAGCCAGAGATCATAGTCCTCGCACACGGGGAAATCCTCGTCAAAGACGCCCACTTCTTCCAGAAGAGATCGTTTGACAACAACCGCGGACGGGCTCACGACACAGAGCCTTAAAGAAGGTTCAAAAATCTCCCCTGAAGGCTTGAAATGTTTTTTCATTGGGTTGACTCTTATCCCTCTTCTGATCCAGAACTCCTCGGTCTGGCAGGCGACAGCCTCCGGATGTTCTGAAAGAAAGGAAACTTGTGCGGCAAGCTTGTCAGGCAACCAGTAATCATCAGAGTCGAGAAAGGCGATGAGGGGCGAGTGAGACTCCCTTATGCCCGTGTTTCTTGCAGCGGAGACTCCCAAGTTCCTGGAGTGGGTGATCCACTCGACATGCGAACGAAACGGCGTGAGAGCCTCCGATGTGGCGTCTTCAGATCCATCATCCACAACGAGGATCTCAAAGTCTGTGAATGTCTGGTAGAGCACAGAAGCGACGGCTCTTGCGATTTTATGGGCGCGATTGAAGGTTGGAATAATGACGCTTACTGCAGCCATTGCCACAAGAGGGCCAGGATGCCGGCCAGAAAAAGATTCGCCTCGACAAAAGCCTCAGAGCGATTTCCCGGATAGAGGAACCCTTTTTCGTAGGAAAGGATGCAAAGGGTCAAAGTCAGATAGCAGAGAAGGAGGGGATAGGCGAAGGGGCCGACCCATCCGAAAAGAGGAGCCACAGTGAGCAAGACCGAACCCACCAGCATCACCCATCTCAAAAGCCACAGGGTTCTTTTCTCTCCCAGGGTAATCGGAAGGGTTTCGGCGCCGACAATCAGATCGCCCTGAACCTGGAAAATATCGAAGAAAGCGGATCTCACGTACACCACGGAAAACACAAAAACAAAGGAGACGATTTCACCGGTCCAGGGTCCTTGGGGAGTCCCGAGGAAAGGAAGAAGCGCTATCACGGCACCCCACGCAAAGGCCTGGGCAAAGGTTTTGGAACCGGGAATGTCCTTGATTTTGGAGTATCGCCACAGGTGCCTCCGCCGCAGCGGCACAATGGGGAGGCTGTAAATGGAGCCGAGGAGGCTCAAGCCTGCTGTGGCCACAAACGCGGAGAGCCCCAAGAAAGCAGATAGAACGAGTGCCCCTGCAATGGCCACAAGGCCCGACAGAACAAGGGGCCCGCGGTATCTTCTGTAGAAAGCGGCTCTCTCAGGATCGTTGTAAGTGCTGGCTCCCTTGTCCAGAAGGCGATTGAGCACGTGCATGGCGTAAATGTAAAGAAAAGCCAGGGAGGGAAGGATGAGATCAGGAGGTCTTCCTGAGAGGACATTCATGGCGTGGGCCAGAGAGAACGCTCCGAAAGCCGCGACGATATTGCTCTGGAAGATGAATTTTACGGCGTACCTAAGGAATCGATCCAGCGCTGTTTCCTTTCGGCTACGAATGGATTCGATTTTCTGAACGACTTTGTTGATCATCCAGTTGGGAGTTGAAGCCCCTGCGGTCACCCCGATGATTTCCATGGCAGAAAGCTTTTCACGGTCGAGCTGCTGGTCGGTTTCAACGTGGAAAACGGGAAGCCCGGTGGATGAAGCAACCTGCGCAAGGCGCCGCGTGTTTCCGCTGTGGAAGCCCCCAACCACCACAATTCCGTCCACATGCGTGGCAAGAGCGCGGACCTCTTGCTGCCGGCCTTCGGTGGCATCACAGATGGTGTTGAAGACAAGGGCCTCGGGGAAGCGTTTCTTGATTGCCTCAACAATCCGCTCATAGGTCTGTTTCTCCTGCGTCGTTTGTGCGACCACGAGAATCTTTTCTCCCTCAGGAAGAAGAGAGACCTCCTCCGAGGTGCTGATCACAAAAGCTCTGCCGTTGCCGTGGCCTTTCAAGCCAATGACTTCAGGATGGTCCGGTTCTCCCACGATGACCGCCAGATACCCTTTGTGGGTGTGATACCGAATGAGGGCTTGAACCCTTGCCACCCTGGGGCAGGTGGCATCAATGATTTTCAG
Source organism: uncultured delta proteobacterium (assembly GCA_963707125.1). GTDB lineage: Bacteria > Desulfobacterota > DSM-4660 > Desulfatiglandales > HGW-15 > CAVPDE01. Next base: position 24,710 of record CAVPOU010000022.1, on the reverse strand, counting down.
TCCCGAGTTCTTGAGAAGCTTGCGTTCTTGCGGGGGGATTCCGTGAGCGCGGATGATCAGGGTTCCCTCCTTGAGCGTGGAGATGTCCTTTGCTACCCGGACCCCTTTGGACTCAAGGAGCTTCATGACCTGTTCGTTATGAATGAGAGGGCCGTAAGTGAAGATGGGCCCGGGTTCTTTGTAGGCTTGTCCCAACACCTTTTCAAGGGCGCGGCGAACTCCCATGCAAAAGCCTGCGGTTTTGGCCTGCTTGACCTTCACGAGATCTCAGCCTCAAGCTCGGAAAAATAGTTGCTCGTGATCGAATAAAGGGTTTCTTTGTTGACAATCCGGCTGACGTTTCCCCTCAACCGACTGCTGTTGGGAAGCCCTTTGGTAAAAGAGATCAATATCCCCCGCATGGTGAGGGCAGCGTTTTTTTCGCTCATGGTTCCGCAGAGAAAGCGAAAGTGATCCATGACGAATGATTTTCTGTCCTCCAACCCCGGCTCGGCAACAGGGAGGCCTTGCTCCAGGTTCTGGATTTGTCGGAAGATCCAAGGGTTTCTGATGGCGCCCCTTCCGATCATCACTCCGTCACACCCTGTCTCCGCTTTCATTCGGAGAGCTGCAGGCGCATCAAAGACGTCTCCGTTGCCGATGACGGGAATCTTGACCTTCTCTTTGACTTTGCCGATCCACGACCAATCTGCAAGAGCGGAAAAACCCTGAGTCGCGAATCTCGGGTGGATGGTAATCCCATCGGCCCCGCAATCTTCCGCAACGTGGGCCACCTCGCAAGCAACCGGGTCTGGGGGCGACCACCCGGCGCGAATCTTCACCGTGAGAGGCAAATGACAGGACTTGCGAACCGCTTGAAGTATCGCCGCGATTTTGCTTTTGTCTCTGAGAAGAGAGGCTCCTGCCCCGGTTCTTACGACCTTCTTAACAGGGCAACCCATGTTGATGTCAATGAGGTCAGCCCCTCGGTGAGCAGCAATTTCACACGCTCTTGCCATGACCTCCGGTTCCGACCCGAAGATCTGCACGGCAAGCGGCTTTTCATCCGGATGGCTTTTGAGGTAATCAAGCGTTTTGCCGTGATTCAGGGTGAGCCCCATGGCGCTGACCATTTCCGTTGTCACAAGGCCGGCACCCAGTTTCTTGATCGTGAGCCTGAATCCAAGATTTGTGTAACCGGCCATAGGTGCCAGGATCAGGCCGTTTTCTATTATTAAAGAGCCAATCTTCAGCATGTCAGAATTCTAGATGAGTTGGCGGACAAATACAACAGGCACAAAACAGAAAACACAAATCGTAACATTTCAGCGTTTTGAAAGGGTCACGAGAAAAGAAGCCATCAGCATTCAATTTCAAAAAGCTAAAAGGGTACGACAAATCAAAAGGCAACGATACAAAGGCCTATTTTCAAGGTTAGCGGGTATAAATTCATTTGCTTATCTCAAGCGCCATGCATATCCTCTCAGCACGATGAACATGTTTCGAAACATCCAAGAATTCCTGGGGCTCAGAAAAAACATGCTCGTTCTGCTCACCATGGTCATCCTGGTGGGCATGGGCGAGAAAATGGCTGAACGGTTTCTTCCGATCTATCTCCTTGCTCTGGGCGGCGGCACGCTCTCCGTCGGTCTCCTGAATGGCCTGGACAATCTTCTCAGTGCGCTCTATTCCTTTCCCGGCGGTTATCTGAGTGACCGGATAGGCTACAAACGGGCGCTTTTCTTTTTTAACCTGGTCGCCATGGCCGGTTACCTCGTGGTGATCTTGGTTCCCAGTTGGATTGCCGTGATCCTCGGCGCGGTCCTTTTCTTGTCCTGGTCCGCCATCTCTCTTCCAGCTTCCATGGATTTTATCTCTAGAGTCCTGCCCGCCTCAAAGAGGACGATGGGAGTGTCCATGCATTCCCTGGTCAGGCGGGTCCCCATGGCACTGGGACCTGTGCTGGGCGGGGTGTTCATCCAGTTCTATGGTACGGAAAAAGGCATCCGGATGGCCTTTATCGCTGCCCTGGTGATGGGAGCGCTCTCGGTCGTCATGCAGCAGCTTCTCATAGAAGAAGGGAGGAAAGAGGCAAAGCCGCCGGAGAAGAATCTGTTCCGGATGCTCACGCAGATGAGCCCTTCCATGCGGAATCTCCTGGTTTCGGACATCCTGATCCGGTTCTGTGAGCAGATCCCTTATGCCTTTGTGGTGATCTGGTGCCTCCACTTTGCGGGAGTCTCGCCTGTTGAGTTCGGCATTCTCAGCGCCGTGGAGATGGTGACGGCCATGCTCATTTACATCCCGGTGGCTTATTTGGCGGATCGAAGTACAAAGAAACCTTTTGTGGTGATCACCTTCTTGTTTTTCACTTTCTTTCCGCTGGTGCTTCTGTGGAGTCGATCCTTTGAAACGCTTGTCCTGGCCTTTGTCTTGAGGGGCCTGAAGGAATTCGGGGAACCGACGCGCAAGGCCTTGATCATGGACTTAGCCCCCGAAGGAATGAAAGCGGGTATGTTCGGAGCCTACTATCTGGCGCGGGATGTGGTTGTCTCGGTGGCTGCCTTTGGTGGGGCGCTCTTGTGGAGCCTCTCCCCGGCAACGAATCTTCTCACGGCCTTTGCTTTCGGGCTGATGGGGACAGGCTATTTCGCTCTCCGCGGGAAAGATCTCCGATGAAGGCCATGCCCTTGCCAAAACGGAGCCTGAATGAGGTGCGCTATTTCATGATCAGGTCAGGAAACCACAAGGTGATAGGGGGGAAATAGGTCACCAGCAGCAAAACGAGAATCACTGCAATCAGGAAAGGGGTCATGTGTCGGGTTGCAGACTGGAGATCTGTTTTTGCAATGCTCGCGGCAATGAACAAGCTAGTGCCGACGGGCGGGGTCAAAAGGGTTCTATAGGACGGATGTCTTCAAGGTAATAGCTCCGACAGGGCAGATCTCGACACAGGCCTGACATTCATCACAGGCGCTTTCCATCTCATCACGGATCCCATAAAAGCTGATCACCGTGTCAAAGCCCCTCTTGGCGAAATTCATCCTTGGCCGACTTTCCTTCGTTCGGCAAACACGAACGCACCGTCCGCACAGAACGCACCGGTTGGGATAGTAGTTAATGAAGGGATGGTCTTCCACCATTCGGGGTTCTTTGAGGTATTGTTCAAGGCCTTTTGGCTTTAAGCCCATGCCGAGAAATTTGGCCATGTTCTGGAGAGCGCATTTCTTGTTTGCGGGGCAGTGAGCGCAGTCCACATCATGAACAGAGAGCAGAAGGCGAAGGGCACTTCGCTGCAGGCTTCTTACGGCAGGAGTGTCGGTTTTGACAATGATGGGACCAGAGACCTTGATGGTGCATGAGGGAATAGGTTTTCCCTCTATTTCAACAAAACACAGCCTGCACGATGCATCCGGATGCTCCATGCCTTCCAGATAGCAGAGGTTCGGGATGTAAATGCCGTGACGCAGGCAGGCTTCCAGCAGGGTGGTCCCTTCGGTCACGCGAATCTCTCTTTTGTCCACGAGGATCTTGACCATGAACCGCTTATGCCTCATTCCCCTTGGCGGGCCGTTCAATCACCGGAGCCAGGTGAGGAGGGGAGACCCTCTTGACGGCACGGTACTCTGCCGGGCAGCAAACCATGCATTCCCCGCACTTGACGCACAGGCTCTGGTCCACGGCTTTCTTGCGATCTCTTGTGGTGAAAATGGCTTCCACAGGGCAGCTTCCCACGCAGGCGTCACAACCGCGGGCACACTTCTCAAGGTCAATGTAATAGGCGGTAAGGGTCCGGCACATTCCTGCAGGACAACGCTTCTCTTTGATATGAGCGTCGTATTCGTCCCTGAAATAGCGCAAGGAAGTGATCACAGGATTTGGCGCTGTTTTGCCCAATCCGCAAAGGGAACCCCTCTTGATGTCGCGGCTCAGGTTTTCGAGCTGTTCCAGATCTCCCTCTCGTCCTTCGCCTTTGGTGATTCGCTCAAGAATCCGGAGCAGATGTTTGGTGCCGATTCTGCAGAAGGTGCACTTGCCGCAGGATTCCTTCTGGGTGAAGTCAAGAAAATACCGGGCCACATCAACCATGCACGTATCCTCATCCATGACCACCATGCCGCCGGATCCCATCATGGCCCCTGCTTCGGCCAGAGAGTCGAAATCAATAGGGGTGTTCAGGAATTGATCCGGCAAACACCCTCCGGAGGGCCCGCCGATCTGGACGGCCTTGAAGGGTTTCTTGCTTGGAATCCCTCCGCACACGTCGAAGATGAGGGTCTTGAGATCCACGCCCATGGGGATTTCAACCAATCCCGGGTGAACGATATCTCCTACCACGGAGAAGATGGCTGTTCCTGAGCTCTTCTCTGTGCCGATAGCCCGGTACCAGCCGGCCCCGTGCTTTAATATGGGAGGGATCGAAGCAAAGGTCTTCACATTGTTGATGACCGTTGGTCGGCCCCCCAGGCCTTTCTCCACGGGATAGGGGGGTCTGTGCTGGGGCATGCCCCTGTAACCCTCAATGGATTGGATCAAGGCGGTTTCTTCACCGCAGACAAACGCGCCTGACCCCTGGAAAAGGGAAATTTGGAAATCGAAATTCGTGCCGAGAATGTTCTTGCCCAGGAGGCCCAAGTCTCTCGCCTGTAGCAAGGCTTTTGTCAAGATGCTCACCGCCAGAGGATACTCTGCTCGGACATAGAGGATGCCCTGCGACGAACCGATCGCATAAGCGCACAGGGCCATGCCTTCAATAACCTGGTGGGGATTGCTTTCAAGGATGGTGCGATCCATGTAAGCACCCGGATCTCCTTCATCGGCATTGCAGATCACGACCTTTTGCCCGGCCGGAGCCTGTCTGGCAAGTCCCCATTTGGTTCCGGTGGGGAATCCTGCGCCTCCTCTTCCTCTGAGGCCGGAGTCCACGATCTCCTGCAGGATCTCCTCCGGGTTCCGCTCAAGAGATGCTGTCAAGGTTTCATATCCGCCCTGGGCGACATATTCGTATATGTTTTCAGGGTCTATGAGGCCGGATTTCTCCGTGACCACCCTCTTCTCGTGGCTGAATCTCGGGAAATCCTTGACCTGGGGAATAAGATCGTTTTCCTCGGTGGCCCCGAGGAGATGTTCGAAAAGAGGATCTCCGTCTCTCAGGAAAGACTTGACGATCATTCCCGCTTTTCCGGCCGTCACGTTGTAATAAAGAATAGGGGGAAACCCGGGGTTTTCAACGATCACAACCGGCTCGGCGTAACAGTGGCCCAAGCAACCAACCGTATGGATAAGGGCGGGCATTTTCTGCTCAGCAAGGACCTCTTCAAAAGCTCTTTTCGTCTCCAGGGCTCCTGAAGCAATACCGCAGGTTGCCATTCCTATATGGATTTTAGGCAGGGCAGTTTCCTTGAAAGCCTGTCGTCTTTTTTCGGCTTCTTCCCGAATGGCCCTGAACAGGGCCTCATGATTTGGCTGAATCATCTTTCGCTTTTTCTCTTTCCTGCCGTTCTTTCTCTAGATGGAAGCCGAGAACCAGTCCCTCCACTTTGCTTGGAGCCATATGGCCATGAACTTTCTCTTCCACAAGGGCCACAGGGGCTAGCGCACAGCAGCCCACGCAGGCGACCCGATCAATACTGAACTCTCTGTCCTCTGTGGTCTGTCCATCCCGTATGCCGAGCTTCCTCTCAAAGTTCTCCAGGATGATATCCCCACCCCTCACGTGGCAGGCTGTCCCTAAACAGACCTTGATCGGGTGTTTTCCCGGAGGATGAAACCGGAACTGATTGTAAAAGGTGGCCACTCCGTAGACTTCGCCGGCCGTGAGGTGAAGGTGCTTGGCCGCCATGTGGATGGCCTCAGGGGGCAAATAGGCGAGCTTTTCCTGGATCCGTTGAAGAATAGGAATAAGGTTTTCCCGATCTTCCCCGAAGGACGCAACGTTCTCGGCGATTTGTTGAATCGCTTCAGGGCTCATTTCATGTTCCATGGAGGGTTCCTCAAATCTTCTCCATGGCGCCGTAAACGCTCTGAATACGGTCGCGGAGGAAGAAGCAGAGCCTCTCTAAAATGCAGAATCCCAGAGCGGTGTTGCTGAGCATCAAGGCCCTGATCTCGGTTCCAAAGAAAAAGACGGCTTTGGTCGGCTTTTGGCATGAGGCGGAGGACAGGAAGCTGTGGGGTTTGCCCAAGAGCGTTGACCAGCAACCGAAGGCTCTCCCTTTTCCGAGGGTTCCGATCACGACATTCCCTTTGCGTGTTCCCAAGTCCACGGTTCTTTCCAGGGCGACCTGGCCTTCCGCAATGATGTAAATGCGATCTCCTGTGTCTCCCTGGCGAAAGATGGTCTGGCCAGGCTCAAAAGTCTCTTCCCGGCAAAGGCCGGCGATCTTTTCAATGTCTTCTTTGTCAAGCTCCCTGAAAAACTCTGAACGCTCCAGTGCCTGATAGATCTCTGATTGGTCCATGGGCCCTCCTTCGGCATTGCGGACATGGGTTCAGATGGTGTGAAACATTGGACTCGGATAAGCATTATCATTCACAGCAAATGAAGTAAATACGGAATGGGAGTCTTAGCCTGTGACTTCTCCGCAAGCTACGTCTGAGCTCGAAAGCGAACCGCAGAATATCGAATAACGAACGCCGAAGGAAAGAGCGCAAGAGATCGAACTTCATCATTCGAAATTCCTTGTTCGATATTCGACATTCGGGTTTCGGGATTCTAATCGATCAGGGACTTGATCGCCGCAAAGATGGACCCCTTGGACTTGATCAGATTGGCGATATCCGGTTCGGTGAAAACAATGGGCTCACCCTTTTCCGTCTCGCCCGCTTCTGCAATTACGTATTGGGGGATATTGTCTTCGTAGGTCAGGCGGGCATCGCGCCGGCCCCGGTCGAATTTCCACTTCCAGATCCTCGGAAATCTTGCTCTGGCAGGCCAGGACAAAGCCTTTTTCCATTTCCTCTTTCGAGAAAAAGGCCTAAGGGCCGGCATCTGTCTTCACAGCGCCCTTCAAAACCTGGACTTTGCACTCTCCGCAGACCCCTTCTCCACCGCAGAGGCTATTGACGTGGATTTCCGCTCTCTGTGCGGCCTGGGCAAGGGTTGAGCCTTCGGACACTTCGATGGACTTATGAGCGGGAAGAAAGGTGACCCGATATTTTTTCATTGAGTTTTACCCATGAGTTCAATTAGGAGTCCGCCCCGAGGTGATCCCCCAGAGACCATTCCCGCCGGATGGAGAGAAACAGAAATCAGAATGTTTCAAAGTACGTAGGGGTAGTAGCAGAATTTTAGTTGACGTACTATATCTTGCGTTCTAATATAAAAAATTGTGTATATATGACATTCAAATGTAACTACTCAGGTAGATAGACTGAAGGTAGATAGACTGAAGGAAAAGACATGCGCGATCACACAAAGCCAGGATCGTTTGGATACGTTAGCAGGTGATTGTCTCATGGATGATCATTATTGCCCTTCAGTCTTCAGCCTAAACACCTGAGCCGTTACATTACACCTATCAATGATCCAAGTCGGAGCGAAATCCTCTTTCTAACTAAATCCCGTTCAGGTTCTTCAGGAGGCTCTTCATGGCGCAAGTGGATCGTCTTTTAGTCAAAGATGAGCAAGGTTCAGACCTAGCGTCTTTTAGCTGGGATGATCGTCTGTTTTCGGATCTCCTTTCCAGTGCGAGCTGCGTGAACACAGCTCAAGCCATGGACATCAGCAAATCCCTGGTTGAAGAGATTCGGAAAAGGGAGATCCAGACCATTACCATTCCTCTCCTGGAGAAGATCATAGAAGACAAGCTAAGGGATTACGGCATATCCAAGACAGATCCGGTCCGGCTGGACAGTTCCCTGTTTGTCAGGAAGGGAAAGCTCGCTCTCAGCGAGAACGCAAGAACCGTGCTTGAAAGAAGGTATCTCCGAAAGGATCTGCACGGGAAAATCATAGAGACTCCCGAAGAGATGTTCCGGCGGGTGGCAAGGCACATTGCAAAAGCTGAAAAGGCTTATGGAGATGAAAGCCGTGTCAAGAAAATGGAAGAAGTCTTCCATGCCATGATGACCGAATTCAAATTCCTGCCCAATTCTCCGACGCTGATGAATGCAGGGAGGAGGCTGGGGCAACTGGCCGCCTGCTTTGTCCTGCCCATCGAAGACAGCATGGAGGGAATCTTTGATGCCCTGAAGAGCGCAGCGTTAATTCATAAATCAGGCGGCGGGACAGGGTTTGCTTTCTCAAGGTTGAGACCGAAAAACAGCAAGGTGGGCACAACGGGCGGGGTCGCGTCCGGACCGGTATCCTTTATGAAGATCTTCAACACCGCAACCGAGCAGGTCAAGCAGGGAGGCACCCGGCGAGGAGCGAACATGGCGATCCTGCGAGTCGATCACCCCGACATCATGGAATTCATTACCTGCAAAAAGGATAACCGCGAGCTGACCAACTTCAATATTTCGGTGGGAGTAACCGACGCCTTTATGGAGGCGGTAAACGCCGAGAAATCTTATGACCTCGTTGACCCGCGGGAACACAAGAAGGTGGACGAACTGGATGCGGGAGGGGTCTATCAGGCTCTGGTGTATCACGCATGGGAAAGCGGGGATCCGGGGGTGGTTTTCCTTGATCGAGTCAATCGCGATAATCCGACCCCCGCGCTCGGTGAAATCGAAAGCACGAATCCTTGCGGAGAACAGCCCCTATTGCCCATGGAAGCCTGCAACCTGGGGTCCATCAATCTTGCCAAGTTCGTCAGGCCTGAGGGTGGGCTTCCTTCCATTGACTATAGCGGGCTGAAGGACCTCGTCTGGAACTCGGTTCGTTTTCTGGACAACGTGATCGACATGTCAAAATACCCGCTGCCGGAGATCGAAAAAATGGCCAGAGGCAATCGCAAGATCGGCCTAGGCGTCATGGGTTTTGCGGACACGCTCTACCAGCTTCAGGTTCCCTACGATTCAGAACAGGCTCTGGAAGTGGCGGAAAACGTCATGGCATTTATCCAGAAAGAATCGAAAGAAGCGTCACGGGCACTGGCTGAGGAAAGGAACGTTTTCCCCAACTTCGAGAAAAGCATCTACAAGGATATGGAAAACGGCCGAGTCAGAAATGCCACGACCACCACGATCGCGCCCACTGGGACGCTCAGCATTATTGCAGGGTGCTCCAGCGGAATTGAACCCCTTTTTGCCCTCAGCTTTGTCCGCAATGTCATGGACAACGACAAACTCCTTGAAACGAACCCCTATTTTGAGAAGGTCGCTCGTGAGCGGGGTTTCTATTCTCCCGAACTCATGGATGCGGTTGCCCGCTCAGGCGGTATCCGGCACATAGAAGGGATTCCTCAAGACGTCAAGGATGTCTTCGTGACTGCCCACGATATTACGCCGGAATGGCACGTCCGCATGCAGGCGGCCTTTCAGAAATTCACCGACAATGCGGTATCCAAGACCGTGAACCTGCCCATGGATGCCACGCTCGATGATGTGATGAAGGTTTACAACCTGTCCTATGAGCTCAGGTGCAAGGGGGTCACGATCTATCGCGACGGGAGCAGAGAGAACCAGGTCCTCAGTGTGCACGAAACAGGGAAAGAACTCCGTCCCATGATCGGGGACGTCCGTGATCGTCCTGAAACTCTTGAAGGGTTCACAACAAAGGTCGTCACGGGCATGGGGAATCTTTATGTCACTGTGACGGAAATGGACGGCAGGCCCTTCGAGGTCTTTGCCACCATCGGCAAATCCGGCAAATCCACGATGGCCAAGACCGAAGCCATCGGAAGACTCGTCTCCCTGGCGCTCAGATCGGGCATCTCTGCGGATAAGATCGTGGAGCAGCTTAAAGGAATTTGCGGCGAGCATCCGGTGTTTTCAAAAGACGGATTGGTGCTCTCCATCCCTGATGCCATCAGCAAGGTCCTCGAAAAGAGGTACCTGAAGGACCAGAAACCCATCACCCGTAAATACGAAAACAGCCTTCTGGGCGAGACCTGCCCTGAGTGTGGGCAGACGGTCAGCTTTGAAGAAGGATGCATGACCTGCCATTTCTGCGGCTTTACCAAGTGCGGTTAAGCCTACCGCTTCACTCGTCTTCGCCACCATGCCCCGCGTGGCAGCACGGGGAGGAATGGCTATCTCAAGAATTCCGTCCCAAAAAAGAAGACCCAAGCACAAAGAAAATGGAAGTTCACTAAGACGGTCATTTAGCGCAATCAACAACAAGGGTCGAGCCGAAAGGTTCGGCCCTTTTTTTGGAACGCGCGTGTCCTCTATAAACCCAGAGCGAGTTTCACTCCCAGGAAAGCTCCCACATCCAGAAAGGCTTTTCTTTTAAGGCAAAAAAGGTTAGGGAATAAAAAGACATGAAAAACGGAGGAGCGTCCATGAAGAAGGGGACAAAAAAAGAGTCTGGACTTTGAAAAGCTTGGTGTTTTCTACCTTGGACGTCTCTATGATCTAAAGACAAGAAAAGGGAAGGAAGCCCTGTTCCTCTATGACTCCAAGGACCTGGTCACCCATGCCGTTTGCGTTGGAATGACTGGGAGCGGCAAAACAGGGCTGTGCATCAGCCTCCTGGAAGAAGCAGCCATTGATGGGATTCCTGCCATTGTGATAGATCCGAAAGGGGATCTGGGCAATTTAATGCTCACGTTCCCTGATATGCGACCTGAAGAATTCGCACCCTGGATCAACCGAGAGGAAGCCCAGCGAAAAGGGCTTTCCCGGGAGGAGTATGCTCGCCAGCAGGCGGCTCTCTGGGAAAAGGGACTCGCCGAGTGGGGACAGGGCAGGGACAGGATTCGGCGGTTTCGAGAGGCAGTGGACATTGCGGTCTACACCCCGGGGAGCGCCACGGGTCTGTCTGTTTCTGTCCTGAGCTCTTTTGCCAGGCCGCAGGCGGGCGAAGATGCGGACACGCTTCGGGAGAACATTTCGAACACGACCATGAGCCTCCTCGGTCTGCTCGGAATACAGGCGGACCCGATTCGAAGCAAGGAACACATCCTGATTGCGAATATCCTGTCTGCGGTCTGGAGCAAGGGACAGGGTCTTGATATGCCGGGACTGATCCAGCTCATCCAGAATCCGCCCTTGACCAAGGTGGGTGTCTTCGATCTGGAATCCTTTTATCCCGCAAAGGAACGCCATGAGCTGGCCATGAAGCTCAACAATCTTCTTGCGTCGCCTGGGTTTCAAGCTTGGATGGAGGGGGACTCTTTTGACATCGATCGGCTTCTCTATACGCCGGAAGGAAAACCGCGAATTGCTATATTCTCCATTGCCCACCTCAATGATCCTGAACGCATGTTCTTTGTTTCCTTTCTTCTCAATCAAGTTCTGGGATGGATGCGCAAGCTACCCGGTACCACGAGCCTCCGGGCCTTGCTCTACATGGATGAAATCTTCGGTTATTTCCCTCCGGTTGCCAACCCCCCTTCGAAACAGCCCCTTCTCACCCTGCTGAAACAGGCAAGAGCATATGGCATCGGGCTTGTCCTGGTGACCCAGAATCCCGTGGACCTCGACTACAAAGGCCTTTCAAACGCAGGCACATGGTTTATCGGACGCCTTCAGACGGAAAGGGACAAGGAGCGGGTGCTGGAAGGCCTTGAAGGGGCTGCAGCCGGAGCCGGGAAAGGTTTTGAGCGAGCAGAGATGGACAGGATCATTGCAGGCCTTGGAAACCGTGTTTTCCTGATGAATAATGTCCATGAAGACAGGCCTGAAGTTTTTGAGACCCGCTGGGCCATGTCTTACCTGGCCGGCCCTTTGACCAGAACGCAGATCAAGCTCCTTATGGATCCTGTAAGGGAGGCCCTTACACCGCATGCTCCCACGACAACGCCTGCGATCCAAGAAGAAAGAAGAGCCGTTTTCGCATCCCCTCCTGCAAAAGAGAGCAAGTTTCCGGTTCGACAGCCTGCTCTTCCCCCGGAGATCCCTCAGTACTTCTTCCCAGTCAGGGGAAGACAGCCCACCGGAGGATCGCTGATTTATAGTCCGGCTGTGTTCGGAGAAGCTGAGGTCCGGTTCGCGGATGCAAAGAAAGGGCTTGAGAGCTTGCGGGTTGTCTCTTTGCTCACGCCGGTAGAGGAGGGGGCGATCCCTGTGAACTGGGATGAGGGGAAAGACGCCGGACTGGCAGGGAAGGACCTCGAACCATCTCCCTCGGCCAATGCCGATTTTGGGGAACTCCCGCCTGTGGCGGCCAAGGCGAAGAGTTATGAAGAATGGCGCAAGGATTTTGCGTCGTGGCTGTATCGAACTCAGTCGTTGGAAGCCTACCATAGTCCCGCGCTCAGGGTCTTTTCTCAGCCTGGTGAGTCGGAACGAGATTTCCGAATTCGCCTCCAGCAAGCCGGCCGGGAAGGGCGGGATCAGGTCCTTGGGGAACTCCGCAAGAAATATTCGCCCAAGATCGCAGCCCTACAGGAAAGAATCCGCAGGGCCGAGCAAGCGCTGGCGCGGGAGTCCGAACAGGTGAAGCATCAGGGGATCCAGACCGTGATTTCCATAGGGGCCACCCTTCTGGGTGCTTTCCTGGGAAGGAAGACGGTGACCACCTCTACCCTGGGCAGAGCTACCACGGCGGCGCGGGGAGCAGGGCGTGTGCTTAAGGAGCGGCAGGACGTAGGGAGGGCGGAGGAGAACGTAGGGGCGCACCAGCAGCAACTGGCTGATCTTGAAGCAGCGTTCAAAGCCGAGGCAGAGGCGGCGGCATCGCCACTCGCGGAGTCCATACAGACCATCACGGTGAAGCCCATAAAGCAGAACATTTCAGTGAAACTGGTGGCTCTGGCGTGGACTCCCTGGTGGAAGACCGAATCCGGTGAGAGAACTCCAGCCTGGAAAGAGTAACGAGTGCTGAGGACTGAGGACTGGGTAGGATAAAGCAATACATGTATTTGGAAGTTCACTCAGTCCTCATTACTCATCCCTCAGTCCTTTCTTTTGCACCACGAGGGGTGAGGGCAACACAGGAGATGAGCGTTTTTCAGCGACCTGCTATGGGTTCTTCAGCTTTTGATAGTAGGTCCCTGAAAGGTAAATGGCGGCAAGAGGGTTGTGGCCGGTCACCCTGTCTTTCACCGCCAGGACGGTTGTGGGAGCATCGGCAAACTTGAAGAACAGAGAATCATGACCCACGCACAGGCCAAGGAGAATGTTGAAATCTGCTTTCTCGTGGTTGAGAAGTTTGGCCTGATAAATGGGGTTGCACATGGACTCCGGCTTGCCCCGGAAGATTTTGTGAGCCTCTTTGAGTCCAAGCTCCTCCTTCGGCGTTCTCCCTGCTTTGCAGAGTACGGAGATGACCTCGAACCCATTCTTCTTAAGGATCTCCTCCACGACGGCGGCCTCCTTGGCTAGGCCAAGACAGAATGCGAGGCCCAGGCGTTTGTATCCCATTTTCTCGGCAAACTCGCAGATCTCCACAATGCGGGTCTTTGTAGGCTGCATCACATAAGGCCTCTGGTGCCGATTGGCATAGCATTCCGCCTCTTGAATGGAGGCTTGCCGGGCAAAGTTCCGCACCTCGGATACCTCGTATTCCTTGTTTGCATCCTCAAGGATTGTCTTGCGCGTGAAGGTAGGACACCCTTTAGAGGTTTTTCCCGCCTCGGTCACACAGGCTCTGTCAAAGGTTGCGAGATCACAGGTCGCACAGGAGGGTTTAATGCTTGGGCGCTTTTTTTTCATGACGAACTCTCCTGTTGATGAAAAGGGGATTCAAGGACTAAGACCCACTTAGAATATCAAAACTCCAGATCGTTTCCCATCTCATTCTTGAATCCATGGCGTCGCCGACAAGGTGCTCCACGCGGGCGACATGCCGGTCCTTGTGGTGAGAGCCACAGGGCAGTAAAGAGAAGGGCTGCGATTCGGTTTACCGGTGTCCGAATCCGCAGCCCTTTCACTGAAGCAGCATAAACTTGTTTCTCTTGGGTGGCATGAGGCCACCAGAATGGAGTGTTCCTCCTACTCCACCTGCTGAATGCCTTCGAGCACCCAGAAAGACTTAGGATCGTTGTCCTCTTTGCTGAAGTGCCAGATCTCGCGCACCTCCTTGGCCGCATCTTCTTCTTTGCTCTCGCGCATCATCACGTCGAAGAGAACCGATGCGACCGTGTGGCTGTTTGCAGAGCTCACTTCAAGCAGTCTGGCGTTCACCCTCAAGATCTCCGTCTTGCTGGGACTAGGATCTTCCTGGACCTGTCGGTTGATTTCTTCCCAGACTTCCTTGGACGTGAAAAGGCGGATGTCTTCAAGGTCTCTTTTGTCCCATGAATTCTGAAGCCTGGCGTAGACGGCCTTGGCTCCTTTCATGAAGTCTTTCTGATCAAACCCTTGCGGAATGCTCACTTCCTCCGAGGCAGCAGGTACCGGCATTCCCTGGACAGGCCCATATCCTGGACGGGCAGAACCCCAGGCTTCCTGAGAATCAAGACCAGTGCTGAATGATGCCTGACCGGCTCCCTGGGTCGCCATTCGCCTTGCCTTGAGAAACCGGAACAGGAAAAAGAGAGCCCCGCCGATGATCAGAATATCCAGAAGGCCTGGACCACCCCAGCTGTGCATGCCCCCAAAGAGGAGGGAGCCGATAAGCCCACCCATGAGAAGTCCGCCCAGCATTCCTCCAAATGGCCTTGGAGCTGCCGCAGGGGCAGCAGGCGCAGCTTGGCTCGGGCTTTTCTGAGGGGATGTTGGACTTGGAGCGCTTCGCTGGTAGCTCGGACTGCTGCCGAAAGATCGCCCGCCCCCCATGCGTCTGGCCTCAGCCTGTTCAATCCATGTGTAGAATAAAGCAAATACGAAAAGCATGATCAACGAATAGACAACTCTTCTCTGAAACATTAGTTCCTCCCTCAAAAACTGGAATAGTTAAAGGACTCTTTTTGTACAGATAAAACGGTTTCCGATGGATATCAGGGGACCGTGGTAGAAAGTCGATTATTTGCAGATAATATAATTCCGCTGAAAAGAAAAGCAAAATCGGTCGATAATACTTCCTCCTGGACACAAGGGAAGTGTGTAAGAGATTACTATTAGTGGGAAGACAAATCCTGATTAGTGGAAGGTTTTTACATACGTAGAAATGCTCCGGGAAGCGACAAAGATAGAAACGGCCGACCTGGCTCCAGGGCGGAGCATGTGATGCAGCGCGATTTAACAAGGCCGAAAATACAGAAGGCTTTCTTTAACCTCTTTAAAAGAGGATGGAAAGCAGAAACAAAAACGTTTTTCCAATACGTAGGAAATAGGCCGAGAGCGAGAAATTGAGCGCGTTTAAGCTTGGATTTTTCTACCATGGCCCGAGAGTTGCAAACTTTAAAGTGAAATATCTTGCTGGCGAAACCAGAATCTTAAGTTGTTCCGGAGCGATTGAGATGAAAGTGATTTTTGGCGGCAGAAAAAACCAAGATCTGATCTCCAAGAAACCTAATGGTACCCTGCAGCAAAGATTCTGTGAACTGTGCGGAACCTACGTCGGCGCCATGACATCGAAAGACTGGGATCTGGAAGGCCGAATCTGTAAAACGTGCGTTGAAGCGTACGCAAGCTCCCTGGAGATCGAAATGGACACCGCCAACCAATCCTGGCAAGTCAAACGCCATTCCTGGGAAATGGACGCAGAGGGGCACAGAATTTCGCGCTTCATTTAATTCTAAATCAATGTCATGGCGCAGCCATCCGCACGAGGATCAGAGCCGCCCGCAAGGGTGCCGGTCTCGTCATCGCGAAGGATCACCTGTCCCCGGCCGAAAAGCGCACGATCATAACCCCCGACACGTCGCACCTCATGCCCACGCCGCGCTAAGTCGGCAACCGTCTTCTCCGGAATCCCTTCCTCCAGAGCCACCTGACCCCCTGCTGTGCCGTCGGTGATGCAGAACCGCGGCAAGTCAAGGGCTGACTGCGGGTTCAGCCCCTCCGCTAACGCCAGGAACACCTGGACATGCCCTTGAGGCTGCATAAAAGCTCCCATGACGCCGAAACTGGCAAACAGGGATTGGGAATGGTCGGACGTAATCATCGCAGGAATAATGGTATGATAGGGCCGTTTGCCCGGCGCCAGGGCATTGGGATGTTTCGGATCCAGGCTGAAATTGTGCCCTCGATTTTGGAGCGTGAAGCCCCAACCCGAGGGCACGATGCCCGTGCCAAAGCCCAGATAATTGCTGTTGATGAAGGAGCAAGCATTGCCTGCCTTGTCCACGACACTCAGGTAAACGGTATCGGAACCGGCTACAGGGCTACCCCGGCTCTGACCCAGCGTGGCATGGTTGAAATCAATTTTTTTGCGACGAAGGGCGGCATAATCCTTCGAGAGAAGCTCTTTTACAGGCACATGCACAACGGAAGGATCAGCCACATACCAGCGCGTGTCGGCAAAGGCTAGGCGAAGCGCCTCGATTTCCAGGTGTAAGCGATCCGGCGAAAGCGGATTAGAAGGCAGGTTAAAGTCTTCGAGAATGTTGAGAGCAATGAGTGCCGTGATGCCTTGCCCGTTAGGCGGGCATTCCCATAGACGGAGACCGCAGTAGGCCGTGCTGACAGGAGTCTCCCATGTGGAGACGTGGAATGCAAGATCCTCAACCGTCAGGCACCCACCCGCCTGTTGAATAGTTGCGGCTATAGCTTCGGCAATCTCGCCCCGGTAAAATACCTGCTTGCCTCCCTCGGCCACTTTCTTGAAGGTCCTGGCGAGGTTGGGATTACGGAAAAGCTCGCCCGCCTTCGGGCCCCGGCCGTCCAGGGTCATCTCACGACCGTTGAGGGCGGTCTTTAGCTGGCTCTCGGCGCCGCGCTGCCAAAAATAAGCCGTGATGGGAGCAACGGGGAATCCCGCCTCTGCCAGACGAATAGCCGGGGCGAGGACCTCGGCCATCGAAAGAGAACCGTGATGCTCCACCAGATCGCACCAGCCTGCGCAAGCGCCTGGAACAGTAATCGTGTGCGGGTGAAAGGGCGGCAAAGAGCAAGGGTGAGCCGTCCCCAGTTCTTTCTTCACTCGTGCCAGGTTGAGAGCAGCCGGGGCTCGACCCGAGCCATTGAGAGCGGTCACCTGTTTGGTCCGGGCATCATAGAACAGGGCGAAACAATCCCCGCCGATACCGGTGGAGGTCGGCTCCGTCACGTTGAGTGCTGCAGCGGTCGCCACCGCAGCGTCGGCAGCGTTCCCTCCTATGGTCAGGATTTCCAGCCCGGCGGCCACAGCCAGGGGCTGAGAAGTCGCCACCATGCCGCCGCGACCCATGACAGGGGAACGGCGGGAAGAGAAATTATTCGTAGTGTCCATGATCTGAGATCCTTGCTGTCAGGCATTGACCGGCACGGTCCCTGGCCGCGTTGTCTTGAAGACCGCATAGTAACAGACTAGTCGGTACTTTCAAAGGGATCTTCCCCCCTGTCTATGCTTTTAAGGCAGTAAACGAGTGATTGCAGGTCAAGACAGAGCCGTTTCGGCAAACTCCACTCTCCTAGAACCCAAGCCCCTTTCAGCTTTTTTCGGGGTCAGGAGAAAGTCCGGATAGGTAGTTTTGCAAGCACAGCCCGGAATCTTGCAGCCAAAGATTATTAAATGAAACATTATCTTGAAAAGCATTATGGTTGATAATATAATCATTGCCATTCGTTACTGTTCATCTCTGTATGTCGGGAATACAGAGCGTTGGTGGTTGACCCTCAAAGCTCCAGGAAGTGGAGGAGGACGATTCAATGGAATTCCTTGACCGGGAGGAGGAACTGGGAAGGTTGGAGCGGCTGGCCCACACGGGGGGGTTGGCCGTCATATGGGGGAGGAGGCGGATCGGTAAAACCCGGCTTCTTCTCCAGTGGTGTAAACAGCACGGCGGAATGTATACGGTTGCAGACCAGTCGGCGGCCCCCATTCAGCGCCGTTATTTTGCGGTCGCGCTGGCTTCCAGGTTCCCCGGTTTTGATCAGGTGCAATATCCGGATTGGAGGTCCCTCCTCGGAAGGATCTCTGCAGAAGCCGTGCATCGGCGGTGGCGAGGGCCGCTCGTCGTGGATGAGTTCCCCTATCTGGTGGCCACGAGTCCGGAACTGCCGAGTATCTTCCAGGTGTGGGTGGACCACGCGGCTAAGGAGGCGTTGCTGGCGGTGGCCCTTGCGGGGTCCAGCCAGCGCATGATGCAAGGTCTGGTGATGGGAGCGACAGAGCCGCTCTATGGTCGAGCCACAGAGGCGTTTCACCTGCGACCTCTTCCTGCCGGATATCTATCGGACGCATTGGGTCTGGGACCTGCCCGAGACGTCATCCTGGCCTACACGGCTTGGGGAGGTGTGCCTCGTTACTGGGAGCTGATGTCGGAGTCGGGCTTGCCCCTCGACCGTGCGGTCGATCACCTGGTGTTGAACCCGCTGGGTCCTCTGCACGAAGAGCCGGAACGCCTTTTGCTCGAGGAACTCCCGCCTGCGGTGGCGTTGCGCCCGATACTGGACGCCATTGGCCTCGGGGCTCACAGGGTTTCGGAAATCGCCGCACGGATCGGTGAGCCTGCAACATCCATGAGTCGCCCCTTGCAGCGACTCATGGACCTGGGGCTGATCCAACGGGAGATACCCTTTGGTGCCCCCGCGGCTTCGGCAAAACGTTCGCTCTATAAGATTGCTGATCCCTTTTGCCGCATGTGGTTTCGGGTGCTTGCGCCGAATCGAGGGTTTCTGGCGGACGCTCCTGCGCGAGCGCGCGAGAAACTTTGGAGGGAAGCCAAGCAGGGTCTCGTGTCCGCTGCATGGGAGGAACTATGCCGTCAGTGGGTCCCCTTAGGTGCGGCGCATCATCCCGCGTTCCGAGGAACGACCGACTGGGAGCCTGCGCGCCGCTTCTGGCACGGTGAAGGACCGGAATGGGATGTCGTGTCGCAGACCCTTGACGAAGGGTGTGTGCTTCTTGGAGAGGTTAAGTGGTCAGAGCGTCCGGTTGATTTGCCAAAGCTGCACACCCTGGCAAAAAAACTCCTCCTAAAGGGTATCCCGCCGGTCAAAGGGCTTCGAGACAAGGAAATCATTCATGTCGTGTTCGTGCCGGAGGTCACGCAAGACACGCCCTGCGAGATAGGCGGCGTCCATGTGATAACGGGCGAAGAGGTCTTGCATGACATGCGCTGAGCCGTTGCCTGTGGAGACAACCGGTGATAGGTAACAAAGAATTAAGCGGGCCATATCGAACGCCCCAAAATGAAAAAAGCCTGGACTTTGTCCAGGCTTCCGAAATTGCTAAAGTAGCCCACATCAACGGTGCCGATTTGACCGGCCTGGAGGATAAAAGGGGCCGTGCTGCGGGGCGAAGCACCAGAGGTAAATTGACATCCGGAGGCATTCTGATAGAATCTTCAAGAAGTTTACTCCTATCCTATTCACCGAGCATTAACAACAACAGCCAAGCACCGCTGTTGAAAACGCCATAACAAGTTCAGGCGTTTCAAAGGAGAAGTCATCAATGGCTTTCCGCCTACGCCAAGGAGATAACCATGGAAGTCACGGTTCAGGTTCCGGAGAGTTCTTTTTCTGCCCTACGAACCACCCCTGAGAACTTCGCCAGGGAGATGAAACTGGCGGCGGTGGTGAAATGGTATGAGTTGGGGAAAGTATCCCAGTCCAAGGGAGCTGAAATCTGTGGTGTGAGCCGGGCAGAATTCCTCAGGATACTGGGAGATTACAAGGTGTCTGTCATCCAGTACGACGAGGACTCCCTTGATCGAGAATTGGCATGAAGGAAAAAATCGTCATCAATTCATCTCCCATCATTTTGCTCCACAAGGCTGACCTCAAATTTTTGTTGCCTGCTTTATTCTCCAGCATCATCATTCCGGATGGCGTCATGGATGAGATCTCCGTTCATGAAGAGGATGACATTGCGAGTAGAATTCGATCCCAGTCTGATTTCACCATTTGCAGGGTCCCTCTTGAACCTCTGGTTCAGGCGTGGGATCTCGGCAAAGGGGAGGCGGATGTGATCAGTTTCGCCTACCGTGACCGCTCTTACATTCCTGTGTTGGATGACTCAGCAGCAAAGGCTTGTTGCACAGCTCTCGGGCTGCGAACACTTGGAACAGGGACTGTTCTCATCCTTGCGAAACAAAACGGCCTTCTGAGATCTGTGCGTGAGCCACTGGAGATGCTGCGGGCCAAGGGAATGTGGATCGCCGACTCTGTGATCGATCTCTTGTGCAAAAAGGCCGGAGAAAAATAGCGAACAATGATCATCCTCCCTATCTTCCGTCTATGCGTTGCTCTATCTGATTGACGGATCCCTACCTGTTGCGAAAATCCTTCCCGAATCGATTCGAGTTCCCATCCACAGAGTGCGAGTCCGGGCGCTCGGACATCCAAAATCTGTGAGTGTGTGTATCCGGCACCCGGGCGACATCTGCCCCACTGCCGCACAACACATCTCAGAAATGCCGAAACCCACGCCAATTCTATGCCCCCGGTGCCCCCAGTTCCGGGCAAGATGTCTCAATGCACAATGGAAAAGAGGGCAACACGCCCAAAGAAACAGGGCGAAAAGCCAGGTTTATTGGCCGGAATTCATTAACCCTGCGTTTACTCCTATCGTGGACGAAAAGTTTATCAGGGCCAAATTCCATGGCAGGGTCCCAATAGCCCTCTGACGCATCAAACATTCCTCAAGTTATTATAGCCCCCGTCACCCCTAGCGCATCGATTCCGCCTTTTTGATCAGCGCTGACCAAAACCGAATCCACCCCGACTCCCATCAAGTAAATCCGATCACAAACACCAGCAGTAATCAGAAGAGAGAGTACAGGCAGCAGCGAGGCCGGTAATATTTACTGGGATAAATCCGGACGCCAGAATTGCCATTCCCTTGTGACGGCGGACAGTTAAGACGATTTCTGGGTTCACAACCTATGAACTGCGAATTTCAGGACAACGTTGTCCGAAACCGAGAAATCTACTCCCCGGCCCATAAACGACTTTCCATATGTCTGGAAATCTCATCCAAAGACGATCTCAACGCGGCATCAGACGTGATGTCGCCGCATAGTAAAAGCCCAAAGCACGTGCTTCCAACCATTAACCCCTACCCCACTGGCAAAGGTTATTACCAACCTCCACAGGCGGCAAGTCCCTGCACGGATCTACCGCCTTTTTTCATGGAGGCATACATGAACTTTCAAACCTTGCACCACCTGTATAACGAAAGACTTCCTGAGATAGAGCAAATCATAGACATGGAATCCAAAGAAAGTGCAGACTCAGACAGGAAGGACTGTTAGGCGCATACCTGGCGCTTCAAATTGACCCTCATGCGTCTAAGCGGTTTCTCTTGAACAAGGCGACCTGGGAAATGGTCTCTTCCTGGCGCAAAGGGAAATCGGTCGATACCGGATTCTATAAACGCAAAAACCTTAAGATCATTCACTATGACCAGATGCCCCTTGCAGAGGGTATTTTTGCGGAGGCGGTTTCAAGCAATGGACAAGAGCCGGTTGATGAGCAGGCGATATTCCGCATTGACCTTGGCCGGTTTCTTGAGAAACTTTCCCATAACGAAAGACTTTTCATTCAATCGAAGGCCCTGGATGGTCTATCTGATCCGAAGATCAAAAAGAAGTTGGGTATAACCTTTGAGAGCCTGAAGGCGATGAAGGTCAATATCAGGAAGCAGATACAATCATCCTTTGGCTAATCGGTGCCAGGGGTCTCATGACTGATGGCCGGTTATGGGGCTCCTGATTCTGCTCCATGCCATCCCTTAACCTCAACACCATGACCCTCACCCAATTTATCTAACCGCAGGAGGATAGGGGGACAGGAATGCTCTCCCCCGCACCAAACACATGGGAGGTCAAAACTATGGAGAACAAAACATTCAGCATTTCTCAGGTCAGTCAAATGACCGGGGTCAGCAAGAACCGCATACGGGAATGGCACGGCAAGGGGTTATTGCCTCAAGTTGAGTGGATCCCTGTCGGCACCCGCAATCACCGCAGATTTACCCAGGACGACATCAAACTGATCACGAAAATAGATGAATATCAAAGACAGGGTTTCGTCCTGAAAGTGGCGGCAGAAGAGGCAATGGAGAAATAAAAGGGGATTAACAAATACAAAAGGGACGGAGTAGGAGCCCGTCCCTCGGAAATTCGGGGAAAGAATGTCAGAAGTCAACTTTGAAAAACACTACGCCGCCTTCAAATGGGCGGTATCGAAAAACTGGAAACACAAGAATGGGTTTTTCAAGCTGAGATCCAAGAGATGGCAAGGGGTTTCAGGGTGGATCTTGTCAACACAAAGCAATGTCCCCATCAGCTTCTCACGGAAATTGAATACGAAGGAATCCACTTATGAGGTCAGGCCCACAATAGGTAAGGAAGAGAATAAGGGACGAACTTCCTGAGGAGAACATGGTTCTATTTCAAATGGAGCGATTCTGCATCAGGAATTGGACACGGATTTGCATACGACAGATCTCAACGAACCTGAGCAGCAGCAGCAATTGGCTGAATATCCTCAAATATGGTCACGTCCAGCTGGCTCAATTCCCAGCTATTTTGCAGATTAAGCCAGAACTGTGGGCTTCCTCCAAGGGCCTTGGAGAGCTTCATGGCCATGTCCGCGCTGATTCCACGTTTCCCCCTGCATATTTCATTTATCGTTTTGGGTAGAACACCTATGTGGTGGGCCAGCGCAGTCTGTGTCAATTCAATTTCCTCCAACTCATCCTTCAATACATCTCCCGGGTGCACGGGTGTAGTATGCACTTTCCTCATTTAAATCTCCTTGTTCCCTTAATGATAGTCGATGATTTCGACGTCTGAGGCATTTTCACGTTCCCACGTGAAACATACTCTATACTGGTTGTTGATCCTGATGCTGTGTTGCCCCTTTCTGTCTCCCTTAAGTGCTTCAAGACGGTTTCCCCTAATTTCAAGAAGATCTTGAAGAGAGGTTGCAGCGCCTACACGAGCAAGTTTGATCTGCGCCTTGCGGTGAAGCTTCCTTGGAAGAAGTTTCAAAGATTCTTTCGAGATCCTTCCGTAGTTGATATCCTCAGTTGCCTTATTCTTGAAGGTCAGTATGCTCATAGCTTACTATATTCCGTGTATACCGGACTTCGGTATAAACGTCAAGAGCACTTTCATTCCTTCGGAGGTGGTGGCGAAGATGATCAAGTTGCCACCGAAGAGGATGTGCTCCGCCAGGGAGTGCGTTTTCCAGAAGGGATTCCCTCACCCGAACGACCGATGAGATCCCCGCGCAACCAGAGACAAAAAAAGGGTTAGCCTCTACAGCTAACCCTTTGAATTCCTTGGTAGCGGGGAGAGGATTCGAACCTCTGACCTTCGGGTTATGAGTGTGTTCAGTCAAAGACCACCCAACTACCTGTCATCCCATTATTTCTCCGTAATCACTCACAATTTAACCACTTCCCAAGTCCCTCAATAACCGCAATATCGGCAATAATATCACCCAACATTGAAAAAAAGTAGCCCAGATCAACGGTGCCGTTTCAACCGACCCACAGAGGGTATCGCCCCACAAATCACCCTATGGATCGTCCTCAACAATATAGGCAATTACAATAGGTTGGACGATAGGACGATCTGGACGATCGTTTTCCACACCAAGGATGATTGCCGTTCTGCCTCGGTAGTCATTGCCGATATGTATACCGGCATCGAATTGTCGGATTTCTAAACCTGATGCTGTGTCTCATCCTTGTTCTGAGCAGCTAAGTATGATAAGATTCTTATGAAGATGGATTCAAGAGAAGGTGAAGAGAGGGTTCTGAAATGGAAAAGGTCATGTTACCTGTATCTAAGGCGGATATCCTTCAAGCCATATCCAAGTTCCCCAAGAAAGACTACGAGTCACTTCTGCGAGAAATAGAGAAACTTGCCCGAACGGACAGGAAGGTTACCGCCAATTTTGTTGAAGCCCAGGAACTCAACATGCTGTCGTGCTTAATCTCCATTGGTGGTGATTCCCTGGAGGATACTGAGAGAGTTTATGACTAAGGCTATCCTCGATTCAAGTTGAACTTCCATGACGCACTGATGGTGCTCGCGGCACGAGAAATGGATATTCCTCATATTGTAAGTTTTGATCAGGACTTCGATGAGGTGGAAGGAATCGAAAGAATCGGCAAACCTTAGAAGTTATTTGAAGCTCCTCCTTGTCTCTCGAATCGGATCGAGTTTTCCAGGACAATGAGTGTGTTTATCCGGCCCCCAGTGTCTCACTTTCACGCCCAGGCAAACAACCTCAGAAATGCCCAAACCCGCGCCCAGCGAAGTACCCCGCTTTCCACCGCTCCGGAGAAGTTGTCCGTCATTTATAATATCCCTGTTGAAACCTTTAAGTGCAGTCTACGTCAATATGCGAAAATGCGAAGACCATTTTAAATACTGGAAGCAAAGTCGATGACTGACGAGGCCGTCCATCGCAGTTCTCCGCCTGAAGCCAAAATCGCATTGTTTCGCAGCCTCTTTCGCGGACGTGATGACGTCTATGCCCGCCGTTTTGAAAGCAAAAAAACAGGCAAAGTCGGTTATCAGCCCGCTTGTAGTAATGAATGGGACAGGGTTCTCTGTGATAAAAGACGGGTCAAGTGTTCCGTGTGCCAGAACCGTCGTTTTCTACCCTTAACAGACGAGGTGATCCGCCGGCATCTCTCCGGACGAGATGAAACCGGCAAAGATTTTGTGGTTGGTGTCTACCCGACGCCC
>CAVPOU010000021.1:0-28307 GCA_963707125.1 uncultured delta proteobacterium | reverse complement strand
CGTGGCCGGTCGCGCAGTACAGCCACAGCCTGGGCGAATCGGTGACGGGCGGCTACGTGTACCGCGGCTCGGCGATCCGCGCACTGCGGGTCTTCTACCTCTTCGCCGACTTCGTGTCCGGCCATGTGTGGGCAAAGAAGGGGCCCGGCGGCGCGCGGCGCGCGCTCCCCGGGGCCGACGGTCAGGTCACGCAGGTCTCGTCGTTCGGGCAGGACGCTCGCGGCGAGCTGTACATCGTCTCGCTCGGCGGCCCGGTCCTCGGGATCGTCCCGCGCTGACGGACGCGCCGCGGTGGCGCCCGCCGGCGAGCCGCAGGCTCAGCGCCGGCGCCCCTCCAGGAACCAGCTCGTGTGGTGGTGCGGCGGGCCGCTCGCCTGCGGCTCCTCGTAGCTGCGCTCGTCCAGATCCAGCAGCTCGAAGGCCGAGAAGTCGCTCGTCAACTCCTCGGCCGTGCAGAAGTGCAGGTAGACCTTGTCGACCCAGCTGCGTTCCTCGCCCGAGACGGGCTCGCCGACGGCGTAGTGCTGCGGGTCCCGCGGCGACATCGTGCTCAGGAAGAGGAGTCCGCCGGGACGGGTGACGGCGGCGAGCGCCGCCGCGAACTCCCGGTGGCCGATCGGCCCCAGGAGGTGGTAGACGTTGCACGTGAACACCACGTCGGACGGCCCGCGGCCGTCGGGACCGGCGGCCAGCGAGGCGACGTCGCTCACGAGATACTCGGCGTCGAACTGCGCCTCCCGAGACCGGCGCAGCGTGGCGGCGTGCTCCTTGCGCGCCGCCTCGATCGCCGCCGGTGAGCTGTCGATCCCCAGCGCGTGGCAGCCGAGCTCAGCCGCGAGGTACCGCGTGTCGCGGCCGTAGCCGCAGCCGACGTCGAGGATCGAGAGTCCTCGGGCGAGGTGTACGGGCCCAGGCGGGCGACGGCGAGGCGAGCGAGCTCGCTGGGGCCGTCGCCCCACATGCGCTCGTCGGCCCCGTACCGCCGGTCCCAGTGCAGCGCGGCCTGTGGGATGTCCGGCTCGGGCGGGTCGAAGGGGCTGCCCGAGCCGGAGCTCTTGTCCGAGCCGCCGGTTAAGTCTTCGTCAGGCGCTCCGGGTCGGGCTGGATCGCGGTGCAGGATGGCAACGGCAAGGAAGCATATACCCGCATGGGACATTTGCAGGTCAGCCGAACGGCGTCATGCAAACCACCAACGGCCTCAATTTGTTAGGCGATGCCGGTCCGGTGTCGGTGCCGCCGGATCAGGACCTGCTCATTGCCAAGGATGGCACGGTGTCTACCGTCCCCATCGGTCTGGGCTTGAATGCGGTGGCAATCGCCGGCCGCATCAAGCTGGTCAACCCGAGCGAGACTGATCTGGTGCGCGGCGAGGATGGCCTGTTCCGGCAGAAGTCCGGCCAACCGGCAGTAGCCGATGTGGATGTCACCTTGATCTCTGGCCTTTCTGTTCAGCACACAATTCTGCTTTTCACAATAACGGTCACGCTCATGGCGTACCGAAGAACACCAAGAAAAACAAAAGCATCCTAACAAGCGGCTACCCCTCCGTCAAGCAGGCTCGGGACTGCGGGCAGCTTCATTCGATTCCTGCGAAAAGCACGACCACCGAGCGGGGCTCGGCCCGATAGCTGCTCCCTGTAATCGATGCCGAACTCTGCCATTCCACGATGTCGTTCGGTGACTCGAGAGCCGTGTCGATCCATCGGCGCCATGGATTCTCCGCCATTGCCCACCGGTGGAAGCTCAAAGTCGAGCGCTTCCCAGTAGGCGTTTAAAATCAGATGGATAAGCAGTTTTTCCTTTCTGATCTCTGCGGTGAAGGACACGCTGCGCGAAGACGGGCTCCAGTCCGGCCGGTTCAGCTTCACGCCGTGCCAAGCGCTTTTCGCCTGCCGGAGCATCTGGTTCAGGCTCATGCGCTGGCGCTCGTGCTCCACGTCCCGCAACAGCCGCCGCGCATTGAGTAGGGTAACGAAACGATGCACATCCGCATGCTTTGCGACCAGGGTCCAGTCGAACCAACTGATCTCGTTGTCCTGGCAGTAGGCGTTGTTGTTCCCGGCCTGCGTCCGCCGCACCTCGTCGCCCATGAGGATCATGGGCATCCCCAGAGAGAGCATCGTGACGGTCAGGAAGTTCTTCACCTGCCGATTCCGCAGCTTCTCCACCTCAGGATCGTCGGTCGGGCCCTCGGCGCCACAGTTCCAGCTCCGGTTGTCGTCGGCGCCGTCCCGGTTGTTTTCACCATTCGCTTCGTTGTGCTTCTGGTCATAGGATACGAGGTCGTTGAGGGTAAACCCGTCGTGACAAGTCACAAAGTTGACGCTTTGTTCAGGTTCTCGTTCCTCGTGACCATAGATTTCAGGGCTGCCGAGCAGCCGGTCGGCAAAGCGCGCCACGGATCCGTCTTCCCCGCGGAAAAAGCTGCGGGCATCGTCTCTGAACCGGCCGTTCCATTCTTTCCAACTGTCACCGACAAAGCCGCCCACCTGGTACAGACCGGCTGCATCCCAGGCCTCCGCGATCATCTTCGTTCCTGCGAGCGAGGGGTCCGACTCGATATCCCACAGCACCGGCGGATTCGCCAGCACGTGGCCTGAAGCATCCCGTGTAAGGATTGACGCCAGGTCGAACCGGAAACCGTCCACGTGCATCTCTCCCACCCAGTACCGCAGACTGTCCACGATCATGCGGCGGACAATGGGGTTGTTGGCGTTGAGCGTGTTCCCGCACCCCGTGTAGTTAGAATAGTACGCGCGGTCCTGTTCGAGGATGTAGTAAATGCCGTTGTCCAGCCCCCGGAAACTCAGCGTCGGCCCCCGGTGGTCGCCTTCTGCGGTGTGGTTGAACACCACGTCGAGAATGACCTCAATCCCTCCCCGGTGAAGCGCCTTGACCATGTCGCGAAATTCGTCCACCGGCCCCAGCGGGTCCTGACGGGAGCTGAAAGCCTGGTGGGGCGAAAAAAAGGAGACCGGCGCATAGCCCCAGTAGTTGACCCGGCCCGGCGGGCAGTCCTGAGCATCGAACTGGAACACCGGCAGCAGTTCTACTGCGGTAATGCCGAGTTGCCGGAGATAGGGAATCTTCTCGATCAGGCCCGCGAAGGTCCCGCGTCTCCCCTCAGCCACTCCGGAACTTGGGTGGCGGGTGAAACCCGCCGCGTGCATCTCGTACACGATCGTCTGAGAAGAGGGCCGATTCAGGGGTTTGTCCCCTTCCCAATCGTACGCACCCGAATCCACCACCACGCTCTTCATCGCTGACCCGGCGTTGTCGCCTTCGTCGTGGGCTGCGCTGCGAGTGTAGCTTTTCGGAATCACCACCCCTCGGCCATAGGGGTCCAGGAGCACTTTGCCCGGATCGAATCGCATCCCTTTCGCAGGATCGGACGGTCCGTCGACCCTATAGCCATAGATCTGCCCTGGTTGCACGCCCGGCACGAACACGTGCCAGTAGTGGTACGTGCGGTTGGTTGAGGGCTCTATGCGAATCACCCGTGAGGGGCGGGGGTCATCAACGCCGTCAAAGAACAGCAACTCCACACCCGTGGCGCCACGGGAGAATACGCTGAAATTGACCCCTTCAGGGTAAGGGGTCGGCTCCCGAGTAGGGCATAGCTCCCCACCTTCTCTGATCTCAGGCGTCCACTTCCGACTCCTTCACCCTGCCTACTGGACGGCCGGGATGTTGGCAGCGAGCTCATATTTCAAAGCAGCCCGGATTTTGTTCTCGATCTGCAGGTAGCGGGCCACCTTTTTCGGCGGCAGCACCTTGCTCAGCTTCGGCGCATAGGACGCCTGGAGTCCCCCGTCGGCCTTCTCGATGGCGACTAGTTCATCAATCAGTTTCTGGGCTTTCTCGTCCGTGAGGGTATTTGCCCGGTAGTCCGCAGCGTAGCTCTCGATGAGCTTGCCGATGCGCTGATTGATCGCAGTCAGTTCCTTCTGGTACTCCTCGTACACAGGCCAAAACCCCTTTGCCTCAGACTCGGTCAGGTCCATGTTGGCTGAGACGAGCAGCTTCTTGTCCGCCTTGATCTTGTCGCGCAATATCTGCATGTTGTCCGCCGGCTTATCCTGAGATACAACCGGAGAAACGACCCACATCGTGATTGCCGCCACCAGGGTAAGAAAAAAGGTTACCTTCATGCTTTTCTTCATTTCTTTTTCTCCTTTCTGTTTTTTGTAATGCAGAATATTAAGTTGCTTAGATTTTATTTTCAAGTCTCTCTCTATTTCTTCGATCAGGCTCCCTCATGGCAGGCGAGTTGGATTGCACCGAGCAGCGACTGCTCATCAAAGGGTTTCCTCAGGTAGGCCACGGCACCCGCCTTCTTTGCCATCTCCCGCCACTGCGGGTTGTCATGGGCAGTCATGAAAATGACCGGGTACTTCGCCCCTGATGAAGCGAGCTTCTCTTGAAGATCAAGACCTGTCATTCCCGGAAGGCGTATGTCCAAGACAAGACAGCCCTCACCCCGGCAGAAAGTGGCTTCCATGAAGTCTTCCGCAGACTCGAAGGCGACAGCGTGATAGCCCATCGATCTGAGCAGTCGCTTCAGAGCCTTCCGTATGGACTCATCATCATCGACAACGTACACCGTGAACGATTCTCGATGCATGTCTCCTCCGCCTCTTCTGACAAACTCCCCGGTCAATGGATTCAAACATCTTCTCCGAGGAAAGGGACCGGTCAGAACAGATGATGTGGAATTTATGGGAATTAAAACAGGAAAGATATTGGACTTTAGTCCAATAGGAAGAGGGCAGCAGGACGTTCTCCGTTTTGTGAGTTTTTCACAGGAGGTGCCCTTTTCCCTCATGAAGCGTGCAGCGGCACGCGGCCCTTACCTTCCCATGCGCCTGTTATAAAAGCTCGTGAACCTCTCACTCAGGTCGGCATCCTGACCCTTCGGGCCCTTGCTGCTGAACTCCACCCTGGTTTTTCCGTCGGCCTGCGATATCACAGAGATCGTGACATCTGCAGAATTCGTGACCCCTCGAATGATCCCTGCCGTCCTATCCGCGGAAGTGATCTTGACTCCTGCATCCTCTGCTGCACCCACAGCACTGTTCCACACACGATCATAGGACGAGCCATAATAGCCAGGTGTGGGCATCGGTTCGTAAACCACGCACCCGCCGCCCCACAGTACAGCGAGAACAACCAGCAGGGTTAATAGAGCTCCAGTTCCGGAGCATCTGTGTCCCAAGATTGATGCGCGCATGATACCTCCTTGCAATTCATGCCCATTTGCCTTCTTTTATTATCGGGTATCGTCTGGTATTTCTCCGGTCTCCGGCGGGACGCTCGACCCTGAGCCACCGCCTCGCATTGTCAATAGTTATGTCCCCTCTCCCCTTGGGGGAGAGGGTCAGGGTGAGGGGTGAGAAGGGCATCTCGGATGGTTTCCAAAACACCTTCTAAGTTGCTGAATACCTGGTTATCCCAGAATCGCACCACCTTATACCCTTCAGCCCGGAGCCATTCATCACGAATCCTATCGCCTGGATGGAGCGCGTGCAGCGCTCCGTCCAACTCTATAATCACTTTCTTTTCGAGGTTCACAAAATCCACAACATAACTACCAACGGGTTGTTGGCGACGAAACTTGAAGCCTTCTATCTGTCTGTCTCTCAGAAACCTCCACAAATGTCCCTCGGTATCCGTAGAGTGTTTCCTTAGTTTTCTTGCTACGCCCGTCAGGCCTTTCACCCCCACCCTTTTCCCTCCCCCCTCAAGGGGGAGGGTTTTCTTTGTCTGTCCGAAGGTTCCAGATCGGTTTTTCATAAAGCTTTTGACAGTGCCCACCGTCTAAGTCCATCGAGTCATAAACTCGGTGACAAAAGCTAGTTCACCACGGAGGCACCCGCCATAGCTCAGCCAGCGACGGCGGGTGCCTCTGTGGTGAATATGTCAGTGTATTCATGAAACCCTGGACTAGGGCAAATCATCGATCCACGAGCCGGGATTGAGCCATTTCTCACTCACCTTTTTCAGTTCTCCGCTGCCTTGAAACTGGTTCAAAAAGTTCTGTACCCAGTTGATCAAGAGCGTATCTTCGGGCATGGCGATGCCCAACGGTTCGAAGGTGAGGGCGGACTGCCCCGCGATGAGGCCCTTCTTTTGTTGCCGGTACGCCGTCAGCGCGCAAAACTGAAAATCGGCCACAATGACATCGATCTTATTCTTTAGAAGCAGATCGATGGCCTCATCGTAAGAACCGAACAAGGTCAATTTTGCCTTGGACATGGACGTCTGGGCGAATTTCTGGCTGGTTGAATCCTTCAGAGCGCCAACAGTGACCTCCGGTGTGTCCAATCCCTTTGCCTCTTTCAGAGCGGCAAATCGCTCTGCAACCGCCAGGATTCCTTTTCCTGTCACGACGTACGGACCTACAAACGCGACCTTTTTGTTGCGTTCGGCGGTGATGGTCATGCCTGAGAGTACCATGTCTACCTTGCCCGCCTCAAGGGCAGGAAGAAGTTCGGCAAAGGGCATGGGGACGAATTTCAGTTTAACGCCCATTGCATCGGCCATGGCTCTCGATAGATCAACATCCATTCCGATGAGTTCGCCCTTTTTGTTGGTAGCGCTCATCGGCGGCTGTGTGCCGCTTGTGCCGACCGCCAATTCCCCCTTCTTTATGATACGCTCCATGCTAGAACCGGCCGAGGCACCCGTAGCAAGGATCAGAGACAACACAATACAGATGGAAATGAAACAAAAGGTTTTTTTCATCGAGCTTCTCCTATCAGACAATAGTTTTTACCCCCCACCTTTACCCGCCGTGGTTTGTTAGCTTCAAACACAGGGTCATGGAAGGAGGGCGTAGCCCGACTGGAATGGCCCTGTGTTGAAAATCTGCATTCAGGGGGGATCATCATGATAAACAATTCCTCTATCAACAAATGGCACCGCCTCGCCCACAAACAGCTCGATCAACAGTTTACCCATGAGATCATTCATGGCCTGGATTGCTCTCGTTTTGAGGCTTCCGCTATTCTGGACGCGGTTTACCGGGTCTATCGGCGCTATTTTAAGACTAGTGGGAGACTCAAACCCGGACAGATTCTATTTCAGGTCATTTCAGTAGACACCTCCTCCAATACCCCTCTGTCAGAGGGTAAACAGGTCACCGTGACCCTAACTCTCGATGCCGGTCCTGAAGACCTCGAGCTCAGAGAAAAACAAGGCGTCCCGGCCCTGCGTCGGCACAGAATGCAGCGGATGTCCATCGAAGCCTTCCAGCAAGGCGGTTTGCTGACCATCGAAGACATAGCCAACAGATTGTTCAACTGTGGGCAGCGCACGCTTTGCCGAGACCTCGATACGTTGCGACATCAGGGGATTGTGTTGCCGCTTCGCTCCACCATCAAGGATATGGGCCGTTCGATTTCCCACCGCTCCCTGATTATTGAACACTGGCTCAAAGGGAAAGAGTATTCCGACATCGCTCGCAATACCCATCATAGCGTCCCTTCGGTTCAAAATTACGTCAGCAAGTTTAAGCGGGTGGTAGCCCTAGCCGAAGAAGGTTATGACCTCTACACCATCGCCTTCCTGGTGAAACTGTCCCCTTCGCTCGCCCAGACCTATCACGACCTCTACTCTAAGAGCGCCATTGTCCCCCATCGGCTCAACGAACTGCAATCTTTCCTCAAAAAGGGGGCTCCTTCAATCCCCCAGCGGAGGAGCCGATGATCAGACCCCCAGACAGTGTCAAGCGGTACCGATCAGCCAAAGAACGGTTCCTCAAACCCGTGATCGTCAACTTCTTCTCCCGAGAGTGTCCCAAGGTCTTCGGCCCTGTCCTGAGAGACAAGCTTGCTGATGAACTCCTCTCTATCTTCGAGGACATCGTTCCTCAAAGCTCGCGGCTCAAGCCCGGTCAGATCCTTTGGAATGCCCTGGACAAAAACACTCGCGGTGATTCTCCTAACCGGAAGTATGTCCCCGTCATCCTCACCCTTATTTCCGAGGAAGATGTGGAACTCCTTGTCCAAGGCGTTCACATGTCAAAGATCACTGAAAGAGCCATCGCCCGAATGATTCAGGAAGCCTACCACCAAGGCGGCATTCTTTCTTCTCGTGACCTTGGTCTGATCACCTTGAGGCAACCCTCAGCCACTTCTTCCATAAGAAGGCATTTCGAGCACCACCACAACTGTACGCTTCCCCACACGGGGGCACTCCATGATATGGGATCCACAGTATCTCACAAGGCCATCATCGTCAGAAAAGTGGTCCTTGAAAAAAAGGATCCAGCTGCGGTCGCCCGCGAGTCAAACCATTCTCAGAGAGCCGTCGACCGCTATCTCAAGGACTACCATCGAGTTAAAACGCTCCAGAGCCTCAAGTATGATGTGGACTTTATTCACTTAGCAACCCAGATCGCAAAACATGTTATCGTTCAGTATCTCAACATCATTAACCAGGAACAAGTTCCCTCTTGACATGCCATTTGGCAATAACGCTCGGGTTAGCGCTTATCCCTCAAGGGGGGAGGTTTACCTGCCTTCGGCAGCGCCAGAGGCGACCAGGGGTTAGTGAGGGGGTGAACTTCATGCTTTGGCTTTAGTACATTCCTACTGCACTTTCTTCCACGTGCTGTCAGGATTGAAGAGCTTCATGGCTTGGGCCGCCTTCTCGGTGTTCTTGCCCAGGTCTTTCTGATAAACCACTCCATCGTGATTCACGATAAAGGTCATAACGCCTGAAGATGCGTACTTGGCAGGATAGGCCACCAGAGCAAATCCTCCGATCATATTTCCCTTCACCATGTAGTCATAGGCGCCGCCCGGCGCGTTCTTCCCCTGGCCTTTTAGAATTCTATAATAATAGCCATAATAAGGAATGGGCTTACCACCCGCCGCCTTGGCGCTGTAACCCTTTTTCTGGGCCGCGGCAAAGAGGGAACCCATGGGACTCTGCCCCTCGCCCTCTTTCACATCCCAATAAAGACCATTCTTCTTCCCCGGGTCACTTCTGAATTTCTGGGCATATTCCAGAAGCGCGTCGCCGTCCCTATCTTTGAGCGCATATTCCCGCTGGGCATCCACATAGGCCAGGCACACCTGGATGGCACTCAATTCATTCTGTCCGATCCTTCTCGCGAGAATTTCCTCCCTGCCTGCTTTGGCGTCAAAGCGCCACAGGGCATCCTTCTTCGAGATTGGAATAGCAAACGGCCAATCATCATTTCCAAGGTTAAGGACCGCCTTGGTCTCGGTTACCTCCAACTTGTTCTTCTCTCCATAACGTCTGAGGAATTTCTCCCGCACCGCTTCATCAGCAACGGGATCCCCAGACGATACAAGGTCTCTGCCCCCTGAACCGAGAATCGCCTCCAGGGCCTTCACATCGTTTGATTTCAAGGCCTCGACAAAGGCCTTGACTGCCTCTTCCGGGGAAGCAAATGTTCGCTGCTTCACGGTCTCCGCCTGAGACGGTGCGGAAATCACCAAAGCAATAAATGCGGCGGCCATGAGGAGCGCCCCGCAACGTTTAATCCATGAATCTTTTTTCTTTGTATTGATGTATAGCAACATGGCTTTTTCCTCCCTTCGAAAGTGGGTGAGTGGTTTCAGGCAGGTTACCTGCGGCCGCCGCCACCGCCGCCTCGACCGCCACCGCCGCCTCCTCGGCTCCCACCACCGCCACCTCGGCTGCTTCCACCGCCACCGCCTCCTCGTGAAGAGGACATGCTTTGATTTCCGCGGTTACTGGAATCCCTGGTCGCGCTCCCGCCCCGATCCGTGCCGCTGAGGGCGCTTCCTCGGTCCATCTGACCGGCCGAAGCACCGCCACGATCCATTTGCTGGCCGCCGCGGTCCACCGATCCCGAGTCTCGGCGAGCTCCGGAGTCCTGCCTTCCCGACTCGGCACGTCCACGGAAGTCCTCCCGGGACTTTGCATCTTTAGATGCGCCCCTGTCGTACTTCTGAGCCGTGCCCTGGTCCCTGTAAGAGGCTCCCTTGCGGTGTTCCGGGTCGTGCTTCCACTCCCCCTTGCCGCCCTGACCGGTCGTTACCTTGTTCTGGTGCTTGCTTCGGTCAATATTGTTGTTGATGTTCGTGTTCCGGTTGACGTCAACGTTCACATCACCTCCGCGCCAGTTGCAGTTTCCCCACGCGTAGCCCCACGCAGCCCCGACGGCCACACCCATTCCTAAGGCGAACAACCCTGCACCGGGAACGTATCCGGGCGGGTAGTAGGAGTAAGGCGGGTAGGCGGAGTAAGGCCATGCGCCATAAACCACCGTAGGATTGTAGGTCGGCACGTAGACGACTTGAGGGTTCGCAGGTTCGATGATGATGGTCTTCGTCTCTTCCTCCACAACGACCTTCTGCTCCTCGGTGGTTTTCAAGTTGCCTTCCCCATAAGCCTTCAGGCGCAGCTTCTGGACTGTCTCCATCACATCCTTCTGCTGCGCAAGAAAGGCGTCGCCCATCTTCTGGGTCCAGTCCAGCTTCTCATTCATCATGTCCAGGACCTGGGGAAAATTCACCAGCGACTTGACGCTTGGGTCCCAGTCCTCCTTCTCCAGAGCCGCGGTCAGGGCATCTCCCTTGAGGTTCTGGTTCGCTTTGGCCCACTTCCCTGCCTGGACTACCTCCAGAGGATAGGTGGAGGCCATGAAGATCTGAGCCAGAAGTGAGTCCGGGTAGAGAGCAATGGGCGCCACCAACTGATCCAGCTCTTCCTGTTTAAAAGTCTTTTCCCCGCCTTCGCTCTGCGCGATGAGCCCCTGTGGGGCCCCCAGCAGAATTGCCAGAAAAACGGCCAATACTTTGATCAACAGTCTTTTCTTCTTCATGCCTTTCCTCTCCTTCCTGCAACCGGTTTTCTTTCAACGCGCAACGATATTAACCGGCGCATATGCGTTGCTGACTTATACTAGCCCGTTCTGTGATTTTGGTCAATTCAGGTCGTCATCCTTATAATACTTCGTGCCTTTTGCCGTGAGCTCCACCGCCAGCCCGTCGTCGGTGAGCTGATAGAGCCAGACATCTTTGGAGATGGCCACGGCGCCCGCCAGGCCGGCCCCCTTGGCATCGTACTGCGCTGATGCAGTCGCTTGCGATCCCAGTTCCCAGCCGGAGGAGACAAAGCCGTTGAGCGCTTCTTCTGTCTGAAAAACCCAGACCAACCTGAATTTCTTTACCCCCATGCCCAGGCCGGCCTGCACCTCCAGCATCTTCATGAAGGTTTCTTTCTTGGTCGCATTGTTGACGGCAATCCCCTTGCCCGAGCCTCCGCCGGCAAAGAAGATCTTCATTCCGAAGTTGCTGAACACCGCATATCCCGCCGCCTTCTCGATCGCCTCTTTCGATGTGGGCTGTAACTTGTACAGGCGGTTAAGCGTCTCGTTCACCGTCTTGCGAACTTCGGCTTGCTTCTGCGCTTTCGTAGGCTCCTTCTTCGCCGCCCAAACAGGCGCAGCAGAGAACAGGAAACCCATCATGATGGCGCTGGCGAGTGTAACCAATAAAACCGTTTTCATTTTCAT
This sequence comes from uncultured delta proteobacterium, assembly GCA_963707125.1. Classification (GTDB taxonomy): domain Bacteria; phylum Desulfobacterota; class DSM-4660; order Desulfatiglandales; family HGW-15; genus CAVPDE01. The sequence continues at coordinate 16,792 of CAVPOU010000021.1, read as the reverse complement.
CACTTATCCTCCCACAAATACAGTTCTTTTCTAAATCCCTCAGATCGCACTGCAGGTATCTGGGTGCAAAGCAATAAGTAAGCAGTATGCGGTACGGAGTATGCAGAAGGGGTTACTGTCCGCCACCTACTGCTTACCGCTTACTCCTTACTGGAACTCAGCAACTTAAAGAGACACACCCTCCGGCTTCGATTCATCGACCACCACGTAAAGTGCTTGCTAAAGACTATTTGTTCTTCCGCGTTTCCATCTGCAACGTGACCAACCGCGCGATGAGAATGGCCGGGTAGAGCTGCCCCAGCAGGGCCTCGATCATGACCACCGATCGCGCCACCGGGTGAATGGCCGTGATATCCCCGTACCCCAGGGTGGTGAGCGTCACGATGCTGAAATAGTTAAACGCATCAGACTGAGCTTGCCTGGACTGCAGATCCGCCGACGACATTTGAAACGATCCTGGAATCAGAGTATCGATCAACAAATAGGCGTAAGCACAAGACAAGCCTAACAGCAAATACCCTGCCACAGCGCCCCTCACGCGGTGTCCTGTGACAGGGCCTTTCCGGTTGACCTGCGCCAGAACAATAACCATGAGTGCAAGCATGGACAATAGCAAAAGGAATGCGTCCCAGCCCACGAGCGCTCTTGTACCGAAAGCAATCCTCGCCCAGTGGACCATCATCGCCAGCGTGACGAATACGGCAAAAAGCATCCTGAGGGTTTTATGACGGGTCATGGTCAGAAGGCCCGCCAGCAGGAGCAGAGAGGAAAACACCCCTCTCAAAAATGCGATCCTCGCTTCCTCCCTGATCACCGGTTCAAGGACGAACATGTTGATCGCCAGGAGCACGAGGAGGGTCGTCAGGCTCCGTTCTTCAGACCAGAAGCGCATCATCTTCTTGATCATAGGATCTTTTTATCTCTGATAACTGCTCAGGTGTTTAGGCTGAAGGCTGAAGTGATCTAACAGTCCTCAGCCTTCAGTCTTCTTGTATGAAACTTCACCTGGCCGGAACAGCGAACCGCAGAACAGCAGAATATCAAACCGCAGAATTTCGAAGGGTCGTTTCGTTTGACTGAGTCTTTTTTTTGCAAAATAGACAAATACCTTCCTTCGACATTCGATATTCATTATTCGATGTTCGATATTCGTTTTATTTTGAAGTTTCCTGTTCGATCAAAGTGGCCGCCCCGGCGGCCAGCGGCTAGGCTGTCTTCAGTCTTCAGCCTTCAGTCTATCTACCTGAGTACTTACTCACTCTGAAAGAATCGTTTGCCACAAAGCTACCTCAATAAGCGCATCACAGCACAGGGAGGTCATAGTTCAGGATAATGCGGAAGTCGTGAATGTAATTCTTCTCCCCCTCGTACTGGTGCACGACGCCATAGCGCACACGTGGCCAGAAATTCTTGAAAAATCCCGACTTCGGTTTCCACTGGAGATCTAGGTCCAGCTCGTTTTCGTTGGACACATCCCGTCCCGTGGAGGGATTGATCCTGTCCCATCCGTGGACAAACAGAGCGTAAGCCGTCACTCCTTCGAGACCAAGGGCCGTGAAGTCGTATGCCGCCTTCACAAGAAAGGCTTTCTCTTTTGCCCGATTGAAATCCTTCACCTGCACGCTGGTGTAACCCGGATAGCTGCTCCAGGGATTCTGCAGGTCGGCCCCGCTGGTGTCGGTCGTGAAGGCCAGGGAGAGTAGGGCGCCGCTATAGCTCATTTCTGTCTTCACTCCGACCTGGTTAACCGAGAAACCATATCCCTTTAAAGCGTCGTCCCCTACGCTCCTCTGATCCGTGAACTGAGCGGCGAAAAGAAGGCCGAGTTTCTGGGTCACTGGCCAGGTGTACTTGGCCTCTGCGTAACCGATGTTGATCGTATCCTCGCAGTAGTAGTCAATCGCCCCTATGGAGAAGCGGCCCAGAGAAAAGAGAGCCCCTCCGAATTCCACTCCCGTGTTCACAGGCGCTCCGGCGTCCTGGGACATCCAAACGAAATCCTCCGAGTTGCGCTCCTTTATTTTCGTGATGTACCCTCCCCCATATCTGAAGCCGGGAGCGCCGTCCTTGCCCCCTGAAGATCCCTGGAACGTGTACCCCTCGAACGTCTTCGGGATCATGCGGCCGTCGTCTTTGTTAATGTATGGCGTGTTGTATTCGTACCGGTAAAGGTTAAGGTAATTCTCTTCGATAAGCTTCACTCTCCCGTAGAGCTGGCCCAGAACGGAGATAGATTTCTGACCGGGTCTCAGGAGCTGCGTGCCGTCCCGGTCCTCAGGGGCGTAGAGCGGTTCGGAGAGGTAGTACACGGCACCCACTCCGAAATGATTGAGAAACCACCCAGACTTGTAAGAGGCAGCCCCACCGATCGCCCAGGCTTCGTTGATCTGGGGGTTGGAATTGGGATAGTTGTCGCGGTAAAAGTAATAGGTTCTCAGGTTAATATCGAGCTTGGTGTCCCGGAAAAAAGGATCGGTATCCTTCAGCTCTTCTTTGAGCTGTGGAAAGACCCCCGGCACAACCTCTTTCTCGACAAAGGAACGTCCGATCGGGGAGACATTTTCCTCGACGGAAGTGGGTGTCGGTTCTTCCTGGTATATGCCCTCCTGCGCCAAGACTGGAGCTATTTCCCAGGCCAGCAAGAGCATGAAACCTATCGCCGTCATCAGAAGCCTGACCGTGATCGACATCGACAGCCTCCGTTGCTCGAACGCGACTACCCGCCACCGCTCATGCTTATCCACCAGGACCATCCTGCTTCCTATCTTCAAAGGGAGAAACATCTTGCCTAAGCCCCCTCACGGCAGGCGAGATGAATCGCAGCAAGCCGCCCCTGTTCATTTTGCCCGACCTTCATAATGGGCGTGAGACTCTCAAGAACAAAGCTGCTACTGGCTCTTCTTGGAACCGTCCTGGCCGGCTTTGTACCCTTCCTTGTACGCGGATTCTTTGGACTTCTCGTGCTGGTCATAGATGTAGCCGCCGGCCAACCCTGTAGCAGCGCCTATCGCAGCCCCCCAGCCCGCGCTGCCGGCCATGGACCCGACCAATGCCCCGGTGCCTGCGCCGATGGCGCCTCCGCCCAAGGTGCGCTTCTCCGTGTCCGACATGCCCGCACATCCCAAAACCATAAGGCCGATCGCCAATATAACGACAAGTGATATTTTCTTCATGATCTCCTCCTTCTTTTCATCTTGAATGGTCTTCGTTACAGGCCGAGTCAAGGCTTGCAGGGCCACTTTTCCATCAGGAACCTGAACTCCGTCTCCACCGGCTTGTCCTTCAGATATTGCGGGTGGGCCTTGACCCAATCGATGAACATCTTGATGGTCTCATTGCGAGAGGGCCGAGGCTCGGGGGGGCAGACCAGTTTGGTCCCTTTGGGTCCCGAAGAAGCGGCCTCATAGTAGGCAAACGCGCCCACCAGATATCCATGGCAGAAGTTGATGGCGTGAGGATACAAAGGATCATCCGGAGCTGCGGTGCATAAATTGATCAGGTCCTGGGTCGTTTCAGCCCGAAAATCCTTTTCCGACACCGCACCGGCCATAGCCAACGCGGGCAGGGTCAAGAAAATCGACAAGAAAAAAACGATTGCTTTCATTGTCACGATGAAACCTCCTCTGTAAAATGATTTTCGATGTGTGATTTTTACTTTTCCTTCGAGATGGGAACGGCTTCCTCCCCTTATTCTTTTTTCTTGCGTGCCTCCATCTGCAACGTGACCAGCCGCGCGATGAGAATGGCCGGGTAAAGTTGACCCAGAAGGGCCTCGATCATGACCACCGATCGCGCCACCGGGTGAATGGCCGTGATATCCCCGTACCCCAGGGTGGTGAGCGTCACGATGCTGAAATAGTTAAACGCATCAGACTGAGCTTGCCTGGACTGCAGATCCGCCGACGACATTTGAAACGATCCTGGAATCAGAGTATCGATCAACAAATAGGCGTAAGCACAAGACAAGCCTAACAGCAAATACCCTGCCACAGCGCCCCTCACGCGGTGTCCTGTGACAGGGCCTTTCCGGTTGACCTGCGCCAGAACAATAACCATGAGTGCAAGCATGGACAATAGCAAAAGGAATGCGTCCCAGCCCACGAGCGCTCTTGTACCGAAAGCAATCCTCGCCCAGTGGACCATCATCGCCAGCGTGACGAATACGGCAAAAAGCATCCTGAGGGTTTTATGACGGGTCATGGTCAGAAGGCCCGCCAGCAGGAGCAGAGAGGAAAACACCCCTCTCAAAAATGCGATCCTCGCTTCCTCCCTGATCACCGGTTCAAGGACGAACATGTTGATCGCCAGGAGCACGAGGAGGGTCGTCAGGCTCCGTTCTTCAGACCAGAAGCGCATCATCTTCTTGATCATAGGATCTTTTTATCTCTGATAACTGCTCAGGTGTTTAGGCTGAAGGCTGAAGTGATCTAACAGTCCTCAGCCTTCAGTCTTCTTGTATGAAACTTCACCTGGCCGGAACAGCGAACCGCAGAACAGCAGAATATCAAACCGCAGAATTTCGAAGGGTCGTTTCGTTTGACTGAGTCTTTTTTTTGCAAAATAGACAAATACCTTCCTTCGACATTCGATATTCATTATTCGATGTTCGATATTCGTTTTATTTTGAAGTTTCCTGTTCGATCAAAGTGGCCGCCCCGGCGGCCAGCGGCTAGGCTGTCTTCAGTCTTCAGCCTTCGGTCTATCTACCTGAGTAGTTACGTTCGTTTTAGTTGATCATTCTCGGGGTCGGGCCACCCACTGCCAGAAAAGGAGGCATCGGTAGATCCATGACTCTCATGGTCTTGTCATCCCCGATGGGCATGACCGCATGGTCCCACGCTGTAAACATGTAGCCGTAGAGATATTCATCAGGCCCAAGGATCTTCCACAGCCTCGGATAATACGGCTGAATAAGCACTTGCGCTTCAATCCGCATTATCGTCTCGGAAACCCACTTGAAGTCTTTAAGCTCCCACCATCTGTCCCCGATGATTTCCCGACCGTCATCCTTGCGGTCAAAAATGATCGCTGAAGGAACATTCGGTTCCACGCCCGTCGCTAGAATATGGTATTTTTCCCAGTTTTCTTTCAATTGCTGGATTGTCATGGCCTCCCCCGGCCCGGACTGGAGCCTGAGTTTTCCATAATCTGCGCACCCGGCAATGATGAAGAACAACGATATCAGCGGAACAAGAACCACTCCTTTCTTCATCTTGATCATCCCCCTTCGCGGGCGCGCCGCACATGACGCACCGCCGGCCACTCCACCAACAATAATGACTTTCATTGGTTATCCTCCTTTGGATGATTTCCGTTTTCTATCCAGGGCCCCCCGCTCGTCATCGTCTGCCCGATAGGCCGTGCCTGTCTTTTGAGGCATGCCAGTTCCGCCTCTTCTGAGAAAACTCCCTGGGCAGCCCACTGCTGTCGGCTGAAGCCGACAGCTTGAGGGACAAAGGGACAGAGTGGCAAAGGCACAAAGCCGAAAAACCATTCTACTATACTATATTCCTTTGTCCCTCTCTTCTTTGTGCCTTTGTCCCTTTCTTTCTTTGTGCCTATGTGCCTTTGCAACTTTGTCCCTGCATCGTGGTGCAAAACCAAACTGAAGTCTTCGCCTCAAGACGAGAGTTTTTCTCCATTCCCCGAGGGCGACAATAAGCCAAACATTTTCTCCGTGGAAAGAGACCGGTCAGGGCAGATGATGCGGAATTTATAGGAATTGAAAGGGGAAATCTATTGGACTTTGGTCCAATGGGGAGCGTCAGGCGTTCTCTTTATATCATTACAACCCTCTCCGGCATTCCATACACCATCGGATGTTCCTATTCATCCAATGTTCGCTGCCAGCCTTGCAGGCGAAGGGAGATCGCTGACGTGCTTACCGTAATAAGTATAGGTAATGATCTTCATCGAGTTTACTGAAAACGCAAGGTACTTGAGACAGGCCCGCTTCATAGCTTCCTGGGAAAAAGGGTGTGAGTGAACGACTGCAATGCGGCGCCTATAAGCCATCCGCTGGATTGATTGGTTCGCGGGTTCTCACAAGTCTTGAGGGGTAAGGCCTGTGTGCTTGGCGATCCGTGCAACATCTTCGCGCCTATTTCTTCACGATCATGGAATGCAAATACGTAATCAGGCCAACCGGGACGGGCAAGAACACGATGTGAAGTGCCGTGCTGCCGCTTGATTGTCCAACCATGCGACACAAGCGCATTAGGACCTGTTGAGCTTTTGTTGACGGCCATCGACTCATGTCTGGGACGGGTCTTCGTAAGCTCAGGAATCTCCTCATCATGTTCCGATCGGTCAGCCATGACTCGTAGAGCTAATGCTTCTGCCTTTGAAATGGCTTGCTTACGGGTATCCCCATAAACCATGACACCGGGAAGCTCCGGGATTTCAGCAATCCACCGCCTCGTCTTCTGTCTGCGCTTCATAATGTTCAAGCACTCTTCGCACACGATGTTCATCCCAGCCCGGCGGGAACTTATTTGTTTTCATTTTGATTTTCTCCTGCGCCGCCGCCTTCGGTAAGCGGCCAAAGGTTTCCCTTTCAATTTATATGCGGTAATCACAAAAACGCTGTTCGGATCGGAGTCTGGTACATAAATAATGCGCAGATACCGCCCTGCTGCCGTTTGCCCGATTGCGATCCTGGAACCCTCCTTCCGCCAGGGCGATCTTCACCGGGATTTGACAGAACGTCCTCCGCTTCATCTTCGCGCACTCCATGCCTATGAATATGGGGCATAGCCGTTTCTGGGTCAATGTAAAATCGAACCCTCACGTCCCATTAATCCTTTTTGCCTCACGACAACCCATCCGCCCCGTTGAAGCGCTTTGATGACCTGGTCATAGGGCAAGCTGGGAATCTTGGTCATACAGCCAACTCGACCATCTCTCCATTGTCGGTCATGATTTGGTCATCTTCAACACGCTCAAGAAACAGTTCAATAGCTTTCCGAATATTCTTCAGGGTTTCTTCCTTTGTGTCGCCCTCACTGATGCATCCCGGCAAGGAAGGGACAATGGCTGTATAACCGCCCTCTTCGCTTTGTTCTAGAATCACTTTGAGTTTCATGGTTTCGACTCACGTGATAACTGTATATCATATTCTTGGAGATTTTGTCATTACTAAAGCAGACGCTTGAGTTAGGCGGCGCGCCGTCAGGCGTGTCCGATGGTCTGATGTTCCCATTCATCCAATGTTCGCTGCCAGCGTTGCAGGCGAAGGGAGATCGCTGATGGGTGTTGGTTGTGCTTATGACGGCCCTCTTTCTATTCCTTTGCCATCGAGCGCACCGCGGAACCGCCCTTGAGCATGATCAGGCCGACGAAGAACAGCTTGATGCCCAGCAAAATGCCGATGGCCCACAGGCCAGACAGAGGAAACTGCCCCCAGATGATGATGCCGAGCCAGATCGATACGATCCCTCCGAACAGCATCCAGCCCCATCCAGCCCCCGGTCGCAGCCGGACACTGGCCGCAATCTCAGAGATGCCGTCAAGGACGAAGTACAGCGCCAGTAGGATCGTCAGGACGCCGGATGCGAACAGCGGATGGGCTAAAAGCACGATACCGCAAAGCAAGGTCAACCCGCCGATGGCGAACATCGGCAACCCCTTGCCGAGACTGCCCGCCTGAAGGGCCCAGATGATCCGGACGATCCCGCCTATCAGGACGAGCACGCCCACGAGGATTATGACCCACATCCCGGTCAGCACGGGCGCCAGCATGGCGAGTATCCCGAGAATGATGGCGATGACGCCGAAGATGGTCATCTTGTTGCCACCGGCTTTGGCTGCATCTGCAAACTCATTCATAATGTCCTCCTTTCAGATATAAAAACCTCTCCCGAACAACGTTTGGATCAGAACTATGATTTGAATTCTGAGGGAATCAAAAGGGAAAAGCTATTGGACTTTGGTCCAATAGGAGGGTCCGCTCGTCAGACATAGCGAACCTCTGCAAAATTCGTTTTCCGATATGGGGTTTGAGGGCTTTCTTGGTCACCAAATCGACAGCCATCCCCAGCAGCTCGGCAAAGCGCTTTTCAAGGCGCATGAACCGCACAAAACCAATGGGCCGCGCGAATTCGACAAGGATGTCGATATCACTTCCAGCACCCTGCTCCCCGCGCACCACGGAACCGAAGATGCCGATCCCAGCGACGCCGAATTCGAAGCGCAATGGCTCGCTGCTCTCAGCAATGATCCGGATGATGTGGTCAATTGAATTCATAGAATCCATCCCAAAATCCAACGCATAAGGGTATCTTGGATGAATGACGAGTGAATAACAGAGACTCGGGTCACTTGGGTGGAAGCATCGGGCATTCGTCGGGGTGTGTCAATTAGCCCGCCGCGTTCCCGGCGTTTCTCGACAAGCGAATAGCAATCCGAATCTTCTTTCTGCTGATTATCAACTCGCCTTGAAGTTTTGCCCTGATTTTGGTAGAGTGCTTATAGCTGTTTGATCCACCGGCTTATTTCTCCATACGCGGGGTGTTTAGATATGGATCGAGAAGAGTTGCTTGATCAAGTCAAGGGCGCGGTCCGTGCAGTCGAACCCGACGCCGAAATCATTCTTTACGGTTCCCGCTCCCGTGGCGAGTTCGTTTCCGAATCCGATTGGGATTTCTTGATCTTGGTGAGTGGTCATTTGGATGACAAACGGGTGGATGCCATCCGTCACAGGCTCTATGAAGTGGAATGGGAATATGGAGAAGTCATCTCATCGATTGTGCGCAGTCGCGAAGAATGGCATAGCGATCTCTATCAGTCGATACCATTTCACAGACGAGTGGAACAGGAAGGGATCAGGCTGTGATGGAATGGAGCAAGGATCTGGTGCGTTACCGGTTGGGGCGAGCGCAAGAGACACTGGAGGACGCTCGCATACTTGCTAGGGCTGGACGGTGGAATGCTTGCGTGAACCGGCTCTACTATGCCTGTTTCTATGGCATTTCTGCACTTCTTGTTCGTGACGGCCTGTCCTCTTCCAAGCATGCGGGTGTCCGCAGCCTCTTCAATAGGCAGTATGTAAAGCCCGGGAAGATCCCGAAGGTTTTGGCTCGTATCTACAATGACCTTTTTGAGAGACGTCAAGAGGGTGACTATATTGATTTTGTAAGCTTTGGAGAGTCCCAAGTGCTCCCATGGATTTCTGAGACAGAAGAACTCCTTGGTTATATTACCAAGTTGGTTCAGATAGAGATAAGTTCATGAATCAGGCGGTTTTCGCGTGCCGGAGCAGTTGATTCAGGCTCATGTACCGGCGATCCTGCGCCTCATCGACGTTTGCCGCACACGTAGCGATTGGCATGTCCACGGGGTCAGTCAGCTGTAATCCTACCACACCGTTCCCCATTGTCGCCCGCTCAGGTGGGACCCAGCTTCTTCCAGGGAACATGCTGTTCACGAGCTTCTCGAAGTCTCAGAGTTTCTCGGGTTTTCTTCATGCCAAACTCATTCGTCTGGCCATTCTCCCCTGAGGGACAGGGTTACATACACGACCCCTTCAGCGTATTCTTGTTTGATCGGGAAGCCGCTCCGTTTGAACACGGTCAACATCCCCCTCGGTAATCCTGATTGTCCCCTCTTCCCGAATTAAGGTTTCCCAGACCCGGCCAGGGCGTTATTCACGATCTGCTGGGCCTCGGACACAATCGCTTGCAGGTGTTTCTCGTTTTTGAAGCTCTCAGCGTAGATCTTGTAAATGTTCTCCGTGCCGGACGGCCGGGCTGCGAACCAGCCGCTTGCGGCTACAACCTTTAAGCCGCCGATCGGGGCATTGTTACCAGGGGCTTTGATCAGTTTGGCCAGGATCGGTTCACCTGCCAAGTTCGACTCCTCAACGGCCTCAGCCGACAACTTCTGAAGCCTCGCCTTCTGCTCGGGGGTCGCCGGCGCGTCGATGCGCGTATAGTACGGCGTCCCCAACTTCTTCGTCAGTTCGCTGTAGTGCTCGCCTGGGTCCTTGCCCGTGCGGGCCGTGATCTCCGCCGCGAGCAGGTTCAATACCAGCCCGTCTTTATCCGTCGTCCACACGGTGCCGTCCTGCCTCAGGAAGCTCGCCCCGGCACTCTCCTCGGCGCCGAAACAGGTCGATCCGTCCAAGAGCCCCTTTACAAACCACTTAAAACCAACAGGCACTTCCGACAATTTGCGGCCAAGGGCTTCGACCACCCGGTCGATGAGGCCACTGCTGACGAGGGTCTTGCCAACCATTGCTGCGTCCGGCCATCCAGGCCGGTGAGTGAGGAGATAGTGGATGGCCACGGCAAGGTAATGGTTGGGGTTCATCAGTCCCATCGAGCGGGTGACAATGCCGTGTCGGTCTGCATCGGCGTCGTTTGCGAAAGCGATTTCGAACTGGTCTTTCAGTCCGACCAATCCGGCCATTGCATAAGGGCTCGAACAATCCATCCTGATCTTGCCGTCATGATCGACGGTCATGAAGCTGAACCTCGGGTCCACCGTGGTGTTGACCACCGTAATATCGAGACCATACATAGCCTTGATCGGCTCCCAGTAGGGCCATGCGGCACCGCCTAGCGGGTCCACGCCCAGTTTGAGACCGGCTGCGCGGATGGCGTCCATGTCAATGACGTTCCGCAGGTCCTTGACATAGGGCACGACAAAGTCTTCCTGATGGGTGCTCTCGGCCTTGATGGCCGTGGGGAACGGCACACGCTTTACGCCGGCGTTGTTTTTTCCCAGCAGCCCGTTGGCCCGGTCCTGGACCCACCGCGTCACATCGGTGTCGGCCGGACCCCCATTGGGTGGGTTGTACTTGAAGCCGCCGTCCTCCGGCGGGTTGTGCGACGGCGTGACGACGATGCCGTCCGCAAGGTGCTCCTTTCGGCCGCGGTTGTAGACGAGGATGGCCCGCGAGATGACAGGCGTCGGCGTCACGCCGGCGTCTCTCTGGATGACGGTCTCCACGTTGTTCGCGGCCAGGACCTCGAGAGCCGTGCGCTGGGCCGGCTCGGATGCCGCGTGCGTGTCCTTGCCCATGTAGAGCGGGCCGTCCGTGCCTTGGCTTCGCCGGTAGTCGCAGATGGCCTGTGTGACGGCCAGAATGTGGGCCTCGGTGAAAGTGCCGCGGAGCGATGAGCCCCTATGCCCACTGGTCCCGAAGCTGACCAGTTGGTTAGGGTCACCCACGTCGGGCCGGCGCTCATAATAATTCCGTTCGAGCCGGGCCAGGTCGACCAGCATCTCCTTTGGGGCAAGTTTGCCTGCAAGTGGGGAAATCGCCATGGGTTTCATCCTTTCATCCATTGGTAACGTTCAAAAGTGTTTACATGGGACCGCCACACCTGGACAGGGCTGGGCCATTTCTTCCGTTCCAAGTCTCCCGGGCTGGTCTTTTCTACGACTTATCTGCGAGGGAAACCTGCCCCCTCCGCCGTTCCCCGAGCGCTCGCTCGGGGCCGGGGCTTCCCCCACAGATAAGTCATGAAAAGACGGCGCCCTCCCGCCAGTCACTTCAGAAAAGGCCCATCCCTGTCCGACGGGTGGCTCGTTGCAAGAGATCCCTTTTGTGTAAGCCCATGTAAACGCTTTTGAACGTTACTCATTCATTAGACCGAATCATGCGCGGAATGCTCTGACACCCCGCCCCGTAATTCCTTGACGATGATGGGGAATTTATGGGAATTAGAACAGGAAAGATATTGGACTTTGGTCCAATAAGGAGAGGAAATTTGAGTTGACATCTATTTCTGCAGTGCTCTAGCATAATATTTTTTATAAAGGATCTAACCCGGGTTAGGACCTTTTTCAACTGCATTTGTGCCCTCAAGGATGTGTCTATGAAAAAGGTGACGAAAACCGCTCCAAAAGCCAAAAAAATCAAGCTTGATTCAACGGATGCCCTGATCAATCGAGAGTTAAGCTGGCTCAGTTTTGCACGGCGCGTTCTTGCGCTGGTTGAGGATCCTGGCTCGCCCCTGCTTGAGCGTATCAAGTTCGCAGGCATCATGGGGATGCTTCATGATGAATTTGCGATGAAGCGCATGGGTGGGCTCAAGCGCAGGATAAAAAAAGCCAAACCCTCCCGCGGTGGGCTGAGTATGGAAGAGGAACTGCGGGCCTGCCGAATGGAGCTGCATCAGCAGAGCCGCCTTGTTTCGCGGCTCGTTCATCATGAACTGCTGCCGGCTTTGGCCAAAGTCGGGATACGAATCCTGAATTACAAGGATCTCAACAAAAAGCAGTCTTCCCAAATGAAGCGGTATTTCCGCAAATCCGTGAGTCCTGTCCTGACACCGCTTGCCGTAGACGTTTCCCATCCCTTTCCTTTCATAGCCAACCTAGGACTGAACATTGCGGTGATCGTCAAAGATGCCAAGAAGAAACAGAACCGTTTTGTTCGGGTCAAAGTGCCGACGAACCTCCCGCGCTGGATACCGCTGCCCAAGGATCCCGGTTTTGTTCCTTTAGAGCAGGTGATCGCATCCAACCTCAAACTCTTATTTCACAAGGCCCATGGCATCGAGTGTTATTTTTTCCGCGTCACCCGCATTGGCAAGGATGACCCATGGGAGCGGGGCATCCTGCAAGGACCGGAAACCGATCTCACACCCGGCTCCATCATCGCCATGATGACCAACGAGCTGACGGCCCGAAAGTTTGCCGGCGTCGTGAGGCTCCAGGTAAGCGAAGAAATGCCGGAAAAACTTCAGCGCTGGATTGCCAAGCAGCTTAAGGCAGACATAAAGGATCTCGAATCGACACAGGGCCTGCTGGGTCTGGCTGATTTGATGAAATTCCAAGTGAACGGTTACCCGGAACTGCGCGATCCGCCCCATGAGCCCGTAAGCCACCCTAGAGTGCGCCGCCTGGATCCTGACAAACCAGAGGAGATATTTAATGAAATCCGTCGAGGCGATATTCTGCTGCACCATCCGTACCACAGCTTTGACAGCTCCACTCTTCATTTCCTGAAGTGTGCGGCCATTGACCCGCAGGTGTTGGCGATCAAGCTGACGGTCTATCGCACCAACAGCGATTCGCCGGTCCTCCGGACACTGATCGAAGCAGCGCAACGGGGAAAGCAGGTGTCGGCGCTGGTGGAGATCACCGCGCGCTTCGATGAGGCGTCCAATATGTCATGGGGCAAGCGGCTGGAGCGGGAGGGTGTGCATGTCGTTTATGGAATGGAGCGATTAAAGACCCATGTCAAATCGGCCCTGGTCGTGCGCGCGGAGAAGGACGGCATTCGTCACTATTTCCATGTGGGAACGGGCAACTACCACCCCGGCACTGCCCGGATTTACGAAGACCTGGGCATTCTCAGCTGCGATCCGGAACTGGGGACCGAAGTCGCGACCCTGTTCAACGAGTTGACAGGCGCCATAAAGTCTCCCGGCTACAAAAGGCTTCTTGTTGCTCCCGACAATATGTTCAGGCGCTTCACCAAGTTGTTTCGACGCGAGATTCTGCATAAGCAGAAGGGTCGCCCTTGCGGCATTCGCGCCAAGATGAATCAGCTGCAGGATCCGCGCATTATCCGCGAACTCTATCGCGCCGGCCAGGCGGGCGTGCCGATCAGTCTCAATGTTCGTGGTTTATGCTGCCTGCGTGCGGGGGTTCCCGGCCTGTCCAAGAACATCCGCGTCTTTAGTACGATCGGCCGCTTCCTGGAGCACGGGCGCATCTATCGTTTTGAAAATGGGGGCAATCCCGAATTCTTCATCGGCTCTGCCGACTGGATGCGGCGCAACCTTTTCAGCCGCAAGGAATGCATCATGCCTGTGAAGGATCCCCATATCAAAGGGGAGTTGGAGAAGATCCTGAGCGTATTTGAAAACGACAACTGCTCAGCATGGGATATGCAGCCCGACAGCAGCTACGCCCTTCGTCACCACGGGAGACGCGAGGAGCGCCGGGCTGCTCAAGAAGCGTTTATGGATCTTTACAGAACGTATCCCGAAAAACATCTTTCCGCCCCGAAACGCGGTCGCCGCCGGCTTTCTGGTCGGAGAGCGCGGATGTCCAAGTAAAGATGCTCTCTCTAGCAAACCGACAACCCATACTTGGTCCAACGAAATTCACTCGGCCAGGTGAATATGATGTCGAACAGTTCATTCATGAATTGTCCGATTCCTATACAGTGAAGAAAGAGCGTGTTAGGACTGAAACCGTCCGGATCTATGATACCTTCGACTGGCGCTTGTTCAATAAGTCCCTCGTTTTATACAGCAGCGGCGACAAGCTGCACTTACGCAAACTGTCCGAGAGAGAAATACTTTACAGCGTTACCATCCCCTCTGTACCCGTTTTTGTTTGGGAGTTTCCCTCCAGCAGATTGAAAGAACAGTTGGCAGCGGTCATTGACGTGCGCGCACTTTTGAAGCTCGCTGAAATCCATTCCCGATCCATGCCTTATAGTCTCTTGGATCGGGAAGGAAAAACAGTCGTGCGCTTGGTCTATGAAGAGATTCGATCTTCCCGCAACAAAAATGCGCCCGCGCTGGCTGCTCATTTGTGGCTGGAGCCGGTTAGAGGCTATTCCAAACACTTTCAGAGAATAGCCCGAAGATTCGAACAAGCGGGGCTTACCGTTAGCACGGAAGATGAGATTTATTTCAAAGGACTGAAGGCCTCTGATAAAACCCCGGGCAGCTACTCTTCCAAACTGGCCTTTCAGCTCGACCCGGCTATGCGCGCAGATGAGGCGGCAAAGGTCATTTTACGGTTCTTGTTGCGAGTCCTACAGGTCAACGCCGTCCACATCGAGAAGGACATCGATACGGAATTCATCCATGATTTCCGGGTGGCTGTCCGCAGAACCCGCGCGGCACTGGGTCAGATTCGATCCGTCTTCCCGGCGAAGACCACCGAACGTTTTAAGAAATGATTTCGCGTTTGTGGGTAAACTCACCAATGAGTTGCGGGACTTGGATGTCTACCTTCTCAAGGAAGAGGCTTATAAAGCAAAGGTTGCACCGGTCTTGCGCAATGACATTGAGCCCTTGTTTGACTATTTGCGGAAGAAACGATCAGAGGCTTTTCAGAAAGTCATTCGTGGATTGAAATCCAAACGGGTTGCAACGATTCTTAAGCATTGGGAAACATTTTTAGCACGCATCGCCACAGGATTCCCCGGCGGCAGCAAATGCCGAAGTTTTTATAATCACTTTGGCGCGAAAAAGAATCTGCAAGAAATACCAGAGCGTTGTAAAAGCGGGCAACCGGATCTCAGAAAGCGCCGATGATAAGATGCTGCATGTCCTGAGAATTCACTGCAAAAAACTGCGATATCTGATGGAGTTTTTCGCCAGCCTGTTTCCCCCGGAAACAATAAATAACTTGATTGAACAATTGAAGAGCCTGCAAGACAACTTGGGGGACTTTAATGACCTCCGGGTACAGGAAGAATATCTTCTGACCGTCGCCAGGCAGTTGCCCGCAAACCGTGAGGGGTCGGAAAAAATATTTTTGGCAATCGGCAGCCTGGTCGGGGCGTTGGCTGGGGACCGGAAACTCGTTAAAAATGCGTTTGCCGAAACCTTTGCAGATTTTGCAGCGCCTGCAAACAAGGAATTGTTTCAAAATCTTTTCGCAGGGCAAACATCTCTGAGGACCCATGACAACACTGGCCATCTATAGCAACAAAGGGGGGGTAGGCAAGACCGCTGCGGCAGTCAATTTATCCTACCTGGCAGCACGAACCGGCATGAAAACCCTTCTCTGCGATCTGGATCCGCAAGGTTCTGCAACTTACTATTTTCGGGTTAAACCCAAACTGAGATCCGGGGCAAAAGGGTTGATTAAAGGGGGCAAGCAGGTTTTTAAAAGCGTTAAACGCACGGATTATGAAAATCTGGATTTGCTGCCGGCCGATTTCTCTCTGCGCAACTTGGACATAAGGTTTAATAAACTCAAGCGTCCCCAAAAAAGGCTCAGAAGAATATTAGCCCCTTTTAGGGATGAGTACGACCTCATCCTGCTGGACTGCCCGGTCACGATCAGTATTCTGGCCGAAAATATATTCAACGCTGCCGACTTTACCCTTGTCCCGTTGATACCGACGACTCTGTCTTTGCGAACCCATCGACAATTATTGTCTTTCTGCAAAAAAAAGAATTTTGATGTGGGCAGGATTTACGTTTTCTTTTCCATGGTCGATCGCCATAAAAAAATGCACCGGGAACTGATCGCTACAGCGCCAAAGATGCTCAAGGGCGTTTTAGAAAGCCCTATTCCTTATCTGGCCCAAGTCGAAAAAATGGGACTTCACCGCGAGCCGGTTGAGGTCTTCTCTCCCGGATCAGAGGCTTCAAGGTCGTATCAAAACCTTTGGGACAAAGTTCAAAAAATCTGGCCGACTAATTGAATGAGAGGGATATGGCCAGGGAAATCGAAAGGAAGTTTCTGATAAAAGGATCTGCCTGGCGCCGTGCCGGAGCCATGAGGCTGCGTCAGGGGTATTTGAGCAGCGCTAAAGGGAGAACTGTCCGTGTACGCACCGCGGGTGATAAGGCCTACTTGACGATCAAGGGAATGGCGGTTGGGGCAACCCGCCTGGAATTCGAATACGAGATCCCCTGCGAGGACGCAAAGGAATTGCTGAACCT
The DNA here is from genome assembly GCA_963707125.1 of uncultured delta proteobacterium. Lineage (GTDB taxonomy): Bacteria > Desulfobacterota > DSM-4660 > Desulfatiglandales > HGW-15 > CAVPDE01. The sequence goes on along the minus strand of CAVPOU010000021.1, from coordinate 200 downwards.
CTGCGAGATACCCCTGATTGAGAAAGACCGTTATCGGGTGGAGGAGGGAGGAGTTGTTTGGGAAATCGACGAATTCCTCGCGGAAAACCGGGGCTTAATCATTGCTGAAGTGGAATTGGAGAGCGAAGATCAACCATTCACCAAGCCGGACTGGGTGGGGGAAGAGGTCACCGGAGATCCACGCTATTTCAATTCCAACC